>JAZLGG010000001.1:0-50063 GCA_045616185.1 Paludibacteraceae bacterium
AATAAAACAATACTACATATCCAGCACAAATTAAATAGACGTCCAAGAGAAAAATTAAATTTTGATACACCTTTATTTCGTTTTTCAAAACATTTTTACTAACTTTGCAACAAAATTGCATTTGCTGTTGGACAGTACAAATCTATTCTTTTTTGTCTGCAAAAGCACAATAGATTTGCACACTCCAAATTTTTGTTGTATCTTTGCGATTGGTTAGAATTATTGATTAACCATCGGAACCAAATGCACCATAAATTTAACCGATTAAAACAATGAAGAAAGTATTTATCGCCTTTATGGCGCTTGCAGCTACCACATTGGCAGGCTGCAGAGACGAAAAAGACCAACCTCAACCTCAAGAGGAAACGGCAAATCTTGTAGTTTTCGGTAACATCTTTACTGCTGAGAAAGATGAATCAGGAAAAGATATAATCGCTCAAGCCTTTGTAGCGGGAGGCGGTAAATTCCTCTATGTAGGTACCGAAACTGAAGCAGAGAAGTATATCAAAGATGGCGTGCAAGTGGTTGACTACAGAGGCAAAGGTCTGGTTATCCCCGGATGTACCGAGGGTCACGGACACTTCATCGGTATTGACGGTATCGCACGCAAGTTGCCCGGATTCAGAGAACCCTACGCGAATCTCATAAGCACCGTCATCCCCCAAAAGATGCAAGCCAAACCCGGTCCCTTCCTTTCCTTCGGTTGGAATACGCGAGATGTTGACAAATTTAGCGAGAATGATTATGCAATGGAGATAGAAGCCGTTTCTCAAGGTTATCCGATTGTGATGATGGATGGAGGCGGTCACAATGCGCTTTGCAACAGAACAGCACTTAAGAATGCGGGACTGATTGATGAGAACGGGCACAAGATTAAAGACGTTCGCGGGGGAGATATTATCACAATACAAGGTTCAGACAACATCGCCAGCGGATATATTACCGACGAAGTCGTGATGTTTGTTCTTGAGCAAAACGTTAAAGCCCCGTTAGACTCAGCCGGATACCTTCAGGCATGCCAATATTCCGTAGCAGAACTTAATAAACGCGGGTTCACGTCCTATTTGGATGCTTTCATCAACACGTTTGACGATGCAGAAACGTACAAGTATCTTGCTCAGATGGATAAAGCCGGTACACTCACGGTCAATGTGATAGGTTACTACACCATCCGCAGTTACGACTGGGGCTTGCCTAAAAGTGAAGACATGCCGCAACGGGTATTAAATAAATTGGCTCGCATTGACACTTTATCTACCCGATACACCAAAGGACATATCCAAGCCAACGGCGTAAAACTGTTCCAAGACGGCGTAACGGATACCGGTACAGGATGGATAAGTGAGGAATATATCAAACCGGATATACCGGCCGACAAGAAGCACGGCAACATCATTTGGGAGCAGAAAGAAATGAACACAATAGTGGCTGCTGCCAATGCCAAAGGGATGCCCGTTCATGTTCACACCTTCGGCGATTTGGCTTGCAATGCAGTTATCAATGCCTTCTGCGCTTCGCCTTCGGCATCTTCGCTTAAGATTCGTAACTCGTTGGCGCATGTCCGTAATATCTCCCAAGCCGACATTACCCGTTGCGGTCAAAATAACATCGGTATAGCATCCAACATGATTTGGCATGCAGGTGACCCGGATTTCGTACGTCAGTATTATTTAGACCTCATGCCGGAAAGTGTGTATAAAAATGCTTATCCCATGAAATCTTTGCTGAAGGCCGGTATTAACGTATCTTCCTCTACCGACGCTCCTTGCGGAGAGGAGATTCTTGGAACGGTTCCTAATATCATCGGAGTAAGTGTGACGGGGCTAAGTCCTGCGTATCTTGATGTCAATCCTTGCAATCCCGATGAGTTGCTGACGGTCAGCGAAGTGCTTCAATGCCTCACCATCAATGGCGCTTCTTCGCTTGGCCTCGAGCAAGAGCGCGGTTCTATCAAGGCGGGCAAATATGCGGACTTTGTGTTGTTGGATCAAGATGTATTGGAGTTAGAGAAGACGGACAAGAAAGCCATCTTCAATACCAACGTTGCCTATACATGGTTTGAAGGCAAACAGGTATATCCCGACAAGAAGTAAAGTCTGTCGGACTGCGCGCTGTGATATATTATCTCGAAAAGGAATAAACAAACATTTGCACACTCCATAAAAATAATAGACCTATGAAGAATTTTGTAGAAGAACTGCGTTGGCGAGGGATGCTGCAAGACATCATGCCCGGTACCGAGGAACAACTGATGAAAGAGGTGACCGCCGCCTACGTGGGCATTGACCCGACCGCCGACAGCCTCCATATAGGACACTTGTGCGGCATCATGATGTTGCGGCACCTGCAACGTTGCGGGCACAAACCTATCGCCCTCATCGGTGGGGCCACCGGCATGATAGGCGACCCGAGCGGCAAAAGCGCCGAACGCAACCTGTTGGACGAAAAGACCCTGCGGCATAACCAAGCGTGCATACAAAAACAATTGGAACGGTTCCTTGACTTCCATTCCGACGAACCCAACGCCGCCGAACTGGTGAACAACTACGACTGGATGAAAGACTATACCTTCCTCGACTTCGCCCGCAATGTAGGCAAACTGATAACAGTCAACTATATGATGGCCAAAGACAGCGTCAAGAAACGCTTTAATGGGGAATACAACAACGGCATGTCCTTCACGGAATTTACCTACCAACTGCTGCAAGGCTACGATTTCGTCTATCTGAACGAACACAAGAACTGCAAGCTGCAGATGGGCGGCAGTGACCAATGGGGCAACATCACCACCGGCACCGAGCTCATCAAGAAAATGAACGGCGGCGATGCCTTTGCACTGACCTGTCCGCTGATAACCAAAGCCGACGGCGGCAAATTCGGCAAGACCGAAAGCGGCAACATCTGGCTGGACCGCCGCTACACCAGCCCGTACAAGTTCTACCAGTTCTGGATGAACGTGGGCGACGAGGACGCCAAACGATATATCAAGATATTCACCGGTCTGAACAAAGACGAAATAGACGCACTGATAGCCGAACACGAACAAGCCCCGCATCTGCGCACCCTGCAGAAACGACTGGCCAAGGAAGTGACCATCATGGTCCACAGCGAAGAAGACTACAACGCTGCTGTGGAAGCATCGAACATCCTGTTCGGCAACGCCACCGCCGAGACACTGCACAAACTGGACGAAGAGACATTTCTGCAAGTGTTTGAAGGCGTGGAGCAATACGAGATAGACCGTAAGGAATTGGAAAAAGGCATTCCCCCGCTGGACCTGCTGGCCGAACACACCCACATTTTCCCCAGCAAAGGCGAAGCCCGCAAGATGATACTGGCCAACGGTTTTTCCATGAACAAAGAGAAAATGACAGACCCGCAGACACCCGTCACCGCCGACAGCCTGCTGAACGGCAAATACCTGTTGTTCCAAAAAGGGAAGAAAAACTACTACTTGGTTGTAGCCAAATAAATCAAGCCCCTGCCGAAGCGGGGGCTTGATTCGTCTTATACCATCCTTTCGATATTCCAGCAGAAAGCCTTGACACCGACTTCCGGATTGCGGAGGTCCAGTTTTTGGACGGACTCCAACAAGGCGTCCACCTTGTCGTCCTGCACCACGGTAATGACCGCAGAGTTCATTTCGGGCCACGCATGCGTGCCGCGACGGGGCTCGCCGTCCACGGTACCCTGCCCCTGCACCTGCTCAAAAAAAGTCCAACCGCGTATACCAAGCACATCCAACATATATTCAACACGTTCCGTGTTGGCCTGGTTAAAAACAATCATTACACTTTTCATATCACTTGTCTTTATTGACTTTAATACTCATAAAGATGAATTTCTCGCGGAGTTTACGCAGTTTGGCCGCTTCATCCTCTTCGGTGATGGCGCCGTACAAGACAGGCACGATATACAAAGTGAGGAAGGTGCTGACCGTCAAGCCGCCGATAACGACTATACCCAACGGCTGCCACATCTCGGCGCCTTCGCCGTTGCTGACCGCCATAGGCACCATACCGAGTACCGTAGTGAATGCTGTCATCAAGACAGGACGGATACGGCTCCGGCCGGACATCATAATCGCCTCGTTCAGCGGATGGTTACGCTCGCGCATCAAGTTGATATAATCCACCAAGACGATACCGTTCTTGACCACAATACCCACCAGCAGTACCAAGCCCAACGCACCAATCATATCCAACGAGCGGCCGGTCAGCCACAGGGCTATCAGCACACCCGAAAGGGCGAACGGAATGGAGAACATGATGATACCGGGCTTGGAGAACGACTCAAACTGCGAGGCCATCACGATATACACCAAGATGACAATCAGCAAGCCCAGCAAGGCCATGTTGCCAAAGGTCTCCTCCTGTGTTTCGTAAGTACCGGCCAGACGGTAACTGTACCCCGTGGGGAAATCAATCTGCGGCATAACTTTATCTTCAATCTGTTTGGCCAAATCGCCCAACGATGTCTGATAAGGATAAACCTTGATGGTGACGATACGCTGACGCGCCTTGCGCTCGATGGTAGGCGGCGCCCAATACTCGCCGATAGAGCAAACTTCGCACAATTTGACACGTCCGCCCGTAGCGGTCGGGATAGTCAAGTTGGCAATGTCTTCAAGCGAGTTGCGGTTCTCCTCCTTCAAACGCACCAGAATATCGTATTCGGAGCCGTCCTCCTTCAGGTAGCCGCAGTTCATGCCGTTGACACGGTAGCGCAGGTACTGGGAGATTGTGGCGGAAGTGAGGCCGAGCCGCGAGGCTCTCTCCTTATCAACGGTAATCTTGATTTCGGGACGGTCGTCTTCACGCGAGATAGTCACATCGCGCGCACCGGGCAACTGCTTGGTCAATAATTTGATTTGCTCCGCCATCTGCGATGTGGAAGCAAAATCATAGCCGTAAATCTCAATATCCACCGTATTGCCGCCATTACCGCCCATTCCGCTGGAGGCGGTAGCCTGGAAGTCGGTTATCTCCGGATAGCGTGCCATCTCCTGACGCAGCACTTCGGCTATTTCGAAGATAGAGCGTTGGCGTTGCCATTTCTTGTTGGTACGGATGGTCATGGAAATCTTGTTGTTCATCGTTGAGGAGAACATCGCAGCCAAAGTAGCGTCATCGTTGCTACCCGCTGAAGTGTTAATCAACTGAATCTCAGGTGCAAGTTCAATAAAACGCGCTTCCAGTTTGCGTGCTGTCTTCAAAGTCTCCTCAATACGTGTACCGCGTTGCAGTTCAACCGTGACACTCATACGCCCCGTATCCTGTTCCTGCATAAAGTCGAAACCAATTTTGCCCGTTATGACAGGCAACAGACTCAACGCGAAAAGCAGGAACAAAGCCCCGATAGTCAATACCTTGTGCTTGAGGCACCAGCCTAATGAACGGGCGTAGGCGTCATCAATGATATCCAGCAGGCGGACCACCGTCTTGTCGTACCAGGTTTTGTTGTTGGCATCGTCGTCAATGAGGTCGCCGTTTTCGTCCACGTGGACCTGACGCGGTTTGAGCAGTTTGCTGGCCAGCATAGGTGTCAGGGTAATTGCCACCAGAGTGGAGGTACAGCAAACGATGGTGACTATCCATCCCAATTCGTGGAACATGATACCCGCCATGCCGTTCACCATTGTCAGCGGAACGAACACCACCACCAACACCAAAGTCGTGGCGATAACACTGACCCAAACCTCGTTCGTAGCATAGATGGCCGCCTCGCGCGGATGCTCGCCGCGCTCGACATGCCGCGTGATATTCTCCAGGACCACAATCGCATCATCCACCACCATACCGATGGCGATTGTCAGCGAACAAAGCGAAATGATATTGATACTGGAATCCACCATTTTCAGATAGGCAAACGCCACAATCAACGAGATAGGTATCGTCAGCGAGATAATCAGCGTGGCACGCCACTTGCCCAAGAAGAACAACACCACCAACACCACGAACAACAGAGCATAGAGAACGGACTCCTCCAATGAACGGATGGAGTTCATGATGTTTTCGCTACCCTCGTAAATCTGCTCGATTTTGATGTCGGACGGTATTTGCTTTTGGATGCGTGCCAATTCCTTCTTAACTTCCTGACAGACCTTGACCGTATTGGCACCCGTCTGTTTGGCGATAATCAGACGCACCGATTCGCGGCCGTTGGTTTTCTCGTCCAGACTGAGGTCTTTAATCGTGTCGCGTACGGTGGCGATATCCCGAATGAAGACTTGTTGCCCTTTTGCGGTCATGCTGACCATCAGGCTCTCTATCTCCTTGCTCTCCAAGAACTCGCTACGCACCTGCATCTGGTATTGTTCCTTGTCCATCTTGACGGTACCGGACGATAGGTTGAGGTTATTGGCAGACACGGCCTGACCGACCTGTTCAAGTGTCAGGCCATAGGCATCCAGTTTCTGTTGGTCAATATCCACATAGACATACCGGTCGGGCGAGCCGGACAGGGAGATATTGCCTATACCGTCAATGTGGTTCAGTTGCGGCACTATCTCATCGTTCAGCAGTTTGTCCAAACCTGCATAACTCTCATCCGCCGTAAAGGAATACTGACAGATAGGCATTGAGGAGGTGGACAGTTTGAAGATAACGGGCGTACCGCAGTTGTCCGGCAGGTTGTCCTTGACCATATCGACAAACGAGCGTATATCGTTGACCGCCTCATCGATATTGCAGCCCCACTCCAATTCCAAAGTAACCATCGAAATGTTGTCCTTGGACCTGCTGGTCATGTGCTTGAGGTGGTCCGTCGAGTTCAACGCATTCTCCATCACCTTGGTCACATTGGTCTCCATTTCGGAGGCGGAGGCCCCCGGATAGGTGGTCATAACGGTGATATACGGCGGGTCCATTTCCGGGAACTGGTCAATAGGCAGTTGCGTGAAGCAGAATAAGCCTATGATGATGACCGCGACAAAAATCAACGCAGTCGTTACCGGCTTTTGTATGGAAGTTCTGTAAATACTCATATCTCTTAATTTTAGTAAGAAGTCAGAAGGCGAAAGGCGCTTTCACTATTCATTTTCTATTTTCAACAGCATGCCGTCCACCAACTTATGCTGACCGACATACACATATTCGGCTCCGGGTACGATTTCCGGCGCAATAATCTCCACGTCCTCGCCAAAACGCTGGCCGAGTTCGACGGCGACACGCAGGGCACGGCCGTTCTTGTTGAGGAACACGTAGCGGTCGTTGGCACCGACCAGTTTCTCGACGGATTGATAAGGCACAAGGATGGCGTTCTCCTGCCCGAGACCGATGGTCGTTGTGACATACATACCCGGCCGCAGCATCTGGTTGGTATTGGGTATCTGTACCTTACACAGGAAAGTGTGGGTGGAAGTCTCTACTGTAGGATAAACCACCTCGATAAAAGCAGGAAACTCCTTGTCGGGGTAGATTTCGGACTTGACGGTCAGTTTCATTCCCTGTTTGATTTGGGGCACATAACGTTCAGGAATGGCTATCAGCGCCTTGAGCCGGTCGGTCTGCGTCAGCGTCAAGATGGGCGACCCGCTGTACAGTTCGCCGTCCTCGTAGTTCTTGGCCGAGATGACACCGTTCATAGAAGCCTTAAAATAGGTGTTCTGTTGCAAGAAATCCAGATTCTCCTTGGTTTGGTTGTAACTCAGTTGCATCTGGTCGTAACTCTGCTGGCTGACAGAACCGGTTTTAATCAGTTCGTTCATGCGGTTCATTTCCACCTCCAGGTTAGTCATGGTCAGACGCGCCTGTTTGTATTGGGTCTCATCCATCCGGACCAGTTCCTTCCCTTTGGCTACGCGGTCACCCACTTCGACAAAGATATGTTCAATATGTCCGGTAATGGACGGTGACACATTTACCGTCTCGTACCCTTGCAGGTTGGCGGACACCGTCAACTGACGTTCCACCATACGGGGTTGGAGCGTCATGGTCTTGACAACCTCCTGTCTTTCCTGCTCTTCGTTTTCCACTGTTTTTTTCGCGCAAGCGGTCAGCATCAGGGCTGCAACCGCTGCAAATAACCATGTTTTTTTCATACCTTATATAATATATTGTTCTGTGCTTATTTGTTGTTCATAAATTTCTTCAGTTCCACATCGGCGTTTACGAGGTCCATCACGGCGTTGACATAAGATGTCTGCGCGTTCAGGTAGTCAGTATGCGCCTGCGTCAGTTCCACAGAGGACGACGCACCCCAATTGTATTTATTGGTGATATTGCCGAAAATACGGCGGCTAACCTCCAAATTTTCCTTTTGGGTCCTATAGGTTTCATACGCATTGGCCAGGTTGTAGCGCAACTGGTTATATTGGATACCCAGGTTGTCGCGCGTTTCGTCCAGCGTATTGCGGGCCTGCTGTAAAGCAAGTTTTTTCTCCGTGACTCCGCTGGCGCGTTTACCGCTGGACCAGATAGGCATACTGACGGTCGCCACAATCATGTTCGGCGGAGTCATGTTAAAGCCGCCTTCGTCAAAGTTTTTCCGGTAACTGTACTGGTACGCGAACGACAGGGTAGGACCGTAAGCCCAACCTGCCATGTGGACATTCTTTTCCGCCAGTTCGACATTCTTTTCCAGCAATTGATAGTTATGGTTGTTGTTGATATTCCAATTCTCGAACAGGACGCCCAACGCGTTTTCGGGAGACATGATTTCATCCAGCGAACTGGTCAGCACCAGTTCGGTACTCGGGTCCACATCCAGCAGCACGCGCAAAGCGTTGTAGGCCAGAATGACACTCCGGCGGTATTGTTGGACGGCATCGCGCGTCTGCAGTACCCGCACCTGCATCTGGTCGGCCTGTGTCTGCTCCACCACGCCCACCTGCGCCATGTTGGCGGTCTGCAAAGCAAGTTGCTCGATATTGACCAAGTTGGAGTCCATCAGGTTGACTATCTGCTCCATGACCAATACCGCCATATAACTCTCGACCACTTTGGCGCGCAGTTCCGTTTCCGTTTGGTCGCGCGTGATGTCCTGCATCTCGATGGCGATATTCTGGAGTAACGCCCCCACGATGGCCTGTCCGTTCAGCCCGAGCGAGGCTGTAATATTGGCTGTCAGATAGGCGGGCATCTGCATTTCCATGCCGGCGATGTCCATTTTGTACCCGCACATGTTTGTGTAGGCTGTGGAGAAATCCGCCTGCGGCAGCATAGCGGCTATAGTTTGCCACCGCTGGGCATGCGCTTTTTTCACATCCAGACCGGCATTCAACAGGGCGCGGTTCTGCTGCACGGCGAAATCCTGCGCCTCACGGAGGGACAAATCAAGACGGCCGGTGTAGGTCTGCGCCGTCACTTCGGCCAGTTTGAGGCGGATGGAATCATCTTGCGCGACACCTTGCGCCATGAGGGGAATAGCCATTCCCCATAACAATAAAACAACAATCTTTTTCATATACTTTTTATTATTTGCTTCGTTATCTTCCTACCGACAAAAATTATACCAATCATGCCGGACCGTTTTCCTGCCGTTCTTTCCCTATTTTTGTCCGTATCGTTTTCGCGCCGTTCTCCGAGACCAAACCGCGGAAGAAGATGTCCATCGCCATCTTCGTGTCATGCAACAGGGTCGGATTGCCCTTGGCTTCGATAATCTTCTCCATCATGATGCGGTGGAGCGATGCCAACACGCGCGCTGCGGATTCAATGTCTATGTCGCTGCGGAGAAAACCCTCCTCCACCCCCTGTTTCAAATAGTGTTGCGTCAGTTCGCAATTGATGGTTTTCAGACGGCACAAATGGTCGTCCAACTGCTTGGGGTAGTACTTTTTCAAGTCATACACGAGGGCGGGCATCTGCCTTACGTCTTTCAGGTCTTTAAGAATACGCAACAGGTTCAGCACCAAGTCGGTAAGGGTCTTGCCTTTGGTCTTTTTGACAATGTCAGCCCGCATTATTTGTTCGCGACGGCGCAACAACTCGTCCACCAATACCTCCTTGGTTTCGAAATGGACATAGAATGTCTTTTTAGATATGCCCAAGTCACGACAGATGTCGTCCACCGAAACGGAACGGATGCCGGCTTCGCGCATCTTATCCGCGGCATGCCGGATAATAATTTCCTTTAGTTCGTCTTTCATAATCGGGCGTATTTTTTCAAAAGCGGCTGCAAAGATACTGCTTTTTTCGGACATACGCAAGTAATTTAGAAACTTTTTGCGTTTTATAGTTTCCTTTTAACATGTTTTTATTGTTTAGATTATTTTTGGACACCTGCAAAACCCTGTGTTAAGACCTCCGACCCCATAAAGTGGGAGGTACAAATTTGTAAGTGTGCACTGCGCGCAAGTGGAAAGTGGAAGGTATTCTTGGGGTAGTGTGTAGTGGAATAGTTGGGTAGTGTAAGCCCCCAAGTCCCCTGGAGAGATGAGAGATTAGAGTTATCGAGTGCTCGATTTTTCGAGAAACCGAGTTTTCGAATTGTCGAAGACGGTGACGTCCCCGTCACGTC
Organism: Paludibacteraceae bacterium; assembly: GCA_045616185.1. Taxonomy (GTDB): domain Bacteria; phylum Bacteroidota; class Bacteroidia; order Bacteroidales; family Paludibacteraceae; genus Colicola. The sequence goes on from JAZLGG010000001.1 coordinate 10,462, forward strand.
CCCGTCACGTCCCCGAAAACGCGTTCGGCAATTGGGTTGCATTATTGATACCGCTACGCCTAATCAATGGGCAACCAATACCTCCGCTCTTCAACAAAAATTGCTGACGCGATTTTTGTTGAGTTACCCCCCCAAAAAAAAGCCCCTCGATCCCTTGAACATTCAAGCACTCGGTGACCCTAAAACACTATTTTTATATGAATATGTGCAAATAAATTTGCATATTTCATTTTTTTGCCGTACCTTTGCAACGGGAAATTTTGTTCGCAAGTATAACTAAAAAAAGAAACATAATGAAGAAACAAATCTTATGGGTTGCCGGTCTGCTGGCGGCGATGGTCATCGCCTGCTCGCCCGATGCCAACACCCCCAATCCGCCGAAACCCGGACCGGATACCACACGCACAGACACTACTCACAAAGACACAACCGACACGATCCGCCATGACACCATTCCGACCATTGACACCATAAGGACGGACACTATGGAGTTTGACAGCATCGTCAACCTTGACAACGACCGCGTTGTCTGCTCGTACGTGGAATGGTACTGCCGCAGCAGCAACCTGATAAAAGGGCTGCAAAACTATGTAACGAACATCTGCTTCGCCTTTGCCGAACTGTACGTCAAAGACGGTGTTTACCAAAAATTCGACTTGTCCGGCGGCAGTTCGGCTTGGACCTTGTTCAAGCAGGTAGTGGCACTGAAAGAGAAGAAGCCGGACCTCAAAATACAGGTTTCTTTCTCCCATGTGGTGGAGAACAACGACAACAGTCAAGGCGGCGGTTTCAGCGCTATGGCGAAGAGTCAGGAACAGATGTCCCACTTTGCCCACGACTGCAAGGAGTTCTGCAAGAAATGGAACATTGACGGCATCGACATTGACTGGGAATTGCCGGGCATCAGTTGGTCCGGGCACGCCTGCGACCCTGCCGTGGACACCGAGAACTATGTCAAACTGATGAAGACCCTGCGCGACACCCTGCCCTTCGGCGAATACCTGCTGACCTATGCCGGCTACCCCAAGGACAAAGAGAAAGTGAGCGGCGGATGGCAATTTATCGACAATATGGCGGTGGAACCTTACGTGGACTGGTTCAACGTGATGACCTATGACATGGGCTCCGGCATTCATAATACCCCCCACAATGCCATCGATGCCACCGGAGTAGGCTCGTTTGACTGGGACATCAAGCACATGTACAACGAGTTCAGCAAGTTAGGCTACCCCATGCACAAGATGGTACTGGGGCTGGCTTTCTACGGGCGCGTGCAGTACGACGAAAAACCCCAAACCTACGACTACTGGGAGATAGAACAAAACATAAAGAAAGGCACTTGGACCCGCTATTTCCACAATGTATGGAAAGTGCCCTATGTTCGCGGAGGCGGCAAAATGATATGTTCCTACGACGACCCCGAATCCATTGCCTACAAAGGCAAATGGGCGACAGACCGCGGCATGCGCGGCTTCATGTGGTGGGCGCAAGGCGGCGACAACGACAAGCGTGACCTGACCAAAGCCAGTTGGAACGCTCTCAAGACGCGCACCGACCACTACCGCTATTTCATCTACCACCTGAGCGACAGCACCATCATAGTGACCGAGCCGTTCATTGTAGAAAAATAACGGTCCACAAACAAAGGGAGGCACCCGATAGGGTGCCTCCCTTTTTCTTTTTTGTCGGCGATTACATATCGTCGTGGGCATGCATCTGCTGAACGTAGATAGCGTGTTGCATCTTAATTCGTTTCAACTCGCTGGGTTTGTCGAACTGTTGACGGCGGCGGAGTTCCTTAATAACGCCCGTCTTGTCAAATTTGCGTTTGAATTTCTTAATCGCGCGCTCAATGTTCTCACCTTCCTTGACCGGAACTACAATCATTGCATACACCTCCTTTTCGTTGCACTCACCGGGCATTTAGCCTGTTCAGAGCGGATAGCGGATGTTTAAGTCTTCCGCATGACCTTTTGTTGTACATTATTGTACCCAGGGCCGGGGTCGAACCGGCACAGGGGTGAACCTACTGGTGTTTGAGACCAGCGCGTCTACCGATTCCGCCACCTGGGCTTCAAAATTGCGTGCAAAAGTACTGCTTTTTTTTCAAACGCGCAAATAATTCTCAAAAAAAATACAAAAAATTTGCCTATATGCGAAAATTATTGTACTTTTGCAAGTCTTATCGCGACAAAAACATAACAAACCATAATTTATCAACCAAAATTCAAGTCAAATGAAAAAGATTGTTACTCTTTTCTGCGCATTGAGCCTCATGTTGGGTCTGAATGCGATGCCTCAAATCAAACCGAGTACCACAATGAAACCCGCCGGCCTGCGTGAAATGAAGATGCAGTTGCCCGCCGAGAAACTTGTGCTTCCCACCCAACGGACGCACAAACGCCTGCGCAACACAGAGAGTATTGCTCCCGCACGCGCAGCGAAAAGTGCGGCGGCGGTAACCGTTGACTTTGCACAAGCGGCCTATCTGGGCAGTTACAGCGAAATCGTCGGCGACTGGGAAATAGATTTCTATAGCGGTAACGATTGGGTCGGTTTCGTTTTCTTCAACAGCGGAAGCGAAACGCAGATTGCCGGTCAATACACCCTTGCCGCCCAAGACGGCCAATTGGTAGTAGGTAAAGACACCTTGGACGTTACCGGCGGAACACTGAAAATCGCCTATAGCAAAGAAGGCACCAATTATCCCGCCTATACGCTGGAAGCCAACTTTACCATGAGCGACGGCAGCACCGTATCGTTCACAACGGAGGCGGAAGTGTTTGCGTTTGATTACTATATGGCTTATCTGTATATGATGTTCGGTATGGACGAAGCCACTGCCATGATGTATGCCGCCATTGAACTGGAAGACGCTCCGTTTATCCCCACAGGCGACACCATCCAAGTAGCCATCACCGAACCTGCCACAGCCGTTTACACCGCAGAATACGGCGACTATCAGATTGTTGGCGGCGACCCCGCACAGTATTATGTATCGCTGGATATCTACACCGACAATTTGGCGGGCACTTACACCAAAGCGGATTTTGACACTTATTACAGTTATATCGGTTATGTCCGCGGCAGCGACACCACCGTCGTGGATATGAAAGACGCCAATGCCGTCATCGCCCAAAACGGCAGCAACTACAATCTTGAAGCATATTACACCGGAAAAGACGGCAATGTATATCATATTACCATGACTTTCTCCATTGACAGTTCGCTGCCTTACGACTCCGACAACGGAGACGTAACCGACTCGTTCACCGATGCGGACCAAGTGGAAATATACGACTATGTGGCCGACTACGGTACCATGGATCTCTATGTAACCAAAGCGGACAACAGCGCCTGCATGTACATTGACTTCTATGTTGATGTTGATGAAGACAAGATACCCACCCCCTACATTCCCGAACCGAGGAAACATGACACGATTCTTTACTTGCCGGCTAAGCCTTATATTACCAATGAGACCCCTAGTTACACGATTGACCCGATTGTTGGCTTACTCGTCGGCGACTACACGATTGACTACACCCAAACAGTCGGCACCTGCGATGCCTCGTACGGCGTTTCTCAGAACTATGTTACTCCGTCCTATTACAGTACCATTGACGCGGAGGGTTACTTGAGCGACATCTACATGATGGTCAGCGGTACCGCCAAAGTGGAAGCGGCCGGCAACGGCGTCAAGATTACGATTGCCGCCAAGAACTCGCACGGCCACAATGTCAACCTGACCTACACCGGCAAAGTGGCCCTGGGTGTGGAGCAGATCGTGGAGGACAGCCGCCTCAACGCCTCAACGCAGAAAGTGATGCACCGCGGACAAATGATGATTATCCGCAACGGCCGCAAGTTCAACATGACGGGTGCCGAAATGCGTTAAACAACGTCTAAACAACGGATTATGAATTGCATTAAAGGCCTTTTGTCAGCCGTTGCGCTGACCTTTTGCGGGTTGTTTCTCCATGCGGAGGAGCAACCTGCTCTAAAATATGTGGACGCGCACGCGTTCCGTGTCATTAACCGTGCCTACAAGGACACAACTCCGCTTTACACACGCATTCCGGATGCCATGCGTTCCATGACGCGCGACGACATTTGGGGCAACGGGCAGCACTCCTGCGGTATCGGTATCCGTTTCCGCACGAACTCCACCGTCATCGGAGCCCGCTACAACCTCAAGTATGACGCTGCCATGACCTGGATGGCGCATACAGGCATCAAGGGGACCGACTTGTATATTCTGGACGAAGGCGAATGGCATTACCTCGCTACGGCACGTCCGATGAAAGATTCCGTGCAACAGCGCATTTACACCAACCAATTGGACGGCAAGATGTGCGAATACATGATTTACCTGCCCCTTTACGACGGCATCAACTGGTTCGAGATAGGTGTTGATTCCACCGCTGTGATTGAATATCCGGCCGTGGACAACCCCCGTTCGACGGGCAAAGTGGTCTTTTTCGGCACCAGTGTCATGCAAGGCGGCTGCGCCAGCCGTACCGGCATGACGCAAACCTCCATTCTGCAACGCCGGTTGGGCATCGAGTGCGCCAATCTCGGTATCTCCGGCAACGGCAAACTCTATCCTGAAAATGCACGTGTATTAGCGGCCGCGGACGATGTAGCCTGCTATGTCATCGACCCGCTGATGAACTGCACCAAGGAGATGGTGGATACATTGGCCATCCCCTTCCTGCGTATCCTACGCGACGCGCATCCGAAAGTACCCATCATCATGGTAGAAGGACAGGTACAACCGCAGCAGAAATACGACAAACACCTGCGCGAATACAATCCCGTCCGCAGTCAAATATGGAAAAGCAAATACGACCAACTGAAAAAAGAAGGCTGGAAGGACTTGTATTTCATGACCGAAGGCGACTTTGACGGCCCCAACAAGGAAGGTACCGTGGACGGCGCCCATTTGACCGATCTCGGGTTCTGGGATTACGCCGTAAAAATCGAGCCGTATATCCGAAAGGCACTGAAAATGAAAAAGAAATAAGCAAAAACACAATTTACCCTACTTTAACAAGGAGCGACCCTGTAGGGACGCTTTTTGTTTTCTATCTGCCGGCATCGGAAAAAAAACAATAAATCGGTCATTCGGATGCAAAAAAGATTTTTTTTGCGTAATGCTTGCATAATTTGAAAAAAAACACTAACTTTGCAGCGGTAATCAAACTGTACCTTAAAACTAAAAATAATATGAAACGACACATCGCTTTAATCGGTTTGCTGTTTGTGGCGGGACTCGCCTTAGCGGACAATCCGAAGCGCGAAATGCGCGCCACATGGCTGACAACCGTTGTAAACATCGACTGGCCAAGTTCCTCCACCAAACAGGTATCCACGCAGAAGGACGAACTGACCCGCATGTTGGATTCCATTGCTTCGCTGCGGCTGAACACCGTTCTCTTTCACATCCGTCCGGCATGCGATGCGCTATACCGTTCCCACTATGAGCCATGGTCCAGTTATCTGAATCACGGTCGCGGCGTGGACCCCGGATATGACCCGTTGGCATTCTGCATTGAGGAATGCCACAAACGCGGACTGACCTGCCACGGATGGATAAACCCCTACCGCTACAACAACCGCGCGACAAAGGGCGACTGGACCGGCAACAACGACACCACACGGCTGAACTACAAGCATTCACACCCTGAGTGGCTGCTGTGGTACACCAACGATATCGTACTTGACCCCGCCCAACCCGAAGTTATCCAACGCATCAAGGAAGTGGTGGGCGACATCATCAACAACTACGATGTGGACGGAATCCTCATGGACGACTACTTCTACCCGTACGGCGGCACGACAACCCAAGATGCCGCATCCGTGGCAAAATACTGCCCTGCCGGCAAGAACGTAGGCGACTGGCGTCGTGAGAACGTGAACCGCATGGTCAAAGCCTGCTATGACACCATACAGGCCGTCAAGCCGTGGGTGACATTCGGCGTTTCGCCCTTTGGCATTTGGACCACCAATTATACCGTAGCCCAACAACGCGGTTATAAACTGCCCGACGGCATCAGCGGCGGCAACATGTACGCCGAGATATACTGCGACCCTGTGGCGTGGTTGGAAGAGGGAACGGTGGATTACATCTCACCCCAACTGTATTGGAAAATCGGCGGAGGCCAAGACTACAAGAAACTCAGCAAATGGTGGGGCGACATGTGCAACATGTTCGGCAAACATTTCTATTCGAGCATGGCCGTTTACCGCTACCATGACAACAATGCAGGCTTTACGGTCCAAGAAATGGAAGACGAGACACAGTTGAACCGCTCTGCTGTAACGGACAATGCTCCGGGTGCCGTGTTCTACAACACCAAGGCGTGGGTGTACGACAAGCCTTTCCGCAACGCCTTCCGTGCCAACGAATTCAAATATCCTGCTCTTCCGCCGGCTATCAATTGGAAACCCGCACAGGAACGCACGATGGTGACAGACCTTGCCGTCAACGGCAAGACAGTGACATGGAACCACACGGACGAGGACGTGCATTTCGCTATCTATGCCGTACCTAACGCTTTCCGCACACGGGTCGGCATCTTCTCCAAAGGGGATGCGCTGGTAGGTATCACCTACAGCAAGCAGTTCACGCTGCCCGCGAACATCACCTCCGGCAGTTACAAGATAGCCGTCAGCGTGGTGGACCGCTATAACAACGAATACGCACTGCGTGTTTACGGCGAGGCGGAAGCGACCTCCGAAGCCACGACTCTGGTTTCACCGCGTAACGGCGACCGGCACAAACTGCCCTTTGATTTTACATGGACTGCCGTGCCCGGTGCCGATTCATACATCCTGCAAGTAGCACGCGACGAGGATTTTCAGCAGATAATCATGGCACAGGAAACAACCACACAGAGTTTCTCCACAACCCTTCGGAAAAACATCGCCCGTCTGGAATACGGCCAATATTATTGGCGCGTCAAAACCCGCAAAGCCAACTGCAACGATATGTGGAGCGAAACAGGGACATTCTATATCGACCAGACGGATAGGATGCCCGAACAGGCATACACTGAAATGTCCTCCGAAAATGTAAAAACAATGAAAAACGGACGGCTGATCATCGCAGACGTCCAAGGGAAATACAATGCGAACGGACAACGCATGAAGTGAATATGAAAAGTATCCAAATTTTATAATTAACCTTATTTATTAACCACATTATCATGAGAAGACTGTTTCTTTTTGCGGCTGTGATGGTGACGATGTTCGCCTACAGCCAACCACAAGTCAGCATTGTGGACCAAAAAATGGTTTTGTCCGATAACGGCACGCAGACCGTTCTTGCCCCGAACGGCGACGATGCCAGTTATTTCTGGGCCAGTGTTTCACCGGACGGGCAACACATTGTTTACTGCACCGCTCATCTCGGTACCTATGTATGCGACATACATGGCGGGAATGTTCAGTGCATGGGACGCATGAACGCCCCCAAATGGATTGACAACACCCATGTGGCCGGTATGCAGGAGTTCTACACGGGGCACGACGAGATCGACCACATCCGTTACATCTCGCGTGACATCACGGGACGTATGACCCGTGACCTCAACCCCGCCGAACGCACGCATTTCATTCAGACCGAAAACGCGCGCATCGTTGCCGAAAAGACCCGTCAGGCCCAACGCATCGCCGCTCGTGCCAAAACGGCTTCCAACGGACTGGCCGGACTGAAGATTTATGTCAACCCCGGACACGGAGGACATGACGCCAACGACCGTAGTTGTTGGACCATACCCATTCCGGAAACATGGACCAACCCCAACGGCTACTGGGAGAGCAACTCCAATCTCGTAAAAGGTCTCGCGTTGAGAGACCTGCTGGAAAGCGCGGGAGCTACTGTCATTATGTCCCGTGTAACCAATAAATCCGGTATCCGCGATTTAGAATACTACCCGGGAGCCACCCCCGAACAGTTGGAAGAACTGCGCAACGGTGACGACCGCGATCTCAGCGCCATTGCCGAAGAAGCCAATGCCAACAACGTGGACCATTTCATTTCGGTACACTCCAACGCCTTGAACTCGCAGACCAACTACCTGCTGTTGCTCTATCACGGCGAAACAGGCGCACCGACCGTTGCCCAAAGCGATTTGATGGCTGCATCCAGCGGTGCCATCCAGATACAGAACCCTCTAACGGTTTGGACCTCCCCCGCTCCGTTGTTGCGCGGTGACCTGACATTCTACGGCGATGACATGGGATTGGGCGTATTGCGTCCGTTGACCGTTCCGGGCTTTCTGTCGGAAGGTTCGTTCCACGACTATCCGCCTGAGACACACCGTCTGATGAACGACGACTACTGCAAACTGGAGGCTCTGCGTATGTACCAGCACTTCCATAAATATTTCCAACGTGCATTGCCGCAGACTGCCACCATCAGCGGTTGGGTTAAATCCAGCAATGAGAAGGTGGACGTGCTCAACCAGCCCAAGTTCATCTATGTGGCCGGCAGTGACGACCAATGGTTGCCGCTGAACGGCGCCACGGTGGAACTGATGCAGAACAACGCGGTGCTGCAAACCGCTACAACGGACGATTGGTACAACGGCGTCTTTGCTTTCTATGACCTGCTACCCGGCACTTATACTTTGCGCATTACCAAAACCGATTACAAGACCGTTGAGGAGGAAGTGACGGTAGCCGCCGAAGAAATAGCCGGCATCAAGGTTCGCATGAAGAACATCCACCTCAATCCCGACAATTATCCCGAACCCGAACTGGATGTCATGGCCATGGACTCGTACGACTTTGAGGTCGTTGATTCGCTGATGCCGTACATCGAAGGTCTGGAGCGCTTCTACTACCGCAACGGCCGCATCTTTACGTTGGAGAACGGTGCGTTGTTCAGTTACGCAACCAACTGGACCGACCGCACCGCCTTGCCGATGCCCGAAGACGTCACATTGTGCGATTTTGCTTTTGCATCGGACGACTATCTGTTCGCCAAAGAAGCCGGAAGTGCCAATATCTATATGTGGGATGACGAACAACTCAACCCCGAACTCTCCACATTGACGGCTGCAGCCGCCTCCAACCACATCGTTATCAGCGGGCCGCATTGGAACGCCACCCTGTTGGAAAGTGCGAACATGATAACGCTCGCTATTGACGGCACGGCCTTCGCCGCCGACCACCAAGCCGCTTTCCTGCGCTACGCCAAACACCAATACCGCGTGGATGTATTGGATAATGCGGGTGCCGTACAATACAAAATGGTAGATATCACCGCTACGGCTACGGATGCCAGCCAACTCCAGCCCGCCACACCGCTGACCTTGGCCGCTAACGGCTTTGCCGGTGTTATTGCATGGGTGGAAGGCTATGACATACACGTCATGCTCGCCGTAGAAGGTGCAGGCATGCTGCACATGAAAACCATCACATCGCCCGTGCTGAATATCTACGCAGGCGAATGCAAGTTTGCGGACAACAAATTCTCGTTCCGCCTGAACGAGGATGCCACCTCCGTCACTCTCGCTATCGAATCGGAGGGCGAAACGACAGCCACCCATGACTGCGGCGCCTTGGAGAAAGGTCTGCATGAAATAGACAACCCCTTCGGCGCAGTCGAATTTGACGCCTTCAGCATTACCGCCACCGGCCGCCAAATTCCGTTTGTAACGAAGGTGTCGGACGACAGCCATGTATTCCAATACTATGCTCCGCGCGGAGTAGCAATCGACAAGACCCCATCCAGTCCGTTCTTCGGACGCATCTACGTAACGGAATCGGTCGGCGGACAATGCTCCGAAGACTGGTACGGTACCAATCCCGACCAGCGCGCCGTAACCCAAGGTGTTTATGTCTTGGGAAATGATCTCAGCGATGTTACCAACCAAGGCGCAACGGCTTGGGCCGGCAATGTGGCATGGGGTACCAACAACGGCGGCTCCTACCAGTTCGCGCTGTCCCGTCCTGCGGTGGCACCCGACGGCGATGTATTCGTATGCAGTTCGTCGTATGACTCTCCGGGTATCTATATCATGAATCCTGCTGATCCGAGTGCCGATTTCCAAGCCGTATTCAGCGGTAAGATTTCCGCCAGCAACGGACAAATGAAAAAGGGCAAGAATGTCATTTGCAACCCGATTATGAACTGCGTTGTACTGGGTACAGGTGAAAAGGAGGTACTCTACACCTACGACCGCAACAATGCTTTGGGTACCGTGTATAGCGACATCCAGCAATACAATATCGGTGAATTGGATGCTCTGCCTTGGACCGATGTTCCTACCCGCAAATTCTTTGACGACATGACGACCGGCAGCCACATGCAGAACGGCAACGGCCAAATCGCCTACGACCAGCACGGCGGCTTCTTCTTGAGCCAGTACCGTTACAACAGTAGTGATGCCGTTCCGGGTCTGATTCACGTCAACCAAAACGGTGAAGTCGATTTCAATATCGCCAACCACGGTGTGGATGCCTGCCAGCAAGGCGGTATGGGCGTTTCGGCTGACGGAAGTCTGCTTGCCATGGGCACCGAACTCGGCCAAGTGAAGGTATGGGATGTTGCTTACGACGCAGCAGGAGCCCCGACCCTGACGGAGAAATACCTTATTACTTGGGCCAGCAAGGGCAACACCTATGGTGTGGACTTTGACGTTGCCGGCAACCTGTACATCGTATCCAACTCCAACGAACGGCTGATGGTTTACGCTCTGCCGAACCTCAACAACGTGTACACTACCCGTATCATTACCAAACAGAAAGGCAGCGGTATAGACGAAGTGATTCATGAAAACATGACGGGAAGCAACGTTCGCAAACTGATGCACAAAGGACAATTGTTCATCCTCCGTGACGGCAAGATGTATAATGCTTTTGGTACCCGGATGAAATAAAGACCTTCCTTACGCGCACGGGCAGGGTAAATTCTTATCCTGCCCGTACCAACAAGGCTAATCATATTAACTTATAACTCTATTATTTATGAAAAAAACTTTCTTCGTATGCCTGTTTGCTTTGGCTGCCGCTGTTGTATCGGCCACCAATCCGAACATCTACGCAACCGGCGTAGGTTATCAAAGTTCCGGTAAGGTTATGACCTTACAATACACATTAAACGCACCCGCTACTGCCGTCGCATTGTACCAAGGCGACAATAAAGTGGCCGATATTACGGATGCGACCCTACTTGCAGCCGGCAAGCACACCACTTCTATCACTTTGGGCAACGATATTGCCAAAGGAACCCGTTTCGCTCTTAAAGTGGAAGCAGCCGCTACGACGGCATTGGCTGAAGTAACGGATGCTTCTCGCGGAATTTATAATTTCTACCTTCCGCAAGGTGTGGCCGTTGACAACAATCCCGAAAACCAATTCTTTGGACGTATTTATATTTCTGAATTGGAAGGAAATACGGATAATGATGCCGGTTCGGACCGTACACGGACGCAGAAAGGCGGTATTTTCGTTTATGACGCCCTGCTGAACGAACTGAACACTCCGAATACCGGCTACCAGAATGATTTAGTAGGAAAAACGTCCTCATCGGAACGTCAGAACTTCAAACGCATCAAAGTCGGTTTGGACGGCTCCGTATATGTAAACAGGAACGTAGACGGTTCCACTTGCATTTACAAGTTCGATCCTGCCGATCTTACTGCTACTCCGACACAGATAACGGACGGTTCGCTGACTAAAATCAACTCGTTCTGCATTGACGGTGACAGTGTTATCTTCGTTATGGACAATGCCGCGGACAACGGTGTCGGCGGAAGAATTGTGAAAATCCAAAACGGTGTTTTAACTGAATTGGTCCAAGATGTTACATGGGTTAACCAAGACAACGATCTTGCTGCTGACGGTCGCGGCGGCGTATGGGTGGCGCAAAACCGCGGTCAATTGGACGGGTATTCTCAATTGACGCATATTACTGCCAATGGTCAAAAAGACTATTATGTAACTTCCGATGCTCCTGCCGATGTCAAATCCATGTTCGCTGCTTCAAACCGCGGCACATTGGCTATCAACCATGCAAAGAATATCATCGCCTTCAACATAAGCAAAACTGTTACGCTTTTCAGCGTAAGTTATGACGAGACAACCGGTGTTCCTACTTTGACTAAGGGGCTGCAAACGCCTACACTCGGCTCCAATATTGACGGCATCGCCTTTGACGCTGTGGATAACTTGTATGTGATGAGTGCTTCCTCCGAACGTTTGTATGTTTTCTGCACGCCGAAAGAAGCTAACTCGTTCACTACTCCTGTTGTTGAGCGCGAATTGGAAGATGTTGTCAATGTTGAGAGCATCACTTTGAGCAATCACGAAATCAACGATTTGCAAGTAAGTTTCTCCGAATCGCTGGCAGCCAATATCCTTCCCGCCAACGCTACGAACAAGAACTTCAGTTGGGCATCCGGAGATGAAAGCATAGCCACCATTGAAGGCGGTGTCGTTAAAGCCGTTGCCCCGGGTGATGTCTATGTTTATGCCATTGCCGAAGAGAACGCAGCGATTAAAGACAGTTGCTTGGTTCACGTCATCGCCAAAGTGCTGTTCTATCCGAACATTTACGCACTTGGCATGAAGATTACCCCTGCCAACGAGGATAACCAATTCAATATTGAATACACCCTCAACGCCCCCGCCACCGAGGTGAACCTGATTTTGACTGACGCGAACGGTACCGAAACCGTCATCGCCTTGAACGGCAAGGAGTTGGGTGTCAACAAAGAAACCATTACCATCGCCGACATGGCAGCCGGAATCTATCAGTGGGCCATTGAAGCCAAGGCTCCGTTGGCAAGCGATGAAGAAGGCATTCTCGTTAATATTTATGATCTGCCCGCGTACGCGTGCCCGCGCGGCGTAGCGGTTAACAACAACCCCTATAGCCCCTTCTTCGGCAATGTCTATGTTACCGAAGCGGCGGGTTCCGTAGTGGAAGGCTCCGGCCTGTATGCGTACGACGCCCTGCTGAACGGCGGCGACCAACTGTACACCAAAGGATGGTCCAAATCCCCGGCTAGCCCGATGCGCGTTACCATTGGTCAGGATGACGACATGATTTATATCACCGACTGGAGTGACGACACCACCAACATCCACATTGTCAATCCTGCCGATTTGACTCAAGAAACTCTTGTGTTCGGCGGCGTGCGTGACACCGTTAACAATAACGGTGTTTATATGACGGCTACCGGCAAACCTATCCACGGTTCCATGCCGAGTTGCTATGTAACCGGTAAGGACGAGACTCGCGTGCTGTACACCTTTGACGAGGACATCCAGATGCGCGGCATCAAGAACCCGAAGAGCCTGCTCCGTTACGACATCGGCAAACTGGAAAAAGCATGGGACACTATCCCAAGCGCCGTTATCTATGACAATGTGGACATGTACCAGCAAAACGGTAACTCCGTTATCATACCCGATGCTTTCGGTGGCTGGTGGATAAGCCAAGACCGTTCGGTGGACAGCGAATCGATTCCCGCGTTGATTCACATGAACGCGAATGACTCCATTGATTTCAATTCGAAGGGACTGTTAGGCGGTCGTACACGCGCCGGTATCGCGTTTAACGCGGACCAAACCATTATGGCCAGCGTTGCCAACAACTGCATTCGCATGTTCATGATTGCATGGGACGAAAGCGGCAAACCGACCGTAACCTTCGACTATGTCATTGCCACTACCTTCGGTTCAGAGACAAACAACTTCTGCTACAGTCTCGCGATGGACCGTGCCGAAAATATCTATGCATCCAGCAACGGACACCCCCTGTGCGTATTCACCACTATCAAGGAGGAGAACAAATGCACAACGCCCGGTATCGGAACAATCGAAATCAAGGCTCCGACTGCTCTCCGTCACATTGGCGAAGACCAAACGGGCAATATCCGCAAGGTATTTGAACGCGGACATATATTCATTATCCGCAACGGACAGAAATTTAACATGATTGGCTCAGAATTATGAAACGATTGATCAGTATTGCGCTGGTGCTGGGAGTCATACTCCCGGCATCGGCAAAAACTGTCACAGGTACCATTAAGGACGCCAAAGGGGAACCCCTAATCGGCGTCAGCATCATGGTGCAGGGGACAGAGACAGGAACCATTACGGATTTGGATGGTAACTACACCATCGAATGCGAACCTTCTGCGGTGTTGGAATATTCCTACATCGGTTACAAGACAACAACACAAAAAGTCAACAACCGTTCGGATATCCAAGTGGTTCTGAACGAAGACAACCAGTTGTTGGAGGAAGTTGTGGTCGTAGGTTACGGTACCCAGCGCAAGGCCAACCTGACCGGTGCCGTGGCTACCGTCAATGTACATGACCAGATTGACAGCCGTCCTATCACGGGTCTCGGCTCGGCGTTGCAAGGTGCAACCCCCGGTCTGACGGTTACCACCACCAGCGGCCGTCCGGGCGACGCTCCCACATTCCGCATCCGCGGTGCGGTCGGCACACTGCTGAACGAAGGCGGCAGCCAACCGCTGATTCTGTTGGACGGTGTCGAAATAAGCGACCTTAACCTTGTTAACCCCGATGACATTCAGGACATTTCGGTATTGAAAGACGCCGCATCATCCTCTATTTACGGTACGCGTGCCGCCTTCGGTGTCATTTTGATTACAACCAAATCTGGTGCGGGTCTGCATAAGAAATTCACGGTTTCCTACTCCAATAACTTCAGTTGGGCCACCCCGACGGCGTTGCCCAAAATGACCAAGTCGTATGTGAACGCCGAGATGGCATTGGATGCCCGTAACCGCCGTGTGCCCGGCACCACCGTCTTCACGAACGCCTGCGGCTTGACCTGGGACGCAGAAGACATTGAATATATGAAAGAATGGGACCGTATGTTCTCCGCCGCCAACCTCGGCAGCGAAATGGTGCTCGGACGTGACTTCGTTATCAAATCCGGCGTACCCCATTTCTACCGTAGTTGGGATGCCGCCAACGAATATGTCAAGGATTGGGCATTTACCCAACAGCACAACATCAACGTAGGCGGAACCGTCGGCAAGACCAATTACTATGTTGGCTTGGGCTATATGGGCCAAGGTGGTGTCATCAAGGAGAATACGGATAACTTCAAGCGTTTCTCCATCGATTTCGGCACCGAGACGGATATCAACCCGTGGGTGCGCCTGCGTACCAAGGCCATGTACACGCGTACGGATATGCGCACGCCGTTCAATTTCGGTACCACCAGTTACGACGCTTTGTATTACCTCTACCGTTGGCCCTCCATCATGCCTTACGGCGAATATCAGGGGCATCCGTTCCGTAACTCCATTACGGAGACCAAAGCCGCCAACCGCAACAGTGATATCAAGGACTATATGCGTGTGTCCATCGGTGCCACCTTCACACTGGGCATCCCCGATTTGACTTTGGATGTGGATTACACTTTCAACCTTGACAATGAAGACGAGACCCAACGTGGCGGTACAGTAGGCGGCTGGGACTTCTGGTCCGGCAGTATGTCCCTCGTGGACAACTGGGCTTCCGCCTCGCGCAACAAGATTGACCGCTATATCTACAACCGCCAGTACCACGCAGGAAACGCTGTTCTGCGTTATCAGCACACATGGAACGACGCACACCATTTTTCGGCAATGGCCGGTTACAACATCGAGTACAAAGAGGTCGAATACACCAATGCCGAAAAACGCGACCTGCTGGATATGAACAAACCCGAAATCAGTCTGGCGACCGGTGACAACTACATCTACGGCAGCCATTCGTCTTGGGCTATCATGGGTTTCTTCGCCCGTGTCAACTACAACTACAAGAACCGCTATCTGATTGAATTGAACGGCCGCGTTGACGGTTCGTCACGTTTCCCCAAAAACCAACAGTGGGGTTTCTTCCCCTCGGGGTCTATCGGTTGGGTGGCCAGCGAAGAGAACTTCTGGGAAGTGATGAAACCATGGTGGTCGTTCTTCAAACTGCGCGCCTCCTACGGCTCCGTCGGTAACCAGGATATCGGTGACAACCGCTTCCGTGCGATTATGACCTCCTCCACGTCAAGTTGGCTTATCGGTTCGATTGACCAACTGACCTTCTCAATGCCTACCGCCATAGCCAACGGTTTCACATGGGAGACCATCAAGACCATTGATGCCGGTACCGACATGCGTTTCTTTAATGACGATCTCGGTCTCAGTTTCGACTGGTTCCGCCGCATCAACGACGCGATGGTGGTCGGCGGCGCCGAAGTGCCCTCCACTTTTGGTACCAGCGCCCCCTACCAGAACGCGGCACAACTTACCACCAACGGTTGGGAACTGTCGCTTGATTACCACCACCGTTTTGCCAACGGCTTAACCTTGTTGGTCAACGCCGGCGTCAGCGATGCCCGCGCTTTTATTACCAAACACCCCCGCACCAAGAACTCTGTTCTGGACGGTAGCAACTATGAGGGCAAGGAAATAGGCGAAATATGGGGCTTCAAAACCGACCGTCTGTTCCAACAGGACGATTTCAACGACGACGGTACCCTGCGTGAAGGCATTCCTACCCAGACCTATTTTGAAGGAACCACCAACGGCTACAACTACAAATACGGTCCGGGCGATGTCAAATACGTTGACTTGGACGGCAACGGCACCATTGACTGGGGCAAGAAGACCGCCAACGACCACGGCGACTGGACGATTATCGGCAACTCCACCCCGCACTACGAGTACAATTTCTCTATTGGGGCAGACTGGTACGGCATTGACTTCCGCATCTTCTTCCAAGGCGTAGGCAAACGCGACTACTGGGCTACCGGTACGATGATGATTCCGGGGTGGAACTTCTCGGAAGGCGTTTACTATGAGCACCAGACCGACTATTGGACACCGAACAACACCGGTGCCTATTATCCTCGCCTGACAGAAACGAACCAGCCCGGCCAATACAGCGCCGCCGCGTTCAACTTCCTGTGCCAAAGCCGCTATCTGCTGGATATGAGTTATCTGCGTCTGAAGAACATCACCGTCGGCTACAGCCTTCCCAAGAAGGTGCTGGACAAGATGCACTTCCAGAAATTCCGCATTTATTTCTCAGCAGAAAACGTAGCCGAATTCGACCATCTGGGCAATCTGCCCATCGACCCCGAAACAGCCACCTCTACGGGTGACGGCGGAGCCATGGGATGGGGACGTATCTATCCTTATACACGCAAGTTGTCCTGCGGTTTGCAAATATCGTTGTAAAGAGTTAAGTATTGTATCAACGAAATAATAAAAAATGATTATTATGAAAAAACTGAATATTATCTTGGCTCTGTGTTCCGTACTTGTTCTCCTGCCGGCCTGCAAAGACTTTCTCAATCAGCCCGCCTATGACGATTTTCTGGATGAGGAGTACTGGAATACCGAGGACCAGGCTCGTACCTTTATGTACGGTTTTTATCCGTCCGTTTTCGCCGGTTACGGCAGCGGTTTCAGTCACGGTCCGTTCCTGATGGGCGAGACATCGAACGACGATTTCGCCTCCGCCAAGGAGCAAACGGATTTTTCGACCCAAATACCCGAATCAAACGGCAGTTGGTCGTTCAGCAACATCCGCCGCGCCAACTACGCATTGGCCAGCGTTCCCCGTATTAATGCCAGTGATGAAGCCATTGCCCACTGGCAGGGCGTAGCACGTTTCTTCCGCGCCTGCTATTACAGCAGTTTGGTATTCACCTTCGGTGACGTGCCCTGGTATGACCGCGTACCTATGGTATCGGAAAGCAAAGAGGATTTGGACTACCTCTATAAGGATCGCGACTCGCGTCTGTTTGTCGATTCGATGATTATGCTTGACTTCCAATACGCGTTGGACCACGTCCGCGTAAGCGATGGTGCCCAGCAAGTGAACAAATATGTGGTTGCGGGCATGGCATCGCGCTATATGCTGCGTGAAGGCACCTACCTGAAATACCACAAAATAAACGAAGCATGGGCAACCAAATGCCTGCGCATGGCCAAAGACATGGCGTTGTTTGTGATGAATAGTGGCAAGTACAGCATTGCTCCGTCCTATATGTCCCTGTTTGTCAGCGAAGATTTGGGTTCCAATCCCGAAATCATCATGTCGCGTCACTATGCAGACGGCGTACTGTCCCACTCGACGCTTACCTACTCTTTCACGGAAGCGCAAAACGGTCTGAGCAAATCGTTGGCGATGGCATTCGGAACGGATGACGGCGTACCCGTATATGTGCGTGACGAATTCTGGATTCCCAGAACCGATACGATGTTCTTCGAGCACCGCGACCCGCGTCTGACCTTCTGCATCCGTCCGCATTACTACCTGAAAGGTACCAACTGCACACCTTACGGCTATGCGTTGTCCGGATTCAGTTGGCGCAAGTTCATGGATGACGAGCATGTGGCCACTGTCCAACCAACCTGGTCCGGCAGCAAGAACGTGACAGACGCTCCCTGTCTGCGCTATGCGGAAGTGCTGTTGAACTATGCGGAGGCAGCCTACGAATTGAGCACGCTGGATGAGACCTGCACGTTTACTACCGAAGACTTGAACAAATCCATCAACCTCATTCGCCAACGCGCCGATGTCAATCTGCCCGCCCTTTCTGTTAACGGCGACAAACCGTCCGTTGAAAAATACGGAGCGTACGACGACCCGATGCGTCAGCAGTTAGAGGTAGTAGCGATTACGCCTGACGCCAGTTCCATCACCAACGAGATGGTTTCACCCATCTTGTGGGAGATACGCCGCGAGCGCCGCGTAGAACTGTGCATGGAAGGATTCCGCAACGCCGACCTCAGACGCTGGAGAAGACTGGACTATATGTGGAACGAGTGCAACCCCGACATCCGTTACGGTGTGTATATCGTACTTGACAGATACAGCAAAGAGGAAATAGAGCAAGGCGAAATCGTATTGGACGACAGCCTCGCAACCGAAGGTTACCTGCTGCGCAACACATTGCGCCAACGCAACCGTCCGTTGGAGATGAACTATATTTCCCCTGTTCCGACCGGCCAAATCACGCTGTACGAGAGCAAGGGCTACAAACTGTCCCAAACCAAAGAATGGCAATAACAATCTAAAAAGACATATCTGTTATGAGAAAGAATATTTTTAATACCTGTGTCATTTTATGTCTGGCACTTACGGCCGGCCTGCTGTCTTCCTGCAAGCAGGAGGTGGACCAGTGGGCTAACGTGGAAGCGCTGATCAAGTCGTTGCATATTACGAATGCCGGTCTGTCCGGCGGTGAGACCATCACTGGAACGGTGAACAATACGGATATGACCGTTGTATTCAACGACGTACCCGCCGAATCGAACATCTACGCCCTCAAACTGGGCGGCAAGTTCTCGTTGGGTGCCTCGTTGGACACCACCGTCTATGACTTCTCCAATCCGCAGGACCCTGCCGCAATGGTGCTGACACACGACGTACGTATCAACAACTACGGCGACAAGCACAATACGTACAAGGTAACGGTTAACCTCCGCGAGCCGGAGAGTGCCCCCATTCTTGAAAAACTGGTAATGGAGGACAACGAAGGCAACACCTATCCGGCCAATATCGTTACGGAAGAAGGCACCATCTATCTCGGAATGGAAGGCAAAGGCTCCGCCAAATTGAAAGAGATAACCGTTACGCCCGCGCGTTCGACCGTCGTGTTCTCGGCTATGGACGAGGAAGGCAATATCTCCGAAAGTGCACCGGGTACTCTGGTCATGAACTTCATGGGCTTGGAGACTTCCTACACCATTGATTTCACGGCCGGTTCGGCCGGCGGCATCGACTATGCCGGTGCAGTGGTACACGATTTCTCTATGGCTACCGGCAACTGCCCCGACTATTTCGCCGGCGAGTTGGTTCGCGGCAGCGACTTTGACGGTTCGCACGTGCTGATTGTCAGCCGCAACGATGCCACAACGCCCACCCCACGTATGTTCAAGGTTGATGACCTGCTTAACAACAACGCCAATGCGCCTATCATGCTGAGCACGAAGGATATGGAGGGCGGAACGCACGTAGTGAGCGCCGGCCGTCTGAGCCAAGGACACGCTTACATCTGTAACCTGTCCACCGACCTCAGTGCCGACCCCTTGAAAGTATATCATTACAGTTCGCCGACAGCGGATCCCGAAGTGGTACTGAGTTGGGACGGAACGGGCATTGACAACGCCGAAGACCCGTATGCCGGCCGTCTGGGTGACAACATATCCGTCAATCTGGACGCAAGCGGCAACGGCTACGCCTTCTTCTGCAAGCAGGAGCCCGGTGATAAGATTTACCGTTTCACGGTAACCGGTTTCACCAAGTTCTCCGATCCTCACGAGATTGACTTGCATGCTGTCTGCTCGTATTACGGTTATGTGAACGAGATTCCGTCCGAGCCCGGCAACTACCTCTTCACCTCCAGTTACGTGCCTTATACCCGTCTGATAGACAAGGAGGGCACGACGCTGTACGAAATGGAGTTTGATTGGACCGATAACGGAGCCCGTCCTAACCATGGTGTAGATCCGCGTGTGATTATGTTCAACCGCAGCCGTTTCTTCCTCTTTACGGTAGCCAACTCGCAGGGTATGCACTGGAACTTCGGTCCGGTATTGTACCTGATTGATATCACAGACGGTTACAACACGCTGGCTGCCCTGGCCAAACTGGACTATGCGTTCTGGGAAGAAGGCGGTTGGGAACCCAACTACGAGTACTTTATCGGCGCCGAGGACGGCACCACCACCGCTAGTGCTTGTTCGGCACAGTGCAACGCCGCCGAAGTAAACGGCAAACTGGTTGTCTATACGGCAGGCGTCAATGCAGGCTTCGCGCTGATAGAGTTCCCCAAGGCCAAATAACCGAACGAAGGAATACTACTATCTCAAAAAATGGGCTCGATATTTTACCGAGCCCATTTTTTAATTTGAGTATCCCTCCACCTTTCACTTTCCACTAAAGAAACACCTTACAGTGCTTCTTTGGTGCCCTCTCGCTACCCTGTACGCTCGATTGGGCGGCGGCTGTCAGGGATTTTTGTTGTATCTTCGGACGCCGCCTGCCGCTGTGCGGCATTCCCCCGAAAATAAAGTCGCATCTTCATTAAAGTGCGCAAAGATTGTGCTTTTGCAGGCAAACGGCTTTGCCGTACAACGGATTGTATTATCCGTCTTTTTGTGAGTGAACTCCCAACACACGGACAATACAATCCGTTTCGTATAGATAAATCTATCCTTTTTAGCCTGCAAAAGCACAATTTATTTGCACACTCCAAATTTTTGTTGTATCTTTGTAAACTGATACATAAAATACACGGAATATTACCGAACACTATACACCATGAGTTTATTTGAACAGGTCAGCGAGGACATCAAACGCGCGATGCTCGCCAAAGACAAAGTGGCACTGGATGCCCTGCGCGGAATAAAAAAAGAGTTTCTGGAAGCCAAAACAGCCAAAGGAAGCAACGGAGAACTGCATGACGACCAAGCCTTGCACATCCTGCAAAAACTGGTCAAACAACGCAAAGAATCGGCAGAAATGTACACACAAGCCAACCGACCCGAACTTGCCGAAGAAGAAACGGCACAATGCCGCATCATCGAGAAATACCTGCCGGCCATGCTTGGCGACAACGCACTGACCGAGGCGCTCAAAACCATCATCGCCCAAGCCGGAGCCACCGGCCCACAAGACATGGGCAAAGTGATGGGTATAGCTACCAAAAACCTTGCCGGCAAAGCCGAAGGACGCACCATCAGCAACAAAGTGAAAGAGTTGTTAAACAATCCAAACCAATAAAACATCCCCATAACCATCATGGCTACACAAGAAGAAACATTCAAAAAACTGGTCGCACACTGTAAGGAATACGGATTCGTGTTCCCCTCCAGCGAAATATATGACGGCCTTGGCGCCGTGTACGACTACGGACAAAACGGCGTCGAACTGAAAAACAACATCAAACGCTACTGGTGGGACAGCATGACACTTCTCCACGAAAACATCGTGGGCATCGACGCCAGCATCTTTATGCACCCGACCGTGTGGAAAGCGTCAGGTCATGTCGATGCGTTCAACGACCCCCTGATAGACAACCGCGACAGCAAAAAACGCTACCGCGCCGACGTGCTGATAGAAGACCAACTGGGCAAGATAGAGGAGAAAATACAAAAAGAAATAGACAAAGCACGCAAACGCTTCGGCAACAGTTTTGACGAAACAATGTTCCGACAAACCAACCCCCGCGTACTGGAACACCAAGCCCAATGGGACGCACTGCACGAACGCTACTCCAAAGCCATGAACGCGATGGATCTGGACGAGTTGAAACAGATTATCCTGGACGAAGGCATCGTCTGCCCCATCAGCGGTACACGCAACTGGACCGACGTGCGCCAGTTCAACCTGATGTTCCAAACGGATATGGGAAGCACAGCCGACGGTGCCATGAAAATATACCTCCGACCCGAAACGGCGCAAGGCATATTCGTCAACTACCTGAACGTGCAGAAAACAGGCCGCATGAAAATACCGTTCGGCATTGCACAAATCGGTAAAGCCTTCCGTAACGAAATAGTAGCACGCCAGTTCGTGTTCCGCATGCGCGAGTTCGAGCAGATGGAAATGCAGTTCTTCGTCAAACCGGGCACCGAAATGGAATGGTTCAAGCACTGGAAAGCGTTCCGCCTCAAATGGCACCAAGCCCTCGGACTGGGCAACGAGAAATACCGTTTCCACGACCACGAGAAACTGGCACACTATGCCAATGCCGCCACAGACATCGAGTTCCTGATGCCGTTCGGCTTCAAGGAGGTGGAAGGCATACACAGCCGCACCAATTTCGACCTTAGCCAGCACGCCAAATACAGCGGCAAGAAAATAGAATACTTCGACCCCGAACTGAACGAGAGTTATACCCCGTATGTCATCGAAACAAGTATCGGCGTGGACCGCATGTTCCTGAGTATCATGTGCGCAGCCTTCAAAGAAGAGACGCTGGAAGGAGGCGAAACACGCGTGGTACTGAACCTGCCGCCCGTACTGGCGCCCGTCAAAGCGTGCGTCATGCCGTTGGTCAAGAAAGACGGACTGCCCGAAAAAGCGCGTGAGATAATGGACCTGCTCAAATTCGACTTCAAGACCAATTACGACGAGAAAGACAGCATCGGCAAACGCTACCGACGCCAAGACGCTATCGGCACGCCGTTCTGCATCACCGTGGACCACGATACCCTGAATGACGGATGCGTAACGGTACGCTACCGCGACACTATGGCACAGGACCGTGTGAAAATAGAAGACCTGCACGAACTGATACGCAAGGCCGTAGATGCGAAGACGTTGTATCGGAAGATAATGGAGGATTGAGAAATTGAGAGCGGGTGTGCAGACGATATTGCTGTGTCTGGCGGGGGCGCTCGTGCTGGCGTACCTGTGTGCCGGTATCGTGTCCGCACGCGCATACCACACCCATGAGCCTTTCCTGACGGACATACAGATAACTGACTCCGCTCAACGCCAACACGTGACATCCG
This sequence comes from Paludibacteraceae bacterium, assembly GCA_045616185.1. GTDB lineage: Bacteria > Bacteroidota > Bacteroidia > Bacteroidales > Paludibacteraceae > Colicola. The sequence goes on from JAZLGG010000001.1 coordinate 33,972, forward strand.
CTGAGTTGTACGCATGGTTGCGACACGCCGGTCTCACCTCGGATGACCGTCTGCGGGCCGGCATACGCACTGACTCCGTCGAACGCGTAATGAAGAGACACCCGATGGTACGCACCGCACAATGCCACAAGACACGGCAAGGGACCGCCGTCATCCGCGTGACGCAACGCATTCCGCTGCTGCACGTCCGGACCGAAACGGAAAACTATTTTGTCGATACGGACCGCAAGATAATGCCCTACCGCTCCGGCATTACCGCCAATGTGCTTTGCGCCGACGGGCACATAGGACCGCGAACAGCCTGCGGTGAAGTAGCCGATTTCGCACAATGGCTTCAAGGCAACCGGTATTGGCGGAAACGCATTGCACGTCTGCATCTACGCCGGCCGAAAGATGCGGTGCTGGTACAGACAGGCGACGAGCCGGACATCGTATTGGGCGACATCAACGGCTACGACAAGAAACTGCACAAACTGAGAGTGTGGTACGACAAAGGACAAAACATAATGCACTGGTCCGGCTATAGCGAACTGGACGTGCGGTTTGACAAACAAGTAGTAGCAAGGCGACGTAATTAATTGCATAACCGATGAAGAAACCTCAAACAAATATCCCGGCCCTTCCCCTCGTGGCGATTGACCTCGGAAGCAACGAGATACGGGCAATGGCCGCGCAACGCGTAGGTCCGAACACTCTGAAAATACTCGGAATGGAAAAGTCCCAACGGCAACCGTGTGTGGACCGCGGCATCGTGGTGCAGTCATCCAGTGCAGGCTTCATGATTAAAGAGGTGCTGCAACTGTTAGGCAACCGCATCGGTGTCAAAGACTTGCCGGCCGCCTTCACGCTGTTGGGCGGACATACGGTCAAAACCGTAGCCGTCAAGTCCACACGCGACCAAGGATATACGCGGCCGATAACGGAAACCCTGTTGGACGAGATGGAGAAAGAATGCAAGCAAAAGACGGAAGCCAATAACCCCGAAGTGGCCGTATTGGGACTGTTCCCGCTCTATTTCGTTTTGGACGGCAAAGAGCAGAACGAACGTCCCCAAGTAACCCAAACAGCCTCCGTCATTGAGGCGCACTACATGGCCTTTGTGGGCTGCAAAGCCACCGAACAGAAAGTGACGGACAGTTTCGATCACGCCTCCAAAGTGATAGAGCAGGCTTTTGTCCGTCCGGACGCACTACTGAGCGCCTTTGCCAACGAGGACGACACCATACTGACCGACGGTTGCGCCATTATCGACTTCGGCGCACAGACCACAACACTGACCGTCTATAAAGGCAATCAGTACCTGCTGAACAAAGTAATGCCCTGCGGAGGGTGGAACATAACGAGGCTGATAGAGAAGCAGGGACTCAGTTTCAGCACGGCTGAGAAACTGAAATGCACCTACGGTTTTGCCTCGCCCGCACAAGTGAAGACCAACCGGAAAATAGCCATCCGGTCGGCCAACCGAGGCGAAACCGTCACCGTGACGACCGATGAACTGGCCAGAGCCATCCAACTCGCACTGGACGAAGCCGTCAACCCGCTGATGGAAGTTCTGGCACCTTACGAACACCGCATCAAGGCTCTCTTTATCACCGGCGGCGGCAGTATGCTGCAAGGACTGGACGAGTACCTGCAGAGCAAGACCTCCGTCCCCGTACTCTTCGGTAGCCACGCCAGCCTGCTGACACCGTTGACCGAGGAAGAGTACGAATACTACAAACCCACCTATTCCGCCCTTGTGGGAGCCTTGATTCTCGGTGCCGACTACCGTGACACCCACGGGGAAATGTCCGCGGACAACAAATCAAAAATTATCAAACAAATAGAGAAAATAAAACACCAAATGACGCAAACGACCCTTGCCCTGTTCACGGAGTAAGGTCAATCCCCCCACACCTATGGAGAACGATTTATTACCTATAGCGATAGACATCCAGGAAGATGCCATCATCAAAGTAGCCGGTATCGGCGGCGGCGGATGCAACGCCGTCAACTACATGTACCGTCAAGGCATTAAGGACGTATCCTTTTTAGTGTGCAACACCGACCGGCAGTGCCTCGGCAAATGTTCTGTACCTGCCAAACTGCAACTCGGACCCGGTCTGGGCGCGGGCGGCAGACCCGAAAAAGCCAAAGAATACGCCGAGCAGTGCCGCGACCGCATCAAGGAAGCGCTGGATGACGGAACACAGATGCTGTTCCTCGCGGCAGGAATGGGCGGAGGTACCGGAACGGGCGCATCGCCCATCGTGGCCGAAGTAGCCCAACAGATGGGCATACTGACCGTGGGCATCGTGACCATTCCGTTCGCGTTTGAGGGTAAACCGAAGATACGCAAAGCATTGACCGGTGTAGCCGCACTGGCGGAACATGTGGACGCCATCCTTGTCATCAACAACGAAAAACTGAAACAAATCTATCCGGACCTAAACCTGCTGAACGCTTTCTCCAAATCGGATGACGTTGTGTGCAACGCCGCCAAGTCTATTGCCGAGATAGTGACCGTTCCGGGCTACATCAACACCGACTTCGCCGACGTATATAACACCCTCAAAGACGGCAACGTGGCCATCATGAACACCGGACAGGCCAACGGCGAAAACCGCATTACACGCGCCATCAACAACGCGCTGCAATCCCCTCTGGTGAACACCAACGACGTACACGGAGCCAAAAAAATCATGATGCAGTTCTACTGCTCCACCGAATATGCCATCCTTACCCAGGAGACCGACCAGATACACCAATTCGTGCGCGAAGTGGGCGAAGAGGTGGAGGTGCAATGGGGCATCTCGTTGGACGAGACCCTGGGCGATAGCGTCCGCGTCACCCTTATCGCCACCGGCTACGAGGTGAGCGACATCCCCAGCCTGAACGAGGCGATAGGCAAACCGTCCATTGAAGACGCCATCAAATCCAACTACGACGATTCAGAGTCTCAGGCAAAGCCCAATTGCCCCGAACAGCCTGCCGTTGAACCCGAGCCCGCAAAAGATGGGGACGAAACGGATATCGTCATCCAACTTGACGACGAGCAACCGCTACAGCCGGCCGATCCGCAGACATCCCTTTTCGGATGGATGCGCGGGAAAAAATAATCCCTAAAACAACAGAATATGGAAACACGCGAAATGAATTTCTTTGACCTGTGCAAAGCCTGTGTCCAAGCCGTTATCGGACTGTTTATCCGGCTGGGCGCACTGATAGCCGCCATGCTGCGCATTACTTTCCGCATCTGGTGGATTGTTCTACCCCTGACCGTTATCGGCATCGCTGCAGGCTGGTACTACTCTCGCCCGTCCAACCGCATCTATCCGGTCAATGCCACCGTTGTGCTGAACGGCCCGACGGCCGATGCCGTGAAAGAATGCTTTGAGGCATTGTCAGATGTACCCGTTGGAATGGAGGGACAAAGCCTGCAACAACGGCTCGGGCTGACGGAGGAAGAAGCCGCCAATGTGTCCGACTTCCGCACGTTCTACGCCATCGACTGTTTGGATGACGGCACCGTCGATTACATTGACTACAAAGGCTCCGTCTCGCCCTCCGATACGGTCAATGTGCGTGCCGTGAACATTCTTGCATTGCAATTCCGCACCAAATGCCCCGACAACATCCCGCACATCGAAGCCTGCCTGACTGACTACCTCAACCGCCAACCGCAGTTCCGTGCCGCCTTTGAGCGCAACCGCAGCGAACAACTGCGCCAAGCACGCTTTGACGACGAACAGATAGAGAAACTGGATAGCATGATTACCGCCTTTTATCAGGGCGCCGTGCTACCGCAACTGCAGTTCGACCGCTGGAATACCAATATGGTGATAGGCAAGCACGAGATACAACTGTTCCTGGATGACGTGGAGGAGTTCTTTGAACACAAGATAGCCCGAAGCAAACTGTTTGTCTATTGCACCGCCCCCGTGGTGCTGCGCGACCATTTCATCGTATCTGCAGCACCGGTGAACGGCCGCGGCAAATGCACGGCTATCGGGCTATTGCTCGGCTGGTTAGCTGGCTGCATCATCGCCTGCCTTATCGAACGGCGCAAAAATATAGCGCAATGGCTGAAGAAATAACGGCTATGCTCCAATAAAAAACGGTCAGGATTTCCTGACCGTTTTTATTATCTTTCTGACAACGAAGTACAAGACGGCAGCGCCTAACAGGGCCAAGATAACAATACTCAGTTCGTGGTTGTACCGCTGGATAACATCCATTTGTCCATGGGCAAAATAGCCGATAAGCGCCAACACCACGTTCCATGCAAAAGCCCCTAAGAAAGTATAGAGAAGGAATTGCCCGAAAGGCATGCGCGCCAGCCCCGCGGGAATGCTGATCAGTTGGCGGATGCCCGGCACCAGACGTCCGATAAAGGTGCTGACTTTGCCGTGGTCGTTGAAGTACTGTTCCGCCTTTCGCACCTTGTCTGCCGACAACAGGCACAGATGTCCCAAACGGCTGTCGGCGAACTTATAGACCACCAGACGGCCCAGCCAAACAGACAAAGCATAGTTGATGATTGCCCCTAACATGGCTCCCAACGTGCCGAACAGCACGATGAACAATACATCCAACGGATAATTGCCCGTCACGCAGAGCGCACTGCCCGGCTCGCCCGCCACGAAAGCAGCGGGAGGGATAACGACCTCGCTGGGAAAAGGGATAAAAGACGACTCGACGGCCATCAGGGCCGTTACGGAAGCATAATTGATGTGCGCCGAATACCACGCAATGACTTGGTCTATCAGGGTCATAAGTTACAAGAAAATCAGTTGAACCAAAATATAAACAGGCAACAGCACAATCAACGAGAACTTAAACATATAGCCGAAGAACGAAGGCATATTGATGCCGTTCTCCTCCGCGATGGATTTGACCATAAAATTAGGTCCGTTGCCTATATAGGTCATACTGCCGAAGAATACGGCACCGGTGCAGATAGCCTTCAGCAACACGGCCGGATACTGCATACGCACACCCTCCGACAGCATCGTGAGGCTGCCGCCGTCCGCAATCATGTTGCCGATGATAACGCTGTCCAACCCTGTCCCCATACTCCAGAAAGCGACCGCTGTAGGTGTATTGTCCAAGAAACTGCTCAACAGGCCGGTTGCGTAGTAGAACTGCCAAACGTCCGTCAGTCCCATTCCGGCGGCGTTCTGCTGCAGGTAGAGCAAAGCCGGCGCCATTGTGATGAAGATGCCGAAAAAGAGTGCCGCCACTTCCAAGATAGGCGCCCAACTGTATTTGTTCTGTTCGTAACGGACCGTTTTGGAAGTTGTCAGCAGGGACAGCCCCGTCAGCGCCAACAGGCAGATCTCGCGCAACGACCGGAAGAAGAGGTTACCGCTGTTCATTATTTTAATAGTGTCCGCGTTGACAAAAGCCACGCAGGCCACCACGCCCACCAGATAAAGCAGGTTGATTTTGCCCAACAGACGGAGCGGTTTTTTCTCGCGCACATCGGCACTCAACGCGGTCCAATGTTCGCGGCGGTAGTAATAATTGTCCAACAGACAATATATACCCAGCAGCAACGCCCCCGTGAAGAGCCATTCTTGCCACATGTTCGCAAACCAGCCGAAATGCGCCCCACGCATGTACATCATGAACAACGGAGGATCGCCGAGCGGAGTCATCAGGCCGCCGCAGTTCGCCACCAGAGCGATGAAAAACAAGACGGTGTGCATTTTGTGCTCCCGCTGTTGGTTAGTTTCCAACAAGGGGCGTATCAGCAACATGGCGGCTCCCGTCGTTCCCATCAGGCTGGCCAATACGAAGCCGGTGGCCAAAAAAGCCGTGTTGACAATCGGTTTGGCGACAATGTCACCCTGCAAATGAATGCCGCCGGTAATAACGAACAGCGAAAGCAACAGGATAATAAACGGGACGTAGTCAAAGACGACTGTGTCCACCAAGTTCGTTTCCAGCCCGTTCACCGCCTTATAGACGGCCACGGGAAGGCCAAAAACGACGGACAGCAGCAACTTGTTCCTGTTGCTTTCCCACCATTTGGGCAAAAACATAGGGCATAGTGCAATAGCCAACAGCATCAGCCCGAAAGGTATCATTGCCCACGCGGGTATCATCAATTGTTCCATATTTTCTCTAATCCAATTTGAGTACGGCCAAGAATGCCTTTTGGGGCACTTCCACATTGCCGATTTGTTTCATACGTTTCTTACCGCGTTTCTGTTTTTCAAGCAGTTTGCGTTTACGGCTCACATCGCCGCCGTAACATTTGGCCAATACATCTTTCCGCACCTGTTTGACCGTTTCGCGGGCGATAATTTTCGCCCCGATAGCCGCCTGAATGGCTATATCGAACTGCTGGCGCGGCAGCAACTCTTTCAGTTTCTCGCACATACGGCGCCCGAAATCCAGTGCGTTGTCGCGGTGCGTCAGCGTGGACAGTGCGTCCACCTGCTCGCCGTTCAGCAATATATCCAGTTTGACCAGATTGGACGGCCGGAAGCCGTTGGTGTGCCAGTCAAACGAGGCATAGCCCTTGCTGATGGATTTCAGTTTGTCGTAGAAATCAATCACTATCTCGCCCAACGGCATGTCGAACAGCAGTTCCATCCGGTTGCCGGATATATATTCCTGCTTGACCAGTTCGCCGCGTTTGTCGAGGCATAGAGTCATAATCGGCCCGATAAACCCGGAGGTGGTGATGATGCTTGCGCGGATATACGGTTCCTCAATGTGGTCTATCTCCGTCAGTTCGGGCATACCGGCCGGGTTATGCACCTCCTTCATGCCTCCGTCTTTCGTATAGACTTTGTAACTGACATTCGGCACGGTGGTGATGACGTTCATGTCAAATTCGCGGTCCAGACGCTCCTGCACGATTTCCATGTGTAACAACCCCAGGAAACCGCAGCGGAAACCGAAGCCCAGCGCCACCGACGCCTCGGGTTGAAAACTGAGCGACGAATCGTTCAGTTGCAGTTTTTCCAAACTGGCACGCAGATCCTCATAGTCCTCTGCCTCAATGGGATAGACACCGGCAAACACCATCGGTTTGGCTTCTTGGAAGCCGTCTATGGCGTGTTCGCAGGGATTGGCCACGTGGGTTATCGTATCGCCCACTTTCACTTCGGACGAGGCCTTGATACCGGAAATGATGTACCCTACTGTACCGGCACGCAGTTCGGCCGTGGGGAGCATATTCATTTTCAGTACGCCTATTTCGTCGGCATCGTACTCTTTGCCCGTATTGAAAAAACGGACGCGCTCGCCGGTGCGTATTGTGCCGTTTACCACCTTGAAATACGCGATGATGCCGCGGAACGAGTTGAACACGGAGTCAAACACCAGGCATTGCAGGGGGGCGTCTGGGTCTCCTTCGGGAGCGGGTACGCGCTCAACGATGGCGTCCAAGACGGCCTCTACACCGTCACCTGTCTTGGCGGAACAGCGCAGTATCTCCTCCCGCTTGCAGCCCAGCAGGTCGATAATTTCGTCCTCCACCTGGTCCGGCATCGCGCTCTCCATGTCGCATTTGTTCATCACGGGAATAATTTCCAAGTCGTGTTCCAATGCCAGATAGAGGTTACTGATGGTCTGCGCCTGCACGCCTTGGCTGGCATCTACCACAAGCAGAGCGCCTTCGCAGGCTGCGATGCTCCGGCTCACTTCGTAGGAGAAATCCACGTGACCCGGAGTGTCTATCAGATTGAGCGTATAGCCTTTGTACTGCATTTGGATGGCGTGGCTCTTGATGGTGATGCCGCGCTCTTTCTCCAGGTCCATGTCGTCCAGCACTTGGTTTTCCATATCCTTGCGGTCAATGGTGCCGGTCATCTCCAGCATACGGTCCGCCAAGGTCGATTTGCCATGGTCAATGTGCGCTATGATGCAAAAATTGCGTATATTCTTCATCGTCATTTTCCTATTTGCACAGGCAGGGAAAGACAAAATCATTCTCCCCCAATGTAAAACCGTTTGCAAAGGTACTACAAAATTTTGAAATATGCAAAATAAATCAGTCTTTCCCATGTAATGTACAATAAAAATTTGCACACTCCCATTTTTTTTCGTATTTTTGCAACAAATTATACAATAATAGCCATGAGCCGACCCAAGAACATCCTTTACGCCCTGCTGCTATGCACCGTTGCGACTGCTATTGTCACCTCCTGCGGTGACAACAAAACCGATCCTACCCCACCCCCGACACCCACACCCAAGTACGACACCATCTGTGTGGACACGTTCTATGTGGACACCGTCCGTGTTGATACCATCATACACGATACCGTGATAGAGGTGACCAATAACCGCGTTGTCCTCAGTTACACCAGTTGCTACTACGCCGCCAACCCCAACGTGAACCTGACAACGCACATCTGCTATTCCTGCGCTACGCTGAAAATGAGCAACGGCCGCTACACGGGTTTCGACTTTGTCAACAGCAACCATGAACGCTTCCGCAAGACGGTGGCCCTCAAGGAGAAAAAGCCCGAACTGAAAATACTGCTGTCCTTCGGCAACTTCGGCAACGAGTTCGTCATTATGTCGGCCGATTCCGCTATGCGGCGCCAATTCGCCGAAGACTGCCTGAAATTCTGCCAAGACGAAGGCATAGACGGCATTGACCTTGACTGGGAGTTCCCCGGCAAATGTACAGGATGTGACGCCGCCCACGACGTGGATAACTACACCGCCGTTTTCCGTACCCTGCGCGAAGTCATGGGCAACGACTACCTCATCACCTTTGCGGGCGCTCCGAAGAACAAAGAGAAGATAGAAGGCGGTTACCGTTTCGTGGATCTTCAGGCGGTAGAACCCTATATCGACTGGGTTAACCTCATGTGCTACGACTACGACCAAGGCGATATACGCCACTGCCCGCACAATGCACTATACGGAGGCATGAGCGACAACGGCAGCAATGTCTATTGGGATATATCGCGGTCGTACACCTCGTACAAGAACGCCAAGTTCCCAATGGACAAAATCGTGGTGGGTGTGGCTTTCTACGGCCGGCACTCGTTTGACGACGGCAGCGGCGAGATGTTCTACAAGGAGATTAACGACGTCTATCTGAAATCGTTCACCAATATCTATTCCTATAAATACAATACCACATGGAAAGTGCCGACGCTGTACAAAAACGGCGAGTTCTGGTGTTCCTACGACGACCCGCGTTCCATCACCGACAAAGGCAAATGGCTGATAGGAAGGGGCATGCGGGGCATCATGCACTGGCAGGTGGCCGGCGACAATGCCGGTAACGACCTGCAGCACGCCTGCTGGGATGCCATGAAGAAAGAACTGGTACACGACACAGTCTTTGTCTTCACCACTGATACCGTCCACTATACGGACACCATTATCGTGCCTGTACCGGAAAGAAAACAATCATTATAAACATATATCATCATGCAAAAAAGAAATGCAGTCATCCGTTTCTGCGGAGACTCAGGTGACGGAATGCAGTTGACAGGCAACATGTTCTCGTCGCTGAACGCCATTCTGGGGGAGGAGATTTCCACCTTTCCCGATTTCCCCGCGGAAATACGCGCCCCGCAAGGGACATTAGGCGGAGTGAGCGGCTTCCAGATGTGTCTTGGACCGGACGTGTTCACGCCCGGCGACAAAGCCGATGTAATCGTAGCCATGAACGCAGCAGCGCTTAAGGTGTGCGCACTGGGCAGCAAATTCAACGTAGCCGGTGCCCGATTCACGGAAGAAGACAGTATGTTCACCAAAAACGCCATCGTCATTGTCGATACCGACAGTTTTACGCCGCAGGATTTGGAAAAAGCCCTCTACAAGACGGACAACCCGTTTGCCGAACTGGGTATACCGGAGAGCGTTCAGATAGTGCCCGTACCGCTGACTATGCTGACCAAAGAGAGCCTCAAGGACAGCGGTTTGGACAACAAATCCGTCCTCAAGTCGCGCAACATGTTCGCATTGGGCGTGGTGTGCTGGCTGTTCGACGAGCCGTTGGACAAGGCGCACCGCTTCTTGGAGGACAAGTTCAAGAAGAAACCCCAACTGATAGCCCCGAACATCAAAGTGCTGACCGACGGCTACCATTACGGCGACAACACTGCGTTGAATATCAACCACATCCATTTGGAGAAAGCCGAATCCCTGCCTCACGGCACCTACACCTCCATTGCCGGCAACAAAGCCACCTCATGGGGACTGATTGCCGCTGCGCATAAATGCGGCAAACGCCTCTTCCTCGGCTCCTATCCTATCACGCCGGCCACCGATATCATGCACGAGTTGGCTGCCCGCAAGGACATGGGTGTGATGGTCGTACAGGCCGAAGACGAGATAGCAGGCGTATGTACCGCCATCGGTGCCGCCTTTGCCGGCGACCTGGCCTGCACCTCCACTTCCGGCCCCGGTCTGAGTCTCAAAAGCGAAGCCGTCGGACTGGCCGTGATGGCCGAACTGCCGCTGGTAGTCATTGACGTGCAGCGCGGCGGACCTTCCACCGGTCTGCCCACCAAGACCGAACAGACCGACCTCATGCAGGCTGTTTACGGACGTAACGGCGAATGCCCCGTTGTGGTCATTGCCGCCTCTACACCCGCCAACTGCTTCCGGTTTGCCTACGAGGCCTGCAAGATTGCGCTGGAGAACATGACCCCCGTCATCCTGCTGACCGACACTTATCTGGCGAACGGAACCGCCCTGTGGCGCATACCCCGACTGGCTGACCTGCCCGACATACATCCCCAAGGCGTGCCCGAGGAACTGAAAGGGCATTACAACCCCGCCTTGCGTGACGCGAACAGTGTCCGTTACTGGGCCGTACCGGGCATGGAGGGGTACGAACACCGCAATATCGGTTTGGAACGCGACAGCCAAAAAGGTACTATCTCCACCAACCCCGACAACCACCAGCAGATGGTGCTTGCCCGCCAAGCCAAAGTGAACCAGGTGGCCAATCGCATCCCCGACTTGACCGTACAGGGCAATGCCCAAAGCGACACGCTGCTCGTCGGATGGGGCTCCACCGAAGGGCATCTGCACGCCGCTGCCAACGAACTGAACTGCGCCCTCGCGCACTTCAACTATATCAATCCGCTACCCAAGAACGCCGAAGAGATACTCAGCCGGTACAAGAAGGTGGTGGTTTGCGAACTGAACAACGGACAATTCGCTACCCTGCTCCGGTCCAAGATGCCGGACATCCGTTTCATGCAGTACAATGAAATCAAGGGTCAGCCCTTCGCCGTGGAACGCATCGTTGATGCAGTTAAGAATTTGTAAATTTGTAATTATGGAAGCAAGTCAATTTAAATCCGACCAATATGTCCGTTTCTGCCCGGGTTGCGGCGATCACGCCATCTGTGTTGCCCTGCAAAAAGCCATGGCGCAAATAGGTATTCCGACCCATCAGACCGTCGTTATCTCCGGTATCGGTTGTTCCAGCCGCATGCCCCACTACCTGAACACCTACGGTTTCAACACTATCCACGGGCGTGGTGCGGCAGTGGCCACAGGTGTCAAGACCAGCCACCCCGAACTGAACGTGTGGCAGATGTCCGGCGACGGCGACTGCCTGGCCATCGGCGGTAACCATTTTATTCACGAGATTCGGCGCAACATCGACCTCAACCTCTGCATCTTCAACAACCGCATCTACGGTCTGACCAAAGGACAGTACTCCCCCACGTCGCCCAAAGGATTTGTCTGCAAGTCCAGCCCCTTCGGCACGGTAGAACGTCCGTTTATCCCCGCCGAACTGGTACTGGGTGCACGCGGCACGTTCTTCGCCCGCACGCTGGACGTGGATATGCCCAATACCATTGATTGCATGGTGAAAGCGCAAGAACATAAAGGTGCCTCCGTCATCGAGTGTTTGGTCAACTGCGTTATCTTCAACAACGGGACACACAGTTGGATAGCCGACCGCGAGACGCGCGCTGACCACAGCATTGTCCTCAAACACGGCGAGAAGATGATTTTCGGTGCCAATAAAGACAAGGGACTGGCTTTGGATTACAGCCAAGGACTGATGCCCAAACTGGTGGTCGTTCCTGCAGATGACCCGCGCGTGCTTGTTCATGACGCCAAGACGGAGGACCCGACTCTGCACCGTATGTTGGCCTTGATGGGACAGGAGAAGTTCACCGATGTCCGAAACGCGGAAGCGGAACCCGAGTTGCCCGTGGCGTTGGGTGTCATCCGCGATGTGGAGGCGGAGACCTACAACGATGCCGTCAACCGTCAGATTGAAGAAGTACGTTCACAGGCCAAAGCCAAGACCTTTAACGAACTGTGCATGACCCTCGAACATTGGGAGATTTAAGGTGAGTTCTATAAAATTACAAAATCATCTCGACCAATTTATAAAACCCATCTATACTCTCTCTGTCAATAGAACTACGTAGAAATAGTTGAATACACTAAATATTGATATATTATAAGGAAAAAGCAAACTAACCCCTCTCGCAGGGCATAACCCTGCAAAGACATAGCAAATAGCAATAATCGCGAATAATCGTCTATCTACGTAAAATAGATAGGCGATTTTTATGCAAAATGCAGAAACATTTGCATATATGATTTTTTTTGTGTACTTTTGCGTTGCAAAACGCAAATGAATGAAACGATATGCCAGAATTATTATTTTTACCAAAAACAAAGAATCAGTTGGATTGGTTGTTATCAATAGCCAATGAGCAAGGTATTCCTTATCGAGAATACGTAAAACCAACTAAACGAGTTTCTCCTAAGACAGCATTTCTTAAGGAGATGGCTGATGCTGGCAAACACGCTAAAATGATTGCTAAGGGGCAAATGACGGGTAATAACGCTTATACACTACTTAATGATAGTTACCATTTATGATAAGAACGAACAAGAGAATATTACTAATGCCGAAATAAGTGCCGCATTAAGTACATTACCATAATCGTCTTAATTCTTGGTGAAGAATTGGCTATAGACGTAAAACAATGGCAAGAACATAATGGAAAAAAAGCGTTTATTACGCTTCGAATCTTGGCATCCTTGAACCTAGGAAATTTAAGCGCAATCCAAGGCGAAGTAATGATGAATCGCTGTTAGTGTGTATTTAATACATACATTGCACCTCACAATATTATGGGTGCGTGTGTGCGTATATACATACCGGCAGGTTCGGAATTGTTCGTTTTGATTGTAAGGGCAATTCCTAGGGCCTAAGGATGCAGGACGAGTAATTCGGACCTGCTTTTTTTATAGCCCCTTTCCCGACCTTTCCCCTAAAGGGGCAAAGAGAGATAAAAGACAATAGCAAAAGATTAAAAATGTGTTAAAAATTTGGAGGCAATGTGAGAGAAGTCATCCTATACTGACCCTATACTCATCGTATATTGATAGTGGTTACACGTTTGGGGTGTTGAAAAGCGGAATTTTTAAGATAAATTAACAATAACATTAACAGACGGAGTATGCCGAAATCTTGTGCAAGTGCGACTGAAAGCCTGCTTTTACAAGTCGCCGCCGCCAAGATTGGCGATGTACGAAGTGATAACGGAGTATGCCGAAAATCCGAAGAAGAGTAGGCAACAGATATTATCATCTACGATGAAACACGTTTTTTATCTGAGTGTGGCTGTAGCCCTATTGTGGATGCTTCCTGCATCGCCGGCTATGGCGCAATCCTCCAACAACGAGGACGAAGTGGTCAAGATTGACCGCATGAACCAAAACGCCTACCGCCAAGGCGAAGTCATTGTCAAGTTCCGTGAAGACGGTGCTGTACGGATGCGTGCCCAGCGCCGCACCAAGTTCGCCACCACGCGAGTCAATGCCGTGGACAACCTCTTTGCCGCGCTGGGTGTGGACTCTGTGGAGGAACTGATGCCTCTGACCGGCACCCGTCCTATGCCCAAACGCATCAAAGCCTATAACGGCAAGGACATTGAGCCTAAGAACCTGGGCAAACTCTACCGTATCAAACTCTCGGAGCAAGCCGCCAAGCAAACCCCCGTTTTTGAGGTTATCGACCGGCTCAAGGCGTTGGACGAGGTGGACTATGCCGAGCCCAACTATCTGGTCTATGCCTTGGCTTCGCCTTCGTCATACGAGAACGAGCCCCTGCACGGACAGCAGTGGAGCATCAAGGAAATCGGTCTGGACAAGTTGTGGAAAAAACCGAAGATAGCCGGCAAGAAACGCTCCGTGATAGCCATCCTTGATACCGGTGTGGATACAGAGCACCCCGACCTGGCGGACAATATTTGGACCAATCCTGCCGAGCAAAACGGTCTGGCCAAACAGGACGATGACGCCAACGGTTTTGTGGATGATGTACACGGTTGGAACTTTATTGACAACACACCTGCCCAGCACGACTTTAACGGTCACGGCACCCACTGTGCCGGTATCGCCGCCGCCGTGGGCGACAATAAGATTGGCATCACCGGTGCCAACCCCGATGCACTCATCATGCCGATTACGGTGATGCAGAGTGACGGAACGGGCGATGTGGCTACCATCATTAAGGGTATCGACTACGCTGCCGCCAACGGTGCGGATATTTTGTCAATGTCCTTCGGCTCTTACAGTTCGTCCATAGCATTGGAGCAGTCCCTCGGTCGTGCATACGCTAATGCCGTTTTGGTTGCCGCCGCAGGTAATGACTTCAAGTGCATCTATGCACATGATTGTCCTGTGAATAAGAAAAGTGCCGCCCAAAATGGTCCCATGTTCCCTGCCGCTTACACCTTTGTCTTGGGCGTAGAAGCCAGCGATGCCAACGGTAACTTGGCAAGTTTCAGTAACTTTGATGAAGACGGACCGATTATGTCCACCTATCCGGAGGAGCAACTCTACAACTATGAACTGCGTGTTCCGGGTATGAGCATTCTCAGTACCTATCCGGGCGGCCGTTATAAACAACTGAACGGCACTTCGATGGCTTGCCCATTGGTAGCCGGTGCTATCTCTGCCATGTTGGATAGAAAGGAGTATCTGAGCAAAGAACTCTTGTTCGGCGATTTGATTCATGTCCGCTTGACCAATACCAAAAAACCTGATATCGTTAATATCTTTGACACCTACGCCATTACGGATGCGGACCGCCAGCCGAATTTGTCGTTGGTTACCTACCATATCGCTGATTCCGTCAGCGGTGACGGTGACGGTCGTCCCGATGCAGGGGAAACGGTTGAGATTTATCCCGTTATCCGCAATGCGTGGGGACAGGCGGAGAATATCAAGGTCTGGGCGAAAGTGGGTTTCTACAACCAAGGCACTTGGACGGATGACGACACCACTTTGGTACGGGTTTTGACCGACAGTGTTCCTTTTGGCAAACCGCTCAGCAGTTATGCCAAAGCCACAAGCCTTAATCCCATTCGCATTCACTTTAGTGAAGACTGTGCCGATGGGCGTCGCTTTAATATCACCCTCTTTGCCACCTGCGATAATGTGGCGGAAGAAATGCAGCAATACACCACACTGACCGTGGAGAATGGCGTGGAGATTGGAGGTATTATTGCAAATGATATGACGCTCTATCCCAACGTGCATTATATCGTAACGGCACCTTTGGCAGTTCCTATAGGGGTTACTCTTACCATTAAGCCGGGTACGGTGATTAAATTCAAGGATAATACCAGCTTTCTTTGCGAAGGAAATTTGATTGCCAATGGTACATCGGATAGCATGATTGTTTTCACCAAAGCCGATTTTGCATTAGGAAATATATATGGTTTTGATATAAAATCCAATAGTATATCCTATGCAAAAATTAGTAATTTTATTTTAGGAAAAAGTAACAATATGTCCGGAAGTCTATACCATTGCATCGTTGAGAATTTTAAAACATATTATCCTTTATTTGAAAATACAAAACCGACACAATGTAATTTACAAAATTTATATGCCATAATAGCTCTTACTTTCTACTCGACATCCACATTATGTAATATTACACATTCAACAGGTCCTGTACATAGTGGTACTCTCGGCTGGTTGGAAATAGCAGACATGAAATACAATAATTTAATGGGTAATTTATGTACAGATGATATAGTTTCCAAATAGAAACGCAATTATTTGTGCATTAACTTTCCCTTGTCTTCTCTGTTGAGGGTGCCCGAAACAGGGAAGACAAGGGGAGCAAAA
>JAZLGG010000002.1:0-17815 GCA_045616185.1 Paludibacteraceae bacterium
TCTTTCCCATTTTTTTTATTATTTTTGTATTGCTGTCGAACTTTTGCTCCCCTTGTCTTCCCTGTTTCGGGCACCCTCAACAGAGAAGACAAGGGAAAGTTAATGCACAAATAATTGCGTTTCTATTTGGAAACTATAAAAATATGCAATATTGGAACCCGCCTACAAATAATTGATGATTATCCGCGCCCCCATGTCGATATTTTGGAGAATGGTAACCATATCTTGCTCACTGACCGCAATACAACCGGCTGTATAGGGGTTAGCTCCCGTACAATGGAAAAAGATGGATGAGTTCAAGTTCAGATTCTGCTCCTTGTTGTAATCGAAAAAGAACCCATAATTATATTGCGGTGAATAGTCAATCATGTGTTCGCCGACACAGGCTTCCGGATGTTCGCGGTAGTCAATTATCGTGTTATAGAAAGGACAATCAATGTCGCAACTGTAAGTGTATTCCGTTACATCGATATAGGGTAACCGTGTCCCCGGGTTGGGTTTGATGCCGAAAGCCGTTATCATGCCGTAATCGCCAATGGGTGTTTGATACATTCTATGCGGAAGCTCATCAACCAAGCCGTCCCTGCCGACATAACCGTCACACATCAGTATTTCCGTCCAAACGGGCATTGTGTCCTGATACGATTTGACAAACAGACGGATGATGGCTTCGCTGCCGTCCGTGTATTGCACCGCTATCAACTGGTTGACATTCTTGTCATAACGGTACTTGGCGGTGGTAGAGTCCGTCCAATTGATTGACGGATGTTCTTGTTTGGTTTGCCCGGTCTTGCAGCAGCAACCGGCCAGTATGGCACATAAGGCAAATAAAATAAATCCTGTTTTTTTCATTGTTGTTTATATTTTTTGCAAATGTACAACAAATCTTTGGAGTGCGCAAATTTTTCTGCCAAAACACAAATAAAGTTTGCACACTCCAAATTTTTGTTGTATCTTTGTAGGCTATTTGTGCAAATCATTGAAACTACAAACAATCGGGCCGTGCGATGATGCGGATGCCCAATCCGGAGGCGCAGACCCCCACGGCGTTGGATAACCTGACGGAAGACGGTATCCGCCGCGCGGATGCCCGCAAAGTGGTTTACCGCGGTAACCTGTACATCCTCCGCGACAGCCGCATCTACAACGCACAAGGCACATTGGTGAAACGGTTGTAAGAAATAAGAAATTATAGGAACACAATAGAAAAAATGCGATTTAGGGACATTATAGGTCAAGAAGGTGTGAAACAACAGTTGAGGCTGTCGGTCATGGAAAACCGTATTGCCCACGCACAATTGTTCACAGGATCGGAAGGGACCGGTAAACTGCAACTGGCAGTGGCCTATGCCCAATATATCAACTGCCCCCACCGCACGGCCGAGGACAGTTGCGGCGAATGTCCGACCTGTCTGCAATACCAAAAATTGCAACACCCCGACCTCCATTTCGCCTTCCCTATTGTCAAAACGGACGCCGGTGACGTATGCGATGCCTTCATCGGACCGTTCCGCGATATGCTACTCAACCAACCTTACTTCACCCTGAACAACTGGTACAAAACCATCGGAGGCGAGAACAAACAAGGGATGATTTATGAGAAAGAGAGTTCCGAAATCGTACGTAAACTGTCCCTCAAATCATTTGGAGAAGGCTATAAAACGATGATTATCTGGCAACCGGACAAGATGAACATAGCCTGCGCCAACAAGTTGCTCAAACTGCTGGAAGAGCCGCCCGAAAAAACACTGTTCCTTCTGGTCGGCGAACATCCCGACCTGCTGCTTCCCACCGTGCTGAGCCGGCTGCAACAGGTGCGCGTACCGATGCTGACACCCGACGAACAGGCACAACGGCCCGGAATAGACAATAGCGAACAAAACGAACGGTTCTTCAACCAGTTCACCGAACTGATGCGCAACGCATGGAAAGTGGGACACAAAAAAGACTACAGCGCCCTGCTTGAACTGCGCAAATGGAGTGCGGACATAGCCGACAGCAAAAACGGCCGCGAACAACAAAAAGCCTTTCTGCAATACGCCCAAAACCAAATTCGGGAAAACTACATCTATAATTTCCAACGACCCGAAATGAACCGCCAAAGCGAACAGGAAAGCACTTTCTCCCAAAAATTCGCCCCGTTCATTCATGCCGGCAATGTGGAAAAAATAATGGACGAACTGGACCGTGCCGAACAGCAGGTAGCCCAAAACGGCAATGCCAAAATCATATTCTTTGACCTGTGCCTGCAAATGATAGTACTGATAAAAAAATAAAAACCGAAGAGAAACGAATCATTATGGATAAAGAGTTTATAACCAACAACGAGGACTACCGCTTCTCCATCAAGGCCTGCCGCAGAAACTCCGCGCACATGCTGCCTGTTACCGATTGGTTGTGCGATTTGCCGGAAGACCTGAACGAATCCGATTTGGTAGAGGTCCAGTTCAAAAACACCCGCAAAGGCTATTATCATAACATCGACCACCTGCCGCTGGGAAAAGGCAGCCGGATTATCGTGGAAGCCAATCCCGGATACGACCTCGGCGAAGTGACTTTGACAGGTAAGTTAGTAAAGATGCAAATGGCCAAAAACCACATTGACACGACCCGCTATGAGATACGCAACATCAAGCGTTTCGCCACCGAAATAGATTTTGACCGTGCAGCCGAAGCACACGCCAAAGAGCATGAAACCATGATTCAAGCCAGACAATTGGCCAAATCATTGGGACTGGAAATGAAAATAGGCGACGTAGAGTACCAAGGTGACGGCACCAAAGCCATCTTTTACTACATCGCGGACGGGCGCGTTGATTTCCGTCAACTGATAAAAGTATATGCCGAAACCTTCCGTATCCGCGTAGAAATGAAACAGATAGGTGCCCGGCAGGAAGCAGGACGCATCGGCGGAACTGGTCCTTGCGGCCGTGAACTGTGCTGCTCGACCTGGATGAGCAACTTCTCCAGTGTCAATACAAGCGCCGCCCGACTGCAAAACCTGTCCCCCAATCCGCAGAAACTGGCCGGACAATGCGCCAAACTGAAATGCTGCCTGAACTACGAGATGCCCGTCTATCAGGAAGCGACACGAAATCTTCCGGCACGTGACATCGCGCTGGAAACAAAAGAAGGCACTTGGTACTTCTTCTCGGCCAACCCGCTGAAAGGCGAAATAACCTATTCGTCCGACCCCCACATACCCGCCAACCTGCAGACACTGACCGCCGACCAAGCCAAAGCCATCATCGAAATGAACAATAACGGCGAAAAACCCGCCAACATCGGCGGCAAATCCATCTCTGTAGAGTCAGTGGAGACAGACTATAAAAATGTGGTCGGACAGGACGATTTGACCCGTTTTGACAAGAAAAAAAAGCAGGACAAAAGAAATGACAGGAATCATCGGCACGACAGAAACAACCGCAACGGCGACCGGCCACGCGACCGGAGAGACAACAAAGACCCGCAATCACACAATGACCGTCAAGCATAACATACTGCTGGCGATATTCTGCCTGTTGCTGACGGCCTGCCACAGCGACCGTATCTGTTTTGCCTTCCAATCTCTGCCCGATGCAGGTTGGAACAAAGACTCGCTACTGACCTACACCTACGAAGTACAAAATACGACGGCAAGTTACGACATCCTGCTGCACATACGCCACAACGAACGCTACCCGTACCAAAACATGTGGCTGTATATCGCTCATGAACCCGAACAAACCTTCGATACTATTGAGTTCTACTTGGCGGACGACCGCGGCCGGTGGCTCGGCAATGGACGTAACGGCACACGCGAGATGCCTGTTATCTTAGAGGAAAATTACCGTTTTGCACTATCAGGAAACCACACACTAACTATCCGTCACGGCATGAGGCAAGACGAACTGATAGGAGTAATGGATGTAGGTGTGGAGATTAGCAGACATGAGCAAGAATAAGTTGAAAAAGTTCGGTGAAATGGAGACATTTCACAATGTGTTCCAATGCAGTATGCGCGAACTGAATGACAACCATCCGGCAGTCAGAATGGCCGGCCGGTGGCGCAGCGACTATTTTCACAACGACGCACCGGTTGTTTTGGAACTGGGTTGCGGACATGGCGAATACACCGTAGGTTTGGCGCAACGGTACCCCTACACGAACTTTATCGGCATTGATATAAAAGGTGCACGGATGTGGGCGGGTGCCAAACAGGCCGAAGAAAACCGAATAACCAACGCTGCTTTTCTACGAACCAACATTGAGATGTTGCCGCATTTCTTTGCGAAAGACGAGGTGGACGAGATTTGGATTACCTTTCCCGACCCGCAGATGAAAAAAGCCACCAAACGTCTCACCTCCTCCTTCTTTATGCAACGGTACCAACAGTTTATGAAGGACGGGGGAATTATCCATTTGAAAACGGACAGCAACTTTCTTTATATCTACACCCAAGAAATGATTCGTGTCAACGAATACGCCAAATTATTTGATTTTAACGATATTTATCATACTCCCCAAGCCACAGAACAAGCCGGTTTGACCGAATTGCAGACGCATTACGAACACCAGTGGCTGGAGCGCGGACTGACCATCAAATACCTGAGTTGGTCCTTAAAGCACAAAGAGGCGTTTGCCGAACCGGAAACAGAAATAGAAAAAGACACTTACCGTTCCTACGGACGAAACTATGTATCCTCAACAAATCATTGACGCACTAAGCCGTGTACGCTATCCGGGTACCGGCAAAAATATCGTTGAAAGCGGCATGTTGGAAGACGACATCCGCATTTCCGGCCTGCAAGTCAATTTCTCGTTGATTTTCGAAAAAGACAACGACCCGTTCCTCAAATCGGTGGTCAAAGCCGCAGAAACAGCCATACACACCTACGTTGACCCGAATGCCGCCGTGCAAATTCACCTTAAGTACAAACAACGGAATATCAAAGCCGATAATAACCCTAACAACACGTGGCAAGCCAAACAAGTGATTGCCGTCCACAGCGGCAAAGGCGGTGTCGGCAAATCCACCGTTGCAGCAAACCTGGCGGTTGCACTGGCTCAACAGGGGCATCGCGTCGGACTGCTGGATGCCGATATTCATGGACCGAGCATGCCCAAAATGTTCCATACCGAAGATTGTCGACCTGTTTCCGCTGAAGTGGACGGACGCACCTTGATTGACCCCATTGAACAATATGGCGTCAAGATGCTGAGTATCGGTTTTTTTGTTGACCCGCAAACGGCGGTCGTTTGGCGCGGAGGCATGGCATCCAATGCCGTCAAACAACTTATTCAAGACGCCAACTGGGGCGAATTGGACTATTTTCTGATAGATCTTCCTCCGGGAACAAGCGACATTCACTTGACCCTTGTACAAAACCTGCACCTGACCGGAGCCGTCGTTGTCACTACCCCGCAACCGGTCGCCCTGACCGATGCCCGAAAAGGCGTGGATATGTTCCGTAACGAAAAAATCAATGTACAGGTACTTGGATTGATTGAAAATATGGCATGGTTTACACCGTCAGAACTACCTGAAAACAAATACTACATATTCGGAAAAGACGGAGGAAAACAACTTGCACAAGAACTGAATGTACCGTTATTGGGACAAATACCCTTGGTACAGTCCATCCGTGAAGCCGGAGACGAAGGACTTCCCATTGCTATGCGTGCCGGACATCCGGCTGCGCAAATATTCCAAGAAATTGCCTATAAAATAGCCGGTAAATGATGGACACCAAAGCAACAGAATTGGGCATTGAACCTGTTCGTAAACTTTTGTTCAAATATGCCTTGCCGGCTATCATCGCCATGACCGCCACGTCGTTGTACAACATCGTGGACAGTATTTTTATCGGTCATGGTTGTGGAGCGTTGGCTTTGTCCGGCCTGACAGCCGCCAAACCTTTTATGGATATATGCGCTGCTTTCGGAAGTTTTGTAGGAGTTGGAGCCAATACACTGGTAGCCATATTTTTAGGTGAAAAAAACTATCGTTCGGCCGAAAAAGTGCTGGGGAATGTCATTGTGCTGAATTTTATTCTCGGGGCTCTTGTCACGATTGTCGGACTGCTATGGCTTGATCCTATTTTGTATGCTTTTGGGGCAAGTGAGAACACTGTTTCATATGCGCGAGAATATATGAAAATTATTCTTTACGGAAATATTCTGACGCATATTTATTTCGGGCTCAATAATATCTTGCGTTCCATGGGACATCCGCGTACATCCATGATGGCAACTGTCATTGCTGTCACTACCAATGTCATCTTGGACCCGATTTTTATCTTCTCCATGAATATGGGAGTTCGCGGAGCAGCGTTGGCCACCATCATATCCCAAGGTATAGCGGTGTTGCTGCAAATGAAAATATTCTGCAATCCGAATGAACTGCTGCATTTTCATAAAGGCATTTGGCATTTGGACCGGCAGATTACTTTACGTTCTTTCGCTATCGGGGCTTCGCCGTTTCTTTTGAATTTCGCCCATTGTTTTGTTGTTATCATCATCAACAA
Organism: Paludibacteraceae bacterium; assembly: GCA_045616185.1. GTDB lineage: Bacteria > Bacteroidota > Bacteroidia > Bacteroidales > Paludibacteraceae > Colicola. The sequence goes on from JAZLGG010000002.1 coordinate 6,507, forward strand.
CCAATTGCAACGTTTTGGAGGCGACTTGGCTTTGGCCACCTACGGCATAATCATGCGCTTTACTTTTATTTTCGCTATGATTGTCTTTGGATTAAATCAGGGAATGCAACCGATTGTAGGATACAATTTCGGAGCCAAACAATACAAGCGTATGTTGGAAGCCTTTAAACTAACCGCCATTTGCGCCACCTTGGTTATGGGCTGTGTCTTTCTATTGGGTGAAATTATTCCGGAATGGTTAGCACGCATGTTCACACACGATGAACAACTGATTTCACAATCCGTCATACCGATGCGGATATGTTGTTGTTTTATGCTGTTTGTCGGTTTCCAAATGATAACGGGCAATTTTTTCACCAGTATAGGTATGGCGGCTAAATCTATTTTTTTAAGTTTGACCCGCCAGGTCATCTACCTTATTCCGATGTCTATGCTACTGCCGTTGTTATGGCCAAACAATCCTATTTACGGTGTATGGTGGAGTATGCCGATTAGTGATATATTGTCGGCAATAACGGCCGTTATTATGCTGATAGTGGAAATAAAGAAATTTAGAAAAATAATTGCCGAACAGGACGCATATTTTATAACTGTCCCTCCTCAACCAATGTAACAACGCGTTCTATTATCTTATCTTTATCTTTTCCGTCATAGCCTTCTTTCAAATCGTTTTTGAATAATTTGGCTACAAATTGCCAGAAATCAGCGCTTGCTTTACCGCGATATTGATAGATCAATTCATAACTTGTCTTTTCACTCTCCCTATCCATCAATTTCATCAATATCTGTCCTTGTGAAGCTGTCATGTTCCGAAAATCCTTTTCATATTTCTTGAACAGGTATTTTTCGTATTTACGCCACCATTTTTTACGTTCCTTATTTGTATTTAACTGTATTAATTGATTATCCGCATAGTGCATTTCTTGCGTAATCATTTTGGCAAACGGCAACGTTTTTTTTACATCACGGACCGTTTTCCAATAAAAACGTTCCTGTCGCTTGTTTTTGAATACTAACGGAGCATAAATATCAACAGTAGGAAGAAAAACAATATAAACTGTATCTGTACTATCAATTTCAGGAAGAAGAGTGTCAGAATAACATTTTATAGTACAGACATTTAAGTATATAATAGAAAATAATATGATTAAATATTTGTTTATCAACTCATTTGTAACATTCTGTCAATTGGTAATATTGCTTTTTTCAATATATTCCCGTCAATTATTATTTCATTGGTTTCATTTGATAAACAATCGTATATTTTATCCAACGTACACAATTTCATATATTCACACGCATTATCGGGACAGATAAATTGTTTGTCGGGACACATTTTCTGCATCTCATGCAATATACCTTTTTCCGTAACGACAATATACTGTTTATTCTCATGTTTGACGGCATATTCCAATAACATATTCGTACTGCCTATAACATCCGCTAATGACAATATATCGCTATTGCATTCAGGATGCGCCAATACAATGGCATTGGGATATTGTGTTTTTAAATGAGCAATTTCATCAAAAGAAAAACGGCTGTGTACATGACATGCACCGTCCCATAAAAGCATATCTCTTCCGGACATTTTATTGATATAACTCCCTAAATTTTTGTCCGGACCGAACAATATCTTTTCTTCTTTGGGCAATTGTTCTACAATCTGCAACGCATTGCTACTGGTTACTACTATATCTGTCAATGCTTTTACGCGCACACTCGTATTCACATAGGATATAACCGTATAATCAGGATGTTTTTCTTTTACTTTTTTCAATGCCTCGGCTTCGCAACTGTCGGCCAAACTGCAACCGGCATTTTTATCCGGAACCAGCACTTTTTTGTCAGGACAAATAATTTTGGCTGTTTCACCCATAAAATTCACTCCGCACATCACAATAATATTCGCATCCGTATCTTTCGCCTTTTTGGCTAATGCCAAACTGTCACCTATATAGTCCGCTATATCTTGAATTTCATCAGATGTATAATAATGTGCCATAATAATGGCATTTTTTTCTTTACACAAATGCCTTATTTGTTCGGAGATATTCATAAATATAATATTATTTTAAAATAGTATGGTTATATTATTTTGTAGAAATGGTCTATTTTTTATGTAAATAATTATGTTTTATAAAATAATACGGTTTTATTGTTGTTGTTTTATTGTTAATTGTTTTTCAAAAGTAACGGTTATAAACCTGTTTGTACAATTGGTTTTATTTGTGTTGAAAAATATGTTTATAACCATTTTTTCAGTTTGAAAATTAACAGAATAATCATTGTAAATACAATCATCATTCCTATGGCGAACAAATATCCGAAATGCCAATGTAATTCAGGCATAAAATCAAAATTCATACCGTACATACTGGCGATAAGGGTGGGGGGGAGGAAAATGACGTTTACAACAGTAAATATCTTGATAATTTTGTTTTGTTCAATATTTACAAGACCAAGGAATGTATCCTGCAGATAATCTAACCGGTCAAAACCAAATCGTGTATAGTCAAACAGTGAATTGATATCTTTAATAATCATGGTTAGGCGCGGTTGTAGTTCTTGCGGGAAAAAATCGCATTTCAGAAAATTACTGATAACGCGTTGTTTATCCATTATGTTTTGACGAATAAGGGTTACTTTTTCCTGCAAGTTCTTAATTTGTATCAGGACATTTTCATCCACATGATCGCTGGCATTAATATCACTACTCAATTTGGTAATCATATCTGTTGTATCCTCAATCATGTCCGCGTCTTTCTCCACCCGTGTTTCCATCAATGCTACCATAACATAATATCCATTCGGAAAATTTCTTGCATTGACGAACATTTTTTTAACCGTTTCGTTAAAACTCAATAATTCCACATCGCGTGTTGTTACCAAGATGTTGTTTTTTAAGATGAAGTTAACCGGTTCTATATCAAAATTGTCTGTCAAGAAGTTACTATTTGCTACAATGGAATCGTCCGTTTGAATATATCGGCTGGACATCTCAATTTCTTCCATTTCTTCGTCTTCCTGTATGTCGATTTTCAGAAATCCTTCCAGTGTATCCTCCGTCTTGTCGCTTACATCCAGCAAATCGATCCAAATAATATCTTTTTTATCCAGTTCTTTGAGGGCTGACAGTGTTTTGGCAACTTTTATTTTTTCGTTGTCTTTATAAAATATTCTCAGTTCAGACATGATGCTATCATTTTTGTTAGTTCGACAAATTCTTCAACACTTAATTGCTCGGGGCGCTTCGTGAAAACCGTGTTTTCCATCAAATCTTTGGCCTTTTGGCTTTCGGTTTGTGATTCAATAAATGTTTTCAACGAATTGCGCAACTGTTTTCGGCGTTGGTTAAAGGCTGTCTTCACTATTTGTTTAAATAGTTTTTCATCGCAATCCAAATTTTTTCTATTGTTTCTGGTTATGCGGATGACAGCCGATTTAACCTTTGGCGGTGGGGCAAAAACGTTTTCGTTGACGGTAAAGAGATATTCTATATTATAGTAGGCCTGTAACAGCACACTGAGTATGCCGTAGGTTTTTTTGCCGGGACCGGACACAATACGCTCAGCCACTTCTTTTTGTATCATACCGGAGCAAACGGATATACGGTCTTTGTATTCCAATACCTTGAAAAATATTTGGCTGCTGATATTGTACGGATAATTGCCGATGATGTTAAAAACCCCCTCTTCGTAGAGTTGTCCCAAATCCAGTTTGAGGAAATCGCCCTCAATCAGTTTTAATTCCGGATATTTTTCGTGCAGATAAACTACAGACTCACGGTCCAATTCAACGGCCGTGAGATCCACTTGTTCGTTTTGCAGCAAGAATTGGGTAAGCACACCCATTCCCGGACCGATTTCCAAAACTCGGCCGGAGGTTATGGTGTCAGCAATACGCTGGGCGACAGTCAAATCTGTCAAAAAGTGCTGACCCAATGATTTCTTGGCGCGTACTCGTTGCATTCGGTTGATGATAGTCGTCCATAATTTGAGGTTTACTTGTTAACGGTTCGCAGGTACAAAAAATTTGTGTATGTGAAAAAATAATTGTACCTTTGCACGAATTTTGGCTGCAAAGGTACTGCTTTTTTTTTATATATGCAAAAATTGGCAAAAATAATAACCCGAATTATTGATTTTTTTTATCAACCCTTTGCCAAATGGATGCCACAACAGATTTTCCGTTATGCTTTTTGCGGCAGCGGAAACATGGTGTTGGATTGGGTGTTGTATTTTCTTTTTTATAATTTTGTCATCGGCCACCGGTTATTGTATTTCAGTATTTTCGGTAGGGAAATTTGTCTTACACCGCATATTGCCGCCCTTTGCATTGTTTTTCCGATAACTCTTTGTACGGGTTTTTGGCTGAATAGGCATGTTACTTTTACGCAGTCTTCTTTGCGTAGTTACAGGCAATTTGTCCGTTATATCATGGTTGTGGCCGTCAACTTGGCCATCAATTATTTCGGCTTGAAGTTGTGTGTGGAATATTTGGTGTGGTATCCGACACCGAGCAAGATGTTCATAACGCTTATAACGGTAGTTATCAGTTATTTGGGACAAAAATATTTTTCATTTAGACGGACATGATGCAGGAATTTCAAATGCTTGCCAAGACTTTCAAGGGATTGGAAAATGTCTTGGCGCAGGAACTGACAGCATTGGGGGCGAACAATATCCAGTTGGAGCGCCGTGCGGTTTCTTTTTCCGGCGATAAGGCCTTGTTGTATAGGGCGAACATGTGTTTGCGTACTGCTTCGCGGGTGCTGATGCCCATTCTCTCTTTTCAGGCCAAAGATGCGGATGCCGTTTATGAACAGGTGAAAACAGTAGATTGGAGTCGTTATATGACTTTACAGACAGGTTTTGTGATTGATTCCACCGTCTATAGCGAAGATTTTCGGCACTCCAAATATGTGACTTACCGTGTCAAGGATGCCATTGTCGATTGGTGGATGGAGCGCAAAAACGCCCGTCCGAATGTTAAGATAACCAACCCTGACCTGTACCTTAATGTGCATATTGCCGGCACCAAAGTTATTTTGTCTTTGGACAGTTCGGGCGAGAGTCTCCATAAACGCGGTTATCGGGTGGTTACTACAGAGGCACCTATTAATGAGGCTCTGGCGGCCGGCATGTTGATGATGGCGGGGTGGAACGGTCAATCGGATTTCTATGACCCGATGTGCGGGTCCGGAACACTGCTTATTGAGGCAGCGTTGATAGCCACCAATACGGCGCCGGGCATCTTCCGCAAGTCGTTCGCTTTTGAGAAGTGGTTGGATTTTGACAAGGATTTGTTCGAACAGGTTTATAACGACGATTCACAGGAACGTCCGTTTACCCACCATATTTATGGCAGCGATGCCGGTTTTTATGCGGTTCAAGCGGCCTTGAAGAATGTCAAGGAAGCCGGTGTTCAGCGTTATGTCGATGTTCGACAGATTCGTCTGCAAGAAATCAAGATGCCTTTTGCCGCTCCCGTTTCAGGGAATACACGGCCGTTGGTGATGATGAATCCTCCTTATGGCGAGCGGCTTGGGCAGGACAAAAACATTCTCCTTCTGTATCAGGATATCGGTTCTGTATTGAAGCATCAGTTTACCGGAGCAGTCGCATGGATTATTTCCGCCAACGAGGAGGCATTAAAGAATATCGGGCTCAAAGCCGACCAAAAAATACGTCTTTTGAATGGCGAATTGGAATGCCTGTTTAATAAATACGAACTCTTCTCCGGTGAAAGAAAAGAGTTCGTAAAAACGCACAAAAAGCCGTTGGAATCTAAAAGAAACTATTCTCGTCCGGCTCGTCCTGAATCGGATTCTGAACGGAAAGATTTTCGTCGTCCTTCGTTTCGCGGGAAACAGTCCGGTTTTCATCGGGGCGGTAAAGAATCTGCACGCTTTCGGCAATGATTTCCGTTTTGCGGCGAGTCTGTCCGTCCTTTTCCCAACTGCGGGTTTGGAGTTTGCCTTCGATATATAGTTTCATGCTTTTGCGGACATACCGCTCGGCCCATTCAGCCAAGTTGCGCCATAGTACGATGGAGTGCCATTCGGTTTTGTCGGGTACTTGGGTTCCGTTTTGCATGATGTAGCCGCGCTCTGTCGTGGCCAAATTGAAATTAGCGATGGCGATGCCGCGGTCCAAATAACGGACTTCAGGGTCATTGCCTACGTTTCCGATAAGAATAACTTTGTTTACGGATGACATAAAACTTTGATTATAAATGATTAGTTGTATATAAAATTAAAAAAGCTTTATTTTTGCCGCAAAGGTACGATAAAAATTTTGCATACGCAAATTTTTGATATTTTTTTGCGTATGTAAAAAAAAAATACTAACTTTGCAGCATAAACAGGTTTTATTGATAATATGAAACAGGCTTACTTATTATTGATATCTTTTTTGTCGTTTTTTTTGAATGCCGGCACTGCTTTTTCCCGGAATGAAAACGGCATGGCGGACGGTATGATGGTGCGTTGCATTGCATTTTATAATCTGGAAAACCTATTCGATACCGTTCATGATGTAATTGTCCATGAAGATGGCACAACAACCGACAAAAACGATTACGAGTATCTTCCGGACGGCGGCATGCACTGGACATCCGTCAAATACGAAAACAAGATAAAGAACATGGCCTATGCCATTTCACAGTTAGGTACGGATATTGACGCCCGCGGTGCGGCATTGGTCGGGGTGACCGAGGTGGAGAACATCGGGTGTCTGAATGATTTGTGCAGAGAACTGAAACAGCAACATAATCGCAGTTATGAACCTATATTGTTAGAAGGGCCGGACCGCCGCGGCATAGATGTGGGATTGCTCTACAATCCGGAGTTTTTCAAGCCGGCCAAAGTGGTGCCTTATGTCTTGAACGCCCATTATAGTAACGGCAATAAAGTACATAGCCGTTTCCAATTGCTCATATCCGGCTACATATTGGGAACCAAACCTCTGGAAAAAATCCATATCATTGTCAATCACTGGCCGTCCCGTCTGGGGGGTGAGGAGCAAAGTCGGGCCACGCGCGATACGGCAGCCATGCTTTGCAGGCATATAACTGATAGCCTTTATCTGAAAGAGCCCCGTGCGAAGATTGTCATCATGGGCGATTTGAACGACGACCCTTTCAATCATTCCTGCGCAACGGTCATCGGGGCGAAAAAAACGCGGGAGGAAGTACCTCAGCAAGGTTTTTTCAATACCATGTGGCTCAAACTGGAAAAAGGGGTGGGAACACTCAGTTATCAAGGCAGTTGGAACCTGTTTGATCAGATAATCATTTCCGAACCGCTGTTGAATGAGGATTTGGCTTCCGGCAAATGGACTTATTGGAAATCGCAAGTATTCAACAAACCTTTCCTGACTGTGCAAGAGGGGCAGGAGAAGGGTACTCCCTTGCGCACTCATAAATCCGGAGTGTGGCAGAACGGTTACGGAGACCACTACCCGACAATGATTTATATCGTAAAAAACAAATAATCAGATGGAAACATTAAATCGTGACATTACCCCCATACGTATGCGCAACTATGGGCGGATTATTCAGAACATGATTCAGGTAGCCTCGGAAGAGGAGAATCAGGATGAGCGCAAGCGGATGATTTTGTATATTGCCTTGTGCATGAGGCAGAAAAATATGGTTTGGAACAAAGATTTGGATTCGGGTATCCAGCGTATCCGCGAAGATATTAAGACATTGAGCAGCGGTCGTTTGTCTTGTGATTTTCCGGAGTTTGAAACCGAATTGCAGAAACAGCCCATGGTCAATAAACCACAAAAAAAGCAAAATAACCAGAACAACCAAAATAACCGTTAAATTTCGTGAATATGAAACGCATTGCATTATCTATTTCCTTGTTTGTTGTGTGCTGTCTGACTTTGTGTGCGCAGCCTAAATATATATTCTATTTTATCGGGGACGGTATGGGGTGCAACGAAGTGATGGCCACCGAGATGTTCCGTGCTGAAATGGAAGGTCGCATCGGTACAAAACGCATCTGCTTCACACAGTTCCCGTTTAGCGGACAGTTGAGCAACTATTCGGCTTCCAATAGCATCACCGACTCTTCGGCGGCCGGTACTTGTCTTGCTTCCGGTGTCAAGACCACCAATCACTTTGAGGGTGTGGATCCAGACGGTAAGCCTGCCATCAGCGTGGCGGAACAGTTGCACAAGATGGGATGGAAAGTGGCGGTAACGACATCCGTCAGTCTTGACCATGCTACGCCCGGAGCCTTTTATGCCCATGTGAAAAGCCGCTCCGATTACTATTCCATCGGGTGCCAATTGGCGGAAACAGGCTACGAGTTTTTCGGCGGTTCCGCTTTCCTCGGGCCGATGAACAAGAAGGATTCCACTTTGCCCAGTGTATATGAACTTTGCGAAAAGAACGGCTATGTTTTTGTTCACGGTGTTGAGGAATATCCTCAATACAAGAATAATGAAAAACTCATTCTTATCCAGCGTCATGAGGGTCGGGACCATACCAAAGGCGGAGCAGGAATGATTCCCTACGCCTTGGCACGGCCGAACGGTAGTTTAACTTTGGCGCAGATTGTGGAAACGGGTTTGGCCCATCTCGGAGACAATCAACCGTTCTTCTTCATGTGCGAAAGCGGTTCCATTGATTGGGCTTGCCACACAAATGATGGCGGTACCATGCTGCGCGAGGTGGAAGATTTTGACAACGCCGTTCAGGTGGCCTACAAATTCTATTTGCAGCATCCGGACGAAACCCTTATCCTGGTTACGGCTGACCACGAAACAGGCGGTTGTTCTTTGGGTAACTCCAACTATACGCTGAACCTTAAATTGTTTGACAATCAGAAAGTGTCCATCGGAACGCTGAATGACCATATTCGCAAATTGCACAAGCAGTATGACAAAAAATTGACATGGAACCATGTCAAGGACGTGTTGACCGAAGACCTTGGTTTCTACAAGGCGGTTGAAATAACTGCGGAAGAGGATGCAGCATTACAAGGCTTGTTCAAAAAAATGATGTCCGGCAAAGGCAAATCCGTCAAGACACTGTACAGCGAAGTGGACGAACTGACCAACACCGCCATCCGTATCTTGAATACAAAAGCCAAACTCGGTTGGACTACCAAAGGGCACACCGCCAGTCCTGTACCTATTTTCTCGATTGGCTATAACGCAGCCGCTTTCGCCGGTTGGCACGATAACAGCGAGATTGCTCCGTTGATTATGAAAACGGTCGGAAGATAATTTGTTACTTAAATAAAATCTTTATGAAAAAAGCATCTGATTACCGTGCTATGGCACGCGAGACCTTGCAGGGCCGTTGGAACGAAGCCGCTATTTTAGGTTTGGTGTATTTTTTTGTGTCTTTGGTGATTGAATTGCCCTCTTTGGTTAGTTCTCAACTTTGGGAAACATCGATTACCGGCATTCTGTCCATCTTGTTGCTTCTCCCATTAGGATATGTCTTTTACAATGTCTTTTTGCATAAAGTGCATAATTGGGACATTACGCCACTGGAAGATGCCAAACACATGTTCGTCAATCGTTATTCCACCGCGTTGTTATCCATGTTTGCCATAGGCCTTGTTGTTTTCGTAGCCACTATCTTCACTTTGGGTATTTTAGGCGTCATCTTGGCGTTTGCTTACCAGTTGACACCATATATCTTGGAGGAAAATCCGAATATGGGTATCCGCGAAGCAATGCATGCCAGCCGGATGATGATGCGCGGTCATAAATGGCAACTCTTTTGTCTGGGTTGGAGTTTTATAGGATGGATATTGCTCGCAATCTTGACGGCAGGAATAGGTTTGATTTGGGTAATGCCGTATATGTATACTGCATACGCCCATTTTTATGAGGATGTAAAGGCGGAGAATGTTCCTGTTGAAATCCAATAATCAAATGACTATGACTACAGACGAATTACGCCAAGCGTTTTTGCACGCCTACGGGCACGAGGCAACCTGCATGTTCTTTGCCCCGGGGCGCGTCAATCTGATAGGTGAACATACGGACTACAACGGCGGGTGTGTCTTTCCTTGCGCCCTCAGTTTCGGAACTTGCCTGATGATGGCGAAAAATGACAGGAAACAGATGCGTTTCCGCTCGTTGAACATGCCGCAAACGGTGGAATTGGCTTTGGATAAACTGACGACTCCACTGCCGGACAAGTCGTGGGTCAACTACCCGTTAGGCTGTATTGCCCAGTTTGTTCGCCGCGGTTTTGTGTTGGCGGACGGATACGATATATTGGTGTGGGGCGATGTCCCTGCCGGTGCGGGTTTGTCCTCTTCGGCGGCATTGGAGGTTGTTACGGCCTTTGCGTTCAATGAAGTGTTGGGTTGCGGCTTTGACCGTACTGAACTGGCGAAGATTGGCCAATTGTCCGAACATGAGTTTGCAGGTGTCAATTGCGGTATCATGGACCAGTTCGCCTCCGCACAAGGTAAAAAAGACTATGCCATTTTCCTCAATTGCGATACTTTGCATTTTGATTTGGTTCCCGTTAAGTTGGACGGCGTCAAAGTGGTGATTTCCAATACGCACAGCCCACATAAACTGGATTCCGGCGAATACAATGCCCGTGTGGCACAATGCCAAAAAGCGGTGGAACAGATTTCTGCCGTACGGCCTATACGCAATCTGGCGGAATTGACGGCTGTCGATTTTGCGTCGGTGGAATCGGCAATAACGGATCCTGTGGCCCGTCGCCGCGCACGTCATGTTGTGGGTGAGGTACAAAGGACAGCCGATGCCGTGGCCGCCTTGCGCAAAGGGGATATAGCCGCTTTTGGCCGGTTGATGAACCAAAGCCATGTTTCTCTTAGGGATGACTACGAGGTAACCGGTCCCGAATTGGATGCCTTGGCGGAAGCCGCATGGGCGGTGGACGGTGTTATCGGTAGCCGCATGACCGGTGGGGGATTCGGCGGCTGCACCGTTTCGTTGGTGCGTGAGGAAGCGGTGCCGGCATTTGTGGAGCAGGTCGGCAGGACATATACCGCCCGGACGGGTTTAACGGCCGATTTCTATATCGCAGAAATAGGCGACGGTGCTAAACGCATATTCTAATCGATGTAAGGTAGGTTCTAATAATTATTTGGAACATATCTTATGGTATGTTCTATAAATTTGGATTATCATTTCTCAGGTAGGCAAATACGATTTCGGCTGCTTTTGTATTTCTTTTTGCATTTTGCAGATTGTCAGTCAGTCGCAATGTTGAGCATTGCTCCTTCCATCCGCACCGCAAACTACTAAAAACAAATTACAAAATCATCTCGACCAATTTATAGAACCTACCTA
>JAZLGG010000003.1:0-116163 GCA_045616185.1 Paludibacteraceae bacterium
GGTCGTAACTCATTCCGTTATAGATGGCTGTGGCCTGAATACCCCGCCGGCGCAGGTTGGACACCTGGTCCTTCATAAGGGCCACCAGAGGCGTGATAACCAGACACAGACCCTCTTGGACAAGTACGGGGATTTGAAAACAGAGCGACTTACCCCCGCCGGTAGGGAGCAGAGCCAACGTGTCCCGACCGTCCAATACCGATTGGATAATCTCCTGTTGAAGCGGCCGGAAGGCTTTCAAACCGAAATATGTGTGCAGTGCCTCAGTCGGGGTCATGCTCAATTGTGCTCTGTCTCGGGGGCTATCTGTCTTAGGAAAGGTTCGGGGAAAGCCGGGCGGTCGGGCATTTCGGGAACGCCCCATTCGTTGCGCAGGAAACCGTTGGCATCCTCTTTCCGTTGTTGCCCGTCCAGATATTTGATTATCAGATAGATGCCGAGTTCGCGCCAAGCGGCGGTAGATTGTTGCGCTTGGGCACAACTATAGGCCGTCAGCACACGCCGCGCCTCCTCGTCGGTGCGACAGAGGGAGGCGGCGCAATCGATGTGCCCAATCTGGCTGTTGAACAGGTTCTCCCAGCGGCCTTGCACGGCCTGTATGTCCGGCAACATGGCGGAATACTTGCTGTACGCCCAGTTGGCCACGATGTTGTAGGTCCACCACGCTGAAGTAGGCGAATAGGTGTAAAGGTCGCCGTTCCCTTCGCGGAAACATTCGGGTACATCCGTGATGCGGCAGTAGAGGGGCACATAAACGCAGGTGGCGGCGTCATCTACACCGAACCACAAGATACCGCCTGCCTTGGCGTCGGCATAACCGCGCATCTGTGCCACAAAGGACCAGCCGGTCTGTTGGGTGGCTATTGGGCGGGCGTACCAGTATTGGGTGCTGTCCAGCGTGAAAGTGAGGCTGCCGTAACGCAACTTACTGTGCCACGGACCGGCAGCAGTGCCTTGGGTGATGTCTAAAGGTGTCCCCTCGTATTGGTCGCGCATGCACGCTTTAAGGTCCTGCGCACTGATTTTGCGGTTCGGTTTGAGCCACAGGGGCATCGGGGTGCCGGCGTCCTTGCCGCCGGTATCGCGCAGGGTGCGGGCAGTGGCGAAGTCGTAATAGGAATCTATCGTATTGCTGTACTTGCGGAAGAAACTCCACACACGCGGTTCACACACAGCCAAATCAAAAGGCGTATAGGGACAGTAGGCGGCTTGAAAACTGAAATCCTCGTCCTTGCCGTGGAAATAGCCTTTTTCTCGTGCAAACGGGATAAGGTCGCGGCTCCACATCCAATTGCCGTCAGGACTGACCAGCACATCCTTACGCCCTTTCATCTTCTCCCCGCGAGGCGGCGTAGCGGAGGGCCAACCGAGTGTCGTGATACGCGTCATGTTAGCGTGCGCGCAGATGCAACTGTCCGGTACGCGGGCGGCTACCCAGACGGCGCCCGTATTCCCCGGACCCTTGCCGCACATATCCATAATCCATATTTCGTTGGGGTCGCCGATAGAGAAGGTCTCACCTTCGCTGGAATAACCGTATTGCGCCACCAGTTCGGTCATGCACAGTATTGCTTCGCGGGCCGTGCGGCAACGCTCCAAGGCGATGCTCATCAGGCTGCCGTAATCGATGCCGACGGTGTCAAAGAGTTCATGACGACCCTCCCAGGTCGTTTCGCCAATGGTCAGTTGGTGTTCGTTCATGTTGCCTACCACCGAATAGGTGTGGCTCGCTTCGGCTATCTTGCACCAAGGTCTGCCGGTGTCGTGATCAACCACGGCACGCAGGCTACCGGCCGGATAGTCGCGGGCAGGACTGAAAAGAAGCGAACCGTACAAAGCGTAACTGTCGGCCGCGTAGGTGATGAGGGTTGAACCGTCTGTGGTGGCGTCCTTGCCGACCAGAAAATTAGTGCAGGCATCCGCCGTTTGACCGAGCAAAAGGGCGGAGGTCAGAAACAAAAGAGATACATAGGGTTTCATATGTCAAAAAGAATCGTTTGGTATATTCGGTTACAAAGGTAATGTATTTTTTTTACTGTGGCAAATTTATTTGCCTTGCCGCATCTTTTTTTTGTGTAATTGAAAAAAAAAACGTAACTTTGCAACGCGATTTCAAAATATCCCTTATTTATGACTATAGCGGTTGATTTTGACGGAACTATCGTAACACATGCTTATCCTGCTATCGGCAAGCCTGTGCCTTTTGCTATCGATACCTTGAAGAGACTGCAAGCGGAGGACCACCACCTGATTATCTTGTGGTCGTGTCGTGAGGGCCAATTGCTGCAGGACGCCATTGACTATTGCCACGAGCGCGGTCTGGATTTCTACGCTGTGAACACCAATTTCCCTGACGAGCCGATAGAAGACGGAATGACGGCCCGTAAACTGACGGCGGACCTGTTCATTGATGACCGCAACCTCGGGGGACTGCCCGACTGGGGGGTTATCTACCAGATGATTCACACGGGACGGGCACTGCAACCTGTTCCTGCAAGCGGATTTGACATAGTGGAGACGCCGCCGAAGAAATCGTGGCTGCAAAGGCTTATCGGATGATTCGGTTGCGCAAAATAGAACCGACCGACCTCCCTTACCTCTATCAGTGGGAGAATGACGCTGCCGCTTGGGCGGACGGCAGTAACCACAACCCCCTTTCCCAACAGGATTTACGCACCTACATCGAAAACACCACCGGCGACATCTATCGTGACGGCCAATTGCGCCTGATGGTGGAGTCTGTACGCGATGACGGCGGCTGTGTGACAGTCGGTGCCGTCGATTTGTTCGACTTCGACCCGCGCAACTTACGCGCCGCCATCGGCATCTACATCGCACCGGACAGTCGCGGCAGGGGCATCGGCGAAGAGGCTATGTGCCGCATAGAGGACTATGCTTTTGCGTTCCTCCGCCTGCGCGTGTTGTATGCAGTGGTCAGTCTCGCCAACAGGGCAGGAATGCGCCTGTTCGAGCAAGCGGGTTTCAGCCCGTCATCACCTTTGAAAGGGTGGACTCTGGAGGGCGATGCCACCCTGTGGATAAAAGACAACAAGCAACAAAATATCAATCCATAAAAAAGAGAAACAAACATGATCGGTTTTGACAATGACAAGTATGTCCGCATCCAGTCCGAACACATCCGCGAGCGCATCGCGCAGTTCGGCAACAAACTGTATCTGGAACTGGGTGGCAAACTGTTTGATGACCATCATGCCAGTCGCGTGCTACCGGGCTTCCGGCCGGACAGCAAACTGAAAATGCTGGCGCAGTTGCGCGACACGCTGGAAATCATTATTGTAATCAGTGCATTGGACATTGAGCGCAACAAGGTCCGTCAGGATTTGGGTATTACCTATGACGAGGACGTGCTGCGGCTGCGGCAGGAGTTCATGAACCGCGGGTTCTTGGTTTCCGGTGTGGTTATCACGCATTATAACGGACAAACCAGCGCGGATGCTTACCGCACGCGCCTCAAACGCATCGGTATTCACAGTTATTTCCATTATACAATAGACGGTTACCCTGCCAACGTGTCGCTTATCGGGTCGGATCAAGGGTTTGGCAAGAACGATTATGTCAAGACCACCCGCCCGCTCGTGGTCGTTACCGCTCCGGGACCCGGCAGCGGCAAGATGGCCGTGTGCCTGAGCCAGTTGTTCCACGAGCATAAACGAGGCATCAACGCCGGTTATGCCAAGTTCGAGACTTTCCCTGTGTGGAACCTGCCCCTGCGTCACCCCGTCAACATGGCCTACGAGGCTGCTACAGCGGACTTGAACGACGTGAACATGATAGACCCCTTCCATTTGGATGCTTACAATACGGTGGCTGTCAACTACAACCGCGATGTGGAGACCTTTCCGGTGCTGAACGCGCTGTTTGAAAGTATCTACGGCGAAAACCCTTACAAGTCACCCACGGATATGGGAGTCAATATGGTGGGGTACTGCATCAGCGACGATGAGTTGTGCCGGCAGGCTTCCATGAACGAAATCGTTCGGCGCTATTTCTCGGCCTTGTGCCGTTTGGCTGACGGATTGATAGACGAACAGGAGGTGAATAAGATAGCGATGCTGATGAAACAGTTGAAAATAGACACCTCGTTCCGGCGTACTGTTACAGCCGCCCACGAACGCAAAGAGCAATCCGGCCATACGGCGTCTGCCATTGAGTTACCGGACGGGACAATCGTTGCGGCGAACAGCGGCGACCTGCTCGGGTGTAGCGCAGCGCTGCTGCTGAATGTGACCAAGTACTTGGCGGGCATAGACCACGACCTGAAACTGATACCTCAGGACATGATAGAGCCTATCCAGCGCACCAAGGTGGATTGTCTGGGAGCCAAGAACCCGCGACTGCACACCGATGAAGTGCTGGTGGCATTGTCTGTATTGAGCCGTCATGACGAGAACTGCCGCAAAGCCTTGGCGCAGTTACCGGCTTTGCGAGGCTGTCAGGTGCATAACACGGTGATGTTGGGCGAGGTGGACCGCCGCATCTTCCATAAACTGGGCATCGAAGTAACTTGTGACCCTGTTCACAAAACAACAGTCTAAACGCAACCCAAAACAAACGCCTCCGTTTTTGCGGAGGCGTTTGTTGTATATCCCAAGCACGAGGCTCTTTAATTCATGGCAGCGAGATTGAGCGGGTTGAGCAGTTCCTTGCCTTCCGGTGTATAGGCGTGACGGATACGGTCGGCAAAATATTCCTCCACCTTGCCGCGCACAATTTTCATGGTCGAATTGACCAAATGGTTCTGCTCGGTGAACGCTTCGCCCAGAACGACGGTGGCTTTCGGCAACCACTGTTCGGGGAACATACCTTCGTGCCTTCCGCCCGGACGATATTCGTCAATCTCTTTTTGCAGACGGCGGAGCATCGCTTGTTTGCCTTCCTCCGTCTTGGGGTCATAACCGTGCCTCTTCACGTACGCGCGCAGGTTATCTACATTAGGTACCACCAGTACGATGGTGTAAGGGTCCTGGTTGTTGTGCAGCACGACCTGTTCCACATATTTGCTTCCGTCGGTCAGACTGTCTTCAAACCCTTCCGGACTGTATTTCTCGCCGTCAGCGGAGATAAGCAGCGACTTAAAGCGGCCTGTCACCCACAGGAATCCCGGATGCTCGGTCAGTACGAAACCCATGTCCCCTGTATGCAGCCAACCGTCCACGATGGTCTTTTCGGTGGATTCAGGGTTCTTCCAATAGCCGGCCATCACATTTTCGCCGCGGATGACAATCTCGCCCTTGGTGCCGGCCGGCACTTCGTTGCCGTCCGCATCGCAAATCTTAAGGTCCAGATTGGCGACAATCTTGCCGCTGCTGCCGAAGATGGCGTGGCCGAAACTGTTGGCGCAGATAATCGGCGTGGCTTCGCTTAGCCCGTACCCTTGGAACATCGGAATACCGATAGCGGCGAAATAACGCTGCAACTCAATGTCCAGCAGGGCGCCTCCGCCTACAAAGAAACGCATCTTTCCGCCGAAGTTCTTGCGCACTTCGCTGAAAATCAACTTGTCGAATAACTTGACGAACGGTTTGCGCCAGCATTGGCAACCTCCCATATTCCAATACTCTTTGTTATATTTGATGGCGTTTTTGAGGGCAATCTTGTACAGATGTTCCACCATTTTGCCTTTGGCCTTGATGCCCGACTCAATGTTCTTCTTGAAATTACGTGCCAAAGCCGGTACAGACAGCATCAACGCAGGTTGCACCTCCTTGATGGCAATCGGTATGTTCTTCAGTGTAGCGATGGCCGTCTTGCCTACCGGCACAGTGGCGATGCTGCCACCGTAAGACATCATCGTATAGAAACCGGCTACATGCGCGAAACAATGGTCCAAAGGCAGTATAATCAGCATCCGGTCGTTTTCTTTGCATGTCACGACACTCTGTGCTTGTTCAACATTAGCCGTGTAGTTACGATGGGTCAGCAGGATGCCTTTCGGGTCGGCAGTCGTACCGCTCGTATAACTGATATTCGCGTAGTCGTCCGGTCCGACAGACTCGTAGAGTTGACGGAAATCGTCAGCGTGATCCTTCAAGTACTCATTACCCAAGCGGATAACTTCGGAAATGCTCATTTCCTTTTCGCCGTATTCGGCCAGTTCGTCAAAGACTATGACTTTTTCTACGTTCGGGCAGTCGGGTAGGATAGCGCGTATCTTGGCCAACTGCTGCTCCGAAGTCATAATAAAACGGGCGTCGGAGTGATGAATGCGGAATTTGAGGTCGTTGCTCTCTTCCAGTTTGATACTCAGCGGGACATTGACACCGCCGGCATAGAGAATACCGAGTTCGCCGGTAATCCAGAGGTTGCGCCCCTGACTGAGCAAAGCAATGCGTTCGCCTTTTTTCAAACCGAGGCAGAACAGACCCGCTCCAATGCTGTGAGCCTGCTCACGGGTTTGGGCAAAGGTGGTTTCAGTCCAGACATTGTCTATTTTTTCACGCAAAAAAACATTGTCGGCAAACTTATGGGTGTACTGCTCGACAAAGTCAATAATGGTTAAACGTTGATGCATATGCAGAATGTAATTTTAATATGGATAAGTTTATCTTAAAATTTTGCGCAAAGGTATTATATTTTGGGTGAATATGCAAAAATAAGGTATAAAAGTGGCGATTTTAGGGGCGAATTTCGTCACGGGACTAAAAATGTATAGGGCGAAAAGGAAATATAGCGGGTGAAATGTGCCCCCTGTTGCAGCCTGACAAAAGAAAAGCACTACCGTTGAACTCGTCAACGGTAGTGCTGTGGATGACGCGCTGCGTTTTGTCCACACAGGCGTACCGGTCGAATTACATCATTCCTCCCATTCCGCCGTTAGGCATAGCGGGAGCGGGTGTTTCCTCTTTGATGTCGGTAATCACGCATTCGGTGGTGAGGAACATGCCGGCGATGCTGGCGGCGTTCTCCAGGGCGACACGTGCCACTTTGGCGGGGTCAACTACACCTGCAGCCTTCAGGTTCTCGTACTCGTCTTTGCGGGCATTGTAACCGAAATCGGCTTTGCCTGCGCGTACTTTATCCACCACGACTGCGCCTTCCTTACCGGCGTTGATGACGATTTGGCGGAGAGGCTCTTCAATAGCGCGGCGCACAATTTCGATACCTGTCTGTTCATCGTCGTTTTCGCCTTTGAGTCCGTTCAGGGCTTCCTGTGCGCGGATGTAAGCTATACCGCCGCCGGGTACAATACCTTCCTCAATGGCAGCGCGGGTGGCGCTGAGGGCATCGTCCACGCGGTCTTTTTTCTCCTTCATCTCAACCTCGGAGGCTGCGCCTACGTTCAGTTGGGCTACACCGCCGGCCAGTTTAGCCAGACGTTCTTGCAGTTTCTCTTTGTCGTAGGTGGATTTGGTAGCGGTGATTTGGGCCTTTATTTGGGTCACGCGGGCTGCAATAGCCTCTTTGTCGCCGGCGCCGTTGACGATTGTGGTGTTGTCCTTGTTGACGGTCACGCTTTCGGCTGTGCCGAGCATGTCAAGGGTTGCGGATTCCAGTTTGATGCCTTTCTCTTCGCTGATGACGGTACCGCCGGTCAGGATGGCGAT
This sequence comes from Paludibacteraceae bacterium, assembly GCA_045616185.1. Classification (GTDB taxonomy): domain Bacteria; phylum Bacteroidota; class Bacteroidia; order Bacteroidales; family Paludibacteraceae; genus Colicola. Next base: position 7,566 of record JAZLGG010000003.1, read on the forward strand.
GTCTTCCAACATCTCTTTTCTGCGGTCACCGAAACCGGGGGCTTTGACGGCGCAAATCTTGAGTTGTGCGCGCAGGCGATTGACAACAAGGGTCGTCAGGGCTTCGCTATCCACGTCTTCGGCAATGATGAGCAGCGGGCGTCCGCTTTGTACGGCGGGTTCGAGAACAGGAAGCAGTTCCTTGAGGTTGGATATTTTTTTATCGTGGATCAAGATATAGGGCTTGTCCATTTCTGCTTCCATGGTCTCGGTATTGGTTACAAAATAGGGGCTGATATACCCGCGGTCGAACTGCATGCCCTGTACTACCTCAATGGTGGTATCCATACCTTTGGCCTCACCGATGGTAATGACGCCGTCCTTGCTGACTTTGCGCATGGCGTCGGCAATCAGTTTGCCTATTTCGGCGTCATTGTTGGCGCTGATAGTAGCCACTTGTTCGATTTTTTCGAAGTCGTTGCCCACGATTTCGCTTTGTTTCTTGATGTTCTCCACAACGGTTTTGACGGCTTTGTCTATACCGCGTTTGAGGTCCATCGGGTTGGCGCCTGCGGTCACGTTCTTCAGTCCGACGCCTACGATAGCCTGTGCCAGAACGGTGGCGGTGGTGGTGCCGTCGCCGGCTTGGTCGCCTGTCTTGCTGGCCACTTCTTTGACGAGTTGTGCGCCGAGGTTTTCGCGTGCATCGGGCAGTTCAATCTCTTTGGCTACTGTCACACCGTCTTTGGTGATGTGGGGGGCACCGTATTTCTTGTCAATGATGACGTTGCGTCCTTTGGGACCGAGGGTTACTTTAACGGCATCGGCCAATTGGTCCACACCGCGTTTCAAAGCGTCACGCGCTTCGATATTGTACATGAGTTCTTTTGCCATAGTTGTAAAGGATTAAATGGTAAATAAATCAGCCAATCACTGCCAACACGTCGCTTTGGCGCATAATGAGCAGTTTGTCGTTTTCGATTTCTATTTCGGTACCGGCATATTTGCCGTACAATACCTTGTCACCGGCCTTGAGGACCATCTGTTCGTCTTTGGTCCCTTGTCCGATGGCGAGTACTTCGCCTTTCAAAGGTTTTTCTTTAGCACTGTCCGGAATGATGATGCCGGCGCTTGTCTTTGTTTCCGCAGCCACAGGCTTAATCAGCACGCGGTCTGCCAACGGTTTGATGTTTGTCATAATATAAAGTTTTAGTTTGTTATGTGCTTTTACGCTTCACGGATAACGTTGCAAACTTCGTGCCAACTTGCCGCGAGGCTGTTTTTCTGCCAAAATGGGCAATGGTGCGCGTCCTTTCCGCTTTTCAATGGCAGAAAACTGACAAAATGGCATAATTGTCATTGTATCCTTTCTCCGGTCAAAAGGGTGGGCGTGTTTTGCGTGCGTACGCCGAATATATAGGTATCTCCGCCGTCTTGCAGGCGCAGTTTCTTGCGCAAGCCGTCAGCGGACAGGACATAGTTGCGTGTGACAACATTGGCTTGGCGGATGCCTTCTGCCGCCTTGTTGCCTGTGCCGGTGATGCGGAAGATACGCCCGGGGAAATTGTCAGTCAACTGCCCGGAGGTGTACAGGTGCGTGTTTGTGTCCAACTTGGACAGCCCGAACCGTTCACCTGCCAGTTTATAGGCCCCGGCCTTCAATATCGCCGGATGCGGTTCGTAGAGGTACGCCATCGGTTCGGCATAATGCGCTGTAGCGGCTTGTTCCTCCTCGCGGCGGAAAGTGAACTGCATGCCGTTGGCGGTGTCCGTTGCTACAATGTCACCTCGCATCTGTCGGGCGGTATCCTGTATCAGCAGCACCTCCTTGACCTCGTTGGCAGTGGCGACAATATGACAGTCCCACGTGCCTCCAAGGCTCTGCAGGGCGGCAGACAAATCAAGCATCGGGCTGAATTTGAACAATAATAGGCCTGTTCGGGCGCGAAGGGTCGGTAGGAGCCGGAGTACGTCGGGACGGCAATCCTCAATGCGGAAAACTTTGCCCCCGTTCAAATCGCGGCGGGCGGGGTCCAGATAAATGAGGTCGGCGGCGAAACCGTCCGTTCCGAGCCGCTCTTCCGCCGAGCCGCAGATCACGCGGATGTTCGGTCCGTATAATCCGAAGTTGTGTTCCGCCAGCCGGCACAGTTCGGCATCTTGCTCCACATAGTCCGCGGTGTTGAATAGGCGGCTCATATACAGGCAGTCTATTCCCATTCCGCCGGTAAGGTCGGCCAGATGCCGCATCGGCAGACCGTTCTCCGTGCATAACCGGTGAACGAGACCGGCTTTGTATCGGGCGGTCTGTTCGCCCGAACACTGTTCGCAGGATAGCCGTACAGGATACCACCAGTCCTCCTTTTCTGCTGTTTCGGGCAGTTTGCTGCCGGTGCGTTGGCGGCCTTCTATCTGTTGCAGCAGCCACCGCCATTCGCTGTCGGAGAAGGACGGATAGCGGTTGCGGAGCAGAGCGAGTCGGTTGACATCGTCATTCCGGTGTTCTTTCAGGAAATTGGTCGGCATACGCTTACAGTTCCACGATGGTTATGCCGGCACCGCCGCGGTCGGGGTCGCCGTCGTGAAAATCCAGTATCTTTTCGGTAACGGTCTTGTTGCCTTTCTTGCGGCGGTTGAGTGTGGCGAGGTAGTCGCGTGTCAGTTGCTTGAGGGCCCCTGTGCCTGTGCCGTGCAGGATGCTCACTTTGTCGGCACCGACCATGATGGCATCGTCTATGTAGGCGGCCAGTATGTCTAACGCCTCGTCCGCACGCAAGCCGCGCAGATCAAGTTCGCGGCTGAAACTCAGTTTCTTGCGTCGCATTTCGTCGGCCACGTTGGTCGGACGGATAGTGCCTTGGGGCGTCTCTTGCAGCAGATGAGGCGCGTCTTTGGCGATGAACCGCAGTTCCTTGAAGTCGCGTAGCACTTTCTTGCCGTCGGTCGCGTTGCGGACCGGTTCGGCTGGCCGGGTCGTCGCTTTCATTTTCTCCACACGTTTGCGTGCGCGCTGGGTGACGGCTTTGTCAGCCTTGGCTTCTTTTATCTCGCGGATGGTGCGCTCGATGGTGGCGTTGGAGCGGCGGAGCAGGTCGGCGGCTTCCTCTTTGGCGGAGTCCAAAATGGTCTTCTTTTGCTGTTTGAGACCGGCTATCTCGTTTTCATAGTAAGTTATTTTCTCCTCCAGATGTTTTTCCCGCAACCGTATGTTCTGCCGTTTGTTTTCCCAATAGCGTTTGTCCCGCGCTATGTCTTGCAACTGCTTGTCGTAGTCGATATGCTCCTCGCCGACCAGTTCGGCGGTGTGGGCTATTATGTCCTCGGGCAGTCCTATCTGCCGCGCTATCTCGATGGCGAAGGACGAACCCGCCTGTCCGATGCTCAGCCGGAACAGCGGCCGCAGGGCTCCGCGGTCGTACAGCATGGCGCCGTTAATCATTCCTTCGGTCTTTTCCGCGAGGTGTTTCAGGTTGGTGTAGTGGGTGGTGACGACACCGACGGCGTGCCGTTCATGCAAGGCGCACAGGATGCTTTCGGCCATCGCGCCGCCTATCGCGGGTTCGGTGCCACTACCCGCCTCGTCTATCAGGAAAAGGGTGTCATTGTCGGCATTGCGCACAAAGGCTTTCATGTTCCTCAGGTGACTGGAATAGGTGGACAGATCGTCGTTGATGGACTGCTCGTCTCCGATGTCTATCATGATGTGCTTGAACAGGCCCATCGTGCTGCTTTCGTCCATCGGCACCAGCAGGCCGCATTGCAGCATGTATTGGGTGAGGGCGACTGTTTTCAGACATACCGACTTGCCGCCGGCGTTCGGACCGGAGATAATCAGTAGCGTGTTGGGGTCGCCTAATCTCAAATCCAAGGGCACCACCTCTTTTTTCTCCTCTTTGAACCGCAGGTAGAGTACGGCGTGCCGTGCGCTGTGCCAGTCTATCATCGGTTGGTCTTCCACGGTGGGCAGGATGGCGTTCAATTCTTTGCCGGACAAGGCCTTGGCCCGCACGAAATCAATGTGTCCGAGCCACGCCTCAGTGCGGAGGAGGTCCGGCGTGCAGGGGCGCAGCCGTTGCGCCATCGTAGTGAGTATCTTGATGCGCTCGCGTTTCTCCTCGTTTTCGAGACTGCGGATGCGGTTGTTGGCCTCCACCACCTGTTGCGGTTCGACAAAGACGGTCTTGCCTGTGGCGGACTCGTCGTGGACGATACCGCCTATTTTCTTCTTGTAGGCGGGCGGCACAGGCAGTACCAGCCGTCCTTCGCGCAGGGTGGGGGCGGTGTCTTTGTCCAGTAATCCGGCGGCTTGCGCCTGCCTCAATACGCTCTGTATAGCCCGCGACACTGCCCCTTGTGCAAGGGTCAGTTCGTGTCGTATGCGCCCCAGTTCGGGCGAAGCGTTGTCGCGCAGTTGCCCGTAAGGGTCCAATATGGCGTCTATCGCACGGACGGTCTGCGACAGTAGCCCTCGGTGGTCCGCACTTTCCTCAATGCGCCATCGGCTGATGATAGGGTAGCGTATAGTGTCCAACCCCATGAAAAACTGTTCCAAACGTGCCGCGTAGTCCAGGGTCTTGCGCAGAGCGAACAGTTCGGCTTCGTCCAGAAAAAGCCCTTCCACGCGAATGCGTGCCAACGCGCCGCGCAGGTCGCTGATCTCCCCTTGCGGCATTTCGCAGGAGCCGTCTTGCAGGAGCCTTAGCACCTCCCAAGTCTCCGCCAACCGGCTTCGGATGGCGCGGCTGTCTGACAGGAAAACAATCGCATCCGTCTGTTCGCGCCCCTGTTCGGAGCGGCAGAACTGGCGAACGTGCTGCCGCACGGCGCCGAAGTCGATTTTCTTCTCTATGTTGTCCGGATAAATCATCCCAAAAGGCGTATGTCGCGGAGGATGTTCCCGCCGACTGTTTCGTTCAGTTTCTTTACCAGTTCGAACCGGCATTCGAACAGTTGGGCGCGCAGTGCGGCGCTGTGGATGTGGACATACATCACGCCGTCGCGTATCTCCATGTTGCCGGACAACCGTGCGGCCTGTTCGCCAACAACGGTGGGCCAGGCCTGCAATACATGGCGTTCCATCAGCGTCTTTTCCATTCCGTTTTCGCGGAAATAGGCGGCCAGTATGTCGGTAATCGTTTCGGCCATCAGCGCAATATCAGTTCCTGCCGTGTTACGAGCGGCGTCCCTTCGGGTATCCCGTTCAGTTGGTAAATGCTCTGCATCTTGATGCCGAATTTCTGGGCTATCGACCACGCGGTATCTCCTTTGCGGACATAGTAGCGGGCGTGTTGCCGATCGGCGCGGCGGTGTTTGGGGAAGATATAGACGCGGTCGCCTGCATTCAGTTCGCGTCCGTTTGTGGCATCGTTGTAGCGGCGGAGTGTCTTCTCGGCGATGTTCAGAAAATAGGATAGGGTAGTGAAACTCTCGCCTTCCTGCGCCACTATGTACCGTACGCCGTTTTGTCGTCCGGAGCGGTGTTCGTGGAACAGTTCGACTTCGTCCATTTTGGCGAGAGTCGTCAGGCTCTCTTTTGTGACTATCTCCGCTGTGTCGGCGGCAAAGACGGTATCGGCCGCAAGGGTGTCAGGTGCGATGGCGGGAGCCTGTGCCGTGAGGGCGTCAAGGCGGTAGTCCTCTATCAGTTTGATGAGTTTGGCGGCGTAGCGGCTGTCGGTAGCGTAGCCGCACTGTTTCAGTCCGTTGGCCCAGCCGCGGTAGTCTGTTATATCAAGGGCGAACAGGGGTTCGTAGCGTTTGCGCAGCAGGAACTTTGAATGGTCTTCCCACGAATCCTCCGCGCGGCGGTATTTGCGGAAACACTCGTTCTTTTGGTCGTCATCGTGCCGATAGGTGGCACCGGTCCAGTCGGAGGTGCATTTGATGCCGAAGTGATTGTTGGCTTTCACGGCCAGTTCGCTTTTGCCCGCACCTGATTCCAGCAGTCCCTGTGCCATCGAAATGGAGGCGGGGATGCGGTATTCGGACTGTTGTGCGACAGCGATGGCGCGATATTGGTCAATGTATTCCAGATAAACGGGGTTCAGGCCGGCTGTTTGTCCGCAGCACCACGTGACGGACAAGAGAGCGATGATAGGTACTATACATTTTTTCATGCTGCAAAGGTACGATTTTTTTTGCGTATCTCCAAAAAAAGTTCTACCTTTGTCCTCGAAATGTTGGTTTATTTGTCTTTGGGTTCGAATGTCGGTGACCGTTCCGCCGTTTTGGATGCTGCCTGCCGTTTGTTGGCGGAGCGTGTGGGGCCGTTGGTGCGTCGCTCGTCGGTTTACCGCTCTATGCCGTGGGGGTATGTATCCGACCATGAGTATATGAATATCTGTGTCGTGGTGGAGACCGGTTGTACACCGCATGAGGTCTTGTTATTGACGCAGGCGATTGAGCGCGAATTGGGGCGGACGGTCAAGAATTGTTATGCTGACCGCACGATAGATATTGATTTGCTTTTTTGTGACCCGTCTTGTATTGTTTGCGAGCCGGATTTGATTCTTCCGCATCCCCGCATGTCGCTCCGCGACTTCGTGATGATTCCCCTCTCCGAAATCCTTTTCTAACACTTTCCACTTTCCACCTCGAAAATTCGAAAAATCGAGCATTCGATAACTCGGTCCCTCGAAATCTTTCCACTCTAAACTAATTCAACAACACTAAACTCTAAACTATCTTCCGAACGCGAGTTAGGGGACGTCAAGGGGACGTCAAGGGGACGTCAGCATCTTCTCACCCCCTCGAAAATTCGATCCCTCGATCCCTCGATTTCTCGAAACACTGAAGCGTTGCCGGCTTGACAAAAAGTGGCTCAGCCTAAAAAACAGGAAACTTATAGATAGAAATCTTTGACCAGACGGGCGTAATCGGCACTCTCGGGGGCGTCGGAAGGTTCCAGACACAAAATTGCTGGCGTGTCCGTTTTATGAGCGGGGAGCGCAGACAGGCGTTGCAACTCTATCAGGATACGTTTGACGGGTTTGTTCATGCGGCTATGTACGCGGCATAGGCGCACAGGGTACAAACCGTATGCACCGGCGCGGCGGAGGATGTCGTCTTCCGCCTCGGCAGGCAGAATAAGCGCGAACAGTCCCCCCTCCTGCAGCAGGACGGCGGAACAGCAGAGCAAATCGTCAAAAGACAAGCAGTCGGTGTGCCGCGCCGTCCGGCGACCGTCGTCGGGGTTCTTCAGCGCATTGCGGAAATACGGCGGATTGCTGACAATCAGCCGGTAAGTGCCGTGACGGGCAGTATCGGAAGTCCAGTCCTGCAATGAAGCAGGGTAGGCGTGTAGCCGCTCGCTCCACGGCGATGCCGCAAAATTGTCGCGTGCCTGTTCGGCAGCGGCACTATCAAGGTCAATGGCGTCCGACTGCCACTCCGGTCCGCTGCGCTGCGCCAGCATCAGCGCTATCAGTCCGCAGCCCGTTCCAATGTCCAGTATGCGTCCGCCACCCGCCGGTACAGATGCCCAGGCACCTATCAGCACGCCATCGGTACCGACTTTCATGGCGCAACGGTGATGCGCCACATAAAACTGCTTGAACTGAAAACCGTTTGGTTTCACGATGATTTTAGTGGAAAGTGGAGAGCGGGAAATGGAGAGTGGGGACTTTTCGGGTCGCCAATCCGGTGTGCGTTCCGTTGCAAGCCTTCACGTGATGATGGCAATGGTTGTGGCCGTGGCTCTCCAACCCCAAATGGATGCCGAGATACAGGCCGTAACCCAGGAACAGGACGGCGCAGATATAGCGGAAGCGGTGTTCAAAACGCTGCATCTTCTGCATGAGCGACTGCGCACTGACCATACTGTATGATATGAGCCACGCTATCAGCAGGATAGGAAGTCCCGTGCCCAGTCCGAACGCCACAGGCATAATCAGCGACTGCGGGAAAGGCATGTCCGATGTAACAGCCGTTTCCACCATTGTGAAGAAATACATCAGCCGGTGCGGGCAGAAAGCGATGGCGAAAAAGATACCCAGCATAAATGCCCACAACCAACTGGATTTGTCGTCCACAGTCTGGAGCCACTTGCTCATGCCGTGGTCGTGGTTGTGGTGGTGACGGCCTGCCGCTAACAGGAAAACGCCGCAGACCAACATGAAGACGCACAGCATCGGTTCGCCCCATTCGTTCAGAAAACGGCGGATGCCGTCCGTCTGTGCCCCTATCATAAAGGGAATGGCCGCCAAGACATAGGTCAGCAGTTTGCCCAAAACAAACATGAAACCCGTAATCAGCACACGTTTGCGGTTGTTCAGTTCGCGGTCAATATAGCCGACAGCCGCGATGCTGGTGAACAGTGTGCAGGGGTCAAGTATCATCAAAAAACCCAAAAGGAGTGAGGTGAGGACAGGAAGAATCATAATTTTCAGTCAAACGTTAAAAGCCAAAAATTGCGGACGTGCCCGCTAAAAAGACGAAAGTTTTATTTTTTTTCCAAAATTGTTTGCAAAGGTACATAAAAAATCGTAACTTTGCAAGTGATTTTGAAAAAAATAGGGAAAATAGCGGTTTGGTTGGCCGTTGTGATGGCGGTCGCATGCGGTTTGACGGGGTGCAACAACCTGTCTGTGGAGGGTGCGCGATTGCAAAAAATGCTGTCGGAGCGCATGCGTTACGCTGATGCCGTAACGGAGGAAGTGTGCGGGCAGATACAGTCGTCCAGTTTTGATTCGGTCTGGTCGCTCACGCAGATTGATGACAACGTGTTTTTCTATGTGTTTGACCGCGGCCGGATGGTTTTTTGGTCCGACAATAACCTCACGGCCTCCGACATGTACGTCCGCGAACCCGACAAATGGTTCTATCAACGCATGAACCACGTCCACTGCGTTGTCCGGTGGACGCAAGCGGACCGCTTGTCGGTGCTGACGGTGGTGCCGGTAAAATACGAATACGCCGTGTCGGGCAGTTTGCTCAAAAATCACTTTATTCCGCCGTTCCGCGGCAGGGACAGCCACCGGCTGGTCTATATGCCGGAGCACGGCCACACGCAGCGGGACATCTTCAGTAACGACGGTCGCTATCTCTTTTCGTTGGACGAAGACGAACCGGATTCGGCTGCCGCGAATGAAAGCGTCGGTTTGGACAGGAGTTTCTCCTACCGCCGCCTATCCAATATGGACAATGAGACCGGCACGGGGGAGGGGACTGTTTCCGTGCAGATTTATTATTTGCTGACGCTGGTCCTTTTTGTTGTCGCACTGGCGTTCGGCATATCCGGTCTGGTGCGCAACCACGGGTTCAAGGAAATGAGATTGCGCACGCGGTTCCTATACCTGATAGTGGCATTGGTGCTGACCAGTTTTATGTGCATCTTTTGGGTGTCAGTGGCCTATTTGCGCAGGAATTTCGAGGAACGGCAGCGGGCTACGATGGTGGAAAAGTGCCGGTATATCCAGTCGGCGCTGCAAAACCAGTATTTTCTAAACCTCAACCTGTCCGAGCGGAATACGTCCGGTCTGAATATTGACTTGCGCGATTTGGCTTACACGTTCGGCACGGATATACATGTATATGACCTGAACGGGCACTTGGTGGGCAGTTCGATACCGCAGTTGTTCACATTAGGAATGCTGTCCGGCTATATCGCGCCCGCAGTCTATTTCTCGCATGAGAGTACGCTCACGCGATACGAACGGTTGGGCGACCTGCGTTACCTGACGGGCTACACGGATTTTATCAATGGTGCCAACATCCGGTTGGGCTATATCTCGGTGCCGTCCTTTATCTCCGGTATGGAGGTACGCAAGGAAGTGGACAACTATCTGCGCAACCTGCTGCCTATTTACTTGTTGGTGTTGGTTGTGGCCCTATTGCTGTCTTTCTACGCTGCGCATATCATCCAGTCTCCGCTGACGGCATTGACGGACAAGATGCGGAACTATCGCTTGGGTAAGCGCGAACATCTCAATTACGACCGCAACGACGAGTTGGGCGAACTGGTGAAACAGTACAACGATTTGGTGGACGAACTGGAGCGTTCGTCCCGTCGTTTGGCGCAGTCCGAACGTGAAGGGGCGTGGCGGACGATGGCGCGGCAGATAGCGCACGAAATAAACAACCCGCTGACACCGATGAAACTGACGATACAGCAACTCCAACGGGTGAAAGATACCGAGCGTTTTGACGAGATGTTCGGGCGTGCGACGAATATGCTGATAGAGCAGATAGACAACCTTAGCCGTATAGCCACCTCGTTCTCCACCTTCGCCAAGATGCCGCAAGTATCTGTCAGCGAGGTTGATGTGGCGGAAAAACTGACCTCGGCCATCGCGTTGTTCGCCAACAACCCGTGGAGCATCCCCATCCGCTATGTGGGGCCGGACAGCGGCGTGATGGTCTATGCCGACCGCGAGCAGATACAGCAGGTGTTCTCCAATATCATCAAGAACGCTTTGCAGGCCATCGCGTCCAATACGGCGGAAGACGGAACGGCGGTGGAAACAGGCGACATCATCGTGATGCTGAAGGACTTGGGGCAGAAAGTGGAAATATCCTTCTCGGACAACGGTCCGGGCATTCCGCAGGAGGTGGGCAGCAAGATATTTATGCCTAATTTTACCACCAAATCCAACGGTGCGGGACTGGGACTGGCTATCTCGCGGAACATCGTGGAGGGGTCGGACGGACAAATCACCTTCGATACTTCCGACAAGGGGACCACGTTCTATGTGTATTTGCAAAAAACATAACATAAACATTACAAACATATCAAATTACTATGAAAGCAACTGAAATTATGCAGCAATTGGCTGCCAAACACCCGGGGGAAGCGGAGTACCTGCAGGCGGTTGAAGAAGTGTTGAATTCCATTGAGGAGGTCTATAACAGCCATCCGGAGTTCGAAAAAGCCAAAATTGTGGAACGCATGGTGGAGCCGGACCGTATCTTCACGTTCCGTGTCACGTGGGTGGACGACAGCGGGACGGTGCAAACCAACCTCGGTTACCGCGTCCAGTTCAACTCGGCCATCGGCCCGTATAAGGGCGGTTTGCGCTTCCACAAGGCGGTCAATCCGTCTATGCTGAAGTTCCTCGGCTTTGAGCAGACCTTCAAGAACGCCTTGACTACGTTACCTATGGGCGGCGCCAAGGGCGGTTCGGATTTTGACCCTGTGGGCAAGTCCGACGAAGAGATTATGCGTTTCTGCCAGGCTTTCATGCTGGAATTGTGGCGTTGCATCGGCCCCGACCAGGATATACCTGCCGGCGATGTAGGTGTCGGCGGACGTGAGATAGGCTATTTGAACGGCATGTACCAGAAACTGGCACGCGAGTATCATACAGGCGTGCTGACCGGCAAAGGTATGACGTGGGGCGGCTCTATCCTCCGTCCGGAGGCGACCGGCTTCGGCGCACTCTATTTCACCCGGCATTTGTTGGAGCGCGCGGGCAAGGATATCAGGGGCAAGCGTATCGCTATCTCCGGTTTCGGTAATGTGGCGTGGGGTGCATGCACCAAGGCGACCGAAATGGGAGCCAAAGTGGTGGCTATATCCGGTCCCGACGGCGTGTGCGAAATACCCGATGGTATCACAAAGGAGATGATAGACTACATGCTGGTTATGCGTTCTTCCAATCGCAACAAGGTACAGGATATGGCGGACAAGTTCCCTGCCGCGACCCGTTTTACCGCCGGCAAGAAAGCATGGTCTGTACCGTGCGACATTGCTCTGCCGTGCGCTTTCCAGAACGAACTGAGCGAAGACGATGCCCGCGAACTGCAGGCTAACGGCTGCTGGTGCTGCTGTGAAGTCAGCAACATGGGATGCCAACCTGCGGCCATCCATTACTTCCAGCACAACGGCATCCTGTTCGCACCGGGTAAGGCGGTCAATGCCGGCGGTGTGGCCACGTCCGGACTGGAGATGACGCAGAATGCCGAACATATATCTTGGGAGGCGGATGAGGTGGACGAGCGTCTGCATGCCATCATGCGCTCTATTCACGAACAGTGCGTCCGCTTCGGCGAACAACCCGACGGACACGTTGATTATGTTAAAGGAGCCAATATCGCCGGATTTATGAAGGTGGCGCAGGCTATGCTGGAGCAGGGGATTATTTAACACCGTGCAACGTGATAACCCATTGAACAATGTATTTAGATTTTCAGCAGTATTTGCAACGGACGTTGCAAGAGATTAAGGAGGCCGGCCTGTATAAGAACGAGCGGGTGATTGTTACGCCCCAGTCTTCGGCCATACGTGTGGAGAACGGGGCGGAAGTAATCAATTTCTGCGCCAACAACTCCCTTGGTCTGGCGGACAACCCCGAACTGGCGGAAGCGGCCAAACAGTGTTTGGACAACCGCGGTTACGGCATGGCGTCCGTCCGTTTCATCTGCGGCACGCAGGACACGCACAGACGTTTGGAAAAAGCGGTGTCCGACTTCTTCGGCACCGAGGACACTATCCTCTATGCGGCTTGCTTTGATGCCAACGGCGGTCTTTTCGAACCGTTGCTCACGGCGGATGACGCTATCATATCCGATGCGCTCAACCACGCCTCCATCATTGACGGTGTCCGTCTGTGCAAGGCGGTGCGCTACCGCTACGCCAACGGGGACACGGAGGATTTGGAGCGCCAGTTGCAGGCGGCGCAGGCGCAGCGTTTTCGCATTATCGCCACGGACGGCGTCTTCTCGATGGACGGCAACGTGTGTCCGTTGGACAGGATATACGAACTGGCGGAACGGTACAACGCCATGGTCATGGTGGACGAGAGCCACTCTGCCGGTGTGGTCGGCAGGACGGGGCACGGCGTGACCGAACTGTATAACCTGCGCGGCAAGATAGAGATTATCACCGGCACGCTGGGCAAGGCCTTTGGCGGGTCGGTGGGCGGTTTTACCACGGGACGAAAGGAGATAATCGACCTGTTGCGCCAGCGTAGCCGTCCCTATCTGTTCTCCAACTCCCTTCCGCCCATGATTGCGGCGGCGGGCGTCAAGACCTTTGAACTGCTGACCCGCGACAATACCTTGCAGGACCGTCTGCACGCCAATACCGACTATTTCGTGGCGAAGATGAAAGAGGCAGGGTTTGACATCAAACCCACCCAGTCGGCTATTTGTGCCGTCATGCTGTATGATGCCCGTTTGAGTCAGGAGTTCGCCGCCGCCTTGCAGCAGGAGGGCATCTATGTTACGGGCTTCTATTATCCGGTCGTCCCGCAGGGGCAGGCGCGCATCCGCGTGCAGGTAAGCGCAGCGCACACGCGCGAGCAATTGGATAAAGGGGTCAAGGCGTTTGTCAAGGTCGGCCGCGATTTGGGCGTGTTGCACTGACAAACATAAAAAACAACTTCCGGTCGGAAGTTGTTTTTTTTTTGGTGGAAAAGCGGCGTATAAGGTCCAACTATTTTTGCTGGCCGGATAAATGGTAGGTACGGTTGTCGCGAAAGATAAGCACCCGACCGTTGCGGACGATTTTATCCCGGTTGTCAATGTCGGAGAACGGCAGTTCATTCAAGCCGGTGGCTTTGACAACCTGTATGGTATAGGTTTGTTTGATATCATCTACAGTGGCAGTCAATGTTGCGCCCTTAACAGCCGATTTGGCGATAAGTCGTATTTGTCGTCCCATATCGTCCATCTTTTTCATATTGATGGCTCGGGCTTCCGATATACGCCATGAAATAGCGGATGTACAACTGTCGGGCCGGACAAATGCGTCCACAAACAGAGTATCACCTATGTTCATGGTTGTATTTTCATCTATACTGAGAGTCAGTTCCTCAGCAGGATAAAGGGGGGCTGCGGTAGATATATTCCATCCGTGCAGTAAAGTGGAACCGTCGTATTCATAGACATTAACGGTAGCAGAATCCAATTGCTCATAGGCAAACAGGATGGTTGTCGCTGCCGTGGTTAAGAAATCGTTTTGTGTATAAACAACGGGGTGCTTGGTAACTTTGATATCCCGCATCTCCCATGAACCCTTGCGGGTTGTACCTTTTTCGGTAATCTGCATCTCATGTTCTTCCATCGGAAAAGAAAGGGTAGCATTTAGAGGCGATAAGCGTTCAGGTTGTGGTGACGGATTGCCAAGCGGGGTGACATACAATTTGTCAAAGGACTTGGAAAAAGGACAGATGTTGTCCCAATCCACATCCGGAAGATTTTTTTGGAGTGCAGGCGTCAAGGAGTCCGTTGTACACATATAACAACCCCATGCACATTCACTATCGTAAACATTAGACCAATCTACGACCCAAATGCCGACCTGCAGATCATGGTCATGGCAACGTTTAACCAACTCTTGGCAGATGTTATATTGGCCGCCGCCGGAGTTGCACATGCTCGGGTTGACGCGCCATTGGTCGCACCATTGAAAAGTGCTTTCGCTCATGTTGTACATCAGCAGTTGGCATTTCACTTGGGGATAATTCGTGCGGATGTATTCCAACGATTTCTGATAGGAAGTGAGGATGATGGCTTTATCCACGAGATTGTGATTGACCATAGCCTGATATACCTGCGGAAAATTGGACATACCCTCTTGATAGAGACCGGCAGAACCTTTGATTTCCATGATGGGGAAGATGCCGAGGCTGTCAATCAGTGCGCAGAACTCGTCCACAGTCATGAGTTTACCTGTGTATGTGCGTCCGTAGCGGGTTTGTGTGAGAGTCAGTTTTTGGAGGTCAGCCAATGTGGTTTTGCTGATTTTGACTCCGGCGTGACCAAAACGATTGAGTTCATCATCGTGACTCATAACCACTTTTCCGTCAGAAGTGGTCATAAAGTCGGTTTCCACGCCGTCATAGCCATAGTGGTCCTTTGCGTTAATGAAGGCTTCTCGCGTGTTTTCTACACCATAAATACAACCGCGATGCCCGACAAACAGGGGTTTCCATGCCATAGCCGGCAGGATAATCAAACACAGGAGAGAGGATAGGAGAAACTTTTTCATGACATTAATAGTAAATTTGTAAGTTTGTGGGGTACTAAAATTTCTTACAAAGATACAACAAAAATTTGGAGTGCGCAAATTTATTGTGCTTTTTGCAGGCAAAAAGGATAGATTTATCTATACAAAACGGATTGTATTGTCCGTGTGTTGGGAGTTTACTCACAAAAAGACGGGCAATACAATTGGTTGTACGGCAAAGCCATTTGCCTGCAAAAGCACAATCTTTGCACACTTTAATAAAGATGCGACTGTATTTTCGGGGGAATGCGTGGCGTGGGTATTGTGCGGCTTAGCAGGCGGCGTCCGAAGGTATAATAAAAATTTGGAATACGCAAATAAATTGCGCATTTTAATAAAGATGCGATTGTGTCGGGATTTTTTTCGCAGGTTGAACGAAGTGTGCAGGTGGTCCCGAGATGAACACGATGCGGACTCGTGCCCGGTTTGTTTTTTTTAGTGGAAAGTATTCTTGGAGTAGTGTGTAGTGGAGTAGTGGAAAGTGTCGCGTTCGGTAATTGGGTGGCTGTCGCCGGCGTGACCGCGATCAAACACCCCACTCGACAAGTCTCGTCGGGGGCCCCGTAGGTCGCGCTATTCTATGCGGGCGACTGTTTCATCAAAGTGGGGACTTTTCGGGTCGCCCACTCGGCGTGCGTTCCGTCGCACGCCTTCACGAGAAACTTAACTTAAAATTTGCGTATGCGAATTTTATTTATTAACTTTGCACACTTTTACAAACCAGCAGTTATGACATACCCGATAAATCAAAGCCAATTGGGCGTGTACTACGCCTGCCAATCGGACGGCATAGGCGATTACGTCATCTACCGTCTGTTCCGTCTGGGCAAAGAGGTTGATAAAGACCGCCTGAGTCGCGCCATTGGACAAGCCGTGCATAACCATCCACACCTCTTTGACACCATCGTTACCGACGAAGCCGGAGAGCCGGTTTGGAAGGTAGCGGAAAGTGCGAACGCGTTCGTTCAAAAAGAGTGGAAAGTGGAGGAAGTGAACAGCAGGGAGGCGTTGGAAAAAGATTGGGAGGAGAAAATGCCGATGGGATGCCGGCTGTTCAATATTCGGCTGATGGACACCGGCGAGGCGTTGCTGTGCCGCATTGCCATCCACCACATACTGGCCGACGGCATGTCATTCGGTATCCTATGCGACGACATCAGCCGCGCCTATAACGGCGAGCCGCTCGTTCCCGAATCGGTTGATGCACGCGCCCTGAACGTTGCGGAGGAAAAGAAACGGCAAAGTAAGGTCTATGCCGAAGAGAAAGCGTGGTACGAACAGACCTTCGGCGGGGTGGAGAGTGTGTCGCTGCCGTTGCGGGACTTGTATGCGGAAGGTGAGGAACATTACCAAACGGTATGGCGGGAAATGAGTGTCCGCCGCGAAGAAATAAAAGAACTGTGCGCCGCTACGCAGACGGGTACGAGTATCCCGTTCACCGCCGCCTTTGCCCTGATGCTGCACGCTTTCACGGGTGACGAGCAGGTGTCGTACGCGTCGTTCTACCACGGGCGCGGAACAGGGTGTAAAGGAGTGGAGAACACAGTGACGATGGCGGTGCGGACGCTGCCGATGCTGAACGATTTGGTACAAGTAAGGACTGTCGGGGAAATGATGCAGCAAACGGCACAAATAGTCAAGACCTTGCGCGAGAAAGACAGTGTCGGTTTTGGCGAGGTATGCGCCCTGAGCGGCATGAACAGCGAAGTGTCGTTCATTTATCAAGGCAGTATCATTGATTACACGCTGCATCTGGACGGCAAGGACTACCCGATGGAGGACATACGCAAGAACCGGCCCGGACTGAAGATAAGTGCCCAGATGATGGAGCATGACGGCGCATACAGGTTGCGTTTTGAATACCCCGCACACGAGTACAGCGAGTGCATGGTGAACGAGATGTTGGACACATACGACGAAGTACTGCGGCAGATGACAGGACGAGGTGCCGACCTTGCGCTGGCAGACCTGCACTATTGCACCGAACGGCAGACGGCCGAACTGGACGCATTCAACCGCCACGAAGACGACACCTTTGCCGAATGGGAGGGTGAGACGGTGCTGAGCCGGTTCCGACAGATAGTTGCACGTTACCCCAATCAGATAGCCGCCGTGTTCGGGGACAAAAAATTTACCTACCGTGAACTGGACCAATTGACTGACCGGATGGCGGAGAAAATAGTGGAGAGTGCGAACGCGTTCGTTCAAAAAGAGTGGAAAACGGAAAGCGGCAAGTTGCCGGTGGTGAGTATATTGATTCCGCGATGCGAACAGATGTTCATCGCGCCGCTTGCGGCGATGAAAACCGGATGCACCTATCAGCCGCTTGACCCGAGTTATCCGAAAGAGAGACTGAATTTCATGGTCAAAGACGCAGCGTGCCGGTTGCTGATTACCACGGATGAACTGAGCGGACTGATAGACGAACCGGTGAAGAGGCTGGTGTATGATGGAACGTGGAGCGAAGGGAATAGCGGAATAGTGTGTGGAGGAATAAAGGCGGAAGATACAATGATTTTGTTGTACACGTCCGGTTCAACGGGCGTGCCCAAGGGGGTGATGCTCAGCCACAGAAACATACTGGCCTATATTCATTGGTATATCAAACATTACAGCCTGAACAGCGAATCGCGCATAGCAGCCTACGCCAGTTTCGGCTTTGACGCCAACATGATGGACATGTATTCGGCGCTGCTGTCGGGCGGCACGCTGTACGTTATCCCTGAGGAGATACGGCTTGACCTGATGGCTTTAGGCGATTTCTTTGACCGCAACGGCATTACCTGTGCCTTCATGACAACGCAAGTGGGGCAGCAGATGATGGGCAACTACGACTCGCTCAAGACCTTGCAGCATTTGTCTATCGGCGGCGAAAAGATGATGTCTATGCCGTTGCCGACCGGTTACACGATGCACAATATATACGGTCCGACCGAATGTTCGGTGGCTATCACGGAAAAGACCGTGATCGAGAACGAGCCGAATATACCGATAGGATGTCCGACAGAGACCACGCGGTTATATGTCGTTGACAGGTACCTGCACCGTTTGCCTATCGGTGCAGCCGGCGAACTGATAGCCTCGGGGCCGCAGGTGGGGCAGGGTTACCTCAACCGCCCCGACAAGACGGCAGAGGCGTTCATCCGCATAACGGTCAACGGCCAAGAGGAACGGTGTTACCGCACGGGTGACATCGTGCGGTATCGCCCTAACGGAGACATCGAGTTCGTCGGACGAAAAGACGGCCAAGTCAAAATACGCGGTTTCCGCATCGAACTGAAAGAAGTGGAGGCGGTAATACGCGAATACGAGGGCATCAAAGATGTGACAGTGCAAGCCTTCGACTACCCCGACGGTGGCAAATATATCGCTGCATACATCGTGAGCGACACAAAAACGGACATTTCGTCCCTAAACGATTTCATATTGGACCGCAAACCGCCGTATATGGTGCCGGCGGTAACGATGCAACTGGAGCACATCCCGCTGAACGTCAATCAGAAAGTGGACAAGAAAGCATTACCCAAACCGCAGGTAGAAAGTAGTGCGTCCACCACGCCGTGTACGTTGCCGATGAACACTTTGGAGAAAAAACTGCACGAAATGATAGCCGGCATTGTCAAGAACGGAGATTTCGGTCTGGCCGACGTATTGGCGTTCTACGGATTGACTTCCATCTCGTGCATCAAACTGGCGACCTTGCTGTACAAACAGTACGGTGTGATGATAGACGCCAAGACTTTTGTCAAGACGGGAACGCTGCGCGATATTGAGGAGGCGATATTGGAGAAATGGATGGCAGGTGAGCCCGCTGCAACTGTCTCAGAAACGGAGCAGGCTGACGGACAAACCGGCGTGTGCGCACTGAGCAACGCGCAATTGGGCGTGTGCTACGAATGTATGAAGGACGAATCGGCTACGACATACAACGTGCCGATGGAGATTGTTTTTCCGGACTCGGTCCGTGCGGAAGATATCAAGAAAGCGGTGGAGCAGGCCGTTGTTCTGCATCCGTTATTACGAGCGCACTTGTGTCATGACGGCGGCGACATCGGTTTGACGACCGACACCGGACTGACAATTACATGCGACATCGTACAGGAGCCGGTGGAGGAACTGAAGAAAACTTTTGTCCGTCCGTTCCGCCTGTTTGACGGTCCGTTGGTGCGTGCCGCCGTAACGGGGCATACGCTACTGTTGGATGCCCACCATTTGGTGATGGACGGCGGCTCGTTAAGTGTACTGATGCACGATGTATGCGATATACTGAACGGTCAACCGGTACAGCGCGAGGACTATGATTTCTTCCGCTATGTGCGTGACGAACAGCAGGCTGACACGACAGGACAAGAAGCATATTTTGAAAGCCAACTGAAGACAGTGGACGACTCGTCGTCTCTGCCGGAAGACCTGATGGGCAAAGAGCAGGAAGGTGTGATAGGCATCGTTTGGCAACCGCTTCCGATGGCGGAGATAGAGGCCTTCTGCCGTACGCAAGGCATCACGCCGGCGGTGTTCTTCCTTGCCGCCACGGAGTATATGATAGCCCGCTACACCAATAGCCGCGACGTTCAACTGTGCACCATCTCTTCGGGGCGCAGCAACGTCAAGATAGCCAATACGGTGGGTATGTTCGTAAATACGCTGCCGCTGGTGGGGCATATAGACGACATCCGTGTGGCTGAGTTCCTGCAACGGGTAGGGGACAATTTCACCCGCACGCTGCAAAACGAGAACTATCCGTTTGCCAAGATAGCCGCCAAATACGGTACCCGTGCGGATATCGTGTATGAATACCAAGTGGGCGTTGTGGACCGCTTTGAGGTGAGCGGCGCACCGGTAAGCGTGGACAGTTTCGGACTGGAGATTGCCAAGTTCAAGGCGGCGGTCAAGATTCAAGAACATGAAGGGCAAGTGTGCATCAAGATGCAATACAACGACGCCCTTTATTCGCGCGACTATATGGAGCGTTTTGCGGACTCGATGAAGGCCGTGTGTCTGCGTTTCATGGCTTCGCCGGACCAGCCGTTACGCAAGGTGTCCATTATGAGCCAAAAACAACAGGAGGAAGTGGCCAAACTGCACACGGTGGCTCAAGCGGATATACCCGTCCAGATTGTCTATCAGCCGCTGGAACGCTGGGCGGTGGAAACGCCGGACAAGACCGCTCTGATAGCAGTGGACGGCACCTACACCTACCGCGAACTGAATGCACGTATCAACCGCATCGCGCATACACTGATAGCCAAGGGTGTCCGTCGTGGCGACCGCGTGGTGGTTCTGTTGCCGAGAACGAGTGCGGTGATATGTTGTCTCTACGGAGTAAGCAAGACGGGGGCTGCCTATATACCGTGCGACCCCGCCTATCCTGCCGACCGAATCAAACTGATTACAGAGGATTCGGGTGCCAAATACGTCATTACCACGCAAGACAAAGCTGCCGAATACGGTGAGAAAGCCATTATAGCGGACGAACTGATGAACAACACGGCGGCGGATACCAATCCGAACACGGATGTCCAACCCGACGACACCGTCTATATGATATACACATCCGGCTCGACCGGACGGCCGAAAGGGGTTATTCTGCGTCACAAGGGCATTTGCAACCACAATACGGCTCACCCGTGCAACCGGCATATCTATACGGCGGCCACGGAGGGACACACGTTCCTTGCCGTGACGACCTTGTCGTTTGACATGTCGCTGAAGGAATACAGTGCGACGCTGTTCAACGGGCAGACGCTGGTGCTGGCCGGTGACGACCAGAGCAACAACCCGTTGGAACTGGCCAAACTGTTCCTTGCGACCGGTGCGGACGTGTTCAACGCGACGCCGTCGCGCCTGCTCAACTATATGGAGTCGGAAGATTTTTGTGAGGGGTTGCGCCGCTGTAAAGCCATCTATTCGGGTGGCGAACCTTATTCGGACCGTCTGTTGGACCGTCTGCACGGACTGACCAAAGCGCGTATCTTCAATACTTATGGCCCGACGGAGACGACAGTGTCATGCAACGTAGCCGAACTGACGCATACCGACCGCATCTCTATCGGCGAGCCGCTGCTGAACGTCACAGAGTTTATCGTGGATATTGACGGCAACGAACAGCCTGTGGGCGTCGTTGGCGAACTGTATATTGGCGGCGAAGGCGTCGGCAAGGGTTACAATAACCTGCCGGAACAGACGGCCGCACGCTTTATCGAGTACCGCGGCATGCGCGTTTACCGTTCGGGCGACTATGCACGTTGGTTACCGGACGGCAAGGTGGTGACCCTGGGTCGCATGGACAACCAAATCAAATTGCGCGGACTGCGTATCGAGTTGGGCGAGGTGGAAGCCGCGGTCAGCCGCTACCCGGGCATCAAACAGGTGACGGTGATGGTGCGGACGCTGAACGGCAAGGAGCATTTGGCGGCCTATTTTACTGCCGACCGCCCAATAGACGTTAACGAACTGAAGACCGAGGCAGGCAAGACCCTGACACCGTATATGGTGCCGACCGCTTACCTGCAACTGGATGCGTTCCCCCTGACACCGAACGGCAAGACGGATATCAAACACCTGCCTGAACCGGTGATTGTGCAGACGTCCGGCGAATATGTGGCTCCTGCCAATCAGGCGGAAAAGGATTTCTGCGACATCTTCAAGAACGTGTTAGAACTGGACAAGGTGAGTGCCACGGAGTCGTTCTTTGAACTGGGCGGTACATCGTTGGTGGCAACGCGTGTGCTGATAGAGGCTACGCGGTTGGGCTATGCGTTGGCGTATGCGGACATCTTCAGTCATCCGTCGCCAAGGGAGTTGGCTATAGCGGCCGGCGGGGACACCCCACAACCGGCTGTGAATGATGCGGCAAGCGTAAAAAATGACGAGGGCAGTATCGTGAATCCAAAGAATGACGATGCCGTCAATAACTACGATTACACCGCCATCAACGACCTGCTGCAAAAGAACACGTTAGACTCGTTCCGCCAAGGCGAGTGTTTGCCCTTGGGCGATGTGCTGCTGACAGGTGCGACCGGTTATCTGGGAATACATATCTTCCGCGAACTGATGGAACATTATCCCGATACGAAGATACACTGTCTGTTGCGCCCCAAACGCGGTATATCCGCCGCAGAACGGTTGCGTCAGATGCTGTATTATTATTTTGAGACGAACTACGCCGAAGCGTTCGGCAGCCGCGTCTTTGTATATGAAGGCGACGTGACCGCCCCGATAAATGTGGATGTCCCTGTAGATACAGTCATCAACTGTGCCGCTATCGTCAAACATTTCAGTGAAGGCACGGAGATAGAGGATATCAATATCGGCGGAGTGAAGAACTGTATCGACTACTGCCTCAAGACGGGTGCGCGGTTCATTCAGACCAGTACCTGTTCCACGGGCGGTACCAGTATCAACGGATTCCCCGACCCGTCCATGCATTACAGTGAGCAGACCCATTACATGGGGCAGTGCCTGACGGGTAGCAAGTATGTCTATTCCAAGTTCCTGGCCGAGCGGATGACGTTGGAGGCTGTTATAGAGAAAGGGTTGGTAGCGAAGGTAGTCCGTTTGGGCAACTTGGCGGCACGTGCGCAGGACGGCGAGTTCCAAATCAATTTCCGCACCAACAGCGCGATGGGCAGGCTGCATATCTTCCAGATGTTAGGCCGGTGTGGCTATACACAGATGGCATCGCAGATGGAGTTCTCGCCGATAGACGAGGTGGCGCGCGCGGTAGTGCTGCTGGCTACCGCACCGAAGGAGTGCGTCATCTTCCATCCGTTCAACAACCACATAGTGCTGTTGGGCGATGTGATACAGGAGATGGCGAAAACACTGCATTCGCCGGTGGATTTTGTGGAAGACAATGTTTTCCAAGAGACACTGATGCAGGCCGGACAGGACCCCGAAAAAGCCAAGATACTGCAATCGATGTTGGCGTACAAGGCAGCCGGCAAGGACGTTGTAGTTCCTTATACGAAATACAACCCCTACACTATACAGGTACTGGCGCGGCTCGGTTTCCGCTGGAACATGACATCGTGGGACTATGTGCAACGGTTTATCCGCGCTATATCGTCGTTGGACTTTTTCCAAGACCATAGGTAATGTATTTATTCTATACGCCTGACATACAGACTTGCCGGTGCTTGAGCGAAGAGGAATCGGGGCACTGCATACGCGTACTTCGCTACACACGCGGGGACGAAATCCTGCTGACGGACGGTCGTGGCGTGACCTACACGGCACGCATTACCAACCCGCACCCCAAACACTGCGAGTTTGAGGTGATAGCGTCCGAACAACAGGTCCGCAATCGTTCGTTCCGTCTGCATCTGGCCGTGGCACCCCCCAAGAATATTGAACGGTTCGAATGGATGGTGGAGAAATGTACGGAAATAGGAGTAGATGAGATAACTCCGCTACTGTGCCGTTTTTCAGAGCGCAAACAACTGCGCACCGACCGGTTGGAGAAGATTATCCTCTCTGCCGCCAAACAGAGCCTGACGGCCTATTTGCCAAAATTGAACGAACTGACGGATTTTGACACGCTGGTACGCAACGCCGTGGAACAGGACAAGTTCATTGCGCATTGCTACAAGGAAGACAAACGGGTGTTGCGGGACGAGATAAGAACCGGGCACGACACGCTTATCCTTATCGGTCCCGAAGGCGATTTCAGCGAACAGGAGGTGCAGAATGCCCTGTCCGCCGGTTTTGTGCCGGTGTCGTTGGGAGATTCGCGATTGCGGACGGAAACAGCCGGCGTGGTGGCATGTCATACAGCGGTGCTGATGCAGTATATAACGGAAAAAGGAGAATGATGGACGAACTGATTACTTTGGACCAACAGTGGCTGCTGGCTGTCAACGGGTGGCATGCGCCGTGGGCAGACAGTCTGATGTGGATTATATCCGGCAAGGCGACTTGGCTGCCGTTGTACGCGTTGTTAGCAGTGTTGTTAGTGTGGCGGTTTCACGGACAAATGCGGGGAGTGTGCCGGCGTGCTTGTTCCAAGAGAGCGGAGAGTTGTGAATGGCTGTGGGTGCTGTTGGCTGTGGGTGCTGCGGCGGGATTGAGCGACTGGGTGTCCTCCGGTCTCATCAAACATTGGGTCTGCCGTCCGAGGCCGACCCACGAACCGGCATTGGAAGGACTGGTGCATATTGTGAACGGCTATACGGGCGGACAATACGGCTTCGTCAGTTCGCATGCGGCGGACACAATGGCATGCGCGTTGCTGTTTGCATTGGTTTATACACGGCGTTTACGCGCACTCGGCGTCAACCGTTGCGCGTTGCGGGTAGGATGCGTGTGGGGAGGATTGATGTTGTGGGTTGCGATGAACTGCTACAGCCGGATGTATTTAGGGGTTCATTACCCTGGCGACATTTTGGGCGGCCTTACGGTCGGCTCTCTGGTAGCGGTGGCGGTGTACCTTGGTCTTCGGGCCTTGGCGGCATGTTGCGGTAGTGCGGCGGGGCCGGCGGCATTGCGCCCAAAGGCTGCTGCGGGCGATGCGGTTCGGAACTGATTTGTTTGTTCATGAACCGGTTGTACTGCTCCGGCGTGAGAATACCTTGTAACTCCTCCACGATGGCGTTCATGCGCTGCAACTCCTCCAATCGGGTGTTGCTTTGCAGGCGCTGGCGGGCGTATTTGAGGTGCATGCGGTAGAGAGTGTCCCTGACGGTTTCATTGGTAATGCCGATCTCGCGGACAATTCGCTCCGTTTGTTTGAGGGCTTCCTCTTCGGGAGTGCGTTGCGGAGAAGACGAAGGATGCTGGGCATATAAACAGCAGCAGGACAAAAGGAAGAGAAAAAAGAGTGGGGAACGTAATGACATATTCAGTTATGAATTTTGAATCCATAAAATAAGCAACAAAAAATATGCCAATCAGAACAGAAACCTTTATGGCACAGCGACTTTATTTTGCACAACAGGGTGCGAGACGGTCTTCGCGTCCTGCGGTGCGGGTTGCTTTGGCGGGAATCATCATAGGTATGACCGTAATGGTAGTAACCGTTTGTGTCGTTATCGGTTTCAAACGGACGGTTACCGACAAAATAGCGGGATTCGGGGCGCATGTACAGGTTGTCAACTTCGACAACAACAATACCTACGAGATGAAGCCGGTGGCCGTTTCGGATTCGATGCTGACGGCAATACGCGCCTTGCCAAATGTCAAATCGGCGCACGCGTTCTGGACCAAACCGGGTATCATCAAGACCGATGACGCATTTCACGGCATCGTGCTGAAGGGGACCGGCTATTGGGACTATTTCCGCGATAATCTGGTGGCAGGCAACCTGCCGGAGAAACCGAACGAGGTATTGCTGTCCGAATTGCAGGCCAAGAAAATGAAAATTGAACTGCCGCAGGACAGCACGATGCAGCCGGCGTATATATTGTGCTATTTTGTGGGTGATGACATCCGCGTGCGCAAATTCCGCGTGACGGGTATCTACAACACCTGTTTGGGGGAGTTTGACGATTTGTTTGTCATCGGTTTCGGCGATGCGATACGACGGCTGAACGGTTGGAATGACAACCAGGCCTCCGGAGTGGAAGTGCTGGTGAAAGATTTGGCGGGTCTGGACGACGCGGCTGACAATATCTATTTTATGACGGCCAACCGGCTGGACGCAGACGGCAATGCCTACTATACGCAGACGGTGAAGCAACTTAATCCGCAAATCTTCGCTTGGCTTGATTTGTTGGATATGAATGTGGTGATTATCATTGTGCTGATGTTGTGCGTGTCCTGCTTCAACATTGTTTCGGGGTTGATAATCCTGATATTGGACAGCGTACGGCTGATTGGTACGCTGAAAGCCTTGGGTGCGGACAATATGTTTGTGCGCCGTATTTTCGTGACGCAGGCGGCTATGTTGATAGGCAAGGGGATGCTTTGGGGGAATGCGGTCGGCCTGGTATTGTGCGCTGTGCAGTATTTTACGCACCTTATTCCGCTGGAGGCTTCTTCCTATTACGTCAGTTATGTGCCGATGGCGTTCCCGTGGGGCTGGCTGATACTGCTCAACGTGGGGGTAGTGTTGCTATCGTTGGCGGTGCTGTTGGCGCCTTCGGCGATTGTTACCAAGATTTCGCCTGCCCAAGTTATGCACTTTGAATAAAATGAACTTACAGACCAAAATAGAGATTGCGCCTTCGGCGTGGAAGATAGCCTATCCGGACCGGATAGTCATGCTTGGTTCGTGTTTTTCGGACAACCTTGCCCGTAAGATGCAGGAGTATTATTTTCAAGTGGTTGGCAATCCGTTCGGCACGTTGTACAACCCTGTTTCCATTGTCCGACACATTCAAGACGATGAGGCACGGAAGGCGGATGTGGTGACCGTGACATTCGGTACCGCTTGGGTGTATGCGGATAGGAAACGGTGCGTTTCCGACTGGATGGAGGCGGTGGTGGACAACTGCCTGAAGCGGCCGGCGGCTGATTTTGAGCGCCGGCGGCTGACGGTGGACGAGATAATCCGCCTGTGGCAACCGGTCCTTGCCGAGAACGCAGGCAAGCGTTTCGTGTTCACCGTTTCGCCTATCCGCCACGTGAAGGACGGACTTCACGAAAACAATGTGAGCAAGGCTATCCTGCTGCAGGCCGTGGACGAACTGGTGCGGAATGCTCCTTGCGGAAGCCGCGCGGCCTATTTTCCGAGTTACGAGATTATGCTGGACGAATTGCGGGACTACCGTTTCTATGCCGACGATATGATGCACCCGAGCACTCTGGCGGTGCAGTACATCTGGGAACGCTTTGCCGATACCTATTTCGATGCCGGCACACGGAACGAGATGCAGGTGTTGCATCAATTGTTTTTGGACAGAAACCACCGGCCGCTTAAACCGGACAGCGACGATTATCGGCTGTTCTGCCAACGCACCCAAGCCGAATACGACGAACTGAAAAAACATTATCCTTGGATATGAACGTTCTATACGAAGACAATCATCTGATAGCGGTCAACAAAACCTGTAACGAGATTGTACAGGGCGACAAAACCGGCGATACGCCGTTGAGCGAGACGGTCAAACAATATATCAAAACCAAATACGACAAGCCCGGGGAGGTCTTTTTGGGTGTGACGCACCGTTTGGACCGGCCGACCAGCGGGGTGGTGCTTTTTGCCCGCACGTCCAAGGCGCTGGTGCGGCTGAACGACATGTTCCGGTCACATTCGCAAATAGAAAAGACCTATTGGGCAATTACCGCCAACGCGCCAGCCGAACCTGAAGGGCGATTGGAACACTGGCTGACGCGCAACGAGCAGCAGAATAAATCCTATGTGAGTAAAAGCGGTAGTGCAGGGGCTAAACAGGCGGTGCTAACCTATCGCGTGATAGCCCATTCCGACCGCTATCACTTGCTGGAAATCAAATTGGAAACAGGGCGGCATCACCAGATACGCTGCCAGTTGGCGGCAATCGGTTGTCCGATTAAAGGCGATTTGAAATATGGTGCCAAACGGAGCAACCCGGACGGAGGCATTTCGCTCCACGCCCGTCAGATACGTTTTGTCCACCCTGTCAGCCACGAGGAAATATGTATCACGGCACCGGTGCCGGATGACAACCTGTGGAAGGCGTTGGAACAGACGGCGGATTAGCGGCGATAGCGGTAGAAACGCAAGGGTTTGTAAATCTGTTTATAGTCTGTGTGCTGGAAGGCGTAATAGAAGCGTACGCCGAAATTCAGATAGAGCATGCGTGACATAGCCGCCTCATGGAGCGGCTGACAGGAAACGCGAGCGGGTGGGGTATAGGTCTCTGTACTCGGTGCAAAGTCAATCAGGATGAAATGTTGTTCGTCTCGGTTCGGGGTATAACTGCTCCACGGCGCGAAATCAATGAAACCGCCCAATCCGATGAGACGGTTGTTTCTCAGTTTCCATTCGTACCCTATATCAAAAGCGAAAAGCACGTTAAAACGCGGTGCGCAGTTCCTGCCGCTAAGTCCTTTGACATCGTCCGTCATTTTGCCGGTAGCGAGTTCATCGGTTACCGTGACGCCGAACTGGCGGATATCGGCCGTGATGTGCGTGTCAGCCGCATTGATTCGTGTTTGGTATTCACTCCATACGGGTACCATCAGTTTGGCACCGATGCCCATGGTCAGATGTTTTTTGCGCAAGACGAACATCAGCGGCACCTCTACTTGCAGTTGCTGCATCATTTCGTCGCCGCGTGTCTGTGTAGTGTAGTAAATGTCGGAGACGACCGTCTTTTTTTCCGCAACGACATAGAACGGGATATCATTCTTGACGAAATCGTCACGAATGATGCCGGTGCGATTGTTTGTGGCTGCAAAACCGATATTGATGCCGGTGCGGATGCCAAAACCGTCGTGTTGGTTAACGGTACACCACAGTTTAGTGAAATTGATGTCCAGCATTCCCGCTCCGCCCGGCAAGTTTAGGGTGGAAGCGTTGAAATCAACATAGCATGCTCCGCCTCCGCGCACGCCGACAGACAGTATAGAGTGGTCCGCCCGCACCGCGATAACGGTCAGCAGGCAGGCTACGAGAAATATGAGTCTTCTGTACATCATTGATTAACTACGATATAGCGCAAGGTGTCGTCGCCTTCTTCAGAGTGGACATACACCATATAACATCCGGCCCTCCGTGCGGCGGTCATCCGGTAGGTCTCTTCTCCTGTGGAAGTGTTCACAGAGATGAGTTGTCCGGTCGGCGAATAGACGGTAATCGTTGTTTCGGTGTTCGGGTTAAGTCCCATCAACCGCATGGGTTGGGTCGGCAGAACGAGGTTCGGCATCAGGGCCACTTCCTGTTTGGGCATATCCGTGGAGATATAGTGTACTACGACGCTTCGCATGACATCCTGACAGAGCATGCCGGTAGAGGTGGCGGCTATGTTTACCTCGGCGTAGTAATTGCCCGTTCCTTGGAAATTACGGTCAAGCGTCAGGTAATATCCTGTCCCGACGGGGATGTCGTCTTTGACAAGTGCATAAGCGGAATCCACCTCGCCTACGGCTTTGAACCAAGTGACATCGGATTCGGAAAAAAGATAACCTTTTTTGTTTTGTATTGTATTGACATCCAGCATCACCAGCCAGTCGTACAATGCTACCACGGGCCAGTTGGCGTAGTCCGCACAGTTAGCGGCGAAATAAGCGATGTAAGTGAATACGTGACCGTCTTCATAGATTGTTTTTCCGTCATCGCTGATGCCGTTCAGTACCACGGTACGCGGATTGTCCGTATTGTCATCAGACCAACGGTCAAAATGGTAATCGGTATCGGGCACGGCGGTTAGCGTCAGTTCTGTCCCGCATAGTACGGAAACCGTGGCTGCAGTATCCCTATGCAGTGTCTGACCGGACGCACTCATTGCGAGTGCGCCGGTCAAAACCGCACAAAGGATAATTAGACAGAACTGTCGGAACATTGAATGAAGTTATTCTGTAATTTTTGTAATAGTAGCAGTATGGGATGTGCCGGAGGTATTATCAGCACTTGCCTTTACTTTGAATTCTTTGTTATCATATTTTGCTGTCAATACAATATAGGATTGTTCGGGATACTTGTGATTCGGGTCTTGTAGATTGAACCCACCTTTAATGATGTATTGATAGTTTCCGGATTCGCCTGTCATTTCTTTACCATCGGAATCTTTTCTTATTTCAAATAAATCATCGAAAGTAGTACTACCCTCTGCTTGCATTGTCCATCCTAATTCTGTTATTTCGTTAGTTAAATTTGCATCTGAATATACTTTTATTTCCCAACCTACAAATTTATAACATGGTAGAGGTGCAACCGCAATTTCGGGTTTTTCTGAGGATTTGACAGATTTTTTGTCATATTGATCATCTGTTGCAATTTCGCCATTATCACCTGCTTTTACCGTAATATATACACCATTCTCTTCGCATATAGCGACTATGTGATATATGTCTGTTTGGGCTATGAATGGGATATTTTCACCTGTAATTTTCTCAATAACACCACCTTTAAAATCGATTGTTTCTGTATTGAGGTTAGTAGCAGAAGCGTCGTCTTGCTGTTTTGCAATCAGTGTAAGCAGTGAAATACCTGTTGAGTTCAATTTAGTGCCGTCTTCTTTTTCAAGAAAGAGTTGCCATTCTTTAGTATGGTAACCACTTTGGGGCGTACATTGAAGTTGAATTTGATCACCACATTGAACGGTAATCGGTTCCACTGTTACATCTTGTGCATTGGCGGCGGTGATGGTGGCAAAGGCCATCAGGAAAAATAAACTTAATTTTTTCATAACTTTAATAATTTAAGTTAGTTAAACAATAAAGATTGATTTGTTTTTTGTTAATTTCTTTTAGATTGTTTGTATATGGTGAGCCTTAAGGCTCTGTATTATCGTCCGTATCTCGAGGGACTTTGGTAATGTTTGCCTCGCCATGATAAATAGGGTTGCCACTGCTATCTGTTTTTGGTTTGCCTTCGCTGTCCAACTCCGGCTGTACGGATACTGTGGCAGTAAAGGTCTTGTGGATGACGTCAAGATAAACGGTAATGGATTGTTGTAGTTCGGCAGGAATAGTTATTTTATTTTCACTGTCTGCTCCGGTAATGATACCTTCTGGTTCAACACGCCATTGGTAAAATGTAAAACAAGGGTCTTTAATATAATCTGTAGGTTTCAATGTGTATTCTTGGCCACAATTATAATCAAATTGAATTTGTTCTTTTTTATCCTCATCTAATGTTACCAAATAAAGTTTAATACCAATAGGTTGAAAATGTGCAATGTATGTAGCATCTTCTGCATCTATTTCCAAAGGATTATCACTGTCTTTGAATTCGGAATCATTTCCTTTTGTCCATTCTACAAATTCATAACAAGTCTCGGGTGTTGCCGTAAGGGTTACTTCCGAACCACAGAAAATAGTTGTTGGGCTTGTAAGTGTTTCGTTACCTTGTTTTATTTTTACAGAACCATGAGACTCTCCTTCTTCGTCCGGTTCAATCGTGGCGGAAATAGTATGTTGTTTTTGGGTTACATAGGCGGTAAAAATAGCATCATAGACTAAGCCATTGGGCAATGTTAAGGTGTTATTTGTTTCATTTATCGGAAGATTGGTAGAATTAAATCGACCAGTCTCATCATCGTGTGTATAAGTTGAATAAGTATTTTCCCATGATATAAAATTATAACAATCATCTTCAAATGTATATTCTTTGCTGCTACAATCGTATTCTATTGTGTCAATTTTAAGTATGTTGTGAGAAATGTTGTCTTTAAATTGTACCAAGTATCGTATAGGAGAAATATAACAAGTATAGGTAGTTCCAGATTGATTTTCTTTATCAGGAAATCCTATCTCAGTATATTCTTCGTCTGAGAATAAATATATATTTGATATGTAATAGGTGTCCTTAGTGCTTTCTTTTTGCAAACTATCTATTTTATATGAAGATTTATCAGGACAGATGGGTATTATATGTTCACTAATCCAAAAAGAACCAGTTCCTTCTGTCAAACTATATAGCCCTTCTTCCTCTGATTCTTTATATTCTTTTATGGGCAATTTTTCTGTATTATCAATAAAGCGGAGTGTGTGTAATTTGCCTTCTTGAAAATTTGCGGTATATGTAGTATTTTGTGTGGGCAGGGTAATAGATTGTGATTTCTTCCATTCCGGATTGGAGGACCAAGATACAAAAGACCAACCAGGAGAAGGATCTGCTTTTATGTGCACTTTTTTTCCGGGGCAATCTGTGCGGCTTGTAGATCCATCTTCAAAGGTTGCAGTTCCTCCTTCGTCTGGATATGTATTTAAGGTAATTGTTACTGGAGAAACATATTGTGCCGTATAAGATGTTGTATTGGAGGTTACTTTGAATTTTCGGGATTGTGTCTTAGTGCCGTCACTCCATTGGGAGAAACAATAGTCATCTATATCTTCGGCTGTGATTGTTACTGTTGATCCTTCGCAAGCAGATATTGTTTGTTGTGAGGTCTCCTGTTGATTATTAATTTTTTGTTTAATCGTAATTGTCACATCTGGTTTTTTTGTGACTTTGAGATTTGAGAATATGGCAGCAAAGTTACCTTTGTAGGATAATTTAATATAACGGGTGTCGCTCTTTAGTGATATATTATTGTTTGTACAAACGGTTTCACTTTGTTTTTTGTCTTCGCTCCATACAGCGTCTGTTCCAAAGTCATTTGTGGCGCTTTCAAATATAGCATATATTGGAGGTGCAGTCCTGTCTTCTGAGGTTGGCCGGTTTGCCGTGTTGGACACAGAAAAGTACAACTTATCAGGTGCGCAATCGTCCTCCAATGCGATAATAACATATTTCTCATTCCAATTATATGCGGGTAGTTGAGCTCCTATTGGAAGCCAATCTGTGGAAGTGCCACCAAGACAAACGCCTCCGTTATGCCATGAATGGCCACCCTGTCCCTTGTCCCATTCTATAAAAATGCTTGTATCAGTGAGGTCTGTTTCCTGTACGACATGGTTATACGGCAATTGGGCTGTGACCGAGAGGGCACAGAGAAAGAACAACAATATGATCCCAAGACGCTTCAAAGCAGATAACAAATTTTGTCCACTTATGCAAATTAAAACTTACAAAGTTAAGATATTTTCCATACATATACAAAAAAAGTACCTTTTTTCCAAAGATAGGGTAGCGGAATATTAAAAAAATGGCTATTTCTATCGTAATAATATGCAATATTTTATGAAAAATATTAAAATGGTGCTATTTTGAGATTGCTGATATATAAGGTATGTTTTGTGATTTTGGATTACTATTTCTCAGCCGAATTAATCCGGTGCCAAAATTATTTCGACCAAATTATTTATAGGAGAGCAATCCGATAGGTGCCGTAACCTTCGAACAAAGGTCTTTAATCACACCTTAATCTCACCTTAACGACACCTTAATCACACCTTAAGTACCCGATGAAAACAGAACAGAAGAGTAGAGAAGAGTAGAGAAACGCCTTATGTTTTACCAAAAACATTTTTTCATCCTACGCACCTCCTTTTTTGGGGACATGAAGGGGAGGTGACGGGGACGTGACTATCCCTGAAAAAGGGGTTCAATCTCTCAAAAATAGTTCTTTGAGAAAATTTTGATGCGGTTGCCCTGTCAAAACATGATTTAATTTGTGTATGCCAAAAAAATATTATACCTTTGCGCAGTATAAGGATTTGGTTCATTACGAACAAAGACGTTACTCCTTATCGCAAAGACAATCGGATATGAAGATAATCATTATCGGGCAAGGGAATGTGGCATGCAATCTGTTGCACGCTTTCCGGCAAAAAAACATCGATGTCACCATAGTATCCAGCCGCGAAGGACTGGACCAAATACCGCAAAACGCGGATGTGTATCTATATGCCGTACGCGATTCGGCATTGGCTGAAGTAATCAGCAAAGTACGCGTCCAAACACGCGCCCTGCACCTGCACACCAGCGGCACCATGCCACTGACGGTCTTCGGCGAGGACAAGCCCCATTGTGGCATCTTCTATGCTTTCCAGACCTTCAGCAAGGAACATATATTGTCCGATTTCTCGGTCGTGCCTGTCTTCTTTGAAGCCAAAGGGATAGACGACATCAGTGCCGTCTATTCGCTGGCTCTGACCATCACGCCACATGTCTATGAAGCCAATCAGAAAGACCGCGAAAGGCTGCATGTTGCCGGCGTATTGGTGAACAATTTCCCCAATCTGCTGTACGGTCTTGCCGCCGACCTGCTGCGCGGCACACACATACCGTTCGAGAGCCTGCTGCCCCTGATAGACGAGACGGCCGCCAAAGTGCACAGTCTGCCGCCCGACGAGGCGCAGACGGGACCCGCGCGTCGGCATGACCGCAGTGTGATGGACAAACATATCAGCTTGCTGCCGACTGAGGACGCCAAGGAAGTGTACCGACTACTGTCCCGTATGATAGAAAACAAATATCCGGAAGCGTAACCATTAGAACCTATCATAAAAAAAAGTGCCCCATCGGGCACTTTTTTTAGTGGGTTTTAACGATAGCGTTTCTGTTGCGCTTTGGCCTGTTCGCGGGCCATGCGGCGTTGCTCCTGCTGCATCTTTTCCAGCCGTTCCATAAAACGGCTCTTTTTGGGATTGGCAGCCCGTTTCTTGGCATTTGCCTCCATCTGGGCAAGAATCTTCTTGTCATCCGTACACCAGCGGAAAATCATGGTCTGCAGGATGGTGAAGAACAGGCTGAGCAGGTAATAGTAACTCAAACCGGCGGCATAATCGTTGAAGATAAACAGGAACATGAGCGGCATGAGATACATCATGTATTTCATGAATTTCATGTTCGGGTCGGTGGCCTGCTGTTGCATGGTAATGAAGGTGTAGCCGAAGTTGGCCACGGTCATCAACAGGCAGAACAGGCTGAGGTGGTCGCCGAACAGCGGAACGGAATGCCCCCAAGAGAGAATGGCGTCATAGGCCGACAGATCGTCCGCCCAAAGGAAAGACCGGCCGCGCAGTTCGATGGCCGTCGGGAAAAACCAGAACATGGCCATCAAAATAGGCATTTGGAAAAGCATCGGCAGACAGCCGGACATAGGATTGACGCCTGCCCGTTGGTACAAAGCCATGGTGGCCTGCTGGCGTTCCTGCATCTTTTCGGGGGGATACTTGGCGTTGATTTCGTCCATCTGCGGACGGAGGACGCGCATCTTGGCCGATGACTTATAGGAAGCGAAAACGAAAGGCAGAATGATAAGTTTGATAATCAGCGTCATCAGCAGGATAACCCAACCGATATGCAAGCCCGAACGCATAATCCAATCAAAGACGGGGAAAGTGAAAATCTGGTTAATCCAGATGATGATACGCCAACCCTGCAACACCAACTCCTTCATATTGAGCCGGTCCGCGGATTCCAGGCCGTCGTCATAGGATTTGAGCAGGTTGTAATTGTTCGGCCCCATGAAGAAACGGAAGGAGGTGGCGGTCTTGCCGGTCAGGTCAAAAGCGACGCTGGTCTTGGTGCGATATTCCTTGATGTAGCGCGAGAGTTGGTCCTGCGGCGTTGATTCGAATTCGGAAGACGAGAACGCATCGTCCGCAATCATGACCGTTGAGAAGAACTGGTCCTTGTAGCCAATCCAGCGGATACGGGCGGATTCGCGCTTGGTGTCGTGTTTCTGCTCGCTCATGCGCTCTTGGTCGCCGCCAATCAGCATGTATTGCAGGTGGGCGTACCGTTCTTCGAACTTGCGGCCGCGCTCCTGCTGGGGGATAAGTTGCATCCACTGCATCTCCAAGGAATTGACATTCTGCGCCATCACGTTCTGTACATGGTGCGGCTGAATGCTGAAGCCGACCATATAGTCGTTCTCGTGCAGCGTATAGACAAAGTCGATATAACTATCCTCTACGTCCGTCTTGAGGCGCATGATTACATTCTGCGGATTGGGTTGTATCGGCTCAAAATACAGGTTGCGGGTGGAAAGAATGCGGTTGTTGGCCGTAACGAGGGTGAAGGCCATAGAACTCTCGTCCTCGCGGAAGAGACGCAGGTTGTTGACGGTGTCGCCGTAGGCTCTGTATTCCTTCATTTCCGCTTCGCGGATAGTGCCGCCTTTGGCTCCGATATGCAGGCGGAGTTTGTTGTTTTCAAGGATAATCTCCTGCCAATCGTCACCGGTAGCGGCCGGTGCGAAAGGACCGTAAATATCCGCTATTTGGCGTTGCAGCAATGTCTCGTCCACAACGCTATCCTCTTTTTCTTCCGCCAAATCAGCGGTAATCTGTGCGCTGATGCGCTCCGCCTCTTCTTCCATCTGATGCACCATAGCGATGCTGTCGTTCTTCCGTTGACGCTCAGCCAACTCTTCTTTGGAAGGCCGGTTGAGCATAGAAAAGCCTACGATAATGGCGGCTATAAGCAAAAATCCAATCCAAGTGTTTTTATCCATTCTGTCAGTTATTTTTTTCTATTATATATATTAAAGGTGTAATCGTACGGGTTGTTTTCGTCCGCCGTGTGCAGTTCTTCTTCCGTCAGTTCCCATTCATCGGGGCGTATTTCCGGAAAGAACGTGTCGGCATCCGGCCACGCGTGCCGTATATGCGTGATATACAACCGGTCCGCCAACGGCATGAATTGGCGATAGACCATGCCTCCGCCGATAATGAAGTATTCGGTATCGGACGTACCGTCCCGACGGACAATATCCATGATTTCGGAGATAGAGTAGGCGGCTTCGGCTCCGTCAAAAGTCTTGCCGGCTTGGTCCGTCAGCACGATGTTCCGGCGGTTGGGTAGCGGGTGACGCGGCAAAGAGAAGAAAGTGCGTTCCCCCATGATGACGGTTCGGCCTTGGGTGACGGCCTTAAAATGGCGCAAATCGGCCGGAAGGTGGCACAAAAGGCCTCCTGCTTTTCCGATGGCGTTGTTTTCGGCTATGGCGACAATGATAGACAACATGCGGTTGTGCGTTATTTAAGCGTTAAACACTGACTTGGCCCGCGATATGAGGATGCGGGTCGTAGTTCTCCAAAGTGAAATCCTCGTAACGGAAGGAAAAAATGTCCTTGACGTCCGGATTGATTTTCATGACAGGCAGCGGCCGCGGTTCGCGGGTCAGTTGCAACTGCACTTGTTCAAGGTGGTTCAAATAGATGTGCGCGTCACCGAGTGTGTGGACAAAATCACCTGCCTTGAGTCCGGTAACCTGCGCCATCATCTGCAAGAGCAGCGCGTAACTGGCGATATTGAACGGCACGCCGAGAAAGATGTCTGCGCTGCGCTGGTAGAGTTGCAGGCTGAGCCGTCCGTCTGCGACATAGAACTGGAAGAGCGAGTGGCACGGCGGCAAAGCCATATTGTCCACCTCCGCCACATTCCATGCACTGACAATCATGCGGCGTGAATCGGGTGTGTTTTTGATTTGGTTGACCACATTCGTAATCTGGTCAATTGTTCCGCCATGATAGTCCGGCCAACTGCGCCACTGGTGGCCGTACACGGGGCCGAGTTCGCCGTCGGCGTCTGCCCATTCGTTCCAGATACGCACACCGTGTTCCTGCAGATAGCGGACATTGGTGTCGCCATTCAGGAACCAAAGAAGTTCGTAAATGATGGATTTAAGGTGCAGTTTCTTGGTAGTAAGCAGCGGGAAACCGTCTTCCATGCGGAAACGCATCTGGTGTCCGAACACGCTGACGGTGCCTGTGCCGGTACGGTCCTGTTTCCGTGCGCCCTCCTCAAGAACGCGTCTGCATAAGTCCAAATATTGTTTCATCAGTATAGTTTATATGTCGTTTTAAGTACCCGAAATTCCGTACGCCGGTTAATCTGGTTGCATATATCCTGCTGGTCCCTGGGCAGAGACAGGATAAAGGCCTCGTCCAACACTTGGTCTTGCGGAATGAACGGATATTTGCCGTGCAACACCTTGTCCGCCACCACGGGTTTGGTTTCACCGTAACCGACCGGCGTCAGACGTTCCTGTTCAATGCCTGCTTTAATCAGGTAATTGACAACGGACTGCGCGCGTTTCTCGGACAGGACGGTGTTGGATTTGTCGTCACCTACCATGTCGGTGTGGGCGGATAGTTCGATGGTGATGTTCGGGTTGTCGTTCAGCAGTTTGACCAGTTGTTGCAAACCGTTTTCGGACTCCGGCGTCAGATCCCATTTGCCGAACTCATAGAATATATTTTCCATTGTGACAGGCTTGGAGATGAGCGGCAGAACGAAATTCAGCGTATAGGTGCGGCTGTCGTTCAGGTTGAGCGTATTGAACTCGTTTTTTTGATTCAGGTACCCGCGCGAAGAAGCCAACATGACATAGTGCGCGTCTTTTTGGACTTTCAGGCGGTAGGTGCCGTCGTGACGAATCTGAATCTTTTGGTTGGTGCCGTTGTCGCCTACCAAACGCAGGGTTCCGTCCGAAACAGGTTCGCCCTGAGGGTCGGTAACGGTACCCTCCACAAGGAAAATCATTTCCGGCAAATAGAAACTGTATATCTGGTCTATACCCTTTTTCTGTCCGCGGTTGGAAGAGAAGAAACCGTTTTCGGTATTGCCGGCAAAGGTAATGCCGAAATCGTCCCCGTTGCTGTTGAAGGGCGTTGCCATATTGAACAAATCCCACAACATCAGTCCGTTACTGTCCGTTCTGTTTTGCGGAACGGCTTTGAATATATCCAACCCGCCGTAACCAGGATGCCCGTTGGAAGAGAAATACAGCGTTCCGTCCGTACGGATGCAGGGGAACAGTTCGTCGCCGGATGTATTGATTTGCGGTCCGAGGTTTTGGGCGTTTATCCATTTGTCCCCTTCCAGTTCCGCCATCCAGATGTCTTTTCCGCCATAGCCGTCCGGGGCGTCCGAAGCGAAATAGAGGGTGTCGCCCGTAGCATTGATGGCCGGATGGCCGACGGTGATGCTACTGTCCGTGAACAGTTTGACTTCACGCGCCTCGCCCCATTCGCCGCCGGCACGATCGGAGCGGTAAATCTTGGTTCCCAAATCCTGTCCGTTGACGGGGAGGGAGTAGGTGAAATACATTGTCTTGCCGTCAGCGGTAAACGAGCATACTCCTGTTTCCATCGTCCCTGTCTTGTCGGTATCGGTACTGTCGCCGGCTTGCTGGCCGTTATCTTCTCCGTTGTACAGACCTTCCGCCAAAGCGATATCCAACCACTTGCCGTTAGCGTCCATGCGGCTGGAAAAGAGATTGAACGTTTGGGCACCTGTAACGGGGCTGTTACGTTTGACTTTCTTGGTCTTGCTGACTTGGCGGTTGCTGGTGAACATGACGGCGTCCGCGTCCGAACCGATATAGGCCGGAGCGAAATTGGAGGTGCGTTGCTGGTTAAATTCCTTGGCAAGGCTGACTTTGTAGCGGCTGGGTTGTTTTTTCCATTCCGCTATCTGCCGGCAGGCATATAGCCCTCCTTGGGCTACATAATCGTCCGGATGGGCCTGCAAATAGAGCGTGTAGTTCTTTTCCGCATCTTTGTATTTGCCTTGGTACTGCTGCACTTGGGCCAAACGCAGGTAAACGATATCGTCCGGATAACGGTACCGGACGGCGTTTTGGTACGCGCTGGCGGCGCGGCTGTGATTAAGGATGCGATAACACTCGCCTTGGTTGAAGGCGATGCGGGCTTTGAGCGGCTTGTCTTTTTTGGGGCTGATGCGCGAATAGACCGATTTGTAGATGTCTGCGGCATCGTAGTATTCGCCGATAGCGAACTTCTTGTCCGCCCGTTTGATTTTGGTATTGATGCCGCAAGCACTCAGTCCGGACAGGACAAGTGCCAACACTGTCAGTATGTAGAGTCTGTGTTTCACACTACGTTTTATTGAGGGTCTTCCGAGAGGCCCGGTTGTGGGTTGCACGGACAGGTTTTATTCCAGTTCGTGGATAACCAGTCCGGACCGCAGTTTGGGTTCGAACCAAGTGGTCTTAGGCGGCATGATGTTGCCCGAATCGGCAATATCGATAATCTGCTGCATAGTAACGGGGTAGAGGGCCAGGGCTATCTTCATCTCGCCGGAATCGACACGGCGTTTTAGTTCACCTAAACCGCGTATTCCCCCAACGAAATCAATGCGTTTGTCCGAGCGCAGGTCCTTGATGCCGAGTATCTTGTCCAGAATAAGGTTGCTGGAAATCGTAACGTCCAATACGCCGATGGGGTCGTTGTCGTCGTATCTCCCCGTTCGGGCAGTAAGGCTGTACCATTCGCCGCTGAGATAGAGGCTGAAATTGTGCAATGCGGCAGGGCGGTAAATGTCCGTACCTTTCTTCTCTACGATGAAGTCTTGACTCAACGCGTTTAGAAACTCGCCTTCGCTTAATCCGTTCAAGTCCTTGACTACACGGTTGTAATCAATGATATTCAACTGATTGTCAGGGAAACATACGGCCAAGAAATAGTTGTATTCCTCATTGCCTGTATGTTGCGGATTCTGCAGTTTCTTTTCGTTACCGACCAACGCAGCGGCGGCGGAACGGTGGTGTCCGTCGGCAATGTACATCGCCGGTATTTCGGCCATGATGCGCGTAATGTCGGCAATCATGGCATCGTCGTCAATGACCCAGAACCGGTGACCGAAACCGTCAATCTGCGCCGTGAAATCGTATTCGGGCTCGCGGGCGGTGACTTGGGCGATGATAGCGTCCAAATCGTCTCGGTGGCGGTACGCAAAGAATACGGGTTCGATGTTGGCGTTGTTGACACGCACATGCTTCATACGGTCTTCCTCCTTGTCGCGGCGTGTCAGTTCATGTTTTTTGATGCGCCCTTCCATATAGTCCTCCACCCATGCTGCCACGACCAGACCGTATTGGGTGCGGCCGTTCATGGTTTGGGCATAGACATAGTACTGCTCCTTGTCGTCCTGACGGAGCCATCCGTTTTGGCGGAAGAGGTCGAATTGTTGACGTGCGCAA
The DNA here is from genome assembly GCA_045616185.1 of Paludibacteraceae bacterium. Classification (GTDB taxonomy): domain Bacteria; phylum Bacteroidota; class Bacteroidia; order Bacteroidales; family Paludibacteraceae; genus Colicola. The sequence continues at coordinate 47,916 of JAZLGG010000003.1, forward strand.
GGATAGACGCGTTCGTCATGCTCGTCAGTACCGGCCTCGAAGTTGATTTCGGGTTTAATGATATGGTATAGCGACATCGGGTTGCCCTCCGCCTCGCGGCGGGCTTCATCGCTGTTCAGGACATCATACGGACGGCTATTGACTCGCTCCACCAACTCCTTGGGCGGGCGGATGCCTCTAAACGGTTTTACTCTCATGACTGTTTCTTGGCGTTTTGGGGTGCGACGGTTTCTTTGCTCATGGAGCAGGTACCGTTGAATAGGGCATTGGGCTCGACAATCAGTGTCTGGGTAATTACATCGCCTTTAATATGGCCTGTGGCGCGGAGTGCCAGGGTCTGCTGAACCGTAATCTTACCGTCCACATTGCCCAATATCTCTGCATTTTGGCATTGGATAGTTCCTTTCAGCATTCCTTTTTCCCCGATGACCGTCTTGCCGGCGCATTGCAGGTCGCCCTCAACGGTACCGTCTATGCGGATATCGGAGTCGGCGATAATGGTGCCGATAATCTTGCTGCCGGCTGTCAAAGCATTGTACAATGTGCCGGACTGTTGTTGTGTAGTTGCCATAATTTTGTATGTAAAAAGATTAAACGCAAAATTAACGTGCAAAGATACATTTTTTTCTTCACATGTGCAAGCGCGCAAACTTTTTTATGAAAATATATAGGAAAAATTTGCAAGGTTGATAATTTTTCTGTATCTTTGCAAACCATAATTGTACAAAATGGAAAAACTTTTGATTGTCATAGGATTGGTTGCTTGTGCGGTGGCGTTACTCTGTGTCCGCATCATTTTGTGCAAGGACGGACGCTTTTCCAGCCAGCATATATCGCAGAACCGGTTGATGCGCAGGCGGGGTATCCATTGTGCCGTGTCGCAGGACAGGGAGGCGCGTGGTGAGACTAAAAAACATTTGGATGTCAATAAATTATAATAATCTTTAATCATTTTTTTTATGAACAAAATTCAAATTATTCTCAATGTCGTTTTCGCGGCCGCTTTGGTTGCTTTGTTTGTTGTCGTTTATGGCATCAAGACGAAACCTTGTTGTAATCATGGTGCTGCCGGTACGGCCGTTGTAGCGGAAGGCAACATGCCGATTGCTTACCTGAATGTGGACAGCCTGTTGGTTAACTATGTGTTCGCACAAGAGGCGCAAGACAAACTGTACAACAAACAGGAGGACGCTACAGTCAAACTGAACACCAAGGCCCGCACCTTGCAAAATGAAATGGCTGATTTCCAGAAGAAATTGGATAACAACGCTTTCTTGAGTCAAGAACGTGCCCAAAGCGAATACCAGCGCCTGCAGAAGAAGGAACAGGAACTGAACGAACTCCGTGACAAACTGGCGCAGGATATTATGGCGGAGAACCAGCAACTGAACATGCAGTTGGCGGACTCGCTGAACGCTTTCCTTGCGGAGTTCAACGCTGACGGCCGTTTCCAAATTATTATGAGCAATACCGCCCATGACAATATTTTGATGGCTGCCGACGGTTATGACGTAACCGATGCGGTTATCAGCGGTATGAACGCCCGCCTGAAGAAATAATCGGATTTTTGCTTGCGGATATCATGTTGCGTAAGTGTAACTTAATAACCTGTCTGTTGTGTTGCGCGTGGATGATTCCATGCGCAACTGCTCAAAATATACCGGTCAGTCTGTCCTACACCCGAATCTATGATTTTTTGGATGAACTGACCACGGACGGCGTTATCCAACTCAATGAGGCAGTCCGCCCCTATACGCGCCGTCAGATTGCGGGGATGTTGTTGCAGGCGCAACAGGGCGACACCTTGTTGAATGGCCGCCAAAAGGCGGATTTGGCTTTTTTCCTAAACGAATATGCCATGGAGCGCGATACGATGAGGAACGGCTTTGTGCAATATACGGACCATAGAACGTATAATCTCAGTCTGGCCGACCCGCAGTTCTCGTACATGACGGCGAACAAGATGTTCAAAATGCAGATTCGTCCCATCCTCGGTATGGATGTGATTGCGTCCCAAAAGGGGGCTATCATCAAACGCTGGTGGGGTGCTGAACTGCAAATGGATATTGCTCACCATGTGAGTATATGGGGTTCACTCCGCGACATATCGTGGAACGGAAAAGTCGGGTTGAGCGACAAGTATTTTCCGGACATTTATGCCAAAATCGATGGGGCTAAACTGACCAAAGGTCCCTATCTGAACAACTTGAGCGGTGTGCAGTACAAGGAGGCCAATTACGGCGGCGATTTTTCGGACTCGAAAGGCGGTATCAATCTCTATGCGTGGTGGGGTAGCATAGGCATCCAGCGGGAAAATATCCGTTGGGGTGACGCTTACCATTGTTCCAATATCCTGTCCGGACGCAATCCGGCTGTCCCGATGGTTACTTTGCAACTGACGCCGGTCAAATGGTTTCAGTTCGATTACTTTCACGCTTGGCTGATTAGCAATGTGTTGGATTATGACCGCTACTATGTTGAAAATACAGTGGATAGGTTCAATAAACGGATTGAGACTTTGGAGTACCGGCCGCACAATAAGTTTATGGCGGCTAACATGTTCACTTTCATGCCGATTAAGTACATCCATTTTTCGTTCGGCAATTCAATTGTCTATGCGGAAAACAATGTGCAGGCGGCCTATTTTATTCCGTTTGCTTTCTATAAGTCGTTGGACCATCTGCTGACCAAAGGCACATTGAAGCAGAACCAAAATTCACAGGCGTTCTTCTCGCTGACGGTCCGTCCTACCGACCATCTTAAATTGTACGGTTCGTTCTATATTGACGAGATAAAGTGGGAACGCTTCAAATCATCCAATCCGCAATACAACCCGATATCATATCTGGTGGGTTTTGACTGGAGCGGCTGGCCGCTGAAGGGATTGAGCCTCAAAGGAGAGTTCATGCGCTCGTATGTCGCCTGCTATACGCATTCAATCGAAGTACTGACCTATGCGTCCAACAGTTACAACATGGGGCATTATATGGGGGACAATGCGCAGAGTATATTTGTGGAACTCAGTTACCGTCCTATAAGAGGGATGCAGATAGGGCTCAGCTACACAAATGACACGAAATACAATATGTACGAATATATCCGCGGCGATGTGGGAGACATTATTTCGCAAAAGCCGTTCGACAAGAAGATATTTCATAATGACGAGGTCAAATTGGATTTTACCTACGAGGTACATCCCAATATGTATCTGGTCGCCAATGTAATGTACAATAATGCGGTGACGTATGACAACCCGACAGGAACATGCACCAGCGAAATAACGGGTACTGCGGAGGAGTATTTGAACAGTCTGTATCCTAAATTTTATCAGGGTAAGAATATAACCGCCACAGTCGGTTTCTCATTTGGATTTTAATAAATATGGAGTGATATGAAACATATTTTTACAATTTTTGTTTTGTTTTGTGCTTGCAGTGCTGCCTATGCGTGGGATGCTACAGGACATCGCATTGTGGCGGCGGTAGCCTATCAGTATTTAACGCCTCATGCGAAAAAACAAGTGGACCGTGTTTTGGGCAAACGAGGCATCATCTATTATGCCGCTTGGGCGGACGAAATCCGTTCGGACACCATTTATCCGGATAGTCCCGACTGGCATTATCAGGATTTGGATGTCGGTTTGGGTGACTCTGTTTTGGTGGCTACACTGACCGATTATCCCAAAGAGGGTGGACGGTTGTGGCGCAAGACGGACAGCCTGACAGCGGCTTTACGTGCGGACAAAATGAATCCCGATTTGTTGAAGTTTGTCGTACATTTGACAGCAGACCGTTTCTGCCCGATGCATATGGGACGGGTGGAAGACAAAGGTGGCAATGCGGTCAAAATCAAATGGTTCGGTGCGCCTGCCAACCTGCATTCTTTGTGGGACGGATTGATAATAGCCTCGTATAATTACTCTTTCCCGGAATATACGACTTTCCTGATAGACACTTATGGCGACCGCAAAAAAGACTTGGAGCAACTTTCCCGTGCGGATGAGTTGCGTCACAATTACGATATGACGCAGCGTATCTATAACTATACGGCTACATGGCAGGGGAATTGCTATAAATACATCTATGATTGGAAGGACGAAATGAACCTGCAACTCTATACGGCCGGTGTCAAATTGGCGCGGTTGTTGAATGAAATATACCGATGAAAGATTTTACATTGGGCAAATATCGTGAATTATTGGTCGCTTTGAAGCGGTCGGGTCGGTCTTTCCTTGCTTTTGAAGACTATTGCGATGCGCGACAGAACAATACATTGCCGGCAAACTTCGCGATTTTGCGCCACGATGTTGATCTAAAGGCGGCTAACAGCCTCCGTACAGCGCAGATAGAATATGAATTGGGTATTCGTGCCGGTTACTATTTCCGCATCGTTCCTCAGAGCAATTGTCCGGACATTATCCGTCAAATAGCGTCTTTGGGACATGAAATCGGTTATCATTATGAGGACATGTCCCTTACGGGTGGCAATGTGGAAAAGGCGATAGAGCATTTTGGCCGTCAATTGGACTATTTCCGTCAATACTACCCCGTGCGCACGATATGTATGCACGGTGCTCCGGCCAGCCGGTATGACGGACGCGACCTGTGGAAGAAATACAATTACCGCGATTTCGGCATTATAGGAGAACCGTATTTCGATGCGGATTTTTCATCCATGCTTTATTTGACGGATACGGGGCGTTGTTGGGACGGATACAAGGTCAGTGTCAGAGACAAGGTCGCCATGCAGGACGAATGGGTGCGCCGCGGGCTTGTGTTCCATTCTACGGATGACATCATTCATCGGTTGGAGCAGGACGAAGATAATGCCTTGGGGGCGATTATGTTTACCACGCATCCACAGCGGTGGACCGATAGCCCGACGGCGTGGATGAAGGAAAGGATAATGCAGAGCATTAAGAATAGAATCAAACGGATTATTGTATGGTTAAAAGAGTCATAAACGATATAGTCATTTGGGTGATTTCCGGTACCTTCTACATTCTTTGGCGCTTGACGGCGCATAAGAGTACGGTACTTGGGTATATGTCTTTGTTTGCCGTGATGATGGCGGCGTGGATTGTGTTGGCGTTCATTTTTCTGAAATATCGCCGTTCGTATAAGGAGAATTGGTATTGGCAGGAAATGCTTTCCATGCTGTTGACGGGGGGCTCTTTGATGCTTGTCACTTACCATGTCTTGCCTTTGTTGCCGTATGGTTTTTCAATGACGGTCGCTTTGTGGATAACGGGGATAGTGATGATTGTCCAATCGGTGGCTATCTTGTGCCGCCATTATTGGAAGTTTGCTTTGAATATGACCGTTCCTGCGATGGAGATTGAGCAACGTGCCAACGCCTCGGTGCGCGGCAAGGATGAACTCCGTACACCGGAATCTGTCGAAAATGTACATCAGGCTGTTTTGTCGCTGACAACGGAGGACGATTTTCGGATGCTGTTGGACAAAGCCCGCTTGGACAGCCGTTTGACCAAGGTCGTGGCGAATAGAGACCGTTTCTCTTTCTTACAGTTGCCTGATTATCAGTACAGCACATTGGTTGACCTGACGCTACTCAATGATGCTAAAGGCATTAACCGCCGTTTTTGTATCGTCAATCAGAAACTGCCGGACAACGGGCGCTATGTCTGTTGCTATCGTCCGCAGGAGTATATTCAACAAAAATTATTGTCGTCCTATCCGTGGGGTATCAATTACATCGTATGGTTCTTTTGGTTTATGTACCGCCGTGTTTTCCCGCGTCTGGTCTTGACTTCGCGCATGCATTATGATATCACGCGCGGGCGCAAGCGTGTGTTGTCCAAAACCGAGGTGTTGGGCAGGCTCTATTATTGCGGTTTTGAGGTGGAAGACATTGTACCGATGGGACATATCGAATATGTCTTTGCCCGTCGTTGTTCGCAGCCTTATCCGCAGGAACAATTGAAAGTCTACGGCCCGCTGATTAAACTGCCGCGTGTCTGCAAAAACAAAGAGATTGTCTGGTTTTATAAGTTCAGGACGATGCATCCCTATTCGGAGTACATCCAAAAATATGTCTTTGACCGTCGTGGGGGAATGAATATCGCCGACAAGTCCGATGATGATTTTCGCATTACGGGCTGGGGGCGTCTGATGCGCAAGTACTGGCTGGACGAACTGCCGATGCTCTACAACTGGGTGCGCGGTGATGTCAAGTTGGTCGGCGTGCGTCCTTTGTCGCGGACGATGTTTGACACTTATCCGAAGGACTTGCAGGACAAACGCACTCGTTGCAAACCCGGCTTGATTCCGCCTTTCTATGTGGACCATCCCGACGATTTTGATGCCTTGTTTGCGTCGGAGAACAAGTATCTGGACGAATATTTTGAGCATCCGTTCCGTACGGATGTCCGTTATTTCTTCTTGACCTTGCGCTCTATTTTGTTTAAAAAGATGCATAGTGCCTGATGGAGATTTTTACCGACTCGTTGCACCGTATCGCTTACGCGACGGACGCTTCCGCTTATCGTGAGATGCCTCTCGGAGTTGCTTATCCGCGTACCGAGGAGGATGTCCGTTGGCTGATGGCTGAGGCACGCAGGCGGCGTACCTGCCTTATCCCGCGTGCCGGCGGCACAAGCATAGCCGGACAAGTGGTCGGAAATGGTATCGTGGTGGATGTTAGCCGGTATATGAACCGCATCTTGGAGATTAACGCTGAGGAGCGGTGGGTGCGTGTCCAGCCCGGCGTGGTGCGTGATGAACTGAACAAGGCCCTGTTGCCTTACGGTTTGTTCTTTTCGCCGGAGACTTCCACTTCCAATCGTTGCTGCATAGGCGGCATGGTGGGCAACAACAGTTGCGGCACCCATTCATTGGTTTATGGCAGTACGCGCCATCATGTTTTGTCGGTTCGCGCCTTGTTGAGCGACGGAACAGTCATGGGGGAGGGCAGTCCGTTGGACCGGACCGTCCATGAACAGTTGGAACACTGGCGGAATGACTCCGGACTGCGCCGTTTGTTGGCTGAACATTTTCCGGACAAGGCCTTGAAACGCCGCAGTTGCGGTTATGCCTTGGACGAGTGCCTTGAGGCTTTGGACGGGGACTCTGACAGTGCCCGCCATTTGGCGGACAGCCTCCTGCTGACCGGCAGCGAGGGCACGTTGGCTTTCGTTACGGAGATAACCCTGTCTTTGGACTCTCTCCCGCCGAAGGAAATGATGGTGGTCTGCCTCCATCTCAACGACTTGAACGAGGCATGGCACGCCAATCTGGTTGCTTTGCGTTGTCATCCGACGGCGATCGAACTGATGGACGGCAAAATATTGGAGTTATGCAAAGGCAATATCGAGGCGCAGAAAAACCGTTTCTTCGTACAGGGTGACCCTGCTGCATTGCTTATCGTCGAGTTCCGTGCCGATACGCGGGCGGAGTTGGATGCGCAGGCACAACATTTCGTACAGGAATATGCCGGGTCCGTATCGGGTGATTATCGGGTGATTAACGGACGATTAACGGTTGATTCCTATGACGTGCAGCCGCTTTGTTCGTATGTTTACGGGAATGATGTGCAGCGTGTCTGGGCGTTACGCAAGGCCGGATTAGGGGTCCTTACATCCGGCGACAGGGACGCCAAACCGGTGGGTGTCATTGAGGATACTGCGGTTGCACCCGAACGGATGGAGGTGTATATGGCCGATTTTCAGGCGATGATGAAGCGCTTGGATTTGGATTGCGTCTATTACGGGCATATTTCCACGGGCGAGTTGCACCTGCGTCCCGTTTTGAATTTGAAAGATGCGAAGGATCTCCGCAAGTTCCGTGAGGTGGCTACCGAGACGGCTCGCTTGGTCAAGAAACATAAAGGGAGCCTCTCCGGCGAGCATGGCGACGGCCGTCTGCGCGGGGAGTTCATTCCATTGATGTACGGAGAGGAGGTTTATGATTTGTTCTGCCGCCTGAAACGCCTGTGGGATCCGGACGGTATTCTCAATGTCGGCAAGATTGTCAATACGCCGCCGATGGACGCTTTTATGCGTTACGGGGTGGGGCAGTCGTATGCTGTCGCGGCTGACAGTAAGGTGATGCCGGATGTCTGCGGTTTGATGCGCCGTATTGAGCGGTGCAACGGTGCGGGCGACTGCCGTAAATCGACCTTGATGGGCGGAACAATGTGTCCGGCGTTTAAAGCCAGCGGGGACGAACTCAAAACGACGAGGGCGCGGGCGAATGTACTGCGTGAGAAACTGACGCGCGACCCTAAGGGTCTCTTGTCGCCCGAGGTGGCCGAGGTGTTGGATTCTTGCCTTGCTTGTAAGGGTTGTCGCCGCGAATGCCCAAGCGATGTGGATATGACAAGCATTCGCTCGGAAGTATTGCAGGCCAAATTCGATTTGACGCATACACCTTTGCGCACGTGGATGGTAGCTCGTATGGCACGGGTGGAACGGTTTGGCTCGCTTGTGCCGACGGTGTACAACTGGTTTGCGGCCAATCGTTGGACGGCCGGACTGATAAAGAAAACGGTGCGTTTCTCCGTACGCCGGAATATTCCTGCGCTCAGCCGTCATACGATGCGTTGGTGTATCCGTCATGATGCTGTCTGCCGTTCGGAAGGCACAACCAAAGGCAAGGTTTATTTGTTTGCGGACGAGTTTACCGATTATCAGGAGGCGGAACTGGGGCTGACTTTTGCCCGTTTGGTGCGCAGGTTAGGTTATGAGGTAGTTGTTCCGAAGCATGTGGAGTCGGGTAGGGCGGCTATTTCCAAAGGTTGTTTGCATTTGGCGGCCAAGTACGCGGCCAAGAATGTGTCGCTACTGGGCGGTCTGGTGTCAGACGATACACCGTTAATCGGCATTGAGCCGTCGTGTATCTTATCGTTCCGTGACGAGTATCCGCGTTTGGTGCCGTTAGGGCAACGCGAGACGGCTATCGCCTTGGCCAAGAATTGTTTGTTGTATGACGAGTGGTTGATGCGCGAGGTGGCTAAAGGGAATATCACATCGGATTTGTTCCGTGAACTGTCGGCGGACATCTGGCTGCACGGCCATTGCCATCAGAAGGCGTTGGTTGGAGTGGAGAAGACGGCGGAAGCCTTACGGTTGATTCCGGGTGTGACGGTGCATGTCATTCCGTCGGGTTGTTGCGGTATGGCCGGCAGTTTCGGCTATGAGGAAGAACATTACGAAACATCGATGGCTATTGGTGAAACAGTCCTGTTCCCTGCTATCCGTCAAGCCGTAGCCTCCTCCACCTCGTCCGCAGGCCTCAAAGCGGACAAGTCCGCACTTTCCACTATCATCTGTGCTCCGGGTACTTCCTGTCGCCAACAGATAATGGATGGCACCGGCATTACTGCCCGCCATCCTCTTGAAATATTGTACGCTGCGTTAAAATGAACGGTAGTTCGTAATTTTTAACGTTTAATTCTTTATTCGCCGCCCCATATTTGTTTTACAAACGCTTCGGCGTAGTGGCATTGGAACTCCAGTCCGCGCATGCCTTCCATCGTGTCGTGAAATTTTTGGATGTTGCCGTCGGTATTTTGACTGACGTGGCACAAATAAGCCTCTAATTTCTTGTCGCGGGTGCTGTCAATGTTGACGTACGAAGTTGGGGTGAAATTTTGGGTTTGCAGACCGGTCATCACTTCGGTATAGTAGAGGTCGAAACTGTGTCCCGTCATCCGCCATGCGTCATAAACGAGCAGTGAGCAGTTGCGGTGGTCTCGGTGAGAATCAATAGGCCAGTGGGTGATGACCATTTCGGGCCGTTCGGCTTCTATTAAGGCCTTCATTTCGGCATAGCGTGCTTTGTTTATTTCGCTGTTGCCGTCTATTTGGGTCATGAAAACAGGCCGTACATCCAGTACACGGCAGGCTTGCAGTGCTTCGGCACGGCGTATGCGTGCGGTCTCTTCTTGTGACTTGCCGGGTATGCCCCCTTCGCCGGAGGTAAAATAGACGCAGACCACTTCGCAGCCTGCTTCGCGCAGTTTGGCCATTGTGCCGCCGCACATCGATTCGGGGTCGTCCGGATGGGCACCGATAACCATTACTTTTTTATAGCCGGCTTTCATGATGTCCTGTGCTGCCGTCGTGCCGGCAAAAGCCACGGCCAAACAGAGTGCAATTACAATACGTCTCATACTATATTATCATTAATATACCACTTTCCACCTTCCACTTTTCACTTTCCACTAAAATAATCTCGGCAAGAACAGTTTGAGGTAATCCATCCAGTTCTTCCAACTGTGTCCGCCTTCCGATTCGTGGTATTCGTACTTGTAGCCGTGTTCGTCCAAATAGTGGCGATAGGTCACGTTGGTGCCGTGCAAACGGTCTTTTTCGCCCATGGCTATCCAATAGAGGCGCGGAGCGTGGGCGAATTGTGCGGCCAATTCTTCTTCCGTATGGGCATAGTAGGGGATAGTAGAATCGGGTTCACGGAGAGCGGCTGAGAACAGTCCTACATAGTTGAAGCAGTTCAGTTTGTGCGCAATGTGCATTGAGTGAAATCCGCCCATTGACAGTCCTGCAATAGCGCGGTGCTGTTTGTCGGCGGCGATGCGGTAGTTCTGCTCGGTCCACGCGATAAGGCGCGGGAAGGATGATTCAAACTTGCCATCACGCCAGATGCGTTCTTGGTCGCCTTGTTTGTCGCCTTCGGGTTTCATTTGGTCGATTGTTTTCAGGAAACCGTTGGGCATGATAACTACCATCGGTTTGCATAGCCCTTTGCCTATCATGTTGTCCAGTATCTCTTTGGCATGGCCGAGTCGGTTCCATCCTTCTTCGTCGTCACCGCTACCGTGCAGCAGGTACAGAACAGGGTAGGCGATGTTACTGTCGTCGTAGCCGGCGGGTAAATAGACGCAAACACCCGCGTCACCGTTTTCGGCAGGGAAGACGGTGGTGATGAACCGGCTGGGTGAGGAAACTTCCGTGGGGCGTGCCGGCATCTTGTCGGTGCGGAAAGGTACCACGGGCATATAGCGCAGGTTGGCGGCGTTGCCGAGAAGGAAATTGCGGAAACAGTAGCGTGCCGCTACGGGGTGTTCCACTTCGGGTGATGATACAATCAGCCCGTTTATCAGGCTTGGATGCGCTTTGGCCTGCGCCGGAACGAATACGCCATCGGCACCGGCAACCTCAAACCCGCGTAGTCCGTGGTAGTTGGCGAGGCCGGAGCGGCAGTTGGTGAAGAACAGATGTATTTCACTGCCGTGTATCTCGTAGCCGTCCAGTTGCGGGCTGTAGCAGTGCACACCGTACATGCCGTAATCGCGGTGGAGTGCCAGAAAAGCGAGGCGTTTGCCCACATCCTGTTTGTTGGCAGGGTGGATATTGTCTATTTCGTAGTCGTAGGTAATGTCATTGGTGGATACGCCGGCGCAGTTGGGCACCATCTTTTCCACTTGCCATTGGGCTTCGCGCAGTTCGGCGGCGTTGATGTCGTTGGGGTCATTATATTGGAAGGGCGCTATCTCCACGAAATAGAACGGCAGATTGCCTTGTCCGAACAGTTGGCGCCAGTTGGTTATCATATCGGCGCTGCGTTGGGCATAGGTATCGGCGTGCCCCACGTTGGAGCAACCTTGGTACCACAGAAAGCCTTTTATCGTGTAGTTGTGTAGCGGATAGAGCATCGAGTTGTACATCACCATCGGTTTGGTGCAGTCAATACGGAGCGAGTTGATATGTTCCTCGCTGAGGTTAACGTCGGGGTAGGTGGCCAGTATCTCGCGGGGCAGCCAGGATTCAATGTGTGTCCCTCCCCATGAGCAGTTGATGATGCCGACGGGCACATCCAGAGCCTGTTGCAGCGTCTCGGCAAAGAAATAGGCGGCTGCGCCGAAAGCGGCGGCGTTGGCGGCCGTGCAGTCCTTCCAGTGCCCTGGCGCGTCTTGTTCGGGCGTGAAGGACATCTTGCGGCGGATAGTGGCGTAGCGTATTTTGTCTTTGTGCTGCCCTGCGGCGGCAATCACGGCGTTGGCGTCACGGATCGGGCATTTCCAGAACCCTTCCATCGGCATCTCCATGTTGCTTTGTCCGCCTCCCAGCCATACTTCGCCGATAAGGACGCTGTCAAGGGTCAGACTATGTGAGGGGCGTATCTTGCATCCTACGGGTATTTCATTGAATTGGATGCGGTGCATCGTGTACGATGCGGCGGGGGTGTTGACGGAAACTATCCATTGTCCGCGCCCGTTGGCGGTCGTTTCGGCTTGGGCACCCCACGAGGCATCAATCAGTACGCGGCTGTATGGTGCTGCGGTACCCCACAGGTTTACTTGGGCTTGTTGTTGCAGAACAGGTTTGTAGGCTAACATTTCGGGCAACTCGATGGCTGCTTGCATGCCTGTTGCCGCTATCAGCACCAGACAAAAAAGAATCGCTTTTTTCATGGTATAGTAATATTTTTGTGCAAAGTTAGTAAAAAAAATTTGATTGCCAAATTTTTGGATGGTAAATTTAGAGTTTAATGTGGTATGTGAAACGTTTTCAGTAGCGCAGCGTTTAGTAGGTCTCTACTCTCTATTCAGTACCGTTGCTTTTTCCGTAGCCCGTGTCAATGCGGTGTACAGCCATCGGGTGTCTTCGATGGTGGCGGTGCCGTCCGTCGGTACCCGTTCGGGGTCAATAAAGACATGCCGCCATTGGCCGCCCTGTGCCTTGTGGCAGGTAACCGCGTAGGCAAAGCGTATCTGCAGGGCGTTGAAATAGGGGGACTCTTTGATGCGCTCTATCTTGTCTCTTTGTCGGGTCAGTTCGGGATAATCCTCCGCAATGCGTTCAAAGAGCGTGCGTTGCATTGCGTAGTGGTCGTCAGGTGTGGCGGTGGTCAGCGTGTCCAGCCACAATAGGGCGTCTATCTCGTGCCCGTAATCCACAGACAGTAGTGTCGCATCGGCAAAACGGAAACCGTACATCTCCCGTACGTTGCGCAGGCGCATCACGGTAAACATGTCCCCGTTGGCGATGAAAGGCAGGTCGTCGTAGTCGCGGCTTTGGAAATAGTTGTTCCGGCAGACCATGATGCGGTCTCCTGTGGTGATGTCTTCTTCGCGGTACAGGATGCGGGCGCGTACCCCTTGATTATACAGGTTGGTGCGGTAGTTGCTGCGGGTTATTATCAGTGTCTCCTCTTCGCCAACGGTGCGGTAACTGTTCTCTATGGCTTCCACCATCGCTTGCGGAGCAAGCATTTGCATATCCTCCGCCGGTGTCAAGACGGGGGTGGGGTATCCTTGTGTGAGGTAGTCTCGCAGCCGTGTGGCGTTGGACAGAATACCGCTGTCCAGCGCTTGGCGGGCTACTTCGGTAAGGCATGCAGACGACAGGTCCACGCCGTAACCGGCCAGAAAGTCAGGGTCTAAGGCACATGACATAGACGATTCGACGGGTGGCAACTGGGCGTCATCGCCGAGCAGCAGCAGTTTGCATCCTGCGCCTTGATAGACATAGCACATCAGGTCGTCTAATAGTTCGCGGCTTATCATGCCGGCTTCATCCGCAATGAACAGCGTGTGGGTGTGTTTGTTTTCTTGGAGAGCGAAAGGGGTGCGGCTGTCGTTGCCGGGCAGGAGAGTCCCGCCGCGATAGATGCACTTGTGGATAGTGAAGGCGTTTTGTCCGGCGTAGTGACCGAGGACTTTGGCAGCACGGCCGGTGGGTGCCAACAGCACATGCCGCATCTCCGCTTTTTCCATCACTTTGACAAGTGCGGCCATAAGGGAGGTTTTGCCTGTTCCGGCATAGCCGCGGAGCAGGAAGCATGGTTTGTCGTTTGGCGACAATAGGAAGGCGGCCAACAGACCGATAGCCTTTTTTTGGCCTTCGTTGGGCGAAAACGACAACTCGGCCGTTATCTGCGATATAAGGAACGCATCAAGCATCACCGCACAAAGGTAGTGTTTTTTTTCCGAATGTGCAAATTTTTTAGTCATTTTCTCGGGTGTCGGTCGAGAGTTGACCGACACTTGACTTTCCACCTTCCATCGGGTGCTTAAGGTGTTGTTAAGGTGTGATTAAGGTGTTATTCGGGGCATTCGGTCAACAGAATATTGTGCCGTACCCATTTTTTTGAACACTCAATTCTTCGATTTCTCGAAACTTCGATAACTCGGTTTCTCGAAAACTCGATCCCTCAATTCCTCGAAAATTCGGCACCCCCCCTTTAGGGGGTCTGGGGGGGGGGTAACTCAACAAAAACCGTGTAACAATTTTTGTTAAAAAGCGATGGGCGTTTCGTAGCATAAGCGTTGTAGCACTGCAGGCGTTTAGTAGAAATATTATATAACCTTATGGTCGAACGCGAGGTCTAGAGTACTCTCTAAAATTATACCTTTTTTCGGGGACGTCACGGTGACGTTACACCTTCAAAAAACGCAGTTTTGACTTCGCAATCTCTACTCCACTACTATTCTACTCTTAGAATCACGACACACTAATTTCATATACGGCTTTTTCGAAAAAGATAACATTTTATTTGCTACTTTCGAATTTTCTTTGTAATTTTGCAGTGCAATTACCAAATTGCACATCGCTCACGAGATGTAAAACCGCGAGAATATAACGAAATCCACGCAGGGAGAGTGGGAGGGAGATGTCCTTCTCGTGAACCTCGCCATGCGTGATTTCGGGACATATTACGCGAGGCGTGCATGGCACGAATCGCAACGGCGTTTACTAACGCTTGTTTTTGACTCATTGAAACCTGAGAAATTTCAAATATAGTTTTCGGAAACAAGTAGGTAGTAGATGTCCATGGGTGTATTTTGAACTTATACTTTATGTATGGGTTAGTATACACGGCGTGGATTTCTGCATGCTTATTCGAAACTATAGGCTTTCTCAGGGCCTCAATGAGCGAATAGGTTAAACAAAAATCCGCGTTTTTTTATGGAAAAATTATTATCAATCATTATTCCTTGTTACAATGTAGAGAACTTTATCCTTTCGTGTTTTGAGCATTTGAAGAAGATCCCGCTTCAGCCAAATGAATATGAGATTATCTGTTATAACGATTGCTCTACTGATAACACGTTAAATATCATTGAAGAGGCTGCTCAAATTATATTCAATATTAGAGTTATTCAAGGAACTATTAATATAGGTCCCGGTGGTGGCAGAAATGTAGCTTTAAAGAATGCTTTTGGAAAATATGTGTGGTTCGTTGACGCCGATGATATTGTGCTTCCAGAGATTATTTCTGCCATGTTAGGGCTTATTAAGAAAGATTGTTTGGATGTCATTCCGTTTAATTACAAGGATATTGACGCGTCTGGTAATGTAATCGCAGAGCCGATTGTATTTAAGGATACTGCAATAATGAATGGTCTTGAATTTGTTGAGTACGTATTTCAAGAAAGCATCATATATCACATGGGATATCCTTGGCACTTTTTAGTACGAAGAGAGTACTTGATTCAAAATGATTTGTTCTTTCCAGAAAATATCCGTTATGGAGAAGATACCGTCTGGATGCCGCAGATTTTGCTTTTGGCCTCTAAGGTAGCTAGTACTTCTACGTTTGGTTATATGTATCGTCATCATAGTCAAAGTACGTGCGGAATGTTTGACAAATCTTATCCGGGAAGAACTATATATGAACGTTGCTTTGTAGCAAGTGAGTTGTTGATTTCATTTGCAAACAATTTAGAAGAGACTATCCACGACGACCGCATCAATAAATATGTTCAAGCGTTTCGTAAATCAGCCAGCCATTATTATTTGGGGAAACTCCCGATATACCTTAGCAGAACTTCGATAGAACAACGGCAAGTATTTTTTAGTTATCTGAAGGAACATAAGTATAATAAAACTCATTGTCCCTTATATCCCATTCCTATCAAGAGTGATTATTTGCCCTATTATCGGACGTATAATGGCAAATGGGCTTGCCTTCATGTACAAACTCAAGCATTAATTCTAACAAAAAAACGTACCTTTCGAACGTCGCCTTTCAGTAATTTGGATTCCAAAGTTCTTTCTTTTAGTGCGCCCTCTCGCTACCCTGTACGCTCGATTGGGCGGCGGCTGTCGCCGGCGTGACCGCGAGGGTCGCACTATTCTATGTGGGTGACTGTTTCCTCAAAGTGGGGACCTGTCGGGTCGCCCACTCGGCGTGCGTTCCGTCGCACGCCTTCACGGTCTTTCCGTCGCACGCCTTCACGGTCTTTCCCTGCCAAAACACAAATAAATTTGCGTATATCATTTTTTTTTATTAATTTTGCACGCTATATATGGAAAATGGCGTAGTAGCCTCAAAAGAAATCTTTAAGTACTACAATTATTATGAATTTTATAGAATTGATAACGAAACTGTTCGGCAACAAAGCGCAAAAAGACATGCGCGAGATTATGCCGTTTGTGGAACGAATCAACGCCGTCTATGGCGAAATAGACGCATTGGACAACGACGCCCTTCGCCAACGCAGTGCCGCTTTGATGCAGAAAATAAACGAAGCGGTGGCTCCAGACAAAACACGCATTGCCGAACTGAAAAACGGCATCGAGGAATTGGAAATAGACAAACGTGAAAAAGTCTATGGCGAAATAGACAAGCTGGAAAAGGATATCAAGGAGACCTATAAACAGGTGCTGGAAGACATCCTTCCGGAAACCTTTGCCATCGTCAAATCTACCGCCCGCCGTTTTGCACAAAGTGAACGCATTGAGGTGACTGCCACACAGATGGACCGCGACCTGGCGGCCGATACGCGCTTTGACTTCGTGGAGATAGAGGGGGACAAAGCCGTCTATTTCAATCATTGGACCGCTGGCGGCAACGAGGTGACCTGGGATATGGTGCATTATGACGTACAGTTAATCGGCGGTGTGGTACTGCATCAGGGCAAGATAGCCGAAATGGCTACCGGTGAAGGTAAAACCCTGGTAGCGACACTGCCGGTCTTCCTGAACGCAATGACGCACGAAGGCGTGCATGTGGTCACCGTGAACGATTACCTTGCCAAACGTGACTCCGAATGGATGGGGCCGTTGTACATGTTCCACGGACTGACGGTTGATTGTATTGACAAACATAAACCCAACAGCGACGAGCGCCGCAAGGCATACGCCTGCGACATCACCTTCGGCACAAACAATGAGTTCGGTTTCGACTACCTGCGCGACAATATGGCGACCAGCCCGCTGGACCTTGTGCAGCGCGGACATAACTTCGCCATCGTGGACGAGGTGGACTCCGTATTGATAGACGATGCACGTACCCCGTTGATTATCAGCGGACCTATCCCCAAGGGCGAGGACCAGATGTTTGACGAATATAAACACCGCGTTGAACTGTTGGTCCGCACCCAGACGACCTTGACCACCAAACTGCTGGCGGAAGCGAAAGCCAAAATGCCCTCGTCCGACGAAAAAGAACGCGAGGCCGGCGAACTGGCCCTGTTCCGCGCCTTCAAGGGTATGCCTAAATCCAAGGCGCTTATCAAATATCTGAGCGAAACGGGAGTGAAAGTGCGGCTGCAGAAAACGGAAGAGTTTTACCTGCAAGAGAACGAGAAAAACATGCACATCGCTACCGACGAACTCTATTTCGTTATTGACGAGAAAAACAAGTCCATCGAACTGACCGACAAGGGTATAGATACTTTGACAGGCAATACGGACGACCCCGAATTCTTTGTTCTTCCCGATGTCGGCAGCGAGATAGCCGAACTGGAGAAACAGACGCTTACTGCCGAGGAGAAACAGCAGCGTAAAGACGAGATATACGCCAACTATAGTGTCAAGAGCGAGCGCGTCCATACTGTAAACCAGTTGCTGAAAGCCTACACGTTGTTCGAGAAAGATGTCGATTACATCATTGACAACAACGAAGTCAAGATAGTTGATGAGCAGACAGGCCGTGTGATGGAGGGCCGTCGTTGGAGTGACGGACTGCATCAGGCGGTGGAAGCCAAGGAGAATGTCAAGGTGGAAGGCGCAACACAGACCTTTGCAACCATTACGCTCCAGAACTACTTCCGTATGTACAATAAACTGAGCGGCATGACCGGTACAGCCGAAACGGAAGCGGGCGAGTTTTGGAACATCTATAAACTGGACGTGGTGGTCATTCCTACCAACAAACCCATCGCGCGTATAGACATGAACGACCGGATTTACCGCACCAAGCGCGAGAAATACAATGCGGTCATTCAGGAGATAGTCAATCTGGTGGAGGCGGGCCGTCCTGTCTTGGTCGGCACAACGAGCGTCGAGATAAGCGAACTGCTGAGCAAGATGCTCACGATGCGCAAGATACAGCACAACGTATTGAACGCCAAACTGCACCAGCACGAGGCAGAAGTTGTAGCACAGGCCGGTAGGCGCGGCGTGGTTACCATCGCCACGAACATGGCGGGTCGCGGTACCGATATCAAACTGACACCCGAAGTGAAAAAGGCGGGCGGACTGGCCATTATCGGCACCGAACGCCACGAAAGCCGTCGTGTGGACCGTCAGTTGCGCGGACGTTCCGGACGTCAGGGCGACCCGGGAAGCAGCGTGTTCTTTGTCAGCCTTGAAGACGACCTGATGCGTATGTTCGGCTCCGAGCGCATCGCCGGCATCATGGATAAGATGGGCTTTGAAGAAGGGGAGATGATTGAACACTCCATGATATCCAAGAACATCGAGAAAGCGCAGAAAAAAGTGGAGGAGAACAACTTCGGCATCCGTAAGCGCTTGATTGAATACGACGATGTCATGAACCAGCAGCGTAACGTCATCTACGCCAAACGTCACCACGCCTTGATGGGCGAGCGCATCGGCGTGGACATCACTAATATGGTTTACGACACCGCGGAGAGCATTATAGCCGATGCACGCGGTGCGATGGATTACGAGTCGCTGCAATACAACGTGATGCAAGTGTTCGCGATGGAAGTGCCGTTTGACGAGGATACTTTCCGTGGCTCGCGCGAGGAGAAACTGTCGGAAGAACTGGCGGTGGCGGCTATTGAGACCTTCAAACGCCGTATGGATAAACTGATGCAGACTGCCGACCCCGTCATCCAGAAAGTGTACGAGGAGAAAGGCTCGATGTACGAAAACATCTTGATTCCTATCTCGGACGGCAAGCGGGTCTATAATATTGCGGTCAATCTCCGCAAAGCATCGGAAACGAACAGCCGCGAAGTGGTCAAGGAGTTTGAGAAACGCATGCTGCTGTTTGTTATTGACGATGAGTGGAAAGAGCATCTGCGCCAGTTGGACGAACTCAAACACAGTGTACAAAACGCCAGTTACGAACAGAAAGATCCGTTGTTGATTTATAAACTTGAGTCGTTTAATATCTTCCGCCGCATGCTGGATACATTCAACCGCCGTGCGATTGCTATCCTGCTCCGTGGACAGATACCCGTTCAGGCACCGCAGAACGTACAGCAGGCGCGTGCGCCCCAACGCACCGATTATAGCCGTTATCGTAGCCAGAAGGATGCAGTGCAGCGCGCGGCGCAGGCCAGCGGGCAGGCAGCGGCTGCCGGACGCGACACACGGGAGATGCAGCGCCCCGAACCTATTCGTGTGGAGAAGAAACCTCGCCCCAATGACCCCTGCCCGTGCGGTAGCGGCAAGAAATACAAGCAATGTCACGGAAAGATGTCATTATAAACCGGTATGCTTGAATTCGTCACTTGGAACGTGGATCCCGTCTTGTTGCACATCGGCAACGGGGGTATCCGTTGGTATGGTCTGCTGTGGGCCGTGGGACTTTATCTGTGCTATTTGGTGCAGGTCAAACTGTATAAGAACGAAAATTGCCCTGCCGATTGGGCGGACAAGATTTTCATGTGGATGACGCTCGGCGTTATCATCGGCGCACGGTTGGGGCATTGCTGGTTCTATGAGTGGTACGATGTCACCGATCCTGCCTTGGCGGGGTATTGCCGCGCGATGGACATATCCACCGAACCGACCCAATTTTTTGCATGGGCGATTAACTACCGCAATCCCTACATTGAGCATCCGTTGTGGTTGCTCAAGATTTGGGAAGGCGGCTTGAGTAGTCACGGCGGCGCATTGGGGCTGATTGTGGCGGCGTGGGGGTTGAACAGAAAACATTTTTCCAAGAAACCGGAATATCATACTTCGCTGATTTGGATTTTCGACCGTTTGGTTATCGGCGTGTGCATCACGGCTACACTCATCCGTTTGGGCAATTTGATGAACAGCGAGATTTATGGTGGACCGACCGGTCTTCCGTGGGGTTTCGTTTTCGTGCGCGACGGGCAGACCGAACCGCATCATCCCACGCAGATATACGAGATGCTCTATTGCATCGTGGCGTTCGTAGTGACGTGGACAATGTATTGGAAGGGAAAATGTTACCGCCGCAAGGGGCTGATTTTCGGTGTCTTTCTGGAAATCATCTTTGTGACTCGTTTCGTGCTGGAGTTCATCAAACTGGACCAAAACGGTTTTGAGTCCGGCATGCTCCTAAATATGGGGCAGTGGCTGAGTATTCCGTTTATCGTTTGGGGCGTTTATCTTATTGTACGCGCATATAAGAGGGAGGCATTGTGCGGCTGATTCGTGCGGCCATAGTGATTGCAATGTCGGCAGGTCCGTTGTTCGCTCTTGCGCAAGATACCGTTCCGGCTATATCTCCCGTGGATTCCGTGGTGGTGCATACGGATACGATGAGTTGGGACAATCGCGCCGAAGTCGTGTCGGAAGATATGTTGCTGCTTCAAATGGTAGCCGCCCAAAGTCGGGACATCTTTGTCCGTGATTCGTTGAAGAAAGATTCGCTGCTGGCGGGCTTGTATTTGCGTGACTCGTTGCTGAAAGCGGAACTGGCGGTTATCAAGGATTCCATTATGTTGTTGCGCAGGGACGAACTGGCACGACAGGCCTATGAGGACTCGCTGGCTCGTGTGGCGCAACAGTCGGATTCCATCTCTTCGCTGATGGCGAATATAGGGGATATAAAAGGTTTGGATGCCGTGCCGCCGGCGTTAATCAAGGACCCCGAGGCCGATTTGGAAGACTTGGCCTATTTTTTTCGCAGTACCCTCAGTCCGTGGAAAAAAGAGGCGAATGTTAATATCCACTTCACACAAAACTATATATCAGGGAACTGGTACAAAGGCGGTACCAGCAATTTCTCCATTATCAGTCTGGCTAAAGGGAGCATCAATTACAGTAAGGACAATTTGTTGTGGGAGAACACGGGCGAATGGCGATTGGGGGTTGCTACCACGCCCAACGACACTCTTCGTAAGCACAACATTACCGATGACTTGTTCCGTTTGTACTCCAAGGTCGGTTACCAAGTGATTAAGAAACTATATATCTCGTCTTCTGCGGAGTTCCAGACTACTTTGTGGAACGCATGGAACGAGAATGCGCAGACAGTCAAAACGGCTTTCCTCACCCCGATACGCTATAACATGACGCTCGGTGTGGACTACAAACCGCTGAAAGACATGAGTATATTGGTTTCGCCGCTGGCTTATAAGATGATTTACTCTTTTTATGGAGATGACGGCGGAAAAGTCAATGTCAACAACTACGGTATAGAGGCCGGTAAACATATTATTAACGAACTTGGTAGCAGTTTGCGTTTTCATTGGAAATACAAGCCGGTGCGCGAGGTGTCGTTGGAAACGGAGTTGTATTTTTATACGAACTACAAGCGGGTGGAGTTCGATTGGGAAATAGATTGTGATTTTATTATCAACCGCTTCTTGTCCGTTCGTTTGGAACTGCATCCGCGTTACGACAACACGGTCATTATGGCAGGTGACGAACGCGCTAAAATGCAGTTCAAGGAACTCCTCTCTTTCGGCTTCGCCCATAAATTCAGATAATAAATGAAAAAGTTGTTTTTGTTTGCGTTTTTGTTTTATGCGATGGCCTTGTCTGCCGCACGTCCCGGACATTTTTCTGTGGCTGACGGTCGCCAAGTCGAATTTGCTTCCGGTAACTTGCAATATTGTCCGGCGACGGGTGTCTTCCGTTTTGCCAAACATCAGGAGGACGTACTGGGATTGGCTAACGAACAGGTAGGTCCGCAATATGCGGGCTGGATAGACTTGTTCGGTTGGGCTACGTCCGGTTACGACAACCGTGCGAACGACCCTGACGTCATATATTGCCACCCTTGGGATTGGATGTGCCGTTTGGAGCATTCGGGCAATCCGCATAACCCGTTCGGCTACGGCCCTTCCGCTACACAGTCGGAAACATCGTTGGTTGGTGCGTCTGCCGACTATGACTGGGGCGTCTATAACGCTATTTCCAACGGCGGCAACAAAGCCGGATTGTGGCGCACGCTGACTCGCGACGAGTGGACATATTTGCTTTTCGGCCGTCCCGATGCCCGTCGGTTGCATCGGTTGTACGATGTCAACGGCATACACGGCCTGTTGCTGTTGCCGGACGGGTTTAAGGAGAAAAAAAACATGACATACCGTCAGTTGCTGAATGCGGGGGCTGTCTTTCTGCCTTGCGGCGGGGTGCGGTATCACCGCGTCGTAGATGCTCCAATGCAGATGGGAACCTATTGGTCGGCTTCGGCGGCGGGAAACGATGCCGCCTATTTCCTTGGCATTTATGCCGGTTACGCGGCTATGTCATCCGAACTGTATGGCCGTAATGCAGGCCGCAGTGTCCGTCTGGTGCGTGACGTGTTGAAGTAAGGATTATTCGCCGAACAATCGGCACATCTCTTCCCAACGCACGATGGCGTCGTAGCCGTAACGCCATATCATTTGGCGGACCTTGTTGGGAGCCGTCTCTTCGCCGAGGTGGCTCTTCGAATAGAATTTGTCCGCATAGCAGATGATTTTCTCTTCCAGTGTTTCGGGGCAGTAGTCCTGTTCAGGAATGGGCAGTTCTTCGCGCAGTACCTGTTCCGTGGTGATGCCGCTACCGGTGTGCCTTTCGGCTACACGGGCGTGACGGGGCAACCCTTCTTTGCGCAGCAGTTCGGCGCCGAGATAGCCGTGTTCAATGTACTGGTGTGACCCGAAACAGTGGATGCGCGGGGCATCGCAGAAGATGATGCCTATGTCGTGCAACATGGCCGCTTCTTCCACAAACAGACGGTTTACCTGTCCTGTTTCCGTCCATTTGGGGTGGTTGTCCACGATACGCAACGCGCGATCGCGTACTTGTTCCGAGTGCCGGATGAGCAGTTGCTTGAGTTCCGGTTGTTCGTTGTAATATTTGTCAATGATTTCGTAAACCATTTAACAAGGCTTTGGCATCCATTCTTTTTTTGCCGGGCAGTTGCAGTTCCGTCAATTCGATATGCCCGTCTGCACAAGGCATAATGATGCGTCCGTCGGCGTGAGGAATGTCGGAAGGCCGCGCCCGATACACCTTGACGTTCTCGTACCGTTGCCCTTGTATGTCCAAGTCACACCAGGCAGCGGGGTAGGGGCTTAACCCGCGGATGTGGTTGTAAACCTCGCGCACACGCTTGCCGAAGTCGATGCGGCAGTCTTCTTTGAATATCTTCGGTGCGGGTTTCAGTTCGCCGTCCGTCATCGTGTCTTGCTCTTTCATCGGTAGGGGTAACCCTTTCTCGTCGCATGCGGTAATCAACTCAACCGTTCGGAGGGTGATGCCCGCACTTAACGCCATTAGGCGGTCGTGTACCGAGCCTACGTCTTCATCCTCGCCAATGGCGATGCGTTCTTGCAGCAGGATATTGCCGGTATCTATTTCCTGTTTCAGCATAAACGAGGTCAATCCCGTTTCTGTCTCGCCGTTCATGACGGCGCGGTTGATGGGTGCTGCTCCGCGGTATTGGGGCAGGAGGGACCCGTGTACGTTGAACGTGCCCAATCTGGGCATCTGCCATACCGCTTCCGGCAGCATGCGGAAGGCGGTCACTATCTGCAGGTCGGCGTGATAGGAGCGCAACTGTTCCAGAAACGCCGGGTCTTTCAGTTTTTCGGGTTGCAGAATGTCCAGTCCGTGCTGTAAGGCGTATTGCTTGACGGCGGAGTATTGTATCTGGTACCCTCGTCCGGCAGGTTTGTCCGGCATAGTCACTACGGCCACCACTTGGTATCCGTTCTCCACCAGTGCTTGCAGCCCGGCTACGGCAAACTCCGGCGTTCCCATATAGATGATGCGTACCGGTTTCATTTCTCTCCCCAGTGCATTTTGTTCTTCAGCGATCGGATAAACGAGTTGTCGTCTATCTGTACCAGTTTGATAGTGTGCGGGGCTTTCTCGATATGCAGGGTAATGTCCTCTCCCATTGTGTGTCCGCGGCCGTCCACGCTGACCATATAGGTCGTTCCCGCACGGCTGGTGGTGTGTATGTCTATCGTTTTGTTGTCGGCTATTACCAAGGGTCTGACCGTCAGACTGTGGGAGGCCAGCGGGGTCAGTACGATGCCGTTCACATCGGGCATCATGATGGGGCCGCCTATACTCAAGTTGTAGGCAGTACTGCCTGTGGCGGTGGATATAATCAGTCCGTCGGCGTTGTAGGTGTGCAGGTATTCGCCGTTAAGCAGCACCTCGATGAATAGCATGCTACTCGGTCCGTTGTGTTGGATGGCCACTTCGTTCAGAGCGTAGGGAGAAGCCAAATAGCCGCCTTCGGAGCAGGTAACGTGCAGTAACGACCGTTCTTCCAATGTGTATTTGCCTTGAATGAGCAGGTCAAGGATATAGTCCATGTCGCGGGTCTGTACGTTGGTCAGGAATCCGAGATGTCCGCAGTTGATGCCGAGGATGGGAATATCGCTGTCGCCCACGGCGGAGGCGGTAGTTAAGAAAGTGCCGTCACCGCCGATGGACAGGACAAAATCGACATTTTGTTCTCTTTGTCCGTTCTCGTGGATGAAAGGCTGGAACTGGCGCAGGCTCATTTCGCTCCTTAGTTCTTGGGACAACACGATATCAATGCCCCGTAGTTGCAGGAACTCAATCAGATGTGCCAAATCTTCCTTGATGGCGGCCTTCATCGAATTGCCGAAGATTGCTATTTTCATGGTGTTATATTTGATTTTCTAAACTCTAAACTCTAAACTCTAAACTAATAACTCTCCTCTGCATTTGGAAATGTCCCCTCCTTTACGGCTTGCACATAGTCTCCCACGGCATTTTTCACGGCCTCGCCCAATTGTCCGAACTGCCGTAGGAACTTCGGTTTGAAGCCTTGGTTCATGCCTAACATGTCGTGCAGAACCAGTACTTGTCCGTCGGTGCCGTTGCCTGCACCTATACCTATGACGGGGCAACTGACGGCTCGGGTCACTTTGGCGGCTAATGCTGCGGGTATTTTTTCGAGGACGATACAGTAACATCCGGCTTCGTCCAACAGTTGGGCGTCGTGTATCAGTTTATCGGCTTCGGCGTCTTCTTTGGCACGCAGTCCGTAGCCGCCCAATTGGTTGACGCTTTGCGGGGTCAGTCCGAGGTGTCCGCATACGGGGATGCCCGCTTGTATCATATGCCTTACGGCGGGCAGTATCTCTTCTCCGCCTTCCAGTTTGACGGCATCAGCACCGCTCTCCTTCATGATTTTGACGGCATTACGCAAAGCGTCCTCTTCGTTGATTTGGTAACTGCCGAAGGGCATGTCGCACACAACCATAGCGTGCTTCGCAGCGCGTACGACGCCTTTGGTCAGAAATATCATCTCGTCCACGGTGATGGGTAGGGTATATTGGTTGCCGCACACGATGTTGCTTGCGCTGTCGCCCACAAGTATCATGTCGATGCCCGCTTCATCTACCAGCGAGGCCAAAGTGTAGTCGTAACTCGTTATCATGGCGATTTTCTCGCCGTCTTTTTTCATTTGGCGCAATTTGGCTGTCGTCATTTTTGCATTTTGTACATGTACGCTCATAATAATCCTTATTTTTTTTGTTGTAAAATTGTGCAAAATTACGCTTTTTTTGTCAAATATGCAATTTTTTTTGTCCAAATCACGGAAAAAGACTAACTTTGCACATCAATCACCACTTATCCATCACCAACAATGCTTCACTACTCCACTACTCCTCTACCCACTACTCTCTGCCTGTCCCTTGCGGTCATTGTCCTCTTTTGTTTGGACCTTTGTTGCGGGTCGGTTTGGTTGTGGCCCTTTGCGGGCTTGTCTGATATGGAGGCGCATATCTTGTTTGCTATCCGCTTGCCTAAGGCTTTGACGGCTATCTTGGCGGGTGCTTCTTTGTCGGTGGCGGGATTGTTGATGCAGACTCTTTTCCGCAATCCTTTGGCGGGTCCTTATATATTGGGTGTCTCTTCGGGTGCAGGATTGGGGGTGGCGTGCGTCACTTTGCTCAATTTGTCTCTTTGGTTGCCGTCATGGTGCGTTGGAGGCGGTCTGTGTTTGGGGGCTGTGGCGGGCAGTCTGTTGGTCATGTCGTTGGTGCTTTGGGTGGCGCGCAGGGTGCGTGATAATGTCAGCCTGCTCATTGTCGGCATGATGTTCGGGGCTATCGCGGGGGCGTTGGTGAATGTCTTGCAGAACTTCGCCAACCCCGATGCGCTCAAACTCTTTGTTGTCTGGACTTTCGGCAGCCTGAATAGTGTAGGATGGACGGAGTTGTGTGTGATGACGGTTGTCTTGGCGGTGGCTGTGGTCTTGTTGCTCGGTCTGGTCAAACCTTTGAACGGTTTGTTGTTGGGCGATGGCTATGCGCAGGGTATCGGAGTGCCTGTGGAGCGCACGCGCCGGATGATTGTTTGGACAACCTGTTTGTTGGCGGGCGGTGTTACGGCTTTCTGCGGTCCGATTGCTTTTATCGGTGTAGCGGTGCCGCATGTCGCGCGCGGTTTGTTCCGCACGACGGACCATCGTATGACGGTGCCGGTGACGGCCTTGTTGGGTGCGGCTTTGTTGTTACTTTGCGATATCCTTTGTTCTCTTTTTACTTATCCGTTGCCTGTTTCCACGATGAGTGCCCTCTTCGCCGCCCCCATTATCGTCAGCATTCTCCTCCATAAATAAACTTTCCACTAACACTACTTCTCTACACGCAACTACACACTACCCCTTTTTAGGGGACGTCAAGGGGACGTCAAGGGGACGTTACAGTCCCTAAAAAACGCAGTTTTCCCTCCGAAATTTCGAAATCTCGAGCACTCGATACCTCGAAAATCTTGATGAATTTATATGCAGGGGATTCTCTTACATCATATTTGGCAATAGGGGATTGTGTGCTAAAAAAACTAACTTATATTTTATAAATTTGCATTTTCTGCAAATATAATTTGTATATATCATGAAAATTTAGTACCTTTGTGCCGAATTTATAAATAGCAAGACTATGAAACTTATTGATAGACCTCATTATACGAATGCTATCGCACAATGGTTAGATAAGGGATTAGTCCTTGTTCTGACTGGACAAAGACGAGTGGGAAAAAGCATGTGCCTAAGGTTGGTAGCAGAGCGTGTTTCGCAAGATGTATCTAATAATGTTATTTTTATAGATAAGGAAGAACACCTTTTTGATGAGATAACAACGGCATCTGCTCTCAATCACTATTTGGAGGAACACTATCATGTTGATAAACATAATTATATCTTCATTGATGAGGTGCAGGATATTGCGGGATGGGAGCATTCCGTCCGCAGTTGGATTAAACAACCTCATACAAATGTGCTTATCACAGGAAGTAATGCAAAGATGCTATCTTCTGATTTAAGCACTAAATTAGCTGCTCGGTATATCGAAATTCCAATTCATGAGCTCAGTTATTACGAGTTCCTTCTTTTCCATGGCTTAGAGGATTCTGATGTATCATTAGAGAAATATCTAACGTGGGGTGGACTACCATTCCTAAGTGTGTTAGGACTCGATAATAGGCAACAAGTGACCGACTATATACGCAGTGTGTACGATACTATCGTACTCAAAGATATCATCCAACGGGAGCAAATACGTAACATTCCTTTCTTAATGAATCTGTGCAAGTTTGTGTGCGATAATATCGGCAAATTGCTCTCTCCTAATAGCATAATGAAATATATGCGTTCGCAAGGAGAAACTGTTTCTGCACCATTGATTTTGTCCTATTTATCCTATTTTACCAATGCTTACCTTGCTTACCGTGTTTATCGATACGATATTCATGGCAAAGCACTGATGGAGAATAATGAAAAGTACTATTTCGAGGACATCGGAATTAGAAATGTATTGGTTCGTAGCGGACAGTCCAACGATATCGAAAAACGTATGGAGAACGTGGTGTTCATGCATCTCTTGCGATATGGTTGGATCGTGCGAGTTGGGCAATTGCGAAATGGAGAAATTGACTTTATTGCCGAAAAGGGGGAACGAGTACTCTATGTGCAGGTGACATATCTCATGGTGAATGAAGATACGGAAAAGCGAGAGTTTGGCAATTTGTTAGCCATTCCGAATAATTATCCTAAAATAGTCGTTTCAATGAATCCTTTGCATACGAAGTCCAATTACGAAGGTATCCAACACTTGCATCTCCGTGAGTTTTTGAAGATGGAAGTAGATTGATTCTATTAAGCCTCAAAATTTTTAGTAGATACTAGTAGCCCATCTTATTCCAAAATGAAGAGAAAGGGGAAAGCATTCATAAAACATGGCACGATTCAAATTAACTAATTTTGCAAGTCATATTGGTTCTGTCATTATGGGTAGGGCGAGAACGTATTGGCAGGAGAAACGGGCACGGCTGATACGTCAGTCGGGTGATACGTATGAATATGAGGTAATTGGGACAGAAACTTATCATGTGCGATTGGATATAAGGGATAAGGATGTGCTGAATTATCAATGCGATTGTCCTTATTCATGGGGAGGACCATGCAAACACGTAGGGGCAGCCCTCTTGCAATATACACGAGGCGATGTTGATACGTTTGTCGCACGTCAGCAGGCTGAGTTGGATGCCAAAACAAAGGCTAAGGAGGAGGCTATCAAAGCGAGATGTCATAATGCATGGGGAATAACCGATGATGCGTTGTTTCTGCTATGCCAAATGGCGTATGGGTGTATTCGGCTTCGCGGTCATGAGGACGTGTATAATCTGGAAGGAAAGAGATATACACAAGCGGCTATGCGAGAGTGCATAAAGGAATTAAAGCAACATGATTGGATAGTTGGGGAGGTGAATAGTTATTGGTTCGATTGTGAAATCAAGGATCTCGTCTATCTTAAGGTGATGGAAGAATTGTTGAAACATGAAGACTGGATAGAGCGAATGAGTAAAACCGTGATGCAATCCACGCAATCAATCTTTTTGAGGGAATGCGCGGAGATGTTATTCGGGGAACGAGAAACTTTTTCTGCCAATTTTGGTCATCAGCAATTTACTCATCGTTGGGTAAACAAGATAACGGATATATTACTTCTTGCCTATGAGTATGCTAATTATGGTAAGATATTGTTGCAACTTCATACGGATTTTTTAGAAGATGTGTCATCATTGCTCTTACAGGTTGCTTATTTGGGGCAGAATATAGAACTGATAGAGGATGTAGGAAAAGTATTGGAAAGCCGTTCATATATGACGCCCCCATTGCAACGCCTATACGTGGTATATAAAAAGGACCATTTCTTCTATACAGGAGAGGAACTTCCGTATAGATTAGGTGACGAAAAATATAGCGCGTATAGTCTTATTCAGGCATCCAAGGCTCTATATGAAAATCAATTGGACGAAGCAATCAAACTATACCAAGAAGCTATTAAACGACAGGGAAAAGAAATTGATGTGAAGTTTGTACCGTATGACCCAATCAGTTTCTTGCTATATGTTATCGCTTTGGCTCGTCGTCACAAGGATGAAGATATTCATTCGCTACGGTCAATATGTTCTAAAGAGCAGAAATTGGACACACGGATGTTGGGGGCAGGCTTGGTTCTGGCAGGTTTCTTCAAAGATTCGGAGCAGTTCGTGAATAAAAGGCTATTGCAGTCACGTGCTAAAGATGTGCAGCGAATACCTTCTGTGAATAATGTCATTTCGTTCTTGCTGCTTTGCTTCTTCAAAGAGGATATCAAGAACCTGCCGATACCAAAGGTAAAGTGCGCTGTGTTGCAATGCGAATTGGCAGCATTTGTGGATATGTCACATGAGCAATGGCGGTATGAATCAGCATTGTCGAAGTTACATATCCGTCCGACATGGGAAGTTAAGTTGCAAGAGTTGATACAAGATTCTGGCTTTGTGACGCAAGAAAATGATGAGCCTGCTAAGCAATTAGTACAGTCAAGACTCTGTTACCTGTTGAATTATGGAGAGAATGTCGAAATTCGTGAACAGCATAAACTCAAATCTGGTGTTTGGGGAAAGGGGAAAAGTGTCTCTATGCAACGATACCAGATGGGCGATGTTGCTATGGATGATGCCGATAAGCAGATTCATACCGAATGGCGGAATAGACATAATCTATATGATTTTTATCCTACATTGTCGCTCATCTTGCCATTCCTGAAGGGGACGGATAAACTGGTTAGGTACGAACAATACGACTATTCCATTGTGCAAGTAGTGGAAGAATTGCCTTATATCTATACAGAGAAGAAAGACGGAAAAATTTTTTTCAAGACCAATGTGCCCATAGATACAATGGCTTCTAAAAATGCCCTATGGTATGATTTAGGGAAAGATAAGGCAACGTATTATCCTATTGCATCTTCTGTGAGAGATTATTTCGTGAGAATCTTGCAGTTAATGTTTGTTCCAGAGGAGGCTGAACCAATGCTGGAACAACTCTTTAGTGCCCTCAAAGGACGAGTGGAAATACAGAGTGATATTCGTGGTGCAGTCCTATTAGAGACTATAAATGGACAACCGATTCCTATCATGCGAATTGAACCGGAAGGTCAAATGTTCAAGGCGAATGTCATGGTGCGACCTCTGGAAAATGGCGAAATGCTCTGTCAACCGGGAAACGGCAAGCAAACGATTATAGATAGAGTGAATGGCGTGCGGTATAACGTACAACGTGATTTAAATAAGGAAAAGAAACTTCGTGATAAGTTGCTGCACGCAATACAGGAGCATATAGATGTGCAGATATCAAGGGATGATGAAATCCTGCTGACAATGGTAGAGTTGCTGACGATATTAGAGTTGTTGCAGCAGCAACCGGAACTGTGTGTTGTGGAGTGGCCCAAGGATGGACGGATAACACTTCGTCCGGTTGATACATCAAATTGGAATATCGTTACCCAAGAGAAAAGCGGGTGGTTTGAATTGGATGGCGAATTTGCTTTGTCGGAAGATCAGGTGCTCAATATGAGCCAACTATTAGGATTACTTCGTGAGAATACGACTCGTTATGTTCGATTAGGAGAGAACGAATACTTGACTTTGTCTGCCGAATTGCGTCGTCAATTAGGGCGTATTGATGCAATGGCGCAGGAGAACCATGGACATGTCCGAATACCTGAATTGGCAATGGCTGTAACAGGAGATGCCTTACATGGAGAAGTGGATATTTTAGAACCAAAATCACTATTGGACCTGCGCAAAAAAATACGCAATAGCGAACGTATGTCGTTTGATATACCTGATGGGTTGAATGCTACGTTGCGTGATTATCAGGAAGATGGCTATCGTTGGATAATGCGGTTGATGAATTGGGGAGCAGGTGCTTGTTTGGCAGACGATATGGGACTGGGTAAGACGATACAAACTATTGCATGCCTGTTGGCAAATGCAAGTAATGGACCGCAGATGGTTGTGGCTCCTGCATCGGTGGTACTGAATTGGCAACGAGAGTTAGCACGTTTTACTTCAGGTTTGTCTGTATTGATGCTTAATGAAATAGCCGCGACTGATAGGGAGAGGTGCATTCGTGGTCTGGGTGCGAATGATGTAATAGTATTGACGTATGGCTTGCTGGTGACGGAACGAGAGATATTGGTGGAACGTGATTGGGTGACTGTATGCTTGGACGAGGCTCATACAATCAAAAATCGCGACACGAAAGCTTCTGCGGCTGCGATGCAGTTGCGAACAAAGAATCGACTGATACTGACGGGGACGCCTATTCAGAATCATTTGGGCGAACTATGGAATTTAATGCAATTTATCAATCCGGGTTTATTGGGATCGTATGAGCATTTTACGCAGCGTTTTATTATGCCGATTGCAGCAGGAGAGCAAGAACCCAAGCAACAACTGAAGCGTATGATTGCACCATTTATGCTTAGACGAACCAAACAGCAAGTCGTGCGCGAGTTGCCGGATAAAGAAGAAATACATGTACCGGTACAGTTGTCTGATGAAGAAATGGCGGTATATGAGGTGATTCGTCGTGAAGCAAAAGCAGAATTGGAATCTTCTACATCACTAAGCGTGAATGCTTTATCAATGATTACTAAATTACGCGAAGCGGCATGTTCAGCTGCTTTGGCGGAGAAAAAATGGGTAGGACCTTCTAATAAACTGGAGGCAATGATGGACAAACTTCTGCCTATCATAGATGGTGGAAACAAAGTGTTGGTATTCAGTCAATTTACATCGTTCTTACAGATGGCTCGTGAGGCAGTAGAGGAAGCTGGAGTGAAGGATTATTTCTATTTGGATGGCAGTACACCTATCAAGGAACGGCAACGGATGGTAGAGACATTTCAAAAAGGTGAAAAAGCTATATTCTTCATCTCGCTTAAAGCAGGGGGATTGGGCTTGAATTTGACGGGGGCTAACTATGTGATTCACTTAGACCCATGGTGGAATCCTGCCATCGAACAGCAGGCAACGGATCGCGCCTATCGTATAGGTCAGCATCAAAAGGTGACAGTCTATCATCTCATTTCGGAACACACCATCGAGGAGAAAATTCTGCGTCTGCATGAGTCGAAACGCTCATTAGCAGATTCGCTCTTGGAAGGTACTGACATGAGTTATAAACTGACTGCAAAAGACCTGTTGAACTTATTGGAAAGGTAGGGAAATATGAACATTTCTTGATGCGGTTTCCCTACTTTTTTACGATTATATTTGCATATATCCGTTTATTTTTGTACCTTTGCGCTCGTAAAACTAATTTGAATGATAGATTGTATGAACGAGCAGGATCGAATATATAGGGAGAAATTCAAAAAGTTTGCAGTGAAGATGGTAGAGTTGAAACAATTCCTCAATGAGCAGAAACATGAATATAATATGGCAGACCAAATTCAGCGTTCAGGTACAGCTATAGGAGCTATTCACAGAGAGGCTACATATGCAGAGAGTGACGTGGATTTTATACACAAATTGGCAATGTCTCAAAAGGAATGTAACGAAACTTTGTATTGGCTTGAGTTGCTGTATGAGACCCATTATTTATCTAAAGAACAATTTGATAGCTTATATACTGATGCGGAGGAAATTATGCGTATGCTTTCTTCTAGTATCATAACAATGCGAAAAAAACTCAATAATAAAACTAAATATAAATAAATTCATCATTAAGCGAAGCGTATAAATTCATCATTAAGCGGAGCGTATAAATTCATCATTAAGCGAAGCGTATAAATTCATCATTAAGCGAAGCGTATAAATTCATCATTAAGCGAAGCGTATAAATTCATCATTAAGCGGAGCGTATAAATTCATCATTAAGCGAAGCGTATAAATTCATCATTAAGCGGAGCGTATAAATTCATCATTATAAAGATATGACTGCTATTGAATTTAACCATGTTGGGAAACAGTACCGGCTGGGGCTGGTAAGCACAGGGACATTGAGCCACGATATCAACCGTTGGTGGCAGACGAGTGTGTTACATAAGGAAGACCCGTACCTTAAGTTGGGCGATGTAAATGACCGTTCCGTCAAGGCGAATAGTGAATATGTTTGGGCCTTGCGTGATATTGATTTTAAGGTGGAGCAGGGGGATGTGGTCGGCATTATCGGCAAGAACGGTGCAGGCAAGAGTACGTTGCTCAAGTTATTGAGCCGCGTTACGGGGCCCACGGTGGGTACGATTAATGCTCGTGGCCGTATAGCCAGTCTGTTGGAGGTGGGCACAGGTTTCCATGGTGAGATGACGGGCCGTGAGAATATATTCATGAATGGTGCTATTTTAGGCATGACCAAGCAGGAGATTAACCGCAAATTGGATGAGATTATTGATTTTAGCGGTTGCGAGAAATACATTGATACGCCGGTTAAGCGTTATTCCAGTGGTATGACGGTCCGTCTGGGCTTTGCGGTGGCAGCCTTTTTGGAGCCTGAGATTTTGGTCGTGGATGAGGTCCTCGCTGTTGGTGATGCCGAGTTCCAGAAAAAAGCCATCGGCAAGATGCAGGACGTCGCCTCCGGTGGCAGAACCGTCCTTTTCGTCAGCCATAATATGAACTCAATAAAGATGCTCTGTAAAACGGGTGTTTTGTTGGATAAGGGACAAGTCTCATTTATCGGCCCTGTGCAGCAAGCGGTGAATTTATACTTGGATGGACAAATGAATGGTTCTATGGTAGATCGCCATGGTAGCGGGGATGTCCAATTTGAGAATTATAAATTGAACAAAGATTATCTCGAGTTAGGGGATGACTTGGAAGTGTCTTTTGATTTGATAGTCAAAAAACTTTTCTATTCGCCACTGCAAGTAGCGATTAGTATTAGCAATGACGCTTACGAAACGATGGCCATTGCCAATAATTTGGATGACGATATGGAATTAAGTCACCTTTCTGTGGGCGATAGAATTCCGCTGAAGGTTAGTTTTAAGAATGTTAATCTCGCTCCGGGGCATTATCGTGTAACTCTATATGTCGGAGATAATAGCAAAGATTTTGATCAAATAATCTACTGCATGAATTTTAATATGGGACAAGGCATGAATTATATTCATCGTCCTACGGGATATAATAGTAATTTCCGTACCGTATTACAATCTCAATGGAATAAAGCATAATGAACCTCAAATTTTGGAATAATAAAGTTGTCGGTTGGACATATCGTCACATTCAGCGATGGGTATTTCAACATGATTTGGCAGTAGAGCGGCAATATCGTTATGATGATTGCGTTGCCAAGTTCCGTGAGCGATTGATTAAGAATAATATTCCAGTGAATCAACCTGCTCCCGGAGAGGAAGAGTATATTCGCTTTTGGCAACAATTTGATAAACGGGTAGAACCTTATACTTATCGTAATTTTGTGCGTATTATTGGTCAAAATCCTCATATTATTCCTGAAGATATCGGAGCAGCATATATAGAATCTATTTTAAATCCGCTGCAATATCGTATGGCATATCAAGATAAGAATCTCTTTCCGCTTATATTGCATCCTTCATCAATCTTTCCAAAAACATATGTATGTAGAATGAATGGAGGTTCTCTTATGAATGGTTGTTATGTATCCCTAAAAATTAATGGACTATCAACAAAAAGAGAGGATTTGCTATATTTGTCGGCGGAAAATATTGCGGCTAATATTCCATCAAACAAATGTGTTTTAAAACCAACAGTAGATAGCTATGGTGGAGCTAATGTTATGCTATTGCATCGAGAAAATAATTTTTTTGTTGATGCTAATGATAAGAAAGTTGACGGAGAATATCTTGTTAAATATGGTGATGATTTTGTAATTCAAGAAGTTATTGAGCAGCATCCGTATTTGGCGCAATTTTGTAATACCTCATGTAATACAATACGTGTGATGACTTATCGCTCTGTTAAAGACGAATCAATAAATATCTTTGGAGCGGCTTTACGTATTGGACACAATGGCTCCTTTGTAGATAATATTACTTCTGGAGGAGGACGGGTTATGATAGATTGTGAAACAGGTGTATTAGGGAAGATTGTGTACGATAAATATAGCCGAGATTGTGAAGAAATTAATGGTGTTAATTTTGCTTTTAATACATTTCGAATTCCTTTCTGGACTGAAATATGCAATTTTGCCAAATTTATTGGACTGCAAATACCTTATTGTCGATTAATCTCAATGGATGTTACATATGATGTGAGTAATACTCCTCGGTTAATCGAAATTAATATTGGTGGTTTTTGTTGGAGTACTACTATGTATGGAGGACATATTCCGTTCGGTAATAAATTTGATGAAGTGATTGAATATTGCTTAAGACATAAAATGTAATCGCACATGTTTTTCTAAGTTGGTTATAAGAATGAATGTGATAATTATGAATCTTTATTTTTGGAATGATGTGAAAAGTTGGCTTTATCGTCTCTTTCAGCGATGGGTATTTCAACATGATTTGGCAGTAGAGCGGCAATATCGTTATGATGATTGCGTGGCCAAGTTTCGTGAGCGATTGATTAAGAATAATATTCCGGTGAATCAACCTGCTCCCGGAGAGGAAGAGTATATTCGCTTTTGGCAACAATTTGATAAACGAGTAGAACCCTACACATATCGCTTTTTTAGCCGTATCGTAGGCCCCAATCCACATATAGTACCGGAAGATGTTGCTGATGCTTATATCGAAAGAGTCTTAAATCCGGTACAATATCGGGATTTATACAATGATAAGAATTTCTTTGACAAGATTATTTCAGAAGAGAGCATTTGGCCCAAAACTCTTTTGCGACGTATGGATGGGGTGTTGTTAAGTTCTGAATATGAGTGTGTTACTGCGAAAATAACGGGGGGGGGGCATTATCAGCCCTTCGCAGCTTTATCGGCAGATATGATAGCTAAGCATTTCGGAAATAATGATAAAGTTGTGCTCAAACCTTCAACGGATAGTCATAGCGGTCAAGGTGTCAAATTATTGAATCGTAAAGGAAATGTATTTGTTGATAAAGGCGGGCAAGTTGTAGATGGTAAATATTTGTATGATTATGGAAAAAACTTTGTAATTCAAGAGGTGATAGAACAACATCCATATATGGCCCAATTTTGCAAGTCTTCTTGCAATACCATGCGAGTGATGACTTATCGTTCTATAAAAGATGAGTCGATTAACATCTTTGGCGCGGTATTACGAATTGGTCATGAAGGCTCTTTTGTAGACAACTTGTTTGCCGGTGGCGGATTTGCTACAATTGATGTACAGACAGGGAAATTAGGAAATTGTATATATGATGAATTTGGAAGGAAATATGATGACATCAATGGTGTTAATTTTTCTTCTACAGATTATCGCATTCCTTTTTGGAACGAAGTCTGTTATTTTGCTAAATCCATTGGGCAGCAAATTCCCCATTGTCGCTTAATCGCAATGGATATTACATACGATGTGCATAGTAAACCTCGTTTAATTGAATTTAATGTTGATGGATTTAATTGGAGTTTTGTAATGTATGCCGGAAAAACTAATTTCGACGATAAGTTTGATGAAGTAATAGAGTATTGTTTGAAAAATAAAAATAGGATATGAAACATTGTCACCCTAAAAAGATAGTTCGTATAGCAAAAGAGAACCTCGAAAAGTCCTTTTTATATTATTTCTTGCCGGATAGCGTTTATCTTAAAATTCGCTATAAGCATGTTTTTGGTCGCACGCTTCATCTAAATAATCCGCAAGCGTTTAGTGAGAAAATACAGTGGTTGAAATTACACGATCGTAAACCTTTGTATCATCACTTGGTGGATAAGTGTGAGGTTAAACCCATCATCGCTTCTGTTATTGGTGAGGAATATATCATTCCAACCCTTGGCGTTTGGAATAGATATGAAGATATTGATTTTGATAAGTTGCCTAACGAGTTTATTTTGAAATGTACTCATGATTCCGCTAGCGTAACTATGTGTGATGATAAAAAGAAATTCAATAAGTCAAAGCACTCATGGAAATATAATGGTGTCTATATGAAGTGTGATTACTATCATTATGAAAATAAGCAATGGGCATATAAAGGGATTAAACCGCGCATTATTGCTGAACCCCTCTTACGCGATGATAAGTATGATTCCTTAGCGGATTATAAATTATATTGTTTTAATGGGGAAGCTAAATGCGTGTATGTAACAATCAATCGCTTTACAAACCTCCGTGTCAGTGTATATGATATGGATTGGAACAAGATGCCGTTTGAGCACATCCACGAAACAACGAATGATGCTATAGCTAAACCACAAAATTTAGCACTAATGAAGGTTTTAGCCGAAAAGGTGGCTAAATTTGTAGATAACCCTTATGTGCGTGTTGACTTTTATGAAGTGAGTGGGAAAGTGTATTTTGGAGAAGTTACTTTTTATCCGGAAGGTGGTATGTGTTATTTTAAGCCCGATAAGTGGGATTATACATTTGGTAGTTGGATGGACTTAACCAAGGGAGCAAAATAAATGAAATTTAAACTTATCTATATCATTTTGGTTTGTTTATTTGTCTCTTGTACAAATAAAACCATCGCATTTCGTTGTGACGACATTACGATGAGCTTGGGTTCACAAAATGTTGAAATGCTTCGCCTCTTTGAGAAATATGATGTTCATGTAACGTGCGCTGTAATTCCGTTTAACAAAAATGGGAAGCCGTCTATTGTTAACAATGAGGCTTTGGACTATCTTAAGTATTTGCAAAAATGCGGAATAGTTGAAATTGCCTTGCATGGTTACAAACATTGTTGGACAGGGACGCGAGGTGAACTAGACGGACTGCCTTACGAAGAACAATTCGCTATGCTTAGTGCCGGAAAACATCTGCTGGATTCTGTATTCGCAACCAATGTCGTCTCTTTTGTGCCACCAAGGAATGAATACGATGAATCTACTATGCAGGTTCTTGAAGAATTAGGATTTAAAAACATCTCAGCTTGTTCGTATAACGGATGTCCGTTAAATAGTGCGAAATTAAATCTAATGCCGTTTTCGTGTGGCGAATTACGATGGCTGTCACAAGAAATATGCCTTCGCACGGGGGGGGGTAATGGTTTTAATGTATCATCCATTTGAATTTACAGATTCTTGTACGTTAGAAATGTTTGAAAGTAACTTGAAATATTGTAAAGAAAATAAAATAAGAACGCTTACACTAGGAGAATTAGCTAAAGAATATTCATTTGATTTAAAACGAATAAAGTTCAATAAAGACCATAATTTGTTGACCAATTGGTTTCCTTCGATTAAACGATGGAGCTATACCTATAGTCCATGGTACATATGTCTCTTGTGGCTATTGAACTTATTATTGTATTGGCTTCCGATTGGTATAGCAATATTATTGGGAAATAGAAAAAATAATTGGTTCATAATGGGTGAAATCGCGGTGGGTATTATAGTATCTATCGTTGCTATTTTACATATTGCTCCGCTCAAATTGTGGATACTGACAATTATATCAGCGACAGGTTTAACTTTATTAAGTAAATGGTTGAAAAACGCATGACCACCAAACTCGTATATGTCCTAACTTGCGCTCCCGAGGCGGAATGAAAAAGTCTAAAAAAACAGACTTTATTTGCAGATGTCAATTTTTTGTTGTAACTTTGCAGCAAAAAATCTAAATTAATAAACTTTTATGGATGTGTTGGGAGAAATAAAAGCACGAAGAGTCATGTTGGGTTTAAAACAGGAGGACTTGGCTGAGATGACAGGAGTCAGTTTAGCTACGATAAAAGATATAGATAGAGGGGTGGGGAATCCTTCACTTCGCATCCTTGAAAAAATAGTAGATGTGTTGGGAATGGAAATTCAGGTGAATGCAAAACGTTTAGTTTGATGCATAACGCAGAGATAATATGAGAGGCTTGGAAGTGCATAAAGCAGGACACTTGGCAGGTGTGTTGGCGGAGAAATCACGTCAATGTTATGAGTTTGTATATGATGAGCAATATGTACAAATGTCTTATCCACCTATTTCAGTGACGTTATTGAAACGAATCGAACCCTATCGTAGCAAAAATGTATTTCCTTTCTTTATGAATTTGCTGCCGGAAGGAGTTAATCGGCGGACAATTTGCCGTGTGCAGCGCATTGACGAAAAGGACTATTTTGGCTTATTGATGGCTTTTGCAGAGAAAGATATTATTGGAGATATAAGATTTAAGATCCTAAATAAATGAGAGAGTTTAATGTGTGCCCGGGATTATTATTAGAAGGCTATACGACTTATAGTCCTAAAGCGTTACGCTCCCTATTTGACGGAAACAAGGTATCTCCCTGGCTGGACTTCAATGTGGAAGATGAAATGCAGACGGAAGAAGTTCAAACGAATATACAGAATCTTAGTATCTCCGGTGCACAAGAGAAATTGGCTGCGGTAGTTGATAATGGGCATATCCGCCTTGCACACGATGGAGAGCAGAGTACACATATTCTAAAACCGGCTCCAATAGATGTCATTTCGTTAAGAAAGCAAATCCCGATGAATGAACACTTGACGATGCAGATTGCCAATCAAGTATATGGTATTCAGACAGCAATGAATGGATTGTGTTTTTCCACAGATGGTCAGCCTGTTTATATAACACGTCGATTTGATGTTCAGCGAGATGGCAGTAAGTTAGGACAGGAAGATTTTTGCTCGTTGGTAGGACGTACGGAACAAACAGATGGAGAGAACTTTAAGTATGAGGGTGCGTATGAGGATATCGCAAACACCATCTACCGATTTATTCCGGCGTGGATGCCTGCTATGGAACGGTTCTTTCAATTGGTACTGTTTAACTATATTTACGCCAATGGGGACGCTCATCTCAAGAACTTCTCTATTTTATACACTAAGGAGGGAGAACCTATGTTGGCACCGGCGTATGACTTGATTAATACATTTGTTCATATCAATGGGCATGATTTAGGATTAAAGGAAGGATTAAGCCGTTCCATGTTACCAAGCGATTCTATGGCAAATACAGGGCATCCCTGCCAAGATGATTTCCGGCGTTTTGGAGTATTGATTGGTTTGCAACCAATACGTGTGGAAAAGATATTGAGTCAGTTTATGGAGTTTCCTCCATTGGTTGAACAATTGATAAGAAATGCTTACTTTTTTGACGATAGTACACGGCGTAGATACCAACGAATCATTGAGGAACATCGCAGAAGATTTGTGAGGAAAAAATGATAGAAATTTATATGAATCACAGTTACACGATGAAAACAAAACTCGTATACGTCCTTACTTGTGCGCCAGAGGCGAACTATATCGAACAGGCATTAATGTCTGTTTGGTCTGCACGTTATTGGAATCCGGATGCGCATATAGTGCTCATTACGGATAAACTTACGGATAAACTCTTCGTAGGCAAACGGGCAGAGATACTTGATTACATATCCGAAAAGATTGTGGTTCCCTTTGAAGATGATAGCCTATCGATGGTTTATCGCTCCCGGTGGATTAAAACGAGTGTGCGGCAATTGATAATAGGTAATTTCTTGTTTATCGATTGTGATACCATTGTTTGCAAACCATTAGATGAAATTGATTCGTTTGAGTGCGAAGTTGGGGCAGTTGGTGATTCAAATGTAAAATTTCAAGAAGATGTAGCTAAAATAGAAACATGTAAAATCGTATCAAAATTATCTATTGACATCTCAAATGAAGAATACTATTATTCTTCTGGTGTACTATATGTAAAAGACTCTCCGCAATCTCATTCTTTCTATCAAGAATGGCACAAAAATTGGTTAATAAGTTATGCTCTCAATCTAGCGATAGATCAACCATCTTTAGCGAAAGCTAATATAGACAGTTTCCATATGATGTCAACGATTGATAATAGATACAATTGTATTTTATTTACGCAAACACATGAGCTTGTTAACGCATCAATAGTGCACATTGCTGCTTATCGTAATCCTTGTTTTTTATTTTCACAATTGGTGTATTCTTTAATAGAGCAAGAAGGGTTGCAACCTTGGATATTTCAAATGTTAACCAATGTCCATAGCACATATCTACCATTTGATTTTTGGATTAAATATTCTACATGGTCTCAAAGAAATAAATGGAAAGATCAAATAGCTACAACTCTTAAAATATATGGTGAAAATGTTGATGCAACATTTTCATATATTGATTTTAAAATTAGAATAAATAGTATCGTTAAATGGATGCTAAGACATTCGTTCTATCATTCTGCTATGTGCTTGTGGATGACTTGGAAACGATTGCAACTAAGTTTAAAACGGAATTCCTTAAAGGAAAATATTTGTAAAATAGATGCATAGTTCTGTTTATCAAATTATTAAGAATCGCTGGACGAAATTGCGTCTCCATCCCATCCGTGTCTTCTGCTTGCATCATATCTCGGCGGAGTTTGAGGCTTACTCTATGTGTGAAGGCGATTGGATTGAACTGAATGTCTTTATGAATAGAGTAGAGCAGATGCGGAGAGAAGGTTATGCTTTTATTTCTTTAGAAAATGCCTATCGCAAAATAGCATCCGATTTTCTTCGTTGCCATAAATATGCTGTCCTTACCGCGGATGATGGCTATAAATCCTTGGATGAAATATTACCTTGGCTGACAGAAGAAAATATCCCGATTACGCTTTTTATTAACGGCAGATATACGGATGGCAAATCGCAACGGAAAGTAGAAGGCAAGCACTTTACATATTTAACATCTGCGGAGTTGCAGCATTATGTAGAAATCTCACATGGTCTTATAAGTTTACAAAGCCACGGCTATGAACATCTTGATGCTACTACCATGTCCCCCGCTGATTTCTGCCAGCAAATATGGAAAAATATAGAAGTCTTAGATTCTATTACATCTTCCCCTGTGGGGAAAGTTAGAGGGGTTTTTCATGCCTATACTTGGGGGCGCCATAATGCTCAAACTGATGCTATATTGAAAGAAAACAATATTATTCCAGTTCTAATGGATGGCATGAAAAATTATAACGATGCTTCGTGCATCCATAGAGAATTATTTAATGTATGAACACTCCTATTCTTCTCATAACATTTA
This sequence comes from Paludibacteraceae bacterium, assembly GCA_045616185.1. Lineage (GTDB taxonomy): Bacteria > Bacteroidota > Bacteroidia > Bacteroidales > Paludibacteraceae > Colicola. The sequence goes on from JAZLGG010000003.1 coordinate 90,651, forward strand.
ATCGCCCAGACCATACGTGCAAGGTGTTGGAGCGAATTTTGGAGGCACAGCCGAAGGATTTGTATGTCTTTCAAGACGGGGTTCGTGAGGATAACGAGAATGATGCTATCAAATGTCAGCAAGTACGTGATGTGGTTGCTGAATTGGTAGGATGTGATCATTTGACGGATGGTCAACAGACTCTTCACTCTCCACGCTGCACTCTCCACTTTTATGGCTCACCCGTAAACCTCGGTTGTGGTCCTGGACCGATGACGGCAATAACATGGTTCTTTGATAATGTGGAACAAGGAATTGTGATGGAAGATGATATTATTCCGCATCCTATTTTTTTCCCATTTATGGAAACCATGCTTACACGGTATGCTAATGATTCCCGAATAGGCATGGTTGCCGGTCACAATTTTTATCGAAAATATTCCTTATTCAATTCCTATTACTTTACTTTTGATACGGAAGGTACATTAGGGTGGGGAACTTGGCGAAGGGTATGGCAAAAAATGAATTTTAATATAGCAGTCAGACAAAAAGAGTGTGAAACTTCTCTTCGTAAAAACTTTGGCTTTTCAAAATTGTATGCGAGAAAAGAATATATGCATTTTAATAGAGTATTAAGTGTGGATCGTCGTGATCGATGGGATTATCAATGGGAATATTGCTTAAAACTAAATGGCTATCTCAATATAAAATCTAATTCTTGCCTAACCACCCATGAGGATGGAGGGGATGCTACGCATATGGGATGTTATTATAGCCCGAATTACAAAATGGAGGTACATTTAGATAGATTGTCCCCTATTAGACATCCGAAGTGGGTGCATATAGATCCCTTGGAAAAATTGCGCTTATGGAAACGAACATTTAGAATCATACTGCATAAATCATGAATAAATTTTCCAATCTACTTCAAAAGTTGGCGTATCGTTTAGAACGTTATTCCCAATATTATCAATTGAGGGAATTGACGAAGCGGTTAGGCGCGATAGATGCTTCTACAGTCTTTCGCTTGCCCGATGTGTGCTCCTGCCCGGAAAAAATCTTTTTAGGACCGAATACAAGCGTTTTTGAGCATGCTACATTTATTATCTCTCTAATCGGTGATAAGGGTAAATTTATCATGAAGTCCAATAGTTATGCAGCGCAAGGATTAACGGTTATTACCGGTAATCATAATCGGCAAGTGGGCGAGTGGAACTTGGCTGCTGCCGAATCGCATAAATACGATACGGATTTGGATATTGTTGTGGAGGAAGATGCAGGAATCGGTGTTGGCGTAACTTTATTGGCAGGCGCTAAAATCGGCCGTGGAGCAACGATTGCGGCAGGAAGTGTGGTTTGTTCTGTGATTCCTCCTTATGCTATTGCAATGGGAAATCCGGCACAAGTTATTGGCTTCTGTTTCACACCGGAACAAATAGTTGAACATGAAAGCGCTTTGTACCCCGAAGAAGAGCGTTTGCCACTGGCTAAACTAGAAAAGAATTACGAAAAATATTATGTGAATCAGCGGGATAAAATCGCCGGATTCATGAATTTACAGATGCGTTAATATGAATGCTTTTGAGTCACAAATACTCGCAACAGTAACTACATCAATGAAAGAATTTGCGGACAAAAATGCCTTCTTTATTGCCGGCAAATTCTATACTTATTGCCAACTCGCTGAACACATTTCTGCTATTCGTTCCGTCATTCGTACTGCAGAGTTGGACGAACCTATTTGGGCACTGCATCTGCATGACGATCTCAATACCTATGCTTCCATTTTTGCTTTATGGATGGAAGGAAAAGCGTATGTGCCGCTGCATCCTTCTTGGCCGAAGGAGCGTCTTGATTCGATTGTAGAGCAAATTGGTTGCCATAACCATCTCGATAGTTGCGACAAGGTACAAGTATCTGCCATATCAAATGTTGCCCCTTTAGGGGAAACAATGGAAAGGGCTATAGAAGTGAGTGAAGATTCTCTCGCTTACATCCTCTTCACGAGTGGTAGTACCGGTGTCCCGAAGGGTGTGTGTATCTCACGCCGCAACGTGGCGGCGTTTATGGATTCGTTCTGGAAAACCGGCATAACCATCACACCCGAAGACCGCTGTATGCAGGTCTTTGACCTGACGTTTGATGTGAGTGTGCAGTCCTATCTGGTCGCCCTAACGCGCGGTGCTTGCGTCTATACGGTCCCATATGGTCAAGTGAAATACCTCTATGCCGCTTCGTTGATTCAGGAGCAGAAGATAACCTTCGGAGCGATGGCTCCCTCTATGTTGACCTATCTCCGTCCGTATTTTAATGAGTTTGATGCTACCAGTATGCGTCAGTGCATTTTGACTGCGGAAGCTTGTCCGGTGGATCTGATGGAGGAGTGGTACAAATGTGCCCCGAATGTGGAGATTTATGATTTCTACGGACCGACTGAGGCCACGATATATTGTACCTATTATAAACTTACTCGCGGCGGTAATAACCTTTCGCTCAATGGTATTATCTCTATTGGTCGTCCAATGGCTAACGTGTTGGCGATTATTATAGATGATGATGGTAATATCATTCCTGAACGGAGTGGAGCAAAGCATAAGGGTGAACTCTGCGTTGCCGGTCCGCAGGTGACTAAGGGTTATTGGAACAACCCCGAAAAAAACGCATCCTCATTTTTCTCGCTGCCCCTTTCCACCGTCTCCTTTCCCCGTCATGGGCAGGGAGAGGTCGTGAGTGATGAAGATTACTCTGGAAAATTATGCTATAAGACTGCGGATCCGCTGAAGTATAATTTGCTTAAGGAGAATGCAAAACGTATGCGCAATAATCCTACGGAAGCTGAGGCAGCAATTTGGAACTATTTGCGAGACGAACAATGTGGAGCTAGGTTTCGCCGTCAGCATATTATTGATGACTTTATTGCAGACTTTGTATGTTTGGATCTCCATTTGATTATAGAGGTGGATGGCGGCTATCATAATGAGGCAGAGCAAAAAGAAGCAGACGATGCTCGTGATAGAGTACTTAAATATTACGGATTTAAGACACTCCGTTTTACCAATGAAGAAGTCTTGTGTAATACGGACAATGTAATCGATAGTATCAAATATGAAATTGATTTGCAGCGTCGGATTGCTGCTACAAACAATAATCATCTCCCCATTATGGGGGAGACGGGAGAGGGGGCCATTAGGTTCTACCACACCGGCGACCTTTGCTATTGGGACGAAAGCGGAAATATTATGTATTCCGGTCGTATAGACCAACAGGCTAAGATTCAGGGCTTCCGTGTAGAGTTGGGAGAGATAGAGTTCCACGCCCGCGAGTATTTTAATAAGGAGAAGCGCGTGATGGCGATTGCTTGCCAAAATGAAAAAAACTTGACGGAGATTGCTCTCTTTATCGAGTCGCAACCCTTGGATACGAAGCCGATGGTAGAGTACCTCCGCTCCAAGATGCCGTCCTATATGATACCCACTCGCATTCTCTTTGAACCTATATTTCCACTGAATAAAAGTGAGAAAGTGGATAGAAATGCTTTGAAACAAAAATTATTATGAAGAATTTAATAAATATAGACCATATTGGTTATGCCGTCCGTGATATTATGACTACGGCGCAGCATTATCTTGATGCCGGTTGGACAATATCTGAGATTTACGAAGAGAAAGTCCAGAATACAAAGATTGCCTTTTTGTATAAAGAGGGCTTTATTACCATCGAATTAGTTTCGCCATTGAATGATACGCCATCACCGGTGGATAAGTTTTTGGAACAGGGTGGGGTGCAACCTTATCATATTTGTTACGCAGTTGACGATATTTATACAACATTGGATAACTTACACAATGAGGGAATTCTGCCTCTATTTATGCCTGTACCTTCGGTAGCTATGAATAATAGGCAAATCTGTTATTTATACAATAAAGAGATTGGTTTAATTGAAATTGTAACTAAAAAATAAGCATTATGGATAAACAAGAGGTTTTAGCAAAAATACAGGACATCTTTCGCGATGTGTTAAATAATGACGATATCGTTTTATCAGAGGATACCACCGCTCAAGATATTGAAGAATGGAATTCTTTAACACAAGTGCAGTTAATCACCGCCATTGAACAAGAGTTTCAAATCCGCTTCTCATTGATGGAGATGATGAATTGGATTCGTGTGGGAGAGATTGCAGAAGGGGTCGTAGGAAAACTATAAAGGTAGGTTCATAAATTAGGTCGAGGTGATTTTGGAGTTAGTGTTAGGTAGATTGTTGCGCAGAAGGAAGGAACAATGCTCAACATTGTGACCGACTGATAAGCAACAAGATACCAACGATAACCCAAAGGCGACCGAAACTGAATTAAACTACCTGTGAAATATTAAGCCGAATTTATAGAACATACCTATCCGCAATTTACATAATCACTATATTAAATGCCATGAAACTATCCATTATAACTATCAATTTTAACAATGCTGCCGGATTAAAGAAAACTTTAGATAGTGTCGCTATTCAGTATGTTCAAGAAGGTTTGGAAATAGAGCACATCCTTGTGGATGGTGCTTCTACTGACGCCTCGGTGGATATTCTTCGTCAACTGGCAGGAGACGAACTTGTTGGCGTCTATCCCAATGGCATCCATTATCGTTGGATATCCGAACCGGACAAAGGCATCTATAACGCCATGAATAAAGGCATCGAGATAGCATTGGGGCGGCGTATCGTAGATGACCGGCACCATTCTTCTCCTGTTTCTCTCCCTACATGGGAGAGTCAGAGTGAGTCCGATTATATCCAAATCCTTAATTCCGGAGACCAATTGGCCGGACCAGATGTCTGCAACCGTATGCTCTCTACCCTTTATACGCTAAACGCTCAACAAGAATCTCCTATTGGGATTCTATACGGCAATATGATTAAGCAATGGCCTAACGGAACATGTATTCAAAACAGATGTAACACCTATTCAACAAAAGATTGGACCATGTATGATTTTATTCGTGGTACAATTAATCACGATCCTACCTATATTAGTAAAGCAATGTATTATAAATACGGCTTATATCGTGAAGATTTACCTATTACGGCCGATTGGCGTTGGTTTGTTGAAGCGGTTGCATTTGGTGAAGAAAAACCTATACATGTTCCGATAGACGTTACCATTTTTGATATGACCGGAGTGAGTGAAACGCAATTGGTGCGCAGAGAACAGGAACGTGATGCAGAGTTACAACGTATCTTGCCATTATGTGTGTATAAGGATTATAAACAATACTATTGTTCGATTAGTCAAATGCAACGTTTGCGTCGTCATCCATTTGCTTATAAATTGGTTTGGTTTATTGAACGCGTATGCTTTAAGTTGGAAAAATGGAGCATAATATAAAACTTGAATTTTATGAAACGACTCAGTATCATTATTCCGTTATATAATTCGGCTAAATGGTTGCCAAAATGTTTAAATTCTGTTTTGCGTCAGGATATTCCAATACAGGATTTGGAAATTATCTGTATCAATGACGGAAGTCCTGATAATTCTGCGGAAATCGCTCGTTCTTTTCAGCAAAAATATCCCCAGTCCATCATCGTACTTGCTCAGGAAAATCAAGGCCCCTCCGGTGCACGTAATAATGGAATACGACATGCGACAGGTGAATATATATGTTTTGTGGATCCGGATGACTATGTTACTGAAAATAGTTATGGTGCTTTGTTAGATCAGATGGATCGTGAACAATTGGATGCGTTGCGATTTAATTATTTCGTTGAGAATGAGAACTATCAGCCTATTTCTGAAACAAAGCACCCTTTGAATTTCAATTATTCATCTCAGTTGATGACCGGCAATGAATTCATTGCTACACGTCTTCAAGCGGCATGTTATATTTGGACGTATATCTTTCGTCGATGTATCATCACGGATAATCAGATATGGTGTTATGTGGGTGACTATTATGATGATACACCTTGGCTTCCGCGTGTGTTAATGAAAGCGGAACGTATGAATGTCGTGGATACAAAAGTGCATCATTATATGCTTCGTGCCGACTCGTTGGTTAGAACTAAGTCACCTATTATGATTGAACGTAAACTTATGGGCTCTTTTTTCTTGATTGATACATTACAAAAACAAATGGTATCTATAACGGATAATGGCGTTTTGTCATGGTACGAATATATGTTGGCGCATTGTACGTTAGGATTATTGAGTTATGTGGTTGGCGCATCACAAGAGAGGAAAAAAGAAATTTTTGGATATGTTAAAGAACATAATTTATTACCGCTTCATTATGGTAAATGTACACCCAGAATTCAACGTAGATGTCGGTTGGTCAATGTAAGTCCTTGGTTGTATTGTTTTTTATTGGGAATAATATATCAATGGCACAATTAAATATAACTATGATTCATCTCAGCAATCGTATCGCTGCGCTCAGCGAGTCACAAAGTTTGAAAATGGCGGCGCGCTGTCGTCAAATGCGCGCAGAGGGTGTGGATGTGGTCAGTATGAGTTTGGGTGAACCCGATTTCACAACGCCCGACCATATCAAGCAGGCTGCCGTTAATGCCGTACGGGACAACATGTCTTACTATGGTCCTGTCCCCGGGTATGAGAGTCTGCGTCAAGCCATCGCACATAAACTATTGACGGAGAATAATCTTCATTACACCCCGAATCAAATCATCGTTTCGGTCGGGGCAAAGCAGGCAATCTGCAATGCCTTACTGGCGTTAATCAATCCCGGAGATGAGGTCATTATTCCTACACCGAGTTGGGTTAGTTATAGCGAGATGGTCAAACTGGCGGAAGGAACGAATGTCTTTGTACGTACGATGCCGGAAAACGGGTATAAACTGACAGCTCAGCAACTGGAAACAGCCATTACACCCCAGACCAAGATGCTCATTCTTTGTTCGCCGAACAATCCTACAGGGTCGGTGTATAGCCGTAACGAACTGGCGGCATTGGCGGAGGTGATAAAACGCCACCCGGGTATGTACGTCATTTCGGACGAGATTTACGAGCATTTGAACTATGTCAGTCAGCATGAGAGTTTGGCTCAGTTTGAGGCTATTAGTGACCGCGTCATCATCATTAACGGTGTCAGCAAGGCGTATGCGATGACGGGTTATCGTATCGGTTGGTTGGCGGCAGAGCAGGAAATCGTCAATGCCTGCAAGAAACTGCAGAGCCAAAGCATCACATGTGCCTGCACCATTGCGCAAAAAACGGCCGAAGCGGCCTATACCGGCAGTCAGGAGTGCGTGGAGAACATGCGCAAAGTCTTCAACAGCCGTCGTCAACTCTTGTTGCAACTCGTTCGTGCCATTCCCGAAGTGAGTGTTTGCGAACCGCAAGGGGCTTTTTATCTCTTTCCCGATGTGAGTGCGTATTACGGACGCGGGTGGGGTAGCCCGAACGGTAGGCAAATCATTACGGATAGTAATGGTATGGCCGAGTATCTGTTGAACGAAGCGCATGTGGCATGCGTCGCCGGTAGTGCTTTTGGTGAGGATTGTTGTATCCGTTTGTCGTATGCCACGGATGAAGGCAATATCCGTGAAGCCATGTCCCGCATTGCCATTGCATTGAATAATTTGGGGTAGTGGGGTAGTGGGGTAGTGTGTAATGTGTAGTGTGTAGTAGGGTAATGTGTAGTGTGTAGTGTGTAGTGGGGTAGTGTGTAGTAGGGTAGTGGGATTGCGCTTGCGCAACACCTTCCACCTTCCACCTTCAAGTTCAAGCACTCGAAACAAAATATAGAGCATTCCTAACTTAAAATTTGCGCAGTTCGATTTTTTTTAGTATCTTTGCAACTTCATTAAGATGCTGATTTTATGATACCATATCAACCTTATAATAACATTATCGATTTTCCGACCCGCATTGCCAATCCAGCGATGGGAGCGTATGTACTTCTATTGGCTATTGTGTCTTTCGCCTTGATGAGTTTTGCCATGCCGTGGTACTATCTGTTGGTCGGTGTAATTGAGGTGTTGGCATTCTTTCATTATGCCCATCGTCAAAACCGTATGTGGGCATTTGAACGGCCCAAACGGTTTGAACGCAAAGTTTTTTGGACAGGCTTTTTCATTCGTGCGACTTGTGTCTTGGTGACGTACATCGTTTTTATCCGTGTTTTTGATGACCCATTGGGATGGGATGCTGCTGATGCGAGTTTTTATGATGATATCGGCCAATTCGTTGCAGGTTTGATAAAAGACGGTAACTTTCATTTTTATCAAGAACTGAACCAATATACAGGAGGCGCCGATTGGTCTGATCTTGGGTATGGCATTTATCTGGGTTTCGTATATTTTTTGACGGGGAATAGTATCTTGATGGCCCGTTTGGTCAAATGCGCGTGGAGTGCAGGCACGGCGGTATTGATGTATCGGTTGGCATCTCGCCAATTCGGAGAGGGGGTTGGGCGCTTGACGGCTTTGTTTTGCATCTTGATGCCTAATTTTTGGTATTATTGTACTTGCCAGTTAAAAGAAGTCGAAATGGTCTTTTTGGCTGTTTTGTATGTGGATCAAACGGATTTGATGTTCCGTAGCGGTAAAATTACAGTAGGTAAACTTATTCCTATCTTGCTGATTATTTTGGCATTGTTTTCCATCCGTATCCCGTTGGCTATTGTGGCCGTATTGGCTTTGTTGTTTACGGTGGTGATGTCATCGGACCGTGTTGTCAGCTGGGGAAAACGCTTGTCTGTGGGCGCATTGGCAATAGGTTTGATTGCGGTGACAATGGGTAACCGCATTGTGGAGGAATCCAAAAGTCTGTATGAGGCATCTCACACCAATCAATCCGTGCGATTGAATGACCGTGCTAAAAATAATTCATATGCCAAATACCTTTCCACGGCCGTCTTTGCGCCGATGATTTTTACCATCCCTTTTCCAACAATGGTGAATACGGAAGGTCAATATACCCAAAAACTGCTCAATGGCGGTAATTATGTCAAAAATATTTTGTCGGGATTCGTTTTGTTGGTTATGTTTATTTTGTTGCTTTCCGGCAAGTGGCGTGACCATCTGATGCCGTTGTCTTTTATGTTAGGATATTTGGTGGTGGTCGCTGCCAGTGCCTTTGCCCATTCGGAACGGTTTCATCAACCGGCATTGCCGTTTGAGTTGATGTTTGCGGCCTATGGTGTGTCGCTGTTTTATACCAAAACGAAATATCAACGGTGGTATTCTTTGTGGTTGGCGGCCATGTTCTGTGCCGGTATTGTATGGAACTGGTTAAAATTGTCCGGCCGTGGTCTGATTTAACCTCTATAAGAAAAAGTATTTATGAAGAAAGTGAAGGTCGCATATTTTTTGGGGGCTTTGAATCGAGGTGGGACAGAAATATTGCTATTGGATGTATTTCGTAACTGGCAAAGGTTTCCATATGATATTATTGGAGTCCATCGCAAAGGTGGAGCTTTATTGCATGAGTATGAGACGGCTGCCCCTGATTTAATCTGTTGTACGCCAGTTTGTGGTCATGTGTTAACGTATCTTATAAAATTGCGTAAAATATTAAAACGATATCATATTTCTGTTATACATGCACAAATGCCGTTGGATTGCATTTATGGATATTTGGCATCTATTGGCTTGGGAATAAAGGTAATTACGACATTTCATGGATTTGATATCGGGGCTGATATACAAACAAAATGTAAAAATCGTTTAGCGATACGATTGGCGGATAAGGTATGCTTTGTTAGCAATTATGAGTATGATTATTTTACTCAGCATTATTCTGTCGGTCTAAAAGGATGTGTCAATTATAACGGTATTGATATGTCTAAATTAGATAAAATAGGGGTTCCCACAAATACAGTCAATGATTTATCAACTAATCGATATCGTGCTAAGTTATGTATGGTTGGTAGTTTCTGTTCCGGACGTTCACAACAAATTATTTGTCGTGCCATAAATGTATTGCAGAAGCAGATGCAAAACGATTTTGATTTTTATTTTATTGGAGGTGCACGTAATGGCGAAAAATATTTGATGGATTGGTGTGTAGAGTACTGTAAAAACAACGGGTTGAATAATGTGTATTTCCTCGATAATCGAATCGATATTTATTCGTTATTGTACCATATGGATGGCTTTATTTATAGTACGGTGCACGACACATTTAGTATAGCTGTAGTGGAAGCGATGGCCCTTGGTCTTCCTGTTGTGGTCAATGATTGGGAGGTTATGAAAGAAATAACACATCAGGGGGAATGGGCAACATTGTATAAGACAGAAGATGTGGAAGATTGTGCAGATAAAATAAAAGACTTGTTGAATAATTTAATAGAGCGGAAAAAACAAGCACAAAAGAATAAAAGCCAAGTAAGAGATGCTTATTCTATTGAAAAGCATATACAACATTTAACCGATATTTATCAATCTGTTATATGAAACTACTAATCACCGGTGGAGCCGGATTTATTGGAAGCAATCTTTGTGAATATTTCGTGAACAAAGGAGATGAGGTTGTGTGCCTTGATAATCTTAGCACGGGATTCATGCACAATATTGAACCGTTGATGGTATGTCCCAATTTCCGTTTTATCAAAGGGGATATACGCGATTTGGATACGTGCCGTATGGCGGTGAAGGGTTGTGAGGTAGTGCTGCAAGAAGCAGCGTTGGGTAGTGTCCCGCGCAGTATCAATGATCCGATAACGACCAATGATACAAATATAAGTGGGTTCTTGAATATGTTAGTGGCGGCTCGGGACGAAAAAGTAAAACGGTTTGTCTATGCAGCCTCTTCATCCACCTATGGTGATAGCAAGGAACTGCCGAAGATAGAGCACAACATAGGTAGACCATTATCACCGTATGCCATTACAAAATTTGTAAATGAATTGTACGCTAATGTGTTTACCAATTTATATGGGTTGGAAACCATAGGCTTGCGTTATTTTAACGTGTTTGGTCGTCGTCAGGATCCCAACGGGGCTTATGCGGCTGTTATCCCTTTATGGGTAAAGGCGTTGATACGGCATGAGTCACCGTTTATCAATGGTGACGGCAGTTATAGTAGGGACTTTACGTATATAGACAATGTGATACAAGCCAACGAGTTAGCGGCTACGGTGCCACACGATGCAATCGTGAAACAGGCAGAGCTATATAACATGAACTTGCCGCAGAATGCGCCACTAGACCTTGTGTTTAATGTGGCCTATGGCGGCAACACCACACTGAACGAATTGTTCCGTTGCCTCCGCGACAATCTGACGAAGTTTGACCCTGAGATAGCCAAGGTAGAGCCAGTATATCGAGAGAATAGAGCCGGTGATATTCCTCATAGCCAAGCATCGATAATAAAGGCGCAACGAATATTAGGCTACGACCCTAAATATAGCGCACTGCAAGGGTTTGAACAGGCATGCGCATGGTATTATGAAAATTTGAAATGAGATGAAAGTGCTATTTGTCGCTTCCGGAAATAAGGCGGTAGGAACGGTTAGTTCATTTGTCCGGTCGCAATACGATTCTTTGGCGGATGCCGGTTTAAATATGTGCCTTTTCCCTATTGTGGGACATCGTTTAAAAGGATATTTGGCTAATTGGAAATCACTTCGTCATGTAATTCAAACTGAACGACCGGACATCGTGCATGCTCATTATAGTACATGTGGTATCTTAGCATGGTTCGCCACTTTGGGGCTAAGGCATCGTCCAAAGATTATTGTATCTATTTTGGGTAGTTTCCCGAAACGTAATATTAAATGGTGTTATGTTCATTTTGCGGTACGGTATATGTGGGATGCTACATTAACAAAATCTCGTCGAACGGCTAATCAATTGGGGTTAGATTTACCCATTGTTCCGAATGGTGTAAATGTTGCGATTTTTCATCCCGATGATTTTATGGAATCGCGGCAGAAAGTTGGCTTTGAAGAACATAAACAATACATCATTTGGTGTTCCAACCCCATTCGACCGGAAAAAAATTATGCATTGGCAGAGAAGGCTGTTCAACTATTGAACGGCCAACGTAAAATATCAGGTCTAAATGAGGTACTCTTGTGCCCTGTTTACAATAGAACTCCCGATGTGGTTGCTCAGTATATGAATGGAGCCGATTGTTTATTGTTAACATCAATGTCCGAAGGCTCTCCGAATGTTATTAAAGAAGCCATGGCATGTAATTGCCCTATTGTGACAACTGATGTAGGGGATGTTGAAGAACGTTTGTCAGTAGTCACAAATCACGAATCACAAATTACCAATCTCCAATATCTCCCTGGTTGTTATGTCATTCCTGCCGATGCAACACCTATATACGGATTACAAGGGGTGGGCGAGTGGTTTGAAAGAGACGCGCAATGCTTGGCAGAAGCCCTTCGCAAGGCGCTTGACTTTGGACAACGAACCAACGGACATGACCGTATCATGGAAGATGGATTGACAATAAAACAAGTGGCACAAAAAATAGTAAAAATATATGAATCGTTAGTTGTGTGTTTATGAAGATATAAATCACCAATCACCATACAGCGACTTTGTCGCAGATCGTTCGTTATTGAGCCGAGGGTTGACCGACACTTGACCGACACTTGACCGACAAAAGTGTAATCTCCGAGTACTGATAACTGACAACTAAAACTAACGACTAAAAACTGAAAAACTGAATACTGACAACTGAATATAAATATCACAAATAGGGCAATAAAAATGCGATTTTTTTCACAAATAGGGCAATAAAAATGCGAATTTTTTCACAAATAAGGCAATAAAAATACATAATTTTTCATAAATAAGGCAATAAATTTGCGTAAATCATTTATTTGTAGTACATTCCTTGTCAGTTTTTCGAGTTGTCGAAAACAACACCAAAACTGAATACTGACAACTGGCGATTGGCTTATATATTTTGTCATCCGCTACAGAAAGAACAGGGGAAAAATGAAAGAGAAAATAAGAAATGATTTTGGACAACGAACCAACGGATATGACCGTATCATGGAAGATGGATTGACAATAAAACAAGTGGCACAAAAAATAGTAAAAAATATATGAGTCAATTTAAAGAACAATTATTACTAAAAGTCGTTTTGCCTTTGGCAGAAAAAGTGGTGCATACCAAAGCTATGAAATGGTATCACCAAATATACGCGATGAATAAATGGACACCCGAACAAGTGCGCGAGTGGCAAGAGAGACAACTGAGAGTATTTATAAAGCATGCGTATGAGCATACTGTGTACTACCGCGAGGTGATGGATCAACTGCACCTAAAACCAACGGATATACAACATATAGAGGATTTGAAGAAGTTGCCTGTATTGACCAAAGACACCATTCGGGCAAGATTTGACGACTTAAAGGCAGATAATGCAGACGCATATCGTCATCGATACAATACCACAGGAGGTAGCACTGGGCAACCAATGCCATTTTTGTGCGATGAGGATGTATGGGGCTATGTGACAGCAGCAAAGATGGTGGCATGGAGGACAATGGAGTATAGATATGGCGATGCGTTTGTGGCGTTGGGTAGTGCATCGCTCTTTAAGAAAAAAGCATCTTTGCATAGACGAATCTATGACAAGATTCGTAATGAGATACCCATGAATTGTGTGAATCAAACCGACGAGATATCGGCACACTATGTAGAGACTATTCGTCAAAAGCATGTGCGCTTTATCTACGGATACGCAGCAGCTATATATGTGTTTGCACAATATGTGAAGCGAAATAAGATAGATCTACACCAGATAGAGGCGGTATTTACTACATCAGAAAATTTAACGGAGCACTATAGGAAAACAATCGCTAGCGCTTTTGATTGTAAAGTGATGGATTGTTATGGAAGCCGAGATGCGGGTATTACAGCCTATGAGTATGAGCGACATAGCTATAGAATAGGATATAATGCCATAACAGAAGTGGTAGATGAAATAGCAGAGAACACGGGTACATTGCTGACAACCAATATATTGAACTACTCAATGCCACTGATTCGATATAACTTCGGTGACATAGCAGAATTGGCACGGGATGTGAAAAAAGAAGAATATAATGGGCAGGTAATTAGACACGTAGAGGGTCGAACAAGCGATGTAATCACACTAGCCAACGGACATCACTTAACAGCTACGGGATTTGCTATGATAATGAAAGAGTTTCCAATAGTTGCATTTGATTTCCGTAAGACTGGAAATGCACAAGTAACGATGCGTATACAAAAAGAAACAGACGAGAATGCGCATGCATTAGATGGCCAACAAGCTAATGCTTTTGCGGATACGGATGAAAAATATATGCGTGAAACGATTGCGAATTATATTGGCGAAGATACGGAATTGTTGATAGAGTGGGTAGAAAAATTTGAACCATTGAAAAATGGGAAACGGAGATATTTTTATAATACGTAATTACTATCGTGATGTTGGGTAGGGTATGGAACGTATAGAAGGAGAAAGGAATAGAGGAGGATGGGTTGCGAAATGAAGATGTAGCGAAGCAAATAATGAGTATCTACCTAAAACTATCAAAAATGGGTGAAAGGAAAAGATAAATATACTTTCGACACTATATCAGTCAAGGTTGCAAAATAACCATACATTGTGATGAATTGCACGCTATGTGTTATGACCACTGGACAACTTTTCATATTTTTCTTGCGTCAAGCGATTTGGGGAACAAAGGACATATCCCAGAAATGTGGACAAATTTGGAGTTTAATTCCAAAATTGTCCACACTTTATATAACGCACTTATAATAAGCATTATATATTTAGAAAATCATCTTGAAATATATAAGTTATTACAAAAAAATATGCATAAAATTTGCGTGTCTGCTTAATATTTTGTAATTTTGCAGACCAAGTTGGATTTAAGAGACAAGGATTATTTGTGTTATGTTTTATAGAGAGTTACAATCAGAAGTACAACGACTGAGTCAAACCTTTCCGGTTCTTACCATTACAGGGCCGCGACAGTCCGGCAAAACAACCTTGTGTAAGATGGTTTTTCCTAATTATGCATACCTCAATTTAGAGGAAGAATCGGTTCGTTTCCTTTTAGAAAATGACGCATTAGGTGCATTGCGTCAGTATCCGCAAGGTGTAATTTTAGATGAGGCCCATTATGTACCTAAAATATTCTCTGCCGTTCAAGTGCTTGTTGATGAAGTTGCATCACGCAGGGTAATCTTATCCGGGAGTAGCAATTTTCTATTACTTCAAAATATCAGTCAGTCTTTAGCCGGTCGTGCCGCTATCTTGCGTCTATTGCCTTTTTCTTTGCATGAATTGGGAGCATCGCAACATGGGCTATCCACTGATAGCCTACTGTTGCGCGGGTTCTTCCCTGCCGTTTGGGGCGATGGGCGTCCTGTATGGAATGTTTATGACAGTTATTTTTCCACTTATATTCAGCGTGATGTGCGCATGGTTACGAATATCAAAAACATGGACGCCTTTACCAAGTTCGTACGCTTATGTGCTACACGCGTCGGTTCGGAATTCAATGCCAATGCTTTGGCTAATGAGATTGGTACATCAGTAAAAACAATTCAGAGTTGGCTGAGCGTTTTGCAGGCCTCTTATGTAGTGTTTACTTTATTGCCTTATTACCGCAATATGGGGAAGCGATTGATTAAGTCACCGAAACTCTATTTCTACGATACTGGTTTATTATGTTATTTATTGGGGCTTCGTTCGGAGACAGATGTGGCCAATTGCCCGCTGCGTGGTGCTTTATTTGAAAATTTGGTTGTAGCGGATCGCCTAAAACAACGTTACAATAATGGTTTGGATAATAACATGTACTTCTATCGTGACAAGTCTCAACACGAAGTGGACATCATTCAGGAGGAGGCAATGCGAATTAAAATGTATGAAATTAAGTCCGCTACGGTTATTCATCCGGATTTCTTCAAAAATTTAACTTATGTCCGCTCTTTATACGGAGCCGATGTACTATCATCACAGATAATATACGATGGTGCATTGGAACTTGCACAACCATTTGACGGCTACATGAATTATCGTAATTGGAACTAAGCGGTATGCGATGTGTTTATGACGACTGAACAACTTTTCATATTTTTCTTGCGTCAAGCGATTTGGGGAACCAAGGACATCCCTCAAATGCCTGTTGAAGGTCCTGTCGATTGGTCGTTTTTGTTGCATCTGTGTGCTATCCACGGTGTGGGGCCATTGGTGTTTAACGAGGTGCTGAAGGTTACAGCCAGTCCGGCAAACGGTATCTGCCTGCCGGACGGTTTGAAAACGCAGATGCAGGCCGTCTGTGCCCAAAATATGATGGCGCAAGCCGGCTGGAAACAGACCATCACCGATACATGGAAAGCCATGACCGACAAAGGTATCCACCCTGTTCTGCTTAAAGGTTTTGCTTTGTCGCAACTCTATCCATTGCCTTACTTGCGCCAATGGGGGGACTTGGATATTTGGGCCGGGGTGGAGCAGTACCATCCTGCCTGCCAAGCCTTGCGCGAGGCCTTCCCTCAGGCGCGGCATCAGGACGAAGAATGGGATATGATTAAGCATTTCTGTTTCAGTCTTCCTAATGGCCATTATATTGAACTGCATCGTGTCAGCATGACCTTCGACCTGACCTGTGACCACCGTTATTACCAACGGCTGGAACGTGACGGGATGGCCCCTGTTCATTGTGTTCCGGTAGATATGGACGGCCTGACGGTCTTTGCTCCCGAACCGAAGTTTAACCTATTGTTCGTCTTCGTCCATGCTTGGCAACATTTCGTGAATGGCGGTATGCCGTTCAAACAGTTGTGTGATTTGGCTCTTTTGGCGCATACGATGACAGATAGAGACGGTACAGCGGCATATCTTTCGCGCCATTTGCGGCGGTTGCATCTGTTGTTCAGTTGGCGTATCGTCGGTTATGTGCTGGTGCATGCGTTGGCCCTGCCGCAGGACGAATGGCCGTTATATTCCGATAGAGCATGTGTACGTCGTCATGGCGAAAGACTTATGCGAAAGGTGCTGTATGTCGGGCAGAATGACCGTTCGGAGATAGATGCCAACTCTTACGAAAAAGCGCTACAGATGCCGTTATGGAAGCGGAAACTGAAAACGTTTGTCGGCAAGTTCAATTACTTGAATAAATTATGGCCATACGCACCTGGATATGCTTTGTACCGCTTATGGGCGAGTCTTTGTAATGGTGTCCGTCGCACCTTAACCGGCGAAAAAATGGGAAAATATAATTTGTAGAATAGTGCTGTCGCGATAAAATGAACAAAAACCATGATAAACCTCAGATGTAACTTTTTGTCCCCGGGGCAACCGCATCAAAATTATCTTTATGAGTACCATCAAATGGCATAAATTGTCATACTACCCCATTATTTATAGAAATTTCACGATAATGTCATTAATGTTTTGTTCACAACAGGTGGAACTATCACTATACGAAAGTGTTCTATTCTACACAGAATCCTATTATAATCAAAGACTTATCATAAGATTGAAATAACGAATTTTGATGCGGTTGCCCTGTAAAAATATTTGCATATATCGGAATTTTTTTGTATCTTTGCAGCAACAAAAATGCAAAGTAAGTTTGATAACGTATGAGTAAAGATCTTTATATACAACAACATGCCAATTTGTTCTGGTACACACCGGCAGAAAAGAAGAAGGATATCTCCGATTCGCTCTTGGTAGAGACGATTCTCAACTATGGTACGTTGGATGATTATCGCGATTTGCTTGTGGTATTGACCCCACAACGTGTGGCAGAGGTGTTTTTTAACGCTGATGAGCGCCAACAGAAGAATTATTATCCCGAGATTCGCAATTTTTTCTCTATAGTTCTTAATAAGTATGCACATTGAGATACTATCTAATAAACAGCAAGAATTGCTCCCTTGGGTGCAGCAATTCAAACGTGAATTCTACCTCGTTGGAGGCACGGCTATTACTATTGAGCAAATTAGCACTCGTGCTACTGAAATTTTTGGAGAGTTATTTTCTGAAAAAATGTTCCGTGCGCAACTTTGCTATTTTGAAGATGTAGATTATTTTGAGGAGGTTGATTGGCTTATTCCAAAGCCACCAACAGATAACGAGATTCGTGCAGCTTTGATAGAATTATCAACTGCAAGTTTATAAATCTAAACAATCGTCAGTTTTGAGGTGAGTGACCTGTGAGTATACGGTGAGTATAGGATGAGCGAACGATTAGAAGTTAATTTGCATCTGTATTTGGGCTCTTAAATCTTAAAAATAGTAATCTTTAGGACACGCAGAGGACACCAACTTACCAAAAAAGCAATCTTATCATAATAAACGGACCTTGGAACCATTTTTGAGGTGGGTAGAAAAAGATAGAGAGGACGGATTGACGAATGATAAAGTGGCAGAGAGATTGAGGGAAGTATATGTTCACTGCCAAAATTTAGTAAATTTATCTTGATAAATTTGCAAATGACGGAAAATTTTCGTACCTTTACGGCCATAAAGGCGCAAAAGACGCTGGACAATGATTATGAAGCATTTTAATACAACAGGAGTTTGCTTGCCGGATCGGCACTATATGGTGGATGTCACCGAGCGAGTGGAGGGTATTCGCAAGATGATTGAGCGTGGGGATTACTTCTGCATCAATCGTGGACGTCAGTATGGTAAAACGACTACGTTGCATGCTATCAAACGTATGCTTGAGCCGGAGTATCTGGTGCTATCCATCAGTTTTGAAGGACTGGGGCAATCCAACATGGCAACCGATGATGCGGTGGCTCGTACGTTTGTGAAAATATTGGATTTTCAGATGCGATATACTAATCCGGATCCAAATCTAAGGGAGGTAATTAAAACCGCTATGTGCCAAGCGAACTATTCGTTGGCAGATCTTTCATACACGATTTCTGATATGTGTTATGCTGCGGGTAAATCGATAGTATTACTTATTGATGAGGTGGATAATGCGTCTAATTATGAGTCATTTCTGCATTTTCTCGGCATGCTTCGAAACAAGTATTTGGATCGAGAAATGATTCCTACTTTCCAATCTGTGATATTAGCAGGTGTGTATGACATCAAGAACTTGAAACTGAAGATCCGCGATGAGCACGAACATCAGTATAATAGCCCGTGGAATATCGCTGTGCCGTTTGATATGGATATGTCGCTTCATGTCCCGGGGATAGCCGGTATGCTTCGCGAGTATGCGGCGGACAATAGTCTCTCGTTTGATATAGATACTGTAGCACAACTGATATATGACTATACGAATGGTTATCCATTCCTTGTGTCGCGTATCTGTCAAATTATTGATAATAAGTCCTATACTTGGAATCATCAGGGTGTTATTGATGCTGTGCACGATTTGCTCTACGAACAAAACACGCTTTTTGATGATGCGGTAAAGAAATTGGATGATTATCCTGAATTGCGCCAGTTGATGAAGTCTATCCTTTTCTCAGGTGACCGCAGATCCTTTTCTCCTGATGAAAAATACATACAACTTGGACTTCAGTTTATGTTTATTCGAGTAGTTAATGGCTACTTGACTGTCGCCAATCGTATTTTGGAAACTCGCCTGTATAATCTCTTTGCCGCTGAGCAGCAGAATGCACAAATCTATACTTGTGGTTCGCTGGATAAGTCACGCTTCGTGCAAGATGGCCACCTGGACGTGCGTGGAATCCTCGAACGCTTTGTTGAGCACTTCAACGATATCTACGGCTCTGAACCGCAAGAATTTCTGGAGAAGGAAGGCCGTCGCTTGTTCTTGTTGTATCTTCGCCCGATTATCAATGGGGTAGGCAACTACTATATTGAGGCCGAGACACGCGATGAGAGTCGCACGGATGTCGTTATCGACTATAGAGGACATCAGTATGTCATTGAGATGAAGATTTGGCGTGGCAACGCCTACAACGAGCGTGGTGAGAAACAACTTGCCGAGTACCTCGACTACTACCACCTCACTATCGGCTACCTCGTCAGCTTCTCCTTCAACAAGTCCAAACAATCTGGTGTTCAGGAGGTAATAGTAGGTGATAAGAAGATTGTGGAGGCATTGGTGTGAAATTTGTAGAATACTTTTATTCGGAATGATTCGCAATGATTATGAGTAAATCTGAATTAAATGAAAATCAGGCAATTGCCAGATTGGTGTCGCGCAAACAATCTGCTGCTTATCAGCGCGCAGTAGCGGCTAATATTCCAGTTACGTATGTGTCTGGAACAGATGTTGTGTGCGAACACAATGGTGAAAGAACTGTTGTGGCCCATGTACAGGTCTCAGAAAAATTGTCAACTCCTAAAGTGTATTCATTTAAGTAGTCTATGGCTAAGCGACTTCGTATAAAAGCACAACGATTTGCTTGCGCATTAACCAATGTGGAACTTGTATATTGGACGTAATTTTGACGAATGCATCGAAATGTCTTTTTTTTGATGCCTTTGATGGTGATAATATGATGTTTAAAAACGTTTCGCATATTGAGCGCCAACTTGGCGTACTCATCCGCCTTTTGCGTTCATCGCAAAAATAGTCTGTGTCTGCGTTAACGTTAACGTCTACGTCTACGTCAAAATAAAACGTTAAAAATGCATAAAAAGGCAAGAAATATGTCATAAAATTTTGATATGTCAGATTTTTTTTATACCTTTGCGACTGCAAAGGACCAATAAAGTTTTTATGTTGAGTGAGTTCCTAAATAATATACTTCAATTGTCAAGTCCATCGGGTAGTGAAGAAAGTGTAACAAAGTCGTTTGGCGATTACGTTTCTTCGTTTGTGGATGAGGTCTTGTATGACGTTTATGGGAATTGTATAGCGCATAAAAAAGGGAATGGCGAGAAGGTGATGTTGGTTGCTCATGCAGATGAGATTGGTTTGATAATTCGTTATATTGATGATAATGGATTCCTTTATTTTGATGAAATAGGAGCGATTGATACCAGCATTTTACCGGGGCAAAAAGTTCGTATCTCGGGTATTCATGGAGATGTCGTAGGGGTTATTGGTAAGAAACCTATTCATTTGCAAGATAAAGATAGTAGAAGCAAGGAACTAAATCCAGAAGATTTGTGGATAGATATTGCTGCGTGCAATAAAAAGGCTGCTTTGAATAAGGTAATGATTGGCTCGACAGGAACCCTGGTGTCTGAACCATTGCTCTTATCTGATGATATAGTGGTTTCTAGAGCCTTGGATGATAAGGTCGGACTTTGGGTGTTGGCTGGTGTGGCTCAGACATTGTCAAACACACAAACGGATAAAGATATATACTTGGTAGCCTCCGTACAAGAAGAACTTGGGGCGCGTGGTGTTCAAACTGTTACGCAAAGGATTTTGCCCGATGTCGGGATTGCTGTTGATGTGACGCATGCTACGGATTATCCATTGATGTCAAAAGTAAAGGATGGAGATATTGCTCTTAATAAAGGGGTTGTTATTCCGCTTGGTCCCAATATGCATAAGAAATTGAGTGAGCAGTTTATGTTAATAGCTCAAGAGGAGAATATTCTACATCAGGTGGAAGTTTTTGCAAGACCAACGAGTTCAGATGCTAGGACTATTCAACAAGTTGGAATTGGCATAAAAACAGGGTTGATAAGTATTCCTTGTCGTTACATGCACACATCCAATGAGATGGTTTCTCTAAAAGATGCAGAATCAGCCATTCAATTATTTTCCAATTATCTTCAAGGAAGTTAATGATATAAATCAAATATTGTTCAATTTAAACAGAGTAAATTATGAAAAAGAATTTCAGCCTTTCCCTGGAATGGGAAAGCAAAACTGCAATGGATGTAGAGCGTGTAGGAGCAATGTACTGCTTCAAACGATGTGATGTTAACCAAAATTAAAAAAAGCGTTGTACTCCAGTGACCATGTGTCCTGGAGTACATTTTTAATTCGATTAATCATAATAGGGTTATGAAGCAATCAAGGAAAGTAGATAGTGTAGATAGACTTTTCTTTGCAGGACCAATAGTCTTTCGCCCATGCAGTGAGGGGTGGCTTGTGATATCGGTGGAGTCTGCTAATTGGCTTGTGCTTTATAATGATTTCCAAAAAAAGATCTTAGAGCAACTCATCGAAGGTAAGACTGTTGGTGAAGTTTTTGAGATTATTGAAACAGAAGAACAAAAATATTACTTAGTTCAGTTATTATCTTCAATCTTTGCAAGAGACTTTGCTCGCACGGATTCTGCACCCACGTCTATTTATTTGGAAGGCTATAAGATGCTTAATTGCTATTTAACTAATGCTTGTAACCTTAGATGTAAGCATTGCTTTATGCAATCAGGGATAAAACTAATTAGTGAGTTGCCTAAAGATGAATGGAAGCGAATTTTAACGGAATTCCGTAAAGAAGGTGGAGAGACTGTAACGTTTTCTGGTGGTGAACCATTGATGAATATTGATTTTGATGAGATTGTCATGCATGCTTATAACGATGGATTGAAAGTGACGATATTGACCAATGGTACACTTTGGACAAATGATAGAATCGAGAGGCTGGCGCCATATATCAGTGAAGTGCAAATCAGTTTGGATGGAGTAGATGAAGATAGTAACTCGGTGGTCCGTGGCGGTGGGCATTTTGCAAAGGTGGTTGATACTATTGTAACTTTTGCTAATAGTGGTGTGCGAACATCGGTTGCTACTACCTTTACATTGGATAATCTACAATCTGATATTGCGCAGCGATATGAGCAATTAGTGAATGATATCAAGAGCCGTAGTAATTCACCTATATTCTTTAAATTAAGCAAGAAAGTGTTGAATGGCAGGGATACTCACTATACAGAAGAGCAAAATCGCTCTTTCTATACTCGTATTTTAGCAATAGAAAATGCGGTTGATCCCAATGCTCAATTTAATAATTTTATTGAAGGACATACTCCGAATCTTGTTGCAAAGAATTGTGGTTTTGGCGGCATATCTGTGGGGGCTGATGGTGAAGTTTATTTTTGTAATCGCATCTCAGAGGTGGAGTCATACGGAAATGTTCGTGAGAAAGCCATTAAGGATTTTATGTTGACAGGTCGTCAATTGCATCAACGAACAGGAGTGGATCAATTACAGCCTTGCCGTGATTGTTATTTGAAATATATCTGTTGTGGTGGATGTCGCATAGATGAATGTAATTTTCAAGGTAAGTTGACTCATTTTAAGGATAACTTGAGACAAATTAAATGTACTAACGAAACTAAGATACGACTAGAGCGAAAAATGGTAGATAGTTTTATATATTACTATAAATTCTAGTTAAATAATGGCATATCGTCTTGTCTGCATATATGAAATGTTTGCACACGCGTTACCTCAAATGCGTGTTGAGGTTACGTTAGATAAAGGAAAGTCGGTATCTCGTTTCGAACGCAAGGTGAGTGTAGAACAACTATACCAAGACGAAGCTATACGCCATTTAGATTTGTTGGCATTACTGAATCAATCAGGGCTATCTTCACAACCATTCCGTATTGATGAAAAGTTGCTTCAATCAAGGATTGTGGTAGAAATGCTTGAAAAGCAATCCTATTCATTCACTCAAAACAACGCTAAAGCGAGTATAAAAAAAGCAAAGTGTCCTTTGGTTCGGCATCAAGTTATTAATTACCCTAAGGGAGTTTTGCTTGGTGTGGAATTATACATAAACGATATTGCCAATTGGCATCGAAATGTGATTGTTCGTTTTAGGTATGAGGGAACTATCACTGCATTCTTTCCTCGGTATACAGAAATGCCATATATTGCTAATGGCGAATTACGTGTGCGAGATCGAGAATTAGAATGTCGGATGCTTGCCGAAATAGAAGACTGGTATGATCGAGAAACAGGCATGGTTGTATTTGATGACTTTGATGTACATACTTTATCTAATTTAGTTAATAATGGGTGGAAAGTTTATGTGGCGAGCGACAAGGATGGATATAAACCCGTAAAAGCACATCAAAGTAGTTCAGGAATTGTGTGGTTTTCTACTGGGGATTATGAGGAATCTACGTTTGCTCAGCAGTTATTGGATGGATTTCTATATGGAAGAAATTATAGCGAATTTGATGGGAAAATTACACTTTTTCAAAAGCAGGATTTGCTGAAAAATGAGGAAGAAACTCTACTCCAGCCATTTATCTCTCCTAAAGACGTTCACCAATTGTATAAGCCTTGTGTGCCATTAACTCAATTAGAAAATACTCGCATGCAAGAATCATTAAATTTTCATTTGCATGCTCGACTTCGTCCGTATCAAATGGAGGGAGTGAAGTGGTTGCAATTGCAACGTAAGAATAGTCATAGTTGTCTTCTGGCCGATGAAATGGGTTTAGGTAAGACAATACAGGTCCTTTCTCATCTTTTATGTTTGAAGGTAACAGATCGTCATCTAATTATTGCTCCTACATCGTTGAAATTTAATTGGCAGAATGAGATTGAGCGTTTTACTCCATCTCTATCGCATCAGATTGATATTGTCAGTTATGATATGCTTCGAATCCACATTGAAGAATACGTGGGGCAGCAGTATGATACGATTATTATCGATGAAGCGCAAACGATAAAGAATCGTGATACTAAGAAATATCTGGCAATAAGTCAGTTACATAGTATACATAAGATAATCCTTACTGGAACACCGATTGAAAATTCGATAGAAGAAATCTGGTCTCTCTTTATGATTCTAATGCCAGAATTAAGTCTCTTGCATAAAAAACTATATGCAGTCAAGGCTCAGTGTGTTCAAAACTCGTATATTGAATTGACAGGGAGGTTTCTTAAACCATTTATATTGAGACGTGTCAAAAAGGATGTTCTTAGTGACTTGCCAACAGTTGTCCAGAAAACGGTGTATGTAGAACTTTCAGAACAGGAACGTAGGGTGTATGATAATGTGCATTTGAGTGTTCTTCAAGCGTTAAAAACTGGGATGACAGGACGTGTGAATAGTTTGGTCCTAGAGGCCTTGTTGCGATTACGTCAAGCTTGTATATCTCCAAAACTATTGCCATCATCATTGTCCCGTGTTGGTGAAGTACAGAGTACAAAACTCAACTTAGTTCTTGATTATGTGATGCAGTTTATCTCGACGGGTAGTAAGGTTTTGGTTTTTTCTCAATTTGTAGGTGCACTTCATGAGCTGGAATCTATGTTGTCGAAAAATGGTGTTCGTTTTGCTACACTCTATGGTGATACTCGTAATCGCCAATCCGTGGTGGAAACGTTTAATCAGGATCCTGCTGTTGGTGTGTTTTTGATAAGCCTAAAAGCTGGTGGTGTGGGGCTAAATCTAACGAAAGCTGATAAGGTGCTTTTATTGGATGATTGGTGGAATCCCGCAGTAGAAGACCAAGCGATAGGTAGAGCACATAGAATAGGACAGGTGAATAATGTGTTGGTGTTGCGCCTAGTGTGTCAAAATACAATAGAGGAAAAAATACTTTTATTACAAGAACAAAAACGTCAAACGGTAGATATGTTCAATGGAATAAAAGAAAATATTTCAATAGACGAAATAAAAGAACTTGTTAGTTAATTATGGAGAATCTTAGTATAGCATTAAGAGCGTTATTCCTT
>JAZLGG010000004.1:0-6380 GCA_045616185.1 Paludibacteraceae bacterium
TTGCTTCATGTTGGCGGTTACTCCCGGCACTTGGGCAGAAGGTTTTTCTGTGAAGATTCTCGGTGGCGAGGAAGAAACCGAAGTTTTGGCAGAACGTATTTCTACCGATGCGGTTACTTTTGAAGCCGGCAAATCTTTTGATATGCAGGACCTCTTTGGCGGCCTGTACAAGGATGCGGAAGGTAATTACCACATCTTTAACTTGAGTGGCTTGAAATATTTCCGTGACCAAGTAAATGGTGGCAACACATTTGTAGGTAAAACGGTTTACTTGGATGCCGACATTGACATGGAAGGTGAAGAATGGACTCCGATAGGAAACTTAAATGGTTATCCCAGCACTACATTAGCAGGAATCTTCGATGGTCAAGACCACATCATTGAGAACCTTACTTGCACCGATAATACACCCAATAATGCTTGCGCAGGTCTGTTCGGTTCGTCGATGGGAACAATTAAGAATGTTACTGTGAAGAATGTCACTATTAGCAGTACCCACTATGCAGGTGGTATCGTTGCCTATGGTTCCTCTTCCGACTGCATAGTCGAAAATTGTAAGGTTATCGGCGGTACCATTACTTCCACTCCGGAACAATTAGACGGTGGATTTGATAACGGTGACAAAGTCGGTGGTATCTTCGGCTACAATGGGCAAGGTGGTTCTATCACGAATTGCAGTGTAGAAGATGTGACTATTACGGCTTACCGTGATCTTGGCGGTATCGCAGGTGCGGCTCATTTTGCTATTTCCGGTTGCTCGGTAAAGAATTGCACCATCAAACAAGATGAAACCAATGCCTACAAGGAGCCGGGTTCTATTGATACGTATAACGAGATTCTGGGTCGTAACCTCGGTTCTGCTACTTTGACTGATAACACGTTTGAGAATGTTATTTTGTCACCCGCAGTGTGTGAAATTAACGGAAAATATTATAAGACTCTGGCTGCTGCTTTGGCTGCTGCTCAAACGGGTCAAACCGTTAAAATCGTTGAACCGGGTGAATATACTATGCACAATCTTCCTAATAATATTACGCTTGAGGGTGTTGATGGCGTGAAGTTTGACTGTACCGGCTCAGGATCGATTGCCTCTGTTCCCAATGGTTGCACATTCAAAAATCTTGAAATCGTTTTTGGTAATAATAATTACCATGGTTTCCAACATGCAGGCAAGATTATTATGGAGGAATGTACACTTAATGGATTGTTCTTCTCGTATGGCGATATGGAGTTTAATACGTGCAAGTTTATTCAAACTACTGAAGAATACAATATGTGGGCATACGGAAAAGATTTGACCTTTAACAGTTGTCATTTCTCAAGTAAAGGTAAATTCTTAAATGTATATTGTGAAAGTAATTCTACTGCTTATAACATTGTTGCCAATAATTGTCATTTCGAATCGAGCAAGGTTAATAAGTCTGCTTTCAATGTCAAGGAGACTTGTGGTACTACCCTTTTGAAGTACAATGTAAGTATTAACAACTGCACTACTAATAACAATTTTCCGACAGATAAAGTTGGAGGAAGCAAATTGTGGATGGTTGATGATTTAAGCAGCACTGGTGAAACTTATATTACCGTTACAGTTGACAACGTATTGGTTTATCCGTTCTATTACAAGGACAATGACGGCAACTTCCACGTTACGTATGTAAAGGGTCTTATGGCAATTGCTAATGACATCAACACTTCTAAAGATAAGTTCTATTATAGAACCATCTATTTGGATGCTGACATCGATCTTGCCAACGCAGCTTGGACTCCGATTATAGGTGGCGAGAGCGGCGATTATTCCTTCCATTTCGATGGTCAGGGTCACGTGATTAAGAACATCAGCATCAATGCTAATGGTTCTAAAAATGCTGCATTCTTCGGTAACTGGGCAGGCGATATCAAGAATGTTACCCTCAATACCATTACCGTTACCAACGGTGACAAACGTACTGCCGGTTTAGTAGGCCAAATGGCAGTAGGTACTATTGAAAACTGCCACGTTATCAATGCTGACCTTCAATCTACCAACTACAAAGTAGGCGGTTTGGTAGGTTCCGTTACTGCTGAGCCCTGCATTATCAAAGGTTGCTCGGTGAAGAACTCTACTATTAAGGGTCTTGAGCAGGTCGGCGGTTTCTGTGGTTCTCTCGGAACGGGTGACGGCGGCAAGACCTACTTTAGTAATAATGTGGTTGAGAACATCACCATTACTTCCAGCGATGAGGATCATGCAAAAGACCAAACCTTTGGTGCATTCGTAGGAACCTATTATACAGAGGGCTATGTAGCTGAAAATAACAACAACACCATTGGTGATGACAATAGTATCTTCTCCGCTAATGATGGTTTCGGTATTCTGCTTGTACAATAACCTTACCTCCCTCTCCTTCCCCTCTCCCCTTGTGGGAGGGGTGGGAGAGAGACTCTTAGCCTGACGGACTTGGTTGCCCGTCAGGTTACAAAGAAAAGACAAAAAACGGCACAAGAGAGTTATCTGTGGACTAAAAGATGTTTGGTTGCTGAATAGCCTTTGTAACTGCCTTGTAGTGTAAGGAAAATTGTGATTATTGAATCAAGCGGATTGGCAGCAATGCTGCCGGTCCGCTTTTTTATTGCCCCAAGTGTCGGCCAAGTGTCGATCAAGTGTCGGCCAAGTGTCGGCCAAGTGTCGGCCAAGTGTCGGCCAAGTGTCGGTCAAGTGTCGATCGACACCCGAGGAAACGAAAAGGGTTAGCGCTGTAAAATTCAAATAGAAACGCGTAAAGTCCAAATAGAAACGCAATGCAAAACCGAAAACAAAGCCGAAAAATTTGTGTATGTCGAAAAAAATAAGTAATTTTGCAACAAAATAATTTATATACAGATATGAAAAAAGTGTTTTTCTTTGTACTGTTGGCGATGGTGACGGCCGGATGCAGTAAGCAACCGACGTATGACGCCTCCAAGGATTTTGTACTGATTACGGATGTCATTCCCGATGTGTTGCTTGATATCCGCTACTATGGCACCTATAATTTTATCGGCGACCGTATCCCCGGATACGAACAGCCGATAGCCATTCTGAGCCGTCAGGCGGCCGATTCGCTGAAAGCGGTCAGCGACGAGATGATGGCCAGGGGCTACCGTCTGAAGATATACGACGCCTATCGTCCCCAATGCGCGGTGGACTGTTTCATGATGTGGGCGAAAGATACGACCGACACAAGGATGCAGCGATATTTTTACCCTGAATTGAGGAAAGCGGTGCTGGTACCGGAGTTGTATGTGGCGGAGAAATCCAGTCACACCCGCGGTTCAACCGTCGATTTGACACTGTTTGATATGGCAACGCAGACCGATTTGGATATGGGTTGCGTCTTTGACTATTTCGGCTTGGCTTCCAACCCTAATGTTCTTCCGGGCCAACCGCTCGGTGCTTGGCCTGCACTGACGGAAGAGCAGTACCGCAACCGCATGATGCTGCGCGAAGCGATGTTGGCGCATGGTTTTGAGCCCTATATCTGCGAGTGGTGGCATTTCACATTGGCCAACGAACCGTTTCCTGACACCTATTTTACTTTCCCGATTAACGAAAAAAGCGTGCGGGGCAACTGCAAATAACCGTATGCTGCGATGGAAAAGATTGCCAGTTTTCAAGTGGACCACACGACGCTGATGCCGGGATTGTACGTGTCGCGTCAAGACAAAGCAGGTGGCGGAATGGTCACCACTTACGATATACGCGTGGTTCGGCCGAATACGCCGCCGTTTATGACCACCACCGAGATGCACACCGTGGAGCATCTGTTTGCGACCTATCTCCGCAACCGTTATTCGGATATCGTGTATTTCGGTCCGATGGGATGCCGCACGGGTTTTTACCTGTTGGTGGCGGGCGAGGCGGATTTGGAGGAAATAAAAAGGCGTGTGGATGCCTGTTGCGATTTCGCATTGGATTACCCTGCCGGTGAGCCCGTTCCGGGTCAATCGGCGATTGAATGCGGCAATTGGCTCGACCTCGACTTGCAAGCCGCAGTTCGCATAGCACGACGACTGAAAGAAATTATTCACAAGAACCCACCTGAAAAATGACAGCAATCATCTATTTCTTTGTCGGAGCGGCGGTGACCGCCGTATTGTCTGCTCTTGCGGCTACTGTCTTGCGGCGCAAAGCCGTTGCGCAGGCCGAACAAACCATGCACGACCGGACGGCGGCCGAATACCAATCCACCCAAGCACGGCTGGAGGCTGAACGTGACAATGCCTTGAAACAGGTGGAAGATGTTAAGGCTGACATGCAACAGCGTATTGAACAGGAACAGACGCGGGCGAAAGAGCATCAGCAGGAGTTACTGGGCGCATTGGAGAAAAGGCACCAAGAAGCCCTGAACGCCCAGCAGGAACGGTTCAACGAGACAATGGCCAAAGTGTCGGCGCAGGTCAAAAACGCCACCGACGAGATGCTGAAACAACGGCAGGAGGAGATGCAGAAAGCCAATAACGCGAACATGTCCCAAATCGTCGGGCCGCTGAAAGAGACCATCCAAAAAATGGAAGAAGCCATCAAGGAGAACAAATCCACCCAAGAGACCTCCACGGAGGCCATCAAGGAGAAGATAGCCACTTTGGTGAGCACGACCATGAAGGTGAGCGACAGCGCGGACCGGCTGTCCAACGCCCTGACTGCGGAGAACAAGACGCAGGGCAACTGGGGCGAACAGAAGATAGAGTCGCTCCTGAACGCCATCGGCTTGGAAGAGGGGCTGGAATACGACCGGCAGGAGTATCTGCGGGATGCCACGGGTAGCATCATCGTGTCGGACGAGACGGCCAGCCGCATGCAGCCGGATATCATCCTGCATCTGGACGAAAACCGCGACTTGATTATCGATTCCAAGGTGTCGCTGAACGCCTATGTTGATTATACGAACGCTGACAGTGACGGAGCGCGCAGCGTTGCGCTCGGACAGCACTTGAAAAGTGTCCGCGCCCATGTGAAGGAACTGGCAAAAAAGAACTACTCGGCCTATGTGAAGGCCCCTCGTCGCAGCGTGGATTTTGTGATGATGTTCGTGCCGGTGGACGGTGCGTTGCAGTTGGCGCTGGGTTCGGATGCCACCTTGTGGCGCGAGGCGATGAACCAAGGGGTGTTCATCGTGGGCGAACAGAACCTGTATGCGGCATTGCGGGCGGTGCAGGTGACTTGGACCAGCATCAAGCAGAACGCCAACAACAAGGAGATTTGCGACACGGCAGAAGAACTGCTGAACCGTGTGGGCGACTTCTTGGAGCGTTTTCAGGAAGTGGGCGAGCGTTTGGACAAACTGCAAAAATCCTACGAAGCCGCCAATAAAAAGGCAACGGAGGGACAAAGCATCCTCGGGTCGGCGCACAAACTGGTCAAGTTAGGAGCCAAAGTGAGCAATGTCCATCCGCTACCCCCGCTGGCGGAATGATATCTGCAAATAACAGGTTGTTCATTTTTAAATGACCAACAGGGGGGAGGATTCCCCAATAAATTAACCGGATCGGCAATGCCGACCCGGTTTTGTTGCGGAGGATGGGATCGAACCACCGACCTTCAGGTTATGAGCCTGACGAGCTACCACTGCTCTACTCCGCGCCATTATCATCCCGAAAGGCTGTCCCCCCCCGAAATGTTGTGCAAAGGTACAACAAAAAAATGAAATATGCAAATAAAACGGCAAAAAAACATGAAAAATTTGCATATATCGAAAAAATGTCGTACTTTTGCAGCGAAATTGGAGTAAACCAATGCCACCAAACATAATTTTGTAGGAAGAGCGAGCAACTTGCCCTCCCCCATCAGCACGAATGGGGGGGGGTAAATTGTTGATATACAGCGCGTTAGCGATGGAGAGCAGGTCGCCAGGGACCCGGATTTTAGGGGCGACAGAAAAGGGGATGGCAGAAAATGGGGTGGAAGAAAGTGGGCAGCAGAAAAATGGGCATAAATAGGGGGGGAGCAGAAAAGTTGACAATCAGTTGAGTCTGCATCGCGACCATCTCGTGACCATCTCGTGACCATGTGCAGACAACGTTGACCTGAAATTCGCGGAAGTTGCATTCTAAAAAAAAGAAAATAACGAACAAAAACCATAGTCGCGATAAAATAGACAAAAAACACGATAAACACATAATTTTGCACGTGACCCTATTTAGGGTGAACTTTTCCGAATCAGATATTGGGTTCTGCTGATGAGGTGAAGGAACTGAATAAATAGAACCCGC
The DNA here is from genome assembly GCA_045616185.1 of Paludibacteraceae bacterium. Classification (GTDB taxonomy): domain Bacteria; phylum Bacteroidota; class Bacteroidia; order Bacteroidales; family Paludibacteraceae; genus Colicola. Next base: position 6,229 of record JAZLGG010000004.1, read on the forward strand.
CTTAATTTATCAATCAATTAATCAATTAATCAAATTAATCAAATTAATGCCTATGAAACGTTATTCTGTTCCGAAGACCGAATGTCTTCAAGTCGTTTGTTCCTCCCTGCTCACGGGTTCTGTAGCCAACACCCAGTTGGGCAGTATTACGG
>JAZLGG010000005.1:0-29037 GCA_045616185.1 Paludibacteraceae bacterium
GTCGAGGTGATTTTGGAGTTAGTGTTAGGTAGATTGTTGCGCAGAAGGAAGAAACAATGCTCAACATTGTGACCGACTGATAAGCAACAAGATACCAACGATAACCCAAAAGCGACCGAAACTGAATTAAACTACCTGTGAGATATTAAGCCGAATTTATAGAACATACCTAAATATACTGTACTATGGCAGAAAACAAGAAAAAAACTGACCAAGTCAGACAACAAGATGATAGCCGGCGTATGTGCCGGTCTGGCTGAATATTTTGATTGTGATGTTACCTTGGTCCGCGTCATTTACGCATTTTTTAGTGTATTCAGTGCCGGTTTCCCCGGACTGCTCCTTTATATTATTTTGGCATTGATTATGCCGCCAAAAGAATATTAAATTCTGAAGGCGTTTGCGCTGAATCAACAGGAAGACGGACGGCGGAACTCGGCGAGGACAACGGCCGTTGCAATGGCAACGTTCAAACTCTCCGATGTCTCCGCATCCGGCGGAAAAGACGGAATACGTACAGGATGCGTCACATAACGGCGCACATCGTGCGATATTCCGTTTCCTTCATTACCCATAAGGATTACGGCAGGGCCGGCGGTTCCGGCCCATTGCTCCTTCGATTGGCCGGCGGGATGCAAAACGGAATAAAGGTTGTCGCCGTCCAATAGCGTTCCGTACACCGGCACACACGGCTCTTTCGGCAGACCGGCCAACCAATCCGTCAAAGAACAATACTGCACTTTGACCCGAGCCAAAGCACCCATCGTGGCCTGCACCACTTTGGGACTGAAGCAATCTACGGTATCGGCCGAACAAACAATATGTCGGACGCCAAACCAGTCAGCGGTCCGTATGATGGTGCCGAGATTGCCCGGATCCTGAACGCCATCCAGAACAAGCGTCAGTGTGGACGGAGAAGACACTGCGACATCCGCAGGACGGCGGAAAACGGCCAAAACGCCTTGCGGCGTGCGGAGAGAGGACATCTGTTCTATTTGCATAGCGGAAGCCGACAACCATGATAAACCATCGGGAGCGGCAGGCAGCATGCGCAGGGGCAAAGCCTCGCAAGCGACCAGCAAAACCGGCTCAAAAGACTTCATCAGTTCCGAGACACATTTTTCGCCTTCGGCGACAAAAAGCGCCTGTTCGTCTCTGTTCTTTTTCAGTTGCAGGCTGCGGACAAATTTGACCTGCGCTTTGGTGATTTTTGCCATTTTGACTAAATTTGCTGCAAAGATAGCGATTTTTTTGGACGTTTGCAAAAAAATCGCTATCTTTGTAGCGTGAATTATTATGCGTAAATATGCACTTGCCATATTGCCCGTTTTGCTGTTTGCACTGACCTGTTGCAATACCGCCAAATTTATACCCGAGGGCCACTATCTGCTGGATAAAACCAAGATAGAGGTCACCGACACCAAGGCGGTGGATGCCTCGGAACTCAAGACCTACCTCCGCCAGGTTCCCAATACGGAGATATTGGGTTTTTGGAAACTGCAACTGCATATTTACAATACGGCCCCATCGGATACGACTACCAAATCCAACAAACGGCTGGCACGAAACGCACACAAAATGGGCGAGGCACCGGAAATATACGACCCTGTTCTGACAGAGACCAGCATGAACCAGTTACAAAAAGCGATGAAGAACAAAGGGTACTTTAACGCCACTGTTGATACTGTCATTCATGTAAAAAACCGCAAACTGTCCATTATATACTCGATAACCGCAAACCAACCCTATTCCTTGCGGAATTACAGTTCCGTCCTGCCGCAAAACGATTTGAAACGCTATGCCATGTCGGACCGGAACAGCAGATTGCAGGAAGGGATGCTGTTCGATACATCCGAAATGGACGCGGAACGGCAGCGAATCAGTTCCGAAATGCGCCGGAACGGCTATTTCTATTTTGACAAAGAGATGTTGCGTTATGAGGCGGACAGCACTTGGGGCAACCACCAAGTGGACGCCGTACTGTCCCTACAGCCGTACATTACCCAGTTACCGGATAGCCAGCAAGAAACCATCTTCCGGCAATACTACATTCGTCGTGTCTATTTTCATTTGGATTACGATCCGGACTATGTTCCGGAAGACGAAATACTGCACACCGATTCTGCCGATGACTATTTCTTTACTTGGGTGGGCACCCGCCTGTTGCGTCCCCAAACCCTGCGCAAGAACTGCCTCATTCGCCCGCGTCAGTTGTACAACGAGTCACTGGTGGAACGTTCATACGAAAATCTGAATAGTCTGGGCATCATCAAGTATGTGGATATCAGTTTTGAGCCGGCCGGCATTAATGAGTTGGACTGCCACGTTGTCCTGTCCCGTAATAAACTCAACACCTTTACGGCAGAGGCGGAAGGCACCTATTCTGCAGGCGATTGGGGTATCATGGCCGGCGTAGGGTATATCAACAAAAACATCTTTCACGGTGCGGAAGAACTGTCATTGAATGTCAAAGGCGGTTACGAGTGGCGGCAAAACGGCAGCCGCGCCATAGAGGCGAAAGCGGCGGCGGGCCTTCGTTTCCCCAATACGCTGAAAATAGGTCTGGAATACAATTATCAGACTCGCCCGAGTGAGTTTACACGAACAATAGCAAATGCCAATTTAAGTTATTCTATCCATAAACCGAATAGCCGGTGGAGACATGATTTCAAATTCGTGGACATCAGTTATGTCTACCTCCCGTGGATAGACAGCACCTTCCGCGCCACATTCCTACAACCGACCAACATCTTGAAATACTCCTACGAAGACCATTTTATCACGGCATTTTCCTATAGTTTCGGCTATTCGTCCTACCGCGAACGCCAGCCGTACCGCCCGTACGGGTCCGTCCATTTTCAAGTGGAGACGGCCGGCAATGTACTATACGGCATAGCGGCAGCGGCTAAAACACAAAAGAACCAAGACGGTGCCTACACGCTGTTCAACATACCGTTTGCACAATATGTCAAGTCAGATCTTGATTTCGTCTATCACGGCATTATCAACGAACATCACCGCATTGTCTTGCACGGTGCGGTAGGGGTTGCCGTTCCGTACGGCAACGCGCTGTCCATTCCGTTCGAGAAAAGGTATTTTTCGGGCGGATCAAACAGCGTGCGGGGTTGGACGGCACGCACGCTGGGTCCGGGATGCTACCGGAGTAAAGGAGGATTGATAGACTACAACAATCAGGCCGGAGACATCCGCTTGGATTTGAACGCCGAATACCGTTGGAAAGTATGGAAATTCATCGAACTGGCAGCCTTTGCGGATGCAGGCAATATCTGGACCATTCGCGACTATGAGGCACAACCGTACGGTGTATTCCGTTGGAACGAGTTTTACAAACAATTGGCATTGTCCTACGGGGCAGGGCTGCGGTTGGATCTGAATTTTCTGGTTCTCCGCTTGGACTTTGCCTTCAAACTACACGACCCGAGCCGTCAATATGAGGACGGAAAAGTATGGCGTACAGCGTCCAACGGCTTGAACTGGAAAGACGATGCCGCTGTGCATTTTGCCATAGGTTATCCGTTTTAAGCAACCGATGATATGTTACAACCCTATTGCATACATGGTGTGACGGAAGCCGGATGCGACGAAGCCGGACGCGGTCCTTTGGCCGGTAGCGTCTTTGCGGCGGCGGTTATTCTGCCTCCGGACTGCAACCGGATAGCATGGTGCCGACGGCTGAACGATAGCAAGCAACTGAATGCAAACGAACGGAGCGAATTACGACTGTTGATAGAAAAAGAATCGCTGGCGTGGGGTATCGGCGAAGTCAGCGCTGAAGAGATAGACCGTATCAATATATTGAACGCCGCCTTGCTGGCTATGCACCGTGCATTGGACAAACTGTCCGTCAGGCCGGAACATTTGATAATAGACGGCAACCGGTGGAAACCCTATGTCCCCGACGGACTGTTGGAGATACCGGCACGCACGATTGTCAAGGGTGACAGCCGATATATGAGCATCGCCGCGGCCAGTATTCTGGCAAAGACCTACCGCGATGACTATATGCAGGCTCTTGACGCCGAATATCCGCAGTACGGTTGGGCACACAATATGGGTTACCCTACATACGAACACTATGCTGCCATTCGGCAATACGGTGTTTCACCCTACCACCGGAAAAGTTTCCGGTTGGAAAAACAACTTAAACAAGCAACCAAAAACACAATGCAGTTATGATACTTTTTAATAGAAACAACACTTCACAACCCCAACCCCGCAGACACGGCTGTCTGTGGACATTATTGGTTTTTACCTTGATCTATTTTATCATCAGTGGTATTCTCGGTGTCCTCATGGGTGATATGTTCGCCACGCCTGTAACCACTCTGAACGACAATGCCGTTTACCGCCTGACCATGCGGGGGACCGTACTGGAGCAGGGCGAGGAAGACAACCCCTTTGCCCAGTTGTTTGAAGAAATGCCCGGCTACGAAATGGAAAAAACAGTGGGGTTGGATGACCTTATCAGCAATATCCGCCTGGCCAAAAATGACGACAAGATAAAAGGCATCTACTTATACGGCGGCGAATTTGCCATGGGACAGGCTACCGCCAAAGCATTGCGCGACGCCCTATTGGACTTCAAGGCATCCGGCAAATGGATATTGGCCTACGCCGAACATTATTCAGCCACTAACTACTATGTAGCCTCCGTAGCCGACAAAGTGTATCTTAATCCCGTGGGCAGCATTGACTGGAACGGTTTAAGCGCCCAAAAGATGTACTACAAACGCCTCTTGGACAAAATAGGCATTGAAATGCAGATTCTGAAAGTAGGCACGTACAAATCCGCCGTGGAGCCTTATTTCCGCACCTCTATGTCCGAAGCGGACCGCCAACAGACGCAACTGTATCTGGACGGTTTATGGGATATACTTAAGGAAGGCGTATCCGCCGGCCGCCACATTCCGACGGACGATTTGGAACGGTATGCCGATTTATATATGGGGCTGCAACCGCAAGACAACTATGTGACCTGCGGTTTTGTTGACAGCCTGCTGTATGTGCAAGATATGGACAGCATCCTGCGTACCTGGACCGGTGTAAAGGACTACACCTGTTTCTCCACGCGCGAAATGAGCCAAGTGAAACGGGATAAGACACACAAAAGCGACAAAGTGGCTGTTGTCTATGCCGAAGGCGAAATCACCGACCGCATCGGTGACGGCATCGTAGGCGACAAAATGATTAAACTGCTGAAGAAAATAGGCAAAAACAACCAAGTGAAAGCCGTTGTACTGCGCGTGAACAGTCCGGGCGGAAGCGCCGATGCCAGCGAACAGATACACCACGCTCTGTCCTGCCTGCAAGCGCAAGGAAAACCGGTGGTGGTTTCCATGGGTGACTACGCCGCCAGCGGCGGATATTATATCTCCTGCCATGCCGACTACATCTACACCGAACCCAATACGCTGACCGGCTCCATCGGTATCTTCGGCACAATACCCAACCTGAACAAACTGCGCGACAAAGTAGGTATCGACATTGACGGTACCGGCACCAACCGTCTATCCTCGTTAGAAACGGATATGTTGTACCGAGGTATGAATGACAACGAATACCGCATGATGCAAGGTATGGTGGAACGCGGCTACGACCTTTTCACGCGCCGTTGTGCAGAAGGACGTCACATGAGTCAAGATGCCGTTAAAGATATCGGTGAAGGACGCGTCTGGTTGGGTAAAGATGCTATTCGTATTGGCTTGGCGGACGCCTCGGGTAATGTGGACGATGCAGTGATCAAAGCAGCCGAACTGGCATCGTTGGACAATTATACCATAGCATATTATCCTGAAAAGAAAGACTTTTTGACAGAACTGATGGAATCCATGGAACAGCCGAATGAAGAAGAACAATTAATATTGAAAATCAAAGAGTTCGCTTCCAAACCGCGCATCATGGCCCTCATGCCGTACATTACTATCAAATAATGAACGTACTCCGTAACATACTGCTTGCTCCGCTCAGTTGGCTCTACGCCACAGCCGTTTGGATTCGCAACACTCTGTACAACGAACATCTGCTACCGTCTTTTAACACAGGTGTTCCAACCGTTTGTGTAGGTAATTTGGCTGTTGGAGGTACAGGTAAAACGCCTCATGTGGAATACTTGATACGGTTATTGTCTCCGCAATACAAGATTGCCGTTCTATCCCGCGGCTACGGACGCAAAACACACGGATTCCTGTTGGCGGACGGTCAATCCACCGCCTTGTCAATTGGTGACGAGCCGATGCAGATTCACACCAAGTTTCCGGATATTCCCGTAGCCGTATGCACGAACCGTCTGACGGGTATCCGCCAACTGCAGCGACACTGTCCGGATTTGCAAGCCGTACTATTGGATGACGCTTATCAGTACCGAAAACTGAAATGCGGTTTGTATATCTTGCTTACGGCCGCCGACCGGCTCTATATCAATGACCGTTACCTTCCTTGGGGCAGGCTGCGCGACAACCGCGTACAAAGCCGGCAGGCCCATATTGTGGTCGTTACGAAATGTCCAAAAAACATGCAACCGATAGATCGGCGTATTATACAGAATACCTTACATTTGTCCGCTTGCCAAAGCCTTTATTTCTCAACCATACATTATTCGCCTGTTGACACAAACATTAATGCCAAACAGTCCGCTCTGATTGTAACCGGAATAGCCCACCCCGAACCGCTGATAGAACATATCCGTTCCCTGGTACCGCAAGTCCGGGTGCTGGCCTACGCCGACCATCATTGGTTCAGTGAAAAAGACATCAAGGCCATCGAAGCCGCAGCGGCCGAGACGGAACAGGTCTTTACCACGGAAAAAGACTACACCCGTTTGGCGACACTTCCTTTAAGTGACGCGCTAAGGAACAAACTGAAAGCGATACCGATTGAAATAGCCCTGCAGGACAAACAGGACTTTGACCGGCAGATTATCAACTATATCAAAGAAAACAACCGCAACAAATAATCCGGCCCTATCATGGATTTTATCAAACTGCTCAAACGTTTTATTCCGCCCTATCGCGGATATGTGGCGCTCAACATATTGTTCAACCTTTTGGCGACCGTGCTGTCCCTGTTCTCCTTTGCCGCCATCATTCCGGTTCTGAAGATGCTTTTCGGCATCAGTGACACCACCGTGTCCTACACCGTTTTAGCGCCCGGCATGTCGTTGGACGAGACACTGGGAGCATTGAAAGGCAATCTGTATTACCTGCTGAACGAGCAGATTGCCTTGTACGGCTCAGGATGGGTGCTGTTCGTTTTAGGGGTATTCCTGGTAGTTACCACCGGTCTCAAATGCGGTTCCTCTTTTTTGGCCTCCTATTATATGGTTCCGATACGTACGGGCGTGTTGCGCGACCTGCGCAGGCAGTTGTACAATAAGATTGTAGGCCTGCCTATCGGTTATTTCACCGAAGAACGCAAAGGCGATGTCATGTCGCGTATGACCAACGACGTAGTTGAGGTGGAGAACTCCATCATGGCTTCGCTGGATATGATTTTCCGCGACCCGATTATGATAATCATTTATCTGATCACTTTGTTCTGTATATCGTGGCAACTGACGTTGTTCGTATTGATATTGCTGCCGGTGGCAGGCGGCTTAATCGGGCATATCGGACGCAAACTGAAACAACAGTCCACCCGCGGACAGGAGCAGAACGCGGATATCCTCACACAAATAGAGGAGACTTTGGGCGGTTTGCGCGTAGTCAAAGCCTTTAACGCGGAGGACAAACTGCGCCACCGCTTTGATGTACTGAACAACGCCACACGTGCCACCTTTAACACCATTCACCGCCGTTATGCCCTGGCCCACCCTGTTTCGGAGTTTCTCGGCACTGCCTTGATTGCGGTCCTGCTCTGGTACGGCGGCGGACTCATTTTGAGTGAAAAAAGCATGATTGACGCTGCCACGTTTATCTATTATCTGGTCATTTTCTATTCCATCATCAATCCGGCCAAGGACTTGAGTAAAGCCACTTACGGTATTCGCAAGGGTACTGCTTCGCTGGACCGCATTGACAAAATACTCAACGCGCAATCCAATATATTGGAAAAACCCGACCCGGCCGAATTGACCGCTTTCCGCGACAGCATACGGTATGAAGACGTTTCATTCGCCTATCAGTCCGACCGCCCCGTCTTGCGGCATGTCAATCTGGACATCAAGAAAGGGCAGATGATAGCTTTGGTAGGGCAATCGGGCAGCGGCAAAACCACAATGGCCGACCTGCTACCGCGTTTTTATGATGTGGACGGCGGCCGCATTACGATGGACGGCATCGATCTGCGCGATGTACGGACCTGCGACCTGCGCGCATTGATGGGTAATGTCAATCAGGAGGCCATCCTGTTCAACGACACTTTCTACAACAACATCACTTTCGGTGTCAATACCTCCCAGCCCGCTCCTGACGGACAGACATGGCAACAGGCGGTGGAAACGGCAGCCCGCATCGCCAATGCCCATGACTTCATCATGGCCACGCCGGATGGTTACAACACCTGCATCGGTGACCGAGGCAGCCGTCTTTCCGGCGGACAAAGGCAGCGTATCAGCATCGCGCGCGCCATCCTGAAAAATCCGCCTATTTTGATATTGGACGAAGCCACATCCGCTCTGGACACCGAATCGGAGAAACTGGTGCAGGAAGCACTGGAACACCTGATGAAGGACCGCACTACCCTGGTGGTGGCACACCGCCTGTCCACAATACGGAATGCCGACCTGATTTGCGTGTTGCACGAAGGCGAAATCGTGGAAACAGGCAAACACGACGAACTGATGGCAAAGAACGGTTACTACAAGAAACTGGTGGATATGCAGAATAACAAATGACACAACGGCCGACTCCATATTTCATATTGCGCACAATGTTGACCTTGTGCTGCTGTTGCATCGCGCTTGCCGTTTCTGCCCGCACCGCTCGCGTTTACGGCTATGTCACCGATGAACAGAATATCGGCATCGAACTAGCCAATGTCTATCTGGACAATGGTATTGTCGGTACTACCACCAACGAAAACGGCTATTACAGTCTGAATCTGGAAATCACGGACACTGTCTGGCTCAATTTTTCCATGGTAGGCTACACCACCCTGCGCCAACAGTTCTACACAGACCGCGACATCATCAATATCAACGCTGTCCTCCCCGAAAACGGGATGTTGCAGGAACTGGAGATTAAAGGTATCCGCCGGCAAACCGGCGTGATGGACCGCACCGATGCCAAAGTGGTGCGCCTGATGCCCGATGCGACGGGAGGGTCCATCGAAAGCCTGCTCATCACGTTTGCCGGTGTGAGCCAAAACAATGAACTCAGTACCCAATACAACGTACGGGGAGGCAACTTTGACGAGAACTCCGTGTATGTGAACGGTATGGAAATACGGCGTCCGCTCCTTTTGCGTAGCGGGCAGCAGGAGGGCTTGAGTTTTGTCAATCCCGACATGGTGGAGTCTGTTGATTTTTCCGCCGGAGGCTTTGAGGCCCGCTATGGGGACAAGATGTCTTCCGTGCTGGACATCCGCTACAAACGTCCCACCCGTTTGGAATCGTCCGTCAGTCTGAGCCTGCTCGGAGCCAACGCCTATGTCGGCTGGGGCGACAGCACCCAAAGCCAAATGCACGGATTGCGGTACAAAACGAGTCAATACATGTTAGGGGCTCTGCCCACCAAAGGCAATTACCAACCCGCATATCTGGACTACCAGACCCAAATGACCTGGCAATTGGGCAAACATAGCGGCAATCCCGATGCCAAACGGTGGGAGATATCCGTATTAGGCAATTTCTCTCTTAATGACTATCGTTTTCTGCCGGAATCGGAGTGTGAGAGTTTCGGCGGCACAACGAACACCATCAACAAGACCGTCTATTACGATGGCCAGGAAAAAGACCGTTTCATTACCGCTTTTGCCGCTGTGAATGCCAAAGGCAACATCCGCGATGATTTGATGGTCGGTTTGTCGCTGAACGGTTTCTATACCCACGAAACGGAAACCTACGACATCCGTAGCGAATATATTCTGTCACAATCGCCCGACGGTACCGAACCGGCGCATGTCACAAGAGGTCAAACCGTCAGCGGCGACATTGACAACTCGGGCGTCTTGGGTACGGGCACCTATCACGAACATGCGCGTAACCGCCTGCAAGCCGGCATCATCACCCTCGCCCACACGGGCGAATGGCGTCATGGCACCAACCGGCTGCAATGGGGACTGAACCTGCAGGGTGAACTGATACACGACCAAATAAGCGAGTGGGAGTGGCGCGATTCGATGGGTTACTCTATGCCCAACACCCCTTCCACCATGGAATTGTATTATAGCATGCGCGGCACCAACACCATGCAGAGCGCGCGGATAGAGGGCTACGCGCAGGACAGTTACAAATGGAACACCGACCACGGATCGGTAACATTGACCGGCGGCGTCCGGCTGAACTGGTGGTCCTACACCAACGAAGTGTTGTGTTCACCCCGCGCCTCCGTCGTATGGATGCCCGGCTGGAAACGCGATTTCACTTTTCGCTTCGCTACAGGGCTTTATTACCAGGCACCTTTCTATAAGGAACTGCGCGACACCGTCACGCAGGACGGTGTGACACGCATCCGGCTGAACGATGACCTGAAAGCCCAACGATCTGTCCACGCCGTGTTGGGGGCGGATTATTATTTCCGCGCGTGGGGACGTCCGTTCAAGTTTACCATGGAGGCTTACGCCAAATACATTGACCGGATGGTCAGTTACACCGTGGACAATGTGCGGGTGCGGTACTCCGGCAAGAACGACAGCGAAGGCTACACCATCGGTTTGGACCTCAAACTGTATGGCGAACTTGTTCCCGGAGCCGACAGTTGGATCAGCTTCTCCACGATGCGCAGCCGCATGCGGTTTATCGGTGATCCGAACCAATTGGGCTGGATACCTATGCCGCAAGAGCAACGCTATTCGCTTACTTTCTTCTTTCAGGACTACATCCCCCGTCTGCCCCAATACAAACTGCACCTTAAATTCATCCTCAGCGAAGGGCTTCCGTTCGGCTATCCCCGTAACGAAAGTATGCGCTATTTGGATCATCTGCCCATGTACAAAAGGATTGACCTTGGCGCAAGCCGCACATTCAGTGCCGCCACAGACAAATTCATGCGTCGTGAATCGGCCAAACATGTGGCGGCATGGAGCATCTATTTCGAGGTGTTCAATCTCGTGGACTGGAAAAATGTCAATTCCTACTATTGGGTAACCGCTGCCGATGGCAGCCAATGGGCAAGCCCCAATTACCTGACAGGCAGGATGTTCAATCTAAGACTGACCGTTGATATCAAATAAAAAAAAGGACAGATATGGCCGCTATTTCACCTTCCAAGACAACCCCGATGATGGAACAGTTCCGCAAAATAAAGGAACAATATCCGGATGCCCTTCTGCTGTTCCGTTGCGGCGACTTTTACGAAACCTATTGCGAGGATGCCGTATTGGCTTCCAAGATACTACAAATCACGCTGACCCACCGCAACAACAACGGCAATAGTTCTGCGCCGATTGAGATGGCCGGTTTTCCGTTTCACGCGCTGGATACCTATCTTCCCAAACTTGTCCGCAACGGCATGCGCGTTGCCATCTGTGACCAACTGGAAGACCCGAAACTGACCAAGAAACTGGTCAAACGCGGCGTAACCGAGCTGGTTACCCCGGGAGTCAGTTATTCGGACACCACGCTGCAGCAGAAGGAAAACAATTTTCTGGCCTGCGTCCATTTTGCATCTAAAAACTCCAAAACCTCCGCTCCGGACGGTAACACCGTCGGCGTTGCTTTTCTTGACATTTCCACCGGCGAGTTTCTGGCAGCGGAAGGCACGGCGGACTACATCGACAAACTGCTTGTCAATTTCGCTCCGAAAGAAGTACTATTCCTCAGGGGAAGGCGCGAACTGTTCGAAAGCAATTTCTCCAACAAATATTTCACATTCGAACTGGAAGACTGGATGCTGACCAAACAGTCCGCCCACGACCGGCTGACCAAACAGTTCGGAACGCAGAATCTCAAAGGCTTCGGGGTGGACACCCTGCCGGAAGCCGTGATAGCCGCCGGCGGCATACTGCACTATCTGGATATGACGCAACACCTGATGACCGGCCACATCCGGCATCTCAGCCGCATTGAGGAAGACCGGTATGTCTGGCTGGACCGTTTTACTGTGCGTAATCTCGAACTCTTCGACAACCGCCAGAGCGGCCATACGCTGTTGGAAACCTTGGACCGGACCGTCAGCCCCATGGGGGGGCGCATGCTGCACCGCTGGGTGTCGCTACCGCTCAAACACGTCCAGCCCATACGTAACCGCCAGTCCGTCGTGGAATATTTCTTCCGCCACACAGATGAGCGCGACGCCATACGGGAAGCCCTGTCCTGTATGCAGGACATTGAGCGTATTGTCGGCAAGATTTCTACGGGACGCATTTCTCCGCGCGAAATGATTGTACTGAAGAACGCACTGACCGCATTGACGGACATCAAACCTATCTGCCAAAATGCCGACACCGCCTATTTGCAGATGTTAGGTGAGCAACTGGCATTGTGCGAAGAGGCGCGCGAGCGCATCGGCCGCACCATTGTGCCCGAACCGCCGGCTGTAACCGGCCGGCCGGATGTCATAGCCCAAGGCGTGGACAACGAGTTGGACGAACTGAGAAACCTGCGCACCAACGGACACAATTACCTGCTGCAACTCCAGCAACGCGAAATAGAACGCACCGGCATACAAAGCCTGAAAATCAGTTACAACAATGTCTTTGGCTACTATCTGGAAGTACGCAACGCCTACCGCGACCATGTCCCCGAAGAATGGATAAGGAAGCAGACATTGGTCAATGCCGAACGATACATCACACCCGAACTCAAGGAGTATGAGGAGAAAATCCTGTCCGCCGAGGACCGCATCCAAATCATCGAAAACCGCATCTATGCCGAACTGATAGCCGTTTTGTGCGACTATGTACCCGCCTTGCAGACGGACGCCAATGTGCTGGCACAACTGGATTGCCTGTTGTCGTTCGCCGTCACGGCGCACCAAAACCGCTATGTCTGTCCCGATATCAACGATAGTCTGGTTATCGACATCCGGCAGGGACGACACCCCGTGATTGAGCAACAGATGCCGGCCGGCGAAGAATATGTCGCCAACGACATCTTGCTGGACAATGACAAACAGCAGATTATTGTTCTCACCGGTCCCAACATGGCGGGTAAGTCCGCACTGCTACGCCAGACGGCGCTTATCGTACTCATGGCGCAAATAGGCAGTTTTGTTCCGGCGGAAAGCGTATCCATCGGCGTGGTGGACAAAATCTTCACCCGCGTGGGTGCCAGCGACAATATCTCAATGGGGGAAAGTACCTTCATGGTCGAAATGAACGAAGCCGCCAGCATTCTCAATAACCTCAGCGAACGCAGTCTGGTACTGTTCGACGAACTGGGACGCGGCACCTCCACCTACGACGGTATATCCATCGCATGGGCCATTGTGGAATACATCCACGAACACCCTGAACACGCCAAGACACTGTTTGCCACGCACTACCACGAACTGAACGAGATGGAGAACACCTTTTCACGCATCCGCAACTACAATGTGTCGGTACGCGAAACGAACGGCAAAGTCATTTTCTTGCGCAAGTTGGTACGCGGCGGCAGCGAACACAGTTTCGGTATCCATGTGGCACAACTGGCCGGTATGCCCAAATCCATCGTGGAACGTGCCAATCAAGTATTGAAGGAACTGGAGGGGAATGGGACGGACACTAACGGCATGGCTAAGAATTTGGGCAAGCCGATGCAGGCTATCGGTGAAAAGCGCGAAGGACTGCAACTCTCCATTTTTCAACTGGATGACCCTGTATTGGAGCAGATTCGGGACGAGGTAACCCGCATGGACATCAACGCCCTCACCCCCTTGGAGGCATTGAATAAACTGGCGGAAATCAAGAACCTGGTCGGTGGCAAATAACCACCAAATCATTACATTGCGCTTATTAACGAATTATTCCCAGTCGGCAAAGACTTCGGGACCATAGGTGTTATCCTCGTCCGCACCGTGTAAAGGAGCCCACAACTGCGCAAAGAAAGGATTGCGCTTGGCCTCTTTGTCCCATTGCCAAGGCCGTGCATCCGGCTCGTCTGCATACGGGTACGGGAAACACTGCGGGCACCAATGACCCCCCAATAATATCACCCGTGGCGAAGATTTGAACACATGTCCCTCGGCGCACTGCCACTCCAAAGGCGTGTCCCAGTCGCCCTTCGTCATCTCCGTACTTAGGCACTTGCCGCCACGAAAAGCAGCCGCCTGCCGCATATCCTCAATGGTGAACTCCGCCATCGGCTTGCTTTCGTCATAACCGTGGTCCATGCGGACGGCTTCCCTGCTGTTATGGCTGAGGTCGGTCTCCTTCCACGGCCGGATGGCGCGATAGGCTTCCAACGAACCGTAATAGGCGTGGATGCGCTGTTGTTTGCCGTTTTTTATCCACCACTGCGTGCCATGTTCTTTGGACATAGACATAGCATACATCGCCAACTTGACGACATGCGGCACCAAACGGGAGGCATAGACCAGTTTGGAGCGCACGGCGAACTTCAAGCCCGCGGGCAGGGTGTCGGACTGTGCCATTTGGCGGAAATAATCCTTGATAGGCACATTGGCGCGGAAATGAAGGTAATCTTCCAAGACATCGCCGTCCATATACCACATACCGTGGAAATTGCGGGTGGTAAACCATTTAGCGTTGAAGATGCGTTCGGGTCGCGGACAGCCGATGGCGTCCAACAGAAGGCACTCAAACTCGTAGTTGGAGATACGGTATTCGTCGCCCGAACCGATATTGTAATAGCGTTTCCAGAACTCTTGCGGCACCTCGTCGCGGCAGACGCGCTCCAAAAGGCGTCCGCTGTCCTCCACGGTAGCCCATTCCAGGACGCCGCGGATAGGTACATGAAACATTATCGGGTCGTAGTTCTTCAAGATAGCGGGGTAGAGAATGCCCGACTGACGGAGACTGACCCAACACTTGACCGGCGAATCGGTGATAATGCGCTCCGCTAAGGCTTTGGTGATACCGTAATGGTCGTAGGCTGACACGCAAATAGGGTCGCCGGCACGCCCCCAGTGGAGCGGTTCGCGGCGGTCGCCCATCTGCGCTACAGAACCGATATAGACGACCTTGGGCTGGTTGTCGCCCTGCGCCAAGACCGCGTCCCGAACGTTGCGGGCGGCCGTAAGGTTGGTTTTGCGGGTGGCTGTGGGCCGATAGTCGGCCTGCGGGGAAACCATGCCCCCGACATGCAACACAATGTCGCTGCCCGTCACGCCACGCAGCACATCGTCATAGCGGGTCAAATCGCCCCAAACAACCTCTACACGGTCTAGATAGGGCGCCAGTTTGTCCTTGTTTTTTTGGCTCGGACGCGCCAAAATACGAAGTTTGTAATGGTCGGGATACTTCAGAATCTCCTGCATACCCGCCCAACCCATGGTGCCGGTAGCCCCTGTCAAAAATACGGTTTTCATGCTCTTCTCGCGAATTATAACCTGCTGTTGTTTTTCATTTCGTTCCATTTGTCCCTGACAAAATCCCGCGTGTGGTGCAGCAAGCGCAAACCCTCATGCGCCAGGATATTGTCGTACTCGTCCTCCAAATCCTGTACTACCTGTTCGGCGTTCCGGTCCGAGATAACAAGCAGGTTGTCCCCCTCCTGCAATTCCGTATCGCCTTTGGGAACAAAGAAACTTTCGTCACGGCGTACCATGATGACCAGTTGGCCGTGTAGCGGCTCCAAATCCTTCAACAGGTTGCCGTTCTCCAACATGGACGGCTCCACTTTTATCTCTGAAGCGGAAGCCTCAATCTCCTCCGGCAAGTCAATATCGAAATTCTGCAGTTTCTTTTCCATTTGCTTGTGCTCGGCCAAATGCAATTTGTCCGCCACGGCACTCAACGTGGTTCCCTGCACCAGCAGGCTGACCAGCGTGCAGGCAAAGACGACATTGAAAATGAGGTCGGCATGTTCCACATTGTTCGCCATACACAGGATGGCAAAGATAATGGGCACGGCACCCTTCAACCCTACCCACGCAACCATCATCTGCTGGTTGGGAGAGAAAGTTTTTTTCCACGGACGCAGACATGCCCAAACGCTCACCGGCCGCGAGATGAAAATCATCACGAAGCAGATAATTAGGCACGGCAACCACACATCCAACTTAAGCAACGCCGACGGACGGACCATCAGACCCAACATAAGGAACATGACCAACTGCGACAGCCATGTCAAACCGTCAAAGAACGACTTGGTCTGACGTTTCTTGGTGAACTTGCTGTTCCCGATAATCAAACCGCCGATATACACCGCCAGATAGGGGTTGCCTTTCAAATAATAGGTGGCCGAAAAAATGAAGATACAGGCCGTCAGCACCATAATCGGATAGAGGCTCTCGTTGTTCAGTTTGGCCTGCTTTAGCAGCCAAACAACAACCTTTCCGAAGGCAAAACCGATGACGCCGCCCATAACGAGTTGCACCAAAATTTCCTGCACAATGCCCAAGATAGTGACCTCGGTATTGCCGGACGCAACAATGCCTATCAGCGTGACCGTCAGGATATAAGCCATCGGGTCGTTGGCACCCGATTCCAGTTCGAGCAAGGGGCGGAGATTATGCTTGAGTTGGACCTCGTTGGTGCGCAGGATGGAAAAGACACTGGCGGAGTCGGTGGACGACATCGTGGCAGCCATCAGCAACGCCACCCAGATACTTACCGTGGTCACGGCATGCAGCCAGCCGAAAACGAAATAGATGATGACACCGGTAAGCGCACAAGTAAGCAACACACCAACGGTAGCCAGCATAACACCCGGTGCCATAACCGGCTGCACGTCACCCAATTTGGTGTCCAACCCGCCGGAGAAAAGAATGACACACAACGCTATCGTGCCTATCGCTTGCGCCGCACCGATATCGATAGAGTCCTCAGCCGGCACACCGGAACCGAGCCATGAACTAACACCTTCCACGCCGAACAGCATGCCCACCGCCAAAAAGAGCAACAACGCCGGCACACCGAACTTGTAACCGATTTTGTCCGTAAAAATACTGGCAAAAAACAGCAACGAAAGAATCAATAAAACAAACTCGACCTGCATAGTGAAAACAACTATTTCTTGTTCAACAAAACCTTGTCTATCACTTTAATCAGCGTCTCTTTGGGCAGCGCTCCCTGCGCCATCTCAGGCTTGCCGGATTTCGGGATAAACAACAGCGTGGGCACGCTGTTGGTGCGGAAATAGTACGCCAATTCGCGCTCCTTGTCAACGTCCACCTTATAGAAAACAACCTGCTTGCCGTACTCCTGCGCCAACTCCTCCATGACGGGCGACAGGCGTTTGCACGGGCCGCACCAGGTAGCATAGAAATCAATGACACACGGCGTCTTGCCCTTGTATTGCCAAACGGAATCGGCGGTGTAGTCAAACACTTTGGCTTTGAAATCGGCCGTGGTCAGATAAACAACCTGTTGCGCCGACATACAAAGACTGAAAAACAACAAAAAAAGGGTAAATAATCTATTTTTCCGCATATTTTTTGACTTTTAGGCTGCAAAATTACAAAAAAAAATGTAACTTTGCAAAAAAATCAAAGAGATTATGTCCATTGAGCCGTTAAATAACGTTTTGTGCGGCTACGACCAGCAACAGATTTATGTATTGGCCGACAGCAACTTGCGCAACATTCCCCTCATCCGGCAACTGGTCGGTGCATGTTGCAACGACCATGACCATTGTCTGTACATCCCCTGCACCGAAGCGGACAAGACCCTTGATACCGTTCAACACATCTGGGATTTTCTGATTGACCGCCACGCCACCCGCCGCTCGCTGTTGGTGTGCATCGGCGGCGGCATTGTGACCGACTTGGGCGGTTTTGCCGCCTCCACCTACCGCCGCGGAATGCCCTATCTGAACATCCCCACTACCTTGCTCGGCATGGCGGATGCGGCCGTCGGCGGCAAAACGGGATGCAACTACCGCGGTCTGAAAAATGCCGTCGGCGTCATTCGCGAAGCGGTGGATACGCTGATTTTTCCGGAACTGCTGACCACACTTCCACCAGAGGACCTGTTGAGCGGCTATGCCGAACTGGTCAAGACGGCTCTGCTGGCCGACGAAAAGGAACTAGCAGCCGTCATCCGTAGTCTGGATGACCCGAAAGACTCTAAACTGCTGGGCGAACTCATTCAACATACAGTCCGTTTTAAGCAACACATCGTCGCACAGGACCCTGAAGAGCAAGGGCTGCGCAAACAACTCAATTTGGGGCATACGGTCGGACACGCGCTGGAAGAGGCAGGCATAGCCCAAAATAAACCTATCCACCACGGCTATGCCGTTATGCAAGGACTGGTAGCCGAATTGTATCTGAGCGTCGTCAAACTGAAACTGGACAAAAGCGTTCTGCGCCAAATAAGCCACTTGATGATTGACCAATACGGCAAGATAGGCTGGTCGTGCAAAGATTACCCGCAACTGGTGGCATTGATGCGCAAGGACAAGAAAAACGAACAGGCGGACACCATCAATTTCACGTTGCTGCGCGCTATAGGCGAACCGGTCATCAACCAAACCGCCACCCAGGCCGAAATAGAAGAGGCGTTGGAATACCTGTTCACTCTTTAGCCTCCAAGGGCGCACCGCCGGCAACGGAAGCGTTTTTGTACGCCTCCACAATATGTTTCACCAGCGGATGGCGGACAATATCTTTCTGGTTGAACTCCACCGTAGCAATGCCTGCTATACCGTGGAGTTTTTCGATGGCATCCTTCAACCCCGATTTCTGCGAAGCCGGCAGGTCAATCTGCGTAAGATCACCGGTGACAATCATCTTGCCGTTGACGCCCAAACGTGTCAGGAACATCTTGAGTTGGGCGGCCGTCGTGTTCTGCGCCTCATCCAAAATGACCACGGCATCCGCCAATGTGCGGCCGCGCATGAAGGCCAAAGGGGCGATCTGAATGACGCCGCGCTCCATATATTCGTTCAGTTTGACAGAGGGAATCATATCCTGCAAGGCGTCGTACAACGGCTGCAAATAGGGGTCTATCTTCTCCTTCATATCCCCCGGCAGGAAACCCAGTTTCTCGCCGGCTTCTACTGCAGGACGGGAAAGGATGATCTTCTTCACTTCGCGGTTCTTCAGCGCACGGACCGCCAGGGCGATAGCCGTATAGGTCTTGCCGCTACCGGCCGGACCGATGGCAAAGAGCAAATCGTGGTCGTCATATTCGCTTACCAGCCGCTGCTGGTTCGCACTGCGCGCCACAACGGGCTTGCCGTTCACTCCGTGCAATATCAGGTTATCCACAAGATAATCACGCGGCTGCTCCCCGTGCAACAGGCTGACAATCTGCTCCTCGGTCAGCGTGTTGTTGTGAATGCAAAAACGCTCCACCCCACGCAGGTTCTTCTCAAAACGCTCAATAGCCGCCTGTGCTCCGGTCACCTTCAACTGATAGCCGCGCGCCACTATACGCACGTCCGGATGCTGGTTCTTGAGACACAGGATATTTTGGTTGTTCACGCCGTAAAAAGTGGCCGTGTCCAACGCGTCATTCAGTTCGATAATTGCGTCCATCGGGGTATCGTTTCCAAAAAATCGATTTTCTTTTCGTCAATCTTTGCCACCACGGTCTGCCGGCCGTTGCTGAGTACAAGATAAGGTACATGCAATTGGCGGTTATAGACCGCTGCCTGGTCCAGCGTCTTTTGGGTCAAAGCCACCGTGTCCGCCTTGAACTCCAACAACATCAGCGGCCGGAGACCACGGTCATACACAATGGCATCCGCCCGCTTGCCGACCATCTGCACCTCCACGGCAATGCGCTCCGGCGGAAAAGCATAGTCCGCTACCAGCCGACCCAAAAAAGTCTGCCGCACCCACTCCTCGGGCGTCAAACGGACAAACTTGCGCCGCCATTCGCAAAAGACATAGTCTTTCCCGTCTATTTGTCTGGTTTTCAAATCGCGGTTATTTTTGCCAGTTGTCTTTCAGTCCTGCTGTACGGTTGAACACCAAATGCCGGTCCGTAGTGTCCGGATCCACGACAAAGTACCCTTGTTTGAGGAACTGATAGTGGTTGCACTGCGCTATGCCGTTCACCACTTCCGGTTGTTGCATCTCCTTGCGCAGGGCGCCTTCCACCTTGCAGTTCACCACTTTCAGACTGTCCGGATTGAGCAGTTCACGGAAATCGCCTTCTTCGGCACTGGGGTTCTCGCAGGCGAACAGGCGGTCATACAGCCGTGCCTCGGCATCCACACAGGTCCGGCATTCCACCCAGTTGATGGTCGCTTTCGTCTTGCGGTTGCCGCCTTCGGTACCCGACTTGCTGTCAGGATCGTAGGTGGCATAAACGGCGGTTATCTCGCCCGCAGCGTTCTTTTCGCAACCTGTCGCCTGAAGGATATAAGCGTTCTTCAGCCTTACCTCGCGCCCGCCCGGGCTGAGTCGGTAGAAGTTCTTGTCGCCCTCTTCCATAAAGTCCCCACGCTCGATATACAGTTCACGCGCAAACGTCATGTGGCGCGTACCCAATTCAGGATGACCGTCTATGTTCTCCGCCGTCAGGTCCTCCGTCTGCCCTTCGGGGTAGTTGGTAATAACCAGTTTAACAGGGTCAAAGATGGCGCACATGCGCGGAGCCGTCTCCTTGAGGTTCTCGCGAACCGTATGTTCCAGCAAGCCCAAATCAATCATGCCTTCCACCTTGGTGTACCCTATTTTCCGGATAAACTCACGAATGGCGGCGGCGGTATATCCGCGGCGGCGCAGACCGCAAATGGTCGGCATGCGCGGGTCGTCCCAACCCGCCACCAGACCTTCTTTGACCAATTGCAGCATCTTGCGTTTGGACATGACGGTATATGTGATGTTCAGCCGGTTGAACTCGTATTGGTGCGGTCTATAGCCGCTTTCGGCGAACTGGTCGATGAACCAGTCGTACAGCGGACGGTGTACCACGAATTCCAGCGTGCAGATGCTATGCGTCACACCCTCAAAATAGTCGCTTTGGCCGTGGGCGAAATCATACATCGGATACACGTTCCAACGGTGTCCCGTACGGTGGTGCGGGTGAGTGGTGATGATGCGGTAAATAATCGGGTCGCGAAAATGCATGTTCGGGTTGGCCATGTCTATCTTGGCACGTAACACCATCTTACCTTCCTCTATCTCGCCGCGCTGCATCGCCTCAAACAGGCGGAGGTTCTCCTCCACCGGCCGGTTGCGGTAGGGTGATTCGACACCGGGTTCGGTGGGCGTACCTTTCTGCTCGGCTATCTGTTCGGCCGTCTGCTCATCTACATAGGCCTTTCCTTCCTTGATAAAACGGACGGCCAGATGATAGAGTTTCTCAAAATAGTCGCTGGCGTAGAACACATTGCCCCAACGGAATCCCAACCAGGCTATGTCCTGCTGGATGGCATCCACGTATTCGGCGTCCTCTTTGACCGGATTGGTGTCGTCAAAACGTAGGTTGCACACACCGCCATACCGCTCGGCAATGCCGAAATCCATACAAATGGCCTTGACATGCCCGATATGCAGATAGCCGTTCGGCTCCGGCGGAAAACGCGTTTGGATGCGCCCGTCGTTCTTACCTTCCTGCAAGTCTTTTTCTACTATTTGCTCAATGAAATTGAGACTTCGTTCTTCTGGTTCCATGTATCTTATATAGATTGACTGATTCCTGATTGGTTTATATTCCTTTGATTACGCCTCGGGTGGACGATTGGATGAAATGGACTATCAAATCGCGCTCCTCGCTCTGCGGCACCTCGGCCAGCACGCGTTCCATGGCCTGCGACATGTTCAAACCGGACATGAAGACAATGCGGTACACCTGTTGGATGGTATCTGTCTGCTCCTTGGTGAACCCGCGGCGGTTGAGTCCCACCGAGTTGAGACCGCAGAACTGAATCGGGTCACGCGCGGCAGTTACAAACGGAGGCACGTCCTTGTTGATATGACTTCCGCCCTGTATCATCACATGCGCACCGATGTGCGAGAACTGGTGCACCAGCGTCCCGCCACCGATAACGGCCCAATCTTCCACCACCACTTCGCCCGCCAACTGGGTAGCGTTCGACATGATAACATGATTCTTGACCACGCAGTCATGCGCCACATGACAGTAGGCCATAATCAGGCAGTTGTTCCCCACAACGGTTTTGCCCTTGGAGGCCGTTCCGCGGTGAACGGTGACAAACTCGCGGATGGTCGTGTCGTCACCGATAATGGCCAATGTGTCTTCGCCGTGGAATTTGAGGTCCTGCGGTATGGCACCCACAACGGCCCCCGGGAAAATCCGGCAGTTTTTACCGATGCGCGTCCCTTCACAGATAGTCACATTACTGCCGATAACGGTGCCTTCACCTATTTCCACATTCTTCTCAATACAGGCAAACGGACCTATCACCACCGATGGATGCACTTTCGCCTCCTCGTGAACATAGTACATTTTTTCCATATTCTTTTTATGCTATTATTGTTCTCAATTGCCGGCAGCACCAGGTATTGAACCCGTGCCCGGGACAGGTTGCGGTTATCTTTCCGCGCAGACGGCATCCCGTCAGGCTCAAATCGCCGATTATATCCAACAGTTTGTGCCGCGCCGGCTCGTTGTCGTATTTCAGCGGACTCAGATACCCTAATTTATCCGCGTCCAAGCGGGGTTGTCCCATCTTGTCGGCCATACGGTTCAGACTCCATTGCGACACTTTCTTGTCATAGATAACCAGCGCATTCTGCATGTCTCCGCCTTTTATCAACCCCAACCGCAACAGCCACTCTATCTCCCTTAGGAAACAGAACGTGCGTGCCGGCGCTATCTCCGCCGCAAAGTCCGACAGGTCGGTCAATACCGCGCTTTGTTTGTTCAGCACCGGCGACGGATAATCCACATGCACCTCCACCTCGTATTTGTCGGACGGTTCCAAAAGCATCGTGCTACCCTTGCCGTTGTCCAAGCGAATCGGCTCCTTCACCGCCCATTCTTTCGCCTCAGCCTCCTGCGGCATCACACCTGCTTTTTCTATCTCCCGCACAAACGGCAGCGAACTCCCGTCCATGATGGGTATTTCGGGCGCATCCGTCTCTATCAGACAGTTGGTCACGCCCATTGCGTACAAGGCGGCCAATAGATGCTCCACCGTCGATATTTTCCATTTGCCGTTTTCCAGCACTGTGCCGCGGCTCGTTCCCCCCACATAATCCGCCAACGCCTCATAGGACGGTCGTCCGGGCAAATCGGTCCGGCATAGGCGTATGCCCGTATTCTCCTCGGCGGGCAGTACGGCGGCGTGGATCAATTGTCCCGTGTGCAGGCCTTTGCCTTCAACGGAAAAACCGGTTTTTAGGGTCTGTTGCCTCATCGTTGTCCCGACTGTTTGAATCTGACAACCGCGCGGCGCCATATATTGACGTCAATGGCGGGACTGCCCATATAGGTCCCTGCTTTGCGCACGCTGCCGGCAATGCCGCTTTGTGCCCCGAAGATGCAGTTATCCGCTATTTCAATATGCCCTGCGCAGCCTACCTGACCTGTCAGCATGCAGTGGCTGCCCACTTTTGTCGAACCGGCTATGCCCACTTGGGCGCACAGTACCGTGCTTTCGCCTACCTCCACATTATGGGCTACCTGTACCAAGTTGTCCAACTTGGTGTTCTTGCGGATGCGCGTCTCACCCATCATGGCACGATCCACCGTACTGTTGGCGCCTATCTCCACATCGTCCTCTATCACTACATTGCCTATCTGCGGTACTTTTTGATAAACACCTTGCGCATCGGGCTCAAAACCGAATCCGTCTGCACCAATCACGACACCCGCATGCAGGATACAATCCCGACCCACCACACAGTTGTAATACACTTTGACACCCGGATAAAGCACCGTGTGGTCGCCTATTTTTACATTGTCGCCGATATACACATTCGGATAAATCTGCACCCCTTGCCCTAACTTCACGTTCTTGCCGATATACGCGAAAGCGCCGATATACGCATCCTCCGGCACCGCCACACCTTCACTGACAAAAGAGGGCTGTTCAATGCCTTTTTTGGCGGGGTTCATGGCTTTGGCCACCACTTGCAGCAGTTGCGCCATCGCGGCACGGGCATTCTCTACGGCAATAACCGCGCACGGCAATTGGGCCGTATCAGCACCGTCCAATAGCGAAGCCGTCACCAGCACCGCGGATGCCTTGGTCTGACTGAGATAAGGCATGTATTTACTGTCGCACAAGAAACACAAGTCGCCCTCTTGAGCGGTTTCCAAACCGGCCACGTTGCGCACTTTGCGGTTGCCGTCACCGATTATTTTGCCCCCGAGAAGCATGCTTATCTGTCCTACATTGAATTCCATATCCATAATTCGGTATTTATCGGGTGATTAATATGTTGTTAATATGTTGTTAATATGTGATTCAGTGCCTTTGCTCGAAAGGATACGATATATTACTCATAATTCAAATTTATACAAGTACCTTTTTTCCGGCCGGCGTGTCAAGGCCTCTAAATCCAGTATCTCGCTGGCTTCCGCTATGTCTTTGACGCGGCCGTCGTTGTACAAAATGTTGATGGTGTCGTCTTTCTCCGAATAGGTGCGGCTGGCCGACACATGTTCCTCAAAAAAGTACTCCGCCTCCTCTTCCGCCACGCCCATGGCGCGCGCGTAGGTCTGCCGCAGCACTTGTTTCTCGGCTTCGGTCAACTCCCGTTCTATTTCGCGGGCCTTGAACAGCCGCCGGTTGATAAACGTTTCGCACAAGGTGCGCAGCACGCGGTCGCTACTTTGGGTCCAGGCTTTCACGGCGGACAGCACATCGCTGTCGTCCAACAGGGCATATTGGTGGAGGTCAAAGTTCTCCGCCGTCACATTGTTGTACAGGAAATAATGCAACGCCGGACTGCAGAACAGCGTTTCTTGGCTTCCGGCCACCTTACCGGCGGCTATCTCTTTGGCACGCGTCAGCAGTTTGATAAGCAGCAACTCGGCACCGACGCCCGTCTTGTGCAGATAGACCTGCCAATACATCAGCCGGCGGGCCACCAGAAATTTCTCCACCGAATAGATACCCTTGGCTTCCACCACCAGTCGGTCATCTACTACATGCAGCATCTTCAGGATGCGCGCACTCGCCACACTGCCTTCCGTCACACCGCAGAAAAAGGAGTCGCGGCACAGATAGTCTAATCTATCTACATCCAATTGACTGGAAATCAACTGATGCAGGAAATGTTTGGGATATTCGCCCTTAAAGATAGCAATGGCTGTAGCCATCGTTTGCGCATGGCAACCGCAGGGGTCTTTCCGCTTGATTTCCTCCCCGATGGTTTCCATCATCCTGAGGGAAATATCCTCGTGTGTGATACCCGACACCAAAGTATGCTCCAGCACATGGCTGAACGGCCCGTGACCGATGTCGTGCAGCAGGATACCTATCATGGCGGCGGTCCTTTCCTCCTCCGTTATCGGCACGCCTTTCTGCCGTAGGGAGGCGAGGGCCTCGCCCATCAGATGCATCGCGCCAAGGGAATGCAGAAAGCGTGAATGGAGCGCCCCCGGATAAACGAAATAAGACAGTCCCAACTGACGAATGCGGCTCAGCCGTTGCACGAACGGATGCTGCAATACGTCGTAAACCAATTCGTTCGGAATACTGATAAATCCGAACACAGGGTCGTTGATTATTTTCTTTTTGTTGGACATCTCTTGGCTTTCCACTTTTTAGCCTGCAAAAATACGGAAAAAAAATGACATACGCAATTTTTTTTTCACTTTCCACCTTCCACCTTCCACAAAAAATTTGACATGTCATTTTTTTTTACTACCTTTGCGCCCGTTTTTGGACCCCATACATAGTACACATTTGACATCTATCCGCGAATATATCCCCTTTTACAAGCGCAATCTCAAGGTTGCGTTTCCGGTTATGCTGACCCAACTGGGTGCCTCGCTGGTCGGCCTCATTGACTCTGTCATGGTTGGGCATTATGCCACCGCCGACCTCGCCGCCGTCAGTTTCAGCAACGCCATTTTCTTTACCGTCATGGTCTTTGCGATGGGGGCTATCATGGGACTGACACCTCTGGTGGGGTTTGAGACAGGCAAGATGACGGACGACTCCGGCAACGTGCATGAGGCCGAAAAACAACGCATCGCGTCGTTGCTTCAGAACGGTGTTTGGTTCACCCTCATGCTCAGTCTCCTCATGTTGGCTCTGCTCGGTGCCTGCATCCCGTTGCTGGGGTGTTTCGGACAGGAAGAGGCGGTGGTGACCGCCGCGCGTCCGTACTATATCTGTGTCGTCTTCTCTATTGTGCCTTTTCTCTTTTTCTGCCTGCAAAAACAGTTCCTCGAGGGCTTGGGCAACACCTTGGCTGCCATGCTCATTTCCGTGTTTATGAACGGATTGAACATTTTTCTTAACTGGATGCTCATCTTCGGTCACTGCGGTTTTGAGCCGATGGGCGCCAAGGGGGCGGGCATCGCCACCCTCATCTCCCGCGCCGTCATGCCGCTTTGTTTTCTGGCCGTCATCCTTTGGCGTGCCGACTGGCGGCAGTATTTGGCACGTTTCAGTCGCCGTCTGAACAGTTGGAGCGAAATCCGGGCTTTGCTGAAAATTGGTGCGCCGATAGGAGGGCAGACCCTGTTGGAGACCTTCACATTCACCATGTCGTTTATCATCGTCGGTTGGTTGGGCAAGGAGGCGCTGGCGGCCCACCAAGTTGCCAACCAGATTGCCGACCTCACTTTCATGCTCGCCCTCGGTATCGGCAGTGCTACTACCATCCGCGTCTCGCACCAATACGGCAAAGGAGACCTGTATGCCATGAAGATGGCGGCCAAAGCCTCCATCCATCTTGTTTTGGTGATGAACACAATCGGCGCCGCTCTCATGATTAGTCTCAGGCACCTTATCCCGCATCTCTTTACCGAGGACACCCAAGTGATTGATATCGCATCGTCCTTGATACTGATTGCCGGTTTCTTCCAGTATGCGGATGGTTTGCAGACGGTTGGTGCCGCCATGTTGCGGGGTATAGCGGATGTCAAACGCCCCATGTTGTATGCTTTCATTGCTTATATCGTCATCGCTTTGCCGGTGGGATTGGTTTGCATGTTCCTTCTGCACATGGGGGCGCAAGGAATATGGATTGGTTTTATCACGGGTCTGAGTTCTGCCGCCGTATTCTTCCACACCCGCTTCCGCCGCCTGACAGCATAGTTTTTGTGGCAGATAGTTGTGCTTCGCCCTAGTCCCCTAGTATAGCGTCAGCGGCCTATTTTTCTAGTCGCTTCCACCTTCTACTTTCCACCTTCCATACCACACACCATAGGTTTTTGTTCAAAAAAATTTGACATATCAAAATTTTTCCCTACCTTTGCAACGAAATAATATTAATCCATAAACGACCAAAGCAACAAACAAACAAGCAAAGTATTCCCCATTTAGCCGGTTAGTGTTGGGCTTTGGTCGGCCTTTGGGCTCTAATCGGTTGTGGGGATTTTTGAAATGAAAGTTGTTAACTAATTTGATAACAGAAATATAAAATTTAAAGATATGCAAACAAAATAGTCGCTGACTGACCAATTAAAACGATAGAATGAAATATGGAAAAACAATCTTTGATGCAAGATAATGAGTATAACGACTTACTGCAACGCACCGTAGCAGTAATTGAATCAGCACGGGCATCAATAGCAAAGTCTGTCGCTGCAGCAAGTATGAATGCGTATTGGGAGATTGGGAAACTGCTTTATGAACAGAAAATGGACAGCGAATATGGGAATGCTGTCGTAAAACGCCTATCTCTTGACCTAAAAAGTCGTTATCCCGATATGGGAACATCTCCTCGTAATTTATGGAACATGAAAGCATTTTATGTCCGTTACAAAGATAGCGACGAGAAAGTGCTACGCAGCGTAGCAGTTTTGCCATGGAAACATAACTTGCTGATATTGAATAAGAAATTAGATGATGAGTCTGTCCTTTTTTATGCTCAAGAGGATATTTCTAAAGGGTGGAATGCTGATTTACTACTCAATGCTATACATCTTGAGATGCACAAACATCAAGCATTAACGCCCATTGAAAACAATTTTGTGCAGACTCTTCCTGTAGCACAAGCACAATATGCCAACGAGGTATTTCATAGTTCTTATAATTTAGGTTTTTTAGATGTCACCGAGCCAATCTTGGAGTTGGAACTTGAAAGAAGATTGGTGGAAAAAATCAAATTGTTTCTTTTGGAATTGGGAAAAGGTTTTACATTTATCGGCAATCAGCATGTATTGGAATATAATGGCAAGGAATATCGTGTAGATATGCTATTTTTTCATCGGCACTTACGATGCTTGGTTGCCATTGACCTTAAGATAGGTGAATATAAACCCGAGTATGCAGGAAAGATGAACACATATTTATCTCTCTTGGATAGATTAGAAAAGGCAGAAGATGAAAACCGCTCAATTGGCATTATTCTTTGTGCAGAAAAAGACAATGTAGAGGTTGCCTTATCATTAGAGGACATGGGTAAACCTATCGGCGTGGCTGATTATCAGTTACTCATTCCCAAGGAAGAATTACAACGAACTATACAAGAAGAAATTTTATCTTTTGAGCAAGAAAACGAATCAACACTTGAGGAATAGACACCACGCCTTGCAGATTGTGAATAAAAAGAAATATAGGTAGGTTCTATAAATTGGTCGAGATGATTTTGTAATTTGTTTTTAGTAGTTTGCGGTGCGGATGGAAGAAGCAATGCTCTTTAATGGGGTCCAAAAAAATCTGCTGATTTTTGGGGAGAGGAGGAGTTGCGATTGTCCATCCAAACTGGAGGTTTGGATTTTGCAGTAAGCCAACTCCGACGATGCGACTGACTGACAATCTGCAAAATG
>JAZLGG010000006.1:0-28988 GCA_045616185.1 Paludibacteraceae bacterium
TATAAATTTGGTTTATTATTTCTCAGGTAGTTCTATTCGGGTTTCGGTCGCTTTTGGATTATTGTTGGCATCTTGTTGTTTATCACTCAATCACAATGTTGAGCATTGTTCTTTCGCTCTGCGCAACAACCTACCTAACACAAACTCCAAAATCGCCTCGACCCAATTTATAGAACCTACCTAAATTGTTTTTCAATTTTGTGGTGCAAAATTACTATTTTTTGTCGATATTGGCAAATGCTTTTTCCACGGAACATTTACCGTGTACCTGTTCTAATGCCGAGTATGTTGTAGTTAACGCCTTTATAACGAATGAATAACCGGCCGTTTTGAATGTACTTTGTGACAGAATAATCGGATGGTATCTTCTTTTCAGGCAGCGCAGAAATTTCATTGCATAAAACCGCCCCCAACATAGGGTAGTAGTCCGTAGATGAAACGCCGAACGTGGTGTAGTCGGCTGTCGGGGTGTTCATGTCCCAACTATATCCTTTACCGTCACTGAAAAATGCTGCCAGATTGTAGCGAATACCTGCATTGTCGGTCGGGGCACTGACACCTTCACTTTTGCAGCGGGCTTTCATATAGGACAACAGCCACTCCCATTTGGCTTTATACGGTGCTCTGCTGAAAAAGTTCATGTCAAATGTTTGAATATCATAGGAAATACCGCTTACGTCGTGTTCATTGGTAGCCTTGCCGAATTTCTTGGTCGTGCTAAATGTGGATGCAAAGGTAAAGGCAAAGCCTGCTTTTTTGGCGGCAATAACGTCAGCCGCCAAGTCCTGATACATGTCTTCCGGAGTAGCCCAACCGTATTTGTTGCATTCGGGTTCTTCCGTACAGTTCCAATTGGCATAGAGTGTTCCCGAAGCCCCTTTGTCAAGTTTTTTAACAGGCTGTCCGGAAAAGTCTTCTTCCCGGTACCACCCGTCAAAGGTACATCCCATCTTAAAAGGCGTTGCCAATGAATAATTGTCGTTCTCAATCACATTTAGTAGCACGATACATTTGCCGGCGGAGGACACGCGCGCACCTCCGTTCAGTTCGTATGTGACACGCGGTTGTTCACTTACAATAATAACGCATGAATCCGTAAAGTTTCCGTCCAGTGTATTAACGGTGATGGTGGCCGTGCCTATGTTTTTTGCCGTGTACACACCCGTTTGCGATATACTTGCAACGCTTTCATCGGAAGATATCCATGTAAGGTCTTTAACCGTTGCGTTGGCGGGGGTGATATTTGCCTGAAGCGTTGATTCTGTACCGATGTAAGTGGGGATAGTGTCTTGCGTTATCGTAACGTCGGTTACCTCAATCCGTTCCATATCGCTCCATCTTGCATACAAAGTGCCGGAAGCGTCAGGGTAGAGCGTTTTAACCTCCTTGCCGGAGAAATCTTCTTCACGGAACCACCCCCAAAAGTCAGCACCGTCTTTGACAGGCGTTGGAGTGGGAGAGGTTGTTTGAATGACAGAATCCGGAGCCTGACCGGGCCAATATCCGCCTTTGAGGTCGTATGCTATCTTGAACTCCTTACCATAGACGTGGGACAGAATTTTCTTTGCATATCTTCCTCCCATGAGACATGCACCTGCATAATCCCAGTGAATAGGGTCCGCAGGATTGACAGTGACATCATTGGAAACGACATAGTCGCAATTGTGCACAGCCGATTTAATGTTGTCATTCATGACGGTTTGGTTAAATTTGATGTGCATGGCGGCGTCTTTGCCGACTTCAGCCAATTGTCCGGCAATGAACCATACGTCATCGTCGTTGACTTCGTTTCGCAGTCCGTTGACGATTTCGTTGATTTTGGCATAATAGGTTTTGGCATCTATGCAATAGGAACCGTATGCCTGATTACATCCCTGATGCCAAAGAATGCCTTTCAGTGTTCCGTATGCCAAGGCGGCTTTTAGTCGGGCAAGTGTTTTGCTGTAGCATTGTACCGTACCGGTGTAAGAGGGTACCCAAACATCAATGTCAGACCCTCCGCGTGCATTCACCACCATACCAATGGCCTTGCCTGTTGCCGCATGTACATCCAAGGCAAACTGATAATGGGGACCCACCCAATATTGGTCGTTGCTATCGGATGCAACGTTGGAAAACTGGCTCATACGTGCCGGAGAAGGGATGAACTGATTCGCGCTATTCAGCAGGTAAATACCTGTCATGTCGGCTGTCGCATCGGTGAAAGAAGCGCGTCCGGCCATATTACTTTGACCGATACAAAGGTAGATGTCCAACTCGGGAAGTACTTCACTCTGCACCATATACTGCGTCTTGGTCTTTCCGTCAACGGCCACACAGGTAATGATGTTGTCATTTACCGAATAAGAGGCATTCTTATCCATGCACTCGGCAACGATGTGCGGGTGTGGGGAAGATGTGTATGGTAACTGGACGGTGTATGTATGAATGTCAGCATCAAACATGGGAATTTCTATCCCATCTACTACAATGCGCCGTAAACGGGCTTCCGGTTGGGAAGCCAATAAACCAAGTGTACAAAAGCAGAATAATGCGAGAATGAAGTGTTTCATAAATTCAATTCGTTTTTTCATGGCAAAGGTAATAAAAAAAGTTTGATTGTGCAAATAGTATTTAAAAAAAATTTGTTCATTCGTTTTTTTTTTATTACCTTTGCAATCCATATTACAGGTAGGTCCAATAATTTGACCCGTCCGGAAAAATATCAGTCCAAATTTATAGAGAATATACCTAATAGAACGAACCTAAAGCAATCAAACCAAAATTTATAATTACCATGAAAAAGATGCTTCTCTGTTTTGCCGTGGCGGTGGCAGTTATGACCGCCTCGGCTCAGATTGTGGAAGTGCAGTCAGTCCGTAAATTGGACACGCCTTCCTCCGCTACGGCTGCCCGTGTGGCGGCTTTCAGTCCTGACGGCTCTTACTTGTTGCTTACGGCCCGCGATAACCGCGGACTGGTACGCTTTAACCTGTCAGATGGCCAGTCCGTTTCTTTGTCCGATGCCATGGGAGCCGGTGCGCATGCCCGCATAGCCCGCGACAGCCGTTCGGTTACCTATCGCGAGGCGGTTTTGGATGCTGACCACAACCATGTCTATTCGCTCATGCGCCGCGACTTTGCGGTCCGCACGCCCCAACGTATGCAGGCTCCGACCCGCGACCTGAATACACTGAACAATGCCGAACAGGAGGTTGAGGCCTATATCAACACTGACCTGCAACTCGTACTGCGGCAGAACGGCGAGACACGCATTCTGTCGCCGCAAGGTACGCAATATGCGTATATTTGGGCGGAGATGTCGCCCGATGGCACAAAGATTTCCTATTATTGCAGCGAACTTGGCGGGTTTGTGTGCGACTTGCAAGGACAGGTCCTCCGTTCCGTCGGTACACAGTGCCATGATGCCCATTGGATGGACAACAACACGTTGGTCGGCATGGATTTCCATTCTGACGGCAAAGTCATTACCGGCGGCGAGATTACCGCCTGCACCCTTGACGGACGTTTCCAGCGGCTGACCGGCAAGGAACATATCCTGCTATATCCGCGTGTAGCCGGTAAACATATTGCCTGTTCGACACCGGCAGGGGAGATTTATATGATTGATGTGAAATAAGTTAATGACCGTTCTATTATGAAAAAGATAGTTTTGACACTTTGCGCATGGCTGTTGCTGGCCGGCATCGCCGATGCTTCACAGGTATATATCAACCCGGGTCACGGTGCGTGGTCCGGAAGCGACCGCCCGTTGGGAACGGTCCGTTGGCCCTTGCTCGCTTCGGGCATGCCGGACACCCTCGGATTCTTTGAAAGTAACACGAACCTATGGAAAGGGCTCTATTTGCGCGACAAACTGGAAGCGGCGGGCATGACCGTCACGATGTCGCGTACCGATAACGGCGTCGGACGCAACAAGGATTTGGATGTCATTGCCGCCGAGGCGGAGGACTGCGGTGCATCGTACTTCATCTCGATACACAGTAACGCATCCCAGGAACCCGACCCGAACATGAGCAACTGGCCCGCTTTCTACTACCACTCCGGCGAAGGCGGGGAGCGGGGACAATCGCATACAATGGCCATGTCGTCCATCAAGGAATGGCTCAAGATATGGACCACAGACCTCAATGCCCTGGACAAGTTGGAGTACTGCTCCTATTCCAAGCACATGGACGGCAACATCATCGGCGACAACGGCCAATACGGTGTATTGTGGACATCAGTACCCGGCTTTATGGCGGAGGCCTATTTTCACACCTACCGCCCTTCCCGTCACCGCGCCTTGAACCCCGACCGCTGCTGTGTGG
The DNA here is from genome assembly GCA_045616185.1 of Paludibacteraceae bacterium. Lineage (GTDB taxonomy): Bacteria > Bacteroidota > Bacteroidia > Bacteroidales > Paludibacteraceae > Colicola. The sequence continues at coordinate 4,311 of JAZLGG010000006.1, forward strand.
AGGGCGTGGCTTACGCGCGCGCTGTCAAGGAATGGTTCCATATGCCGGCCGACACTAACGGCTATATCATCGGTGTGGTAGCCAATGCCGCGGTGAACAGTACACAGTCCCTCTATTTGCCGACCCGAACCGGTTGGAACGCGAAAGAACCGCTGGAAGGTGTCAAGATACTGCTCCGCTCCGCCACGACCGGCGAGGCGGTCAAAGGGATTACATGCTACCCTTATGTGGCACGCAAACTGGTGAACCAGACCTACTACACTACCGACAACAACTACAACGGCGTGTTTGTCTTCAAGGAGATTAAACCGGATGCTTACTATATGGATTTTCTCAAGGACGGCTTTGCCGACACGACGGTCAAAGTGGTTGTTGAGGCCAATAAAACGACCTGTTCCATCGTATTGATGCAACCCGGCCAGTCATCGGGCGAGTTCCCCGTACCCACGATTGCCAAGGTGCGCTATGAATTGAACGGGGGTTATTTTGAAGGCGGATTAGTGCCCGATTCGGTCATCAAGCAGAACTATACGATACCTGTTCCTGTCAAACAGGGCATGTATTTCAAGGGTTGGTACTGGACACCCGATTTTTCCGGTTCGGCCGTTACGGTGCTGACGCCGGGTACGGACGGCACTCTCTATGCCAAATGGAGCAATACGATTGAGATGGTGCATTATGTGCTGAACGGCGGTTCTTTCGCTCCGGGCGTGGTGCCTGATTCCATTATCCGCAGTGAATATACCGTGCCTGTGCCGATTAAACAGGGCATGTATTTCTTCGGATGGTACTGGAATCCGGATTTCTCCGGCGCCGAAGTCAAGACGTTGCAGCCGTTGGCCGACGGTACGCTCTATGCCAAGTGGAACGACATGCCTCTGGCGCTCAACCCCTACGCCTCCGCTTTGACACTGAACAACGTTGTGGCTAATCAGGCAACCGTTTCCTATTTCCTGAACGACACGGTGGCGGCCTTGGATTTCCTCCTGTATTTCAACGGCAATCTCATGGCAACGATACCTATGACGGATCCTGACGGATTGTCCGCAGGTAGCCATACGGCGATTGTTGACCTCAACGGGCAGCCCGGAGGCTACTATACGTGGGCACTCCGCGCCACAGGCGACGAGGTGGACGCTCCGCGCCATGTAACGGACAACCAACCGAAATTCAATTTCTATTGGGGACAGGGTGTCGCGGTGGACAATAACCTCAACAGCCCCTATTTCGGAAATATCTATGTAACGGAGAGTTGGGGCGGTCAGGACATCGACAACGGACGGAAATCCCGACAGGGTCTGTATATCTTCGCCCCCGACCTCACGACGGACGGTCAGGTCTATGTAGGCAAGTTCAACGGTACGCCGATATCGTGGACGGAGGACCCCTCCGCGGACGGTAACGGTTTCTATAAGGCTACCCACGGCCCGATGCGCATCTGTGTGGATGAGGCCGGTTATGTCTATGTCAACGACGACGGCCGCTGGACCGGTCAGAACAACTCGTTCGTGGCGCGGATGGACCCCGCCGACCCGAACGGAAATTGGCAGAATATGTTAGATACCCGAAAACGTGAAACGGGCACAACTGCAAATATGTACACCCGTGCCAACTGTGTGGCGGTTACGGGAAACGGCGATGACCGTGTAATGTATATCGTGGACTGGTCGGATGATATCGTTTCGTACGCCGTGGGCAACCGCGTCAATCTCAGTACGGGACGAACCGTCTTTGCCAATCTGCCCGCTGAACAGTTTTCTCAGATCCCCGAACGCACATTAGTTGCCGACCCCGTCAAGGGCGGTTTCTGGATGTTCAACTACAACGGTGAGACCGGCAGCAAAGCGGCCTTCTGCCACTTCTCCGCCGCCGGCGTGTGCGATTTCCGCGTGGCACGCGGCACGGACGGTATCACGGACATCTATAACGGAGGCGGTGCGGTCAGTCCCGACGGCTCGAAAATAGCGTTCTGCGACGGTAAATGTATCCGCGTCTATCAGGTGGGTTATAGGGGGACTACGCCGATGATTCAACTGCTGTACAAGATAGACGGTATCACCTCGGCTTCGGGTATGGCGTTTGACGTGGCGGACAATCTCTATTTTGTTTCGCCCTCCATGCACTATTTCATGGCTTACGCACTGCCGCGTACGGACAACACCTTTACTACGGCGGCTCCGGATGATATCGCCAACCGGATAACCCTTTCGTCGGGTACAGGTTGGGCGGAGGTGCAACAACAGGAATCTTTGGTGCAGAAAGTGTTGCGTAATGCACGTATCCTGATTCGCCGCGGTACGGAGTGGTTTGACATGTTGGGACAAAAAATCTTCTGATAAAAACGCGTGAACGGACTGAGACGTTTAGTCATAATATGCAGTCTTTTATGGACGGTGTCAGCCGGCGGACAGGTCGTGGAACCTGTCCGCTGGACCGCTTTGGCGCAAGGGGACAGCGTTACCCTGATGGCCGCCATTGACAGCGGTTGGCACATGACGCTGATTTCCGTCGGCAGTGAGCCGGTAGGCGAGGAATACGACGGTTCTTTTACCCTTACGGTATCGTCCTCTTTGGCGGACAGCGTGCGCTACAATGCCTGTAATGACATGATGTGTACGGCTCCCGCGTATGTCTTGGTGGACGGTCCGGCGCCTGATGCGGAGAATGGCATGATGCCGGTAACGGCCGGTGTGTCGTTGTGGACCCTTTTTCTGTTGGGCTTGTTGGGAGGTTTATTGGCGGTCTTCACGCCTTGTGTCTGGCCGGTTATCCCGATGACGGTGTCTTTCTTTCTGAAGAAAGGCGGAGGGTGGCGTGACGCCTTGTTGTTCGGCCTGTCGATTGTGTTGATTTATGTCGGTTTGGGACTGTTGGTAACTGCCGTCTTCGGTGCTTCGGCTTTGAACGAACTGAGTACGAACGCGGTACTTAACCTTTTCTTCTTCGCGTTGTTGGTGGTGTTTGCTTTGTCGTTCTTCGGTTTGTTTGAAATCACTCTGCCGGATTCGTGGTCCACGCGGTTGGACAGTAAAGCGCGCACGGCGGGCGGAATGTTGGGCATCCTGCTGATGGCGTTCACGTTGGTTGTTGTCAGTTTCTCTTGTACGGGACCGATTATCGGTACCCTGCTGGTAGAAGCGGCGGGTAACAGTCTGCCGGCACCTGCAGTGGGGATGTTGGGTTTCGCTTTGGCGTTGGCTTTGCCGTTTGCCCTGTTTGCGCGGTTCCCGGGTTGGATGCAGTCGTTGCCCAAATCGGGAGCGTGGATGCAGTCGCTGAAGGTGACACTGGCATTTGTCGAATTGGCTTTTTCTCTCAAGTTCTTCAGCGTGGCGGATCAGGCTTACGGCTGGGGATTGTTGCCCCGTCCGCTGTTCATTGCCCTTTGGGCGGCATGTTTCTTGGGCTTGGCTGTCTATTTGCTGGTGCGTTTTGTGCGGACACACACCAAAGCCGGCAAGACGGCGGCATTGACGGTGGCACTTCTGTCGGCGTCGTTTGCCGTTTATTTGGTGCCCGGAATGTGGGGGGCACCGGTGCGTGCGGTCGCGGCGTTCGCTCCACCGATGGAGATAGAGGGACGCGAGGTGTTCGGCGACTATGAAGAGGGACTGGCATACGCCCGTCAGACCGGCAAGCCGGTCCTGCTGGATTTCACGGGATACGGCTGCGTCAACTGCCGCAAGATGGAGCAGTATGTGCTGGCGGATCCGCGCGTCAAGGAGCGTTTGGCGGATTTTGTGGTGATTGAACTATATGTCGATTCGCGCAAGGATGACAACCATAACGGGGTAGAGGACGGCGTGGAAAACAGCCGGTTGCAGCGTGAACGTTTCGGCAGCAACGCCCAACCTTTTTTCGTCCGTTTGGACCGTAACGGCAACCGCGTCGGCGAACCGCAGGCGTTTACCGTCAAACCCGATCTCTTCCTGCAATGGCTGGAATAATTGGAAATATACCTATAAAATATGTTTGCTAACAGTAACGATTTTCATCCGCGCCATCAGGCGACTGACCGCCGGCAGTATGACACCAAGCGGCCGCCGGAGAAAGAAATGATTTTCGGCATACGTGCCGTGATGGAGGCTTTGGATGCCGGCAAGACGCTGGACAAGATTCTTATCCGCCGCGACATGTCGTCGGCGTTGGGCAGGGAACTGGCCGAAAAACTGCAAGGCGCGGCGGTGGCCGTTCAGAAAGTGCCGGTGGAGAAACTGAACCAATATACCGACAAGAACCACCAAGGGGTCATCGCTTTCCTTTCGCCGGTGGAGTTCTGCCGTGTGGAGGATATAGTCCCGTCGGTGTTTGAGCAGGGTGGCACACCTCTCATCATGGTGCTGGACGGAATAACGGATGTGCGTAATTTCGGCGCTATCGTCCGCACCTGTGCCTGTGCCGGAGCGCATGCGGTCGTTATCGGCAGTCGCGGCGGTGTGGCGGTCAACGGCGATGCCGTCAAAACCAGTGCCGGCGCTTTGCACTCGTTGCCGGTCTGCAAGACGGACAACCTGCAGAACTGCCTGCGTTATCTGCGCGACTCGGGACTGGCTGTTGTTGCCGCTACCGAGCACGCCGAGCGGGACTATACGCAGACGGACATGACCGCCCCCTTGGCCATCGTGATGGGTAGCGAGGAAAAAGGTATCTACGAGGAGAACTTAAAATTATGCACCGACCGCGTGCGCATTCCCATGAAGGGGACAATAGAGAGCCTCAATGTGTCCGTGGCCGCCGGTATCATGCTCTACGAGGCGGTCCGTCAGCGCGGTTAGTGGCCGAACATCACGCCCACATAGAGGCGCGGACCGCTGGGCTTGATGAAGTTGTCCCATTTGATTGTGCCGCTGAGCGACGAATCTTTTTTACCGAACGGAAGCAGATAATCCATCTTGACACACAGACTGATGTGTCTTGTCAGTTCTATTTCCAGTCCGATATACGGGTCCAGGTAGAAGAACGGCACCTTGGTGTACGAGGCGTTCATCGTCAGGCTGTCCGAGGTGACCACTTGTTCTTCGTCGGCAGGAACATACAGACGCTTGCTGCTGCCGCCGCCGATGCCCGTCCCTAAGAACGGTTTTATTTTCCCCCAGGTCAGATAGCCGTCTATCAGACCGCCACCCCAACCCGTGCGGATACTGCTGCCCGATTTCATCAGCGGCATGGCGCTCATATAACCTTCCGCTCCGACGTGCAGGTGGTCCAGCAGGTGGAAACGCAGGGCGCCGCCCAAACCGACCACGACGCCGTCAGTCGGCAGGTTGGCCACATTGGGCAGATCTTTCAGCGAAGCGTTGCGGAACAACTCGTCGGGCGAGGAAGAAAAAGCATATCCTATATGCAACATCATTCCGCCTGAAAATCCCGTGAAAATCTTTTGGTCAGAATGTTCTTTTGTCGTTTTTTCCTTTGCCGGTTGGTCTGGGGCGGGCTCATTGTCTTGAGCGCACACAGGGCTTATGCAACCGACGGTGACGGCAAGTATGAATAGTATTTTTTTTGCAATCATCTTACAGCAGGCGGAAAGCGACGTCCATCATTTGGGTAAACGTGTTTTGCCGTTGGTCGGCGGTTGTCGCTTCGCCGGTCAATATATGGTCGCTGACCGTACAGATAACCAGAGCGCGTTTGCCGGCGCGTGCCGCGTTCATGTAGAGGGCGGGAGCTTCCATCTCATCGGCCAGTACACCCATTTTGGTCCAGTTGTTGAATCGGGGGTTTTCAGTGTAGAAAACATCGGCAGAGAACACGTTGCCCACGTGGTAATTGTAGCCCAATGCTTCGCAGGCGTCCACCGCTTTGCGCACGAGGTCAAACGAGGCTATCGGGGCGAATGTGCCGGGCAGGTCGTATTGGGTGGCATAATTGCTGTCGGTACAACTGCCCATGGCAATCACGAGGTCGCCGATGTGGATATGTTCCTGCCGCGCACCGCACGAGCCGACGCGCACGATGGTTTCCACATCGTAGAAATTGAACAGTTCGTACGAATAGAGACCGATGGACGGAATGCCGATACCGTGCCCCATGACGGTCACTTCTTTGCCTTGGTAAGTGCCGGTATAGACCAGCATGTTGCGTATTTGGCTGATTAGGCGGGGATTTTCCAAATAACGTTCGGCCATCAGTTTGGCGCGCAGCGGGTCGCCGGCCATAAAGACGGTTTTGGCAATGTCGCCGTATTGGGCCCCGATGTGCGGGGTAGGTGTTTGTTCTTTCATAGCTGTCAATCGTTGTTAAAGTGTTCTTTCAACCATTTGTTGGCTTTCTCCAAGTCTTCCGGTGTGTCAATGCCGATGGATTGTGTATGGCAGACGGCCACGCGGATGCGGAATCCGTTTTCCAGCCACCGCAGTTGTTCCAGACTCTCCGCCTGTTCCAGCGGGGATTGGGGCAACTGCGTTATTTGTGCGAGTATATCGGCACGGTAGGCGTACAGGCCGATGTGTTTGTAGTGTTTGCCCTGTTGCAGCCATTCCTCTTTTGGGATGCCCCGCAGATAGGGGATGACGGACCGCGAGAACAGTATGGCTTGTCTATCGGCGTTGAATGTCACTTTCGGGGTGTTCGGGTTCTCCAAATCGGCCAGGGTGTCCTCTGGTGTGAACGGTTTGACCAATGTGGCTATTTGGGTGTCTGGACGGTCAAAACAGCCTTGCACGGCGGTTATCTGTTCGGGCCGGATAAACGGTTCGTCGCCTTGGATATTGATAATCACCGCCTCATCCTCTTTATACCCTATGCTCTCAACTTGCAACTTATCAAATGCTTCCAGACAACGGTCGGTGCCGCATTTATGGTCGGCGCGTGTCATGACGGCGTGCCCCCCGAAGTTCGCGACGGCATCAGAGATGCGGGTGTCGTCGGTGGCTACCACTACGGTATCAAGCACTTTGGATGCCTGTTCATAGACGCGCTGTATCATGGGTTTACCGCCGATGTCCGCCAGCGGTTTCCCGGGAAAACGTGTACTGGCATACCGTGCAGGTATAATGCCTATAAATTTCATGCGGTTTAATTGTCGTGTTGCAATCGGACTGCAAAGATAATACAAAAAATCGGCATACGCAAATTTATTTCAAAAGAAACAGGGCAACCGCATCAAAAATAGTGCAAAAATAGGGTTCACCTGCCCAAAATATGTCTTCATCCTGCGCACCCCCTTTTGAGGGGACGTCAAGGGGATGTCAAGGGGACGTGACGGCCCTCTCGCCCCTCGAAAATTCGATTACTCTGTTACATTTTTTGTAAAAAAGTGAAAAAGAATTGCATATTCCAAAAAATCTTTGTACTTTTGCGGCGGATTTCGGAAAAATAATAGTAATATGAAAACGAAAGATAACAAGCAAGAACAGAAAAAAGTAAACCCTGTGTATGAGTATTTCCAAAAATTGAGAGGGACACTGATTGTTAACGATCCCATGTTGCTCGTATAAAATATGCGCTACCTTTTGGATACGTGTATGTTCATCTATATGATGGATGAGCAGGATGTTATCAGTCGGGATGTAGATGCCATTTTGACTGATTACGATTCCGTATTATGTATGAGCGTTGAATCCTTACGAGAATTGATTGTAGCTTATCGGAAAAAGAAATTATTATCCAAGAAATGGCATTCAGAAGGGGACTTGATTCGTGGTATTTTGGATAGTAGGATTGTCTTGCTTCCTCTGAAACCGGAACACATGCTTACATACTCGCAGTTACGATTGAAAGACGATCATGACGACCCGTCTGATCATGTGATTATCGCGCAAGCAATAACTGAGAATATTCCGCTTATCTCCAGCGACACTCGTTTTCCATTTTATTGCGCACAAGGTTTGGAACTGATATTCAATGAAAAATAGACCGTACATAAATAATGTAGCAAGCAATTGAGATTGCCCCTCCCCCGAAAAAAACGGGGGGGGGGGTAATTGTTGATATACAGCGCGTTAGCGATGAAAGACAGGTCGTCAAGGACCCGGATTTTTGGGGGCAACAGAAAAAGGGGGCAGCAAAAAAGTTGACAATCAGTTGAGTCCGCATCGTGACCATCTCGTGACCACGTGCAGACAACGTCAACCTAAAATTCGCGGAAGTTGCATTCTAAAAAAAAGGAAGATAACGAACAAAGACCATAGTTGCGATAAAATAAACAACAACAAACAACCAAAACAAACAAAAAATTAAATCATGAAGAAGATTATGTATTTCGCAGCCGCGTTGCTATTGCTCGCAGGCTGCCGGAGTTCGCAGAATGCTCCTGATGACCCCTACAATGGTCACACTTATGTTGATCTTGGTTTGCCCAGCGGTCTCAAATGGGCAACCTGTAATGTGGGTGCCACCAAACCCGAAGAGTATGGCGATTATTTCGCTTGGGGCGAAACGGAACCGTATTACAGCAGTCTAAGTCCTCTAACTTGGAAAATCGGCAAATCAAGCGGCTATGCTTGGTCGTCCTATTTTGATACAAGCGATGGTGGAAGCACCTTCAAAAAGTATTATAATAATGGCGGTAAGACCGTTCTTGAACCAATAGACGATGCCGCTACTGTCAATTGGGGTGGTGCTTGGCGTATGCCGACTTATGCTGAGTGGGTAGAACTGGCCACAAAATGCGACTGGACTTGTACTGATAACTATCAAAATACTGGAGTTAAAGGTTGTATTGTTAAGAGCAAAGTATCAGGCAACAGCAATTCCATCTTTTTGCCTGCTGCCGACGTTTTCGAAGACACGTCGCTCGGCAGTGACGCCCTCTGCGAGTGCTGGTCCGCTTCGCTCGACGAGAATTCGCTCTGCGCAATCGGCATGACTTTGGATTTGAGAGATTCGAGCCCGTTGCACATGGACAACTGCAGTCGATGGTATGGGATGTCCGTCCGGCCCGTCTGCAAGTAATCGGCTAAAGCCTACTAATCGCGCTAACGCGCTACAAACCGTCTCTTGCTTGCTGCAAGGGGCGGCTTGTTTTGCTCCTTACCTTAATAATTGCATATTATTGGACGCAGACGAAACTCTTTGCCAAGTGTCGGTCAAGTGTCGATCAACCCCCGACCGACACCCGACCCCAAATTGTGAGAAGAGAAATGGCGGAATCTTAATAATTGATAATTTTTGGGCTCAGCAGTAAAACTCTGTGTTTGGCCAAAACAATAGTGTTGTTGCGATAAAATGAACAAAAACCATGATAAACCTCAGAAACCCAAATCGCGGCAAAATTGACAAAAGTTTGCATATTCAAAATTTTTTTGCTACCTTTGCAGGATATTTGCAAAACGAATGACCAAGACAAAAAAAATAGTGTTGTTGATGCCGATGTTGTTGGTGGCATGTCTGTTGAATGCAGGGGAAAGGGTGGAGGATATACCTTTCGGCAATATGGAAAACTGGGTGACACGATACATAACCGAATCGCGGCTGTTCAGCGGCAAGACAAAAGTTATCTACGCTATCGCGCCGACGGATACCATTGACGGAAATATAGCCTTCGAATACGGCGTGAACGGCAATCCGTGGTCGGTCAGCAATGCCTATATCCGCGTGATGGGGTTGGACAAAGCCAGCGGAACGACCCGTCCTGAACGGCGCGGCGACGGCTGGTGCGCCCGCATGGACTGCAAGTTGGAGACCGTGGTGGCCCTCAGCATGGATCTCAAAGTGCAGATAGCCGGTACCATCTTTTTGGGTTTTACCTACGAGCCAATACCTTTGTGGGCGGCCAACGACCCGTACGGCGTGGTTGAGATGGGGGTACCTTTCACCGGCCATCCAATCGCCCTTATGCTGGACTACAAAGCCAAAATAGCCGACGAGAACACTATTACTTACGCCAAAGCGACCGCACGCCCCAAACAGCGCGAGGGGCGTGATTGCGCCGAAGTATATATCTACATGCAGAAACGCTGGGAGGAGGACGGAAAAATATACGCCCGTCGCGTAGGCACCGCTTACGAACGCATTTGGAATGACGTACCTGAGTGGGTCAACGCCCACCGCATCCCCATCCGTTGGGGCGACATCACCAAACAGCCTGATTATAAAGACTACGAGGGGCTGAATAAACACGGTTTCCGTGCCAAGAACAGTCAAGGGACGATGGTGCCGGTAAACGAAGTGGGCTATTCGGACGAGGAGCCCACCCACATGGTGCTGATGATTTCTTCCGGCTGCTACGAAGCGTTCATCGGACACGACGGCAACACGCTGTGGGTGGACAACGTGAAACTGGTGTACGAAGATTAGTGGAAACCTAATGTTGAAAATGGAGAGATGAACATTGACTGTTTGGATATGTCATTGGCCGACCGTGTAACGGCCGCAGTGTTGGCGGTATTGTTCCTGTACCAACTGTATTTCTATGTCCATTATATGGCGGCTGTAGGCAGGCGCATGAAGAAAGAAAGCAAACAGGTGCCGGAACAAACAGTTATACCGATGGAACAAGACGGCCAACTGGATTTGTTCGGGACACAGGCACGCGGCGTGAGTATCATTGTCTGTGCCAAAAACGAAGAGAAAAACTTGCGGGATTACCTGCCGTCGCTCTTGGAACAGGATTATCCCATGTACGAGGTAATCGTGGTGAATGACGGCAGCGAGGACGGGACGCAGTTTGTCATTAACGATTTTGTGAACCGCTATCCGCATTGCCGCACTACCTTCGTACCGAAGCAGGCGCGGGTAATAAGCAGTAAAAAACTGGCCATCACCTTGGGTGTCAAGGCTGCGCGGTATGATACTTTGCTGTTTACCGACGCGGATTGCCGGCCGGTGTCCAACCGGTGGATAAGCACGATGGTGCAAGGGTTGAACGAAAACGGCAAGACAATCGTATTGGGGTTTGGCGCGTATTTCTCGGAACCGACACTGCTGAATGCGCTCATCACCTACGACACCTTGTTCAACGGCCTGCAATACATGGGGCTTGCCTTGGCCGGAAAACCGTATATGGGCGTTGGGCGCAACCTGATGTACAGCAAGCAACTGTTTATGGAGCATAACGGTTTTGCAGGCATGCTCGGCGAACGCGCCGGTGATGATGACCTGTTTGTCAACAAAGTGGCTGACAAGACCAATACGGCTGTGGTCACCGCCCGTGACAGTCTGACGTGGTCTCCGTCCAAGACCTCGTGGAAGAGTTGGTTGCATCAAAAACGCCGGCATATAGGCGTATCGCCTATGTACAATAGCCGCACCAAACGGATGTTGGGCATAGAGCCGGTAACGCGCGGACTGTGGTATGTGTCACTGATAGCGGCTTTCGCTTTTGGTGGTTGGCAGGTGGGTGCCTTGGCGTGGCTGTTGATGGTGCTGCGGCTCGGCGGACAAACGGCTATCCTGAATGCCGCTTCCAAGCGTTGGGGCGGACGCACCTGGGGACCGGAAATACTGTGGCTGGATATCGTGCTACCGCTGATAAACCTGTGGATGCTGCTTACCAACCGCTGCAAGAAACGAAATCAATATTGGTAACTTAATTAAATACGATTATGGAAGAACAAAAACTGAACATCAACATTACGCCGGAAGTGGCAGAAGGAACCTATGCCAATCTGGTGATTATCGCCCACTCGTCCTCCGAGTTTGTACTCGATTTTGTCCGGATGTTGCCGGCATTGCCCAAAGCCAATGTCAAATCGCGTATCGTCATGACGCCCGAAAACGCCAAAAAACTGTTGGCGGCTCTGCAAGACAACCTTGCCAAATACGAACAGCAGTTCGGTAAGATACAGATCTCCGGTTCTCCGGCTCCCGGCAGCACAATACCGATGTCCTTCGGCTCGGGCGAGGCCTAAATGACGATGCCTATGTTTTCAGCAAGCGAACTGATTATCAATCCGGACGGCAGCATTTTTCATTTGCATCTGTTGCCGGAGATGTTGGCGGACAAGGTCATTCTGGTGGGCGACCCGGACCGCGTCAATATGGTGGCTTCGTTTTTTGACGAGGGCAGCAGGGAATGTGATGTGCAGAACCGTGAGTTCCATACGATAACCGGCCGTTACAAGGGCAAACGTATTACTTGCCTCAGTACCGGCATCGGCACGGACAACTGCGACATCGTCATGAACGAACTGGACGCCTTGGCGAACATTGACTTTGCGACCCGTACGGAAAAAGAATACAAACGGTCGCTGGAGATTATCCGTATCGGCACCAGCGGCGGGTTGCAGGACGATATACCGTTAGGCACCTTCCTTGTGTCGGACAAGTCCGTCGGCTTCGACGGCGTCTTGGCCTTCTACGAGGGGCGTGACCGGTTGTCCGACTTGGATTTCGAGGCGGCTTTGACGGACTTTATCCGTTATCCGAAACAGGCGGCACGGCCGTATGTGGTGAGTTCGGACAGCGAACTGGTGGCACGCATCGCCCGTGACGACATGATGCACGGCTGTACGATTGCCGCCAACGGATTCTACGGCCCGCAAGGGCGTCAGTTGCGGGTAGGACTGGCCGTGCCGGACATCAACCGGCGCATCATGGAATTCAACTACCGCGGACAGCGCATCACTAACTATGAGATGGAGAGTTCCTGCATCGCGGGTCTGGCATTGCACATGGGGCACAAGGCTATGACAGTGTGCTGCATCATCGCGCAACGCAAGAAAGAGTCCGCCAATACGGACTACAAACCCCGCATGAAAGAATTGGTATCAACCGTTTTGGAAAGATTTTAGAATATACCTGATTATGAAAAAAATCCTTCTGGCAGTCCTGTGTGCCGCGGCAGTGGCCGGCTGCAAAAAACAGACAACAAACGAAACATTCAACTACAACGTGGACAAGTTTTACGATTTGGAGATTTTGCGCTATGAAGTGCCCGGATTTGACTCGCTGAGCCTGCAACAGAAGACACTGGTGTATTATCTCGCCGAAGCCGCCCTGAACGGACGGGACATATTGTACGACCAGAACGGACGCTACAACCTGCGTATCCGCCGTACTTTGGAAAAATTGTATGTCCATTATCCCTACTCGAAGGACGATGGCGAATACGGGATGCTGGAACGTTATCTCAAACGCGTTTGGTTCAGCAACGGCATCCATCACCACTATTCCAACGACAAGTTCCTGCCGGAGTTCACCCGCGGGTGGTTCGTGGAGGCATTGAACAAAGCGGGTATTGACTATGACGCCACTATCCTGCCGGTCATGTTCGACCCGACCGTGATGCCCAAGCGCACGACCCAGGCCGACGGCGTGGATTTGGTACTCGGTTCCGCCGGTAACTACTACGGCGACGGGGTGACCCAGGCCGAGGCCGAAGCATGGTACGAGAGCCATAAAGACGATAGCGCCGAGCCCCTGTGGATAGGGCTCAACAGCCAGTTGGTAAAGAACGCAAACGGCCGGATTGAGGAGCGCGTGTACAAGATAGGCGGACTGTACGGCGATGCGTTGGAGAAAATCAACTATTGGCTGACCGAAGCCCTGTCGGTGGCGGAGAACGACGGACAAAGGGAGGTGATTGCACACTTGATTGAGTTCAACCGTTCGGGCGACCTGCGTTCGTTCAACGCCTATTGTATCGCGTGGGTGAAGGACCTGCAAAGCCGCGTGGACTTTGTCAACGGATTTACCGAAACCTACACCGATCCGCTCGGCATCACAGGCACCTGGGAGTCGCTGGTCAATTTCAAGGACTTGCAGGCCACACGCCGCACGGAAATCATTTCGGCCAACGCCCAGTGGTTTGAGGACCACTCGACCACCGACCCCAAGTATAAGAAAGAGGAGGTCAAAGGCGTAACCGCCAAGGTCATCACGGCCGCTATCCTGGCCGGCGACTGCTATCCCGCCACGCCTATCGGCATCAACCTGCCCAATGCCAACTGGATACGTAAGGAATACGGCTCCAAATCCGTCACGATTGACAATATCGTACACGCCTACAACGAAGCCGCCAAAGGAAACGGATTCAACGAGGAGTTCATGATAGACGACGAGATACGCGGTTTGTATGAACGGTACGGCGCCGTATGCGGCGACCTGCATACCGACCTCCACGAATGTGTCGGGCATGGTTCAGGCAAACTGATGCCCGGCGTAAGCAAAGACGCCCTGAAAGAACATGCGTCCACCATTGAGGAGGCTCGTGCCGACTTGTTCGCCCTGTATTATCTCGGGGACAAGAAACTGGTGGAACTGGGGCTGCTGCCCAACGAAGATGCCTACAAAGCGGCTTATTACCAGCAGTTGATGAACGGTCTGATGACCCAACTTGTCCGCATTGAACCGGGCAAGGATGTCGAGGAGGCGCACATGCGTAACCGCCAACTGATAGCCGCCTGGGTGTACGACCACGCCAAGGACGCGATGGCCATCGTGGAACGCGACGGCAAACACTACCTCCAAATCAGCGACTATGAAGCCGTCCGCCGTGTCGTGGGCGACATGCTCCGCGAGATACAGCGTATCACTTCCGAGGGCGATTATCCGGCCGCCAAAGCCTTAGTGGAGCAATATGCCGTTAAGGTGGACCCTGTCTTGCATCAGGAGATGCTGGAACGTTACGCGAAATTGGATTTGGCTCCATACAAGGGGTTTGTCAATCCCTTCTATCATTTGGTGCTGAACGGCAAAGGCGAGATAGTGGATGTCCAAATCGACTATACGGAGAGTTATGTGGACCAGCACCTGCGTTACGGACGCGAATACAATGTGCTGCCGGACATCAACTGACAATGCCTTGTGACAGCCGTTACACTGCCTATATCCAAAAGTATTGCCAATAGGGTACTTATCCTTCAGGCTTTGCACGGAGACCCCCTCATGGAGGTCTCTTGTGCTATGCCCGCCGATGTGCGTCTGTTGCACGATGCCTTGCAGTCCCTGCGGCGCGGCGGCGACGCGGTACTTGATTTGGACAATTGCGGAACGGCGATGCGTTTTTTGACGGCCTATTGCGCCTGCCTGCCGGAGTGCCGTGCCGTGCTGGACGGATGCGAACGCATGCGACACCGTCCGATAGGGCAGTTGGTGGACGCTTTGCGTAGGGTAGGGGCGGATATACGCTATTTGGGCGAAGAGGGCTTTCCGCCGCTGGAGATACACGGGCGGATATTGGACAAGAAAGAGACGGTACTGAACGAACCCCTGTCCACGCAGTTTGTCAGCGCGTTGCTACTGGCCGGCATACAGGTCAGGACAGACAGTCCCTCACCTTACATATCGCTTACGCGCGCGTGTACGGCCGCTACACCGATGGAGCGCGACTGGAGCAGTGCCGCCTTCTGGTACGAATATGTGGCATTGCACGGCGGCGAGTTGCTGTTGTCCGGCTTGCGGGAAACCTCTTTGCAGGGTGACAGGCAGGTGGCGGACCTCTTTGCGCGTTTGGGGGTAACGACCGCCTTTACGGAAGATGGGACCTGTATTCGGGCGGAAAAAGACGGTGTCTTGCCGCAGGAGATACAAATCGATTTTGCGTCCTGCCCAGACCTCTATCCTGCGCTGGCAGTTACCTGTGCCTGCCTGGGTATCCGGTTGCATGCTTTAGGGACGGTATCGCTGCGGCTGAAAGAGTCGGACCGTATGCAGACGGTAAATGATTTGCTGACAGGGCGGTGTACGGATGGCGGCAACGACCATCGTATCGCTATGGCGGCGTTGGCGGCCGGTTTGCCGTGCAGCGATACGGCATGTGTCGGCAAGTCCTATCCTATGTTCATGGAGGAATTGGAGCGGGTGCGTCAGGTGTGCGGCCGGCGGACTGAATTGACATGGGTGGTTCCACGGAGAGGCATCAACGATGACAACTTGGGCAAGAAACATGCGCTGCACAAACTGATAGCCGATGCGGACACCGATTATGTGTGGCTGACGGACGATGATACCGAACGGCCGGTGTACGCGGGTGCGGACGGCAAAACACGCATCCCGTCCCGTATCTTGGAGGGTGCGGATTTGGTTATCCTGCCGTTGCGGATGCGTTCGGACAGCGAATGCCCGTCCTTGGTGGAAAAACTGCAGATGGCCGAATATGCCGCCATTCAGCAACTGACTGTCGAGTCGGCCCGCCGCGGTCGGCCGGTGATGTGCAGCGGAGCCAACTTGATTGTGCGCCGCGACCGGTGGTTGGAGAGTTACGGCGACCTGCATCCCGAGATAGTGAGCGGCGATGATATGTTCCTGCTGGAAAGTTTCAAGCGCAGGGGCCTGTCCGTCCGTGTGGCGGATAGTCCGTGTTATGAGGCGGTGGTCCGTTGCTGCCGGACAGGGAAAGAACTGCTGAAACAGCGGATGCGTTGGGCCGGCAAGGCTCCGCACTATACTGACAAGGACATTATCCTTTGCGGCGCAGCGGTCGCCTTGGCCAATGTATTGCAAATATTGTGTCCGCCGGTCTTGCTTGTTAAGTTCCCGATAGAGTACAGGTTGATAAAAAAGAGAGACCGTTCGGTCTCTCTTGGAATAGCGCTTCTATTGGAGGTTCTATACCCCTTTTACATGCTCCTTTGTCTGTTAGGCGGACTGTTCCGCCGCCGTCGCTGGTAGGGTTATTCGCCTTGTTCCGCTTCAAAGTCCGCTGCGGGGGCTTCCTGTGCGGGTTGGGGTAGGGCGGCAGCAGCGTTTTCCACCTGTTCGCGGATGGCACTGTCATCAGTACGTTGTTTCTCCTGTCCTCTGGATACGCCTATCGCCAAAATGCTCAGCACGACAATTGTTCCGGCAAGGGTCCAACTGGCTTTTTCAAGGAAATCGGCCGTCTTGGGCGCGCCCATTACTTGGTTGCCGCTTGAAAAACCGGCAGCCAGTCCGCCGCCCTTGCTGTTCTGAACCAATACGAGGAGAGTGAGCAGAATGGCTGCGATAACGATTAAAATGGTAAAAAAGATGTACATAGTTATTGAGTATTAATATTTTTCTATTGATTGTTCACCAATTAGCGTGCAAAGATACGTCTTTTTTTTTATATATGCAAATTTTTTTACCATTTTGCCACGGTATCGTTGTAGATAGATTCGGAAATTTCGGTAATCATCGTGGCGCATAATTCTTCTTGCACGTCGGTCAGCAGCCGGTTAGCGTCAAAAGTTTGGAAGGCCGTATAGGTCTTTTCGAAACTCTCTTCGGGGGCTACGTTGTTGGTAAAGCGTACTTTGACAGTAAGGGTCAGTTTGGTCTCGCTGGAATAACTGTCGGCGGCGATGGCCATCGGGGTCAGTTCGTATCCGGTTATTTCGCCTTCCAGTTCAAGGTCGCCGCCTTTGCGCAGCACTTGCAGGCGGGTCTGCCGTGCAAACAGGTCGCGTATCCCTTCGCTCAGGTCGTTGCTCAATTGCGGATAAACCAATGGGGCGAGGTTGGGGAAGTCGGCGATGGAGATGCTGTGGGTAGTTTCGTAGTTAATGCTGGCTCCGTTGAACTTGTAACTCACAGCGCATCCGTCTGCCATGAGCGTCAGCATGACAAGGGTCAGTAGCCGGATGGTTTGGATTGTTCCCTGTCTCATAGTCCGTATTCTTTGATTTTGCGGTACAGTGTCCTTTCCGACAGTTTCAGTTCCTGTGCCGTTTCTTTGCGGTTGTGGTTGTGGCGTTCTAACACTTTACGTATTGTTTCCCGTTCCAAGTCTTCCAGCGAACTGATTTCGTCCGGAATGATGTCTTCGGTAGTCCGTTCGTTGTCGGGTGTCAGCATCACGGTGGGTTGCACTTGTGCTGTCGGAGCGGTTTGGCTTAGGTTGGCCATCTGTATCTTCAGTTCGTTGACGTCGCGTTTCATCTCGAATAACACCTTGTAGAGCAGTTCCCTTTCGTTCATGAAGTTCTCGTGTCCGTGGTCCTGCGGACGAGTAGCCAGTAGGAAACGGTCGTTCCTTTCTCCTTCGGGCAGGTATTTGCGCAGGGTGTCGGCCGTGATGTCGTGGTTGGTTTCAATGACCGATATCTGTTCGGCTATGTTTTTCAGTTGGCGTATATTGCCATACCAGTAATAGTCTTTCAGTGTTTGGGTGGCTTCGTCGCTCAACCGCAAGGTCGGCATCCGGTATTTCTGACTGAAATCGGCGGCGAACTTGCGGAATAACAACGGTATGTCCTCTTTGCGTTCGCGGAGGGGCGGCACTTTGATGCTGACGGTGTTCAGCCTGTAGTACAGGTCCTCACGGAATTTCCCGTTGCGGATGGCTTGGGACATATCCAGATTGGTGGCGGCTACGACACGTACATTGGCTTTTTGCGGGGTGCTGGAACCGATGCGGATGAACTCGCCGGTCTCTAACACACGCAATAGTCTCACCTGTGTGGATTGGGGCAGTTCGCCCACTTCGTCCAAAAAGAGCGTTCCTCCGTCCGCCATTTCGAAATAGCCTTTACGGTCGGCGCGTGCATCGGTAAAAGCGCCTTTTTCATGGCCGAACAGTTCGCTGTCGATGGTGCCTTCGGGGATGGCGCCGCAGTTGATGGCCAAGTATTTGCCGTGTTTGCGGGGGGAGTAGGCGTGAATGATTTGCGGAAAATGTTCCTTACCTACGCCGGATTCGCCGGTTATCAGTACGCTCAGGTCGGTCATAGCCACTTGCACGGCCACCTCGATGCACCGGTTGAGTGCTTCGCTGGTTCCGATGATGCCGAAACGCTGTTTGATGTTTTGTATCTCTTCTCTTGTCATCTCCTTCTGTCATTTTGACATGCAAAGGTACGAAAAAAAAATGGTGTACGCAAATTTTTTTGTGGAAAGTGGAGAGTGGAAAAACTAAATCGCCAAAATCTTGTTAAGCAGGTGGATGGCACCGGATACGGTCTTGACATCCTGAATGCTGACTTTGCCAATGCCTTTCTCATCGCTCATCTTGCATCGATTACCGCGCGTATAGACATAGGTCACTATCTTGCCAAAGACGTTACTTTGCGAATAAGACGGTTGGCGGGTAGCCAAGTAGAGGGTCATCTGCTCGCCTTTCAGGAAAATCTTTTCAATGCCCATACGGCAACACAGCCAGCGTAAACGTACCACATTCAGCAACTCTTCCGCCTCATTGGGAAGAGCACCGAAACGGTCAACGAGACGTCGGGTGTAGGCTGACATCTCTTCCTCGCTGCCCAGACCGTCCAGTTCGCGATACAACATGATACGCTCGGAGATGTTCTCGATATAGGAGGACGGGAAACAAAGAGGCAGATCGCTTTCCAGTTGGCAGTCGGAACACCATTGAGAGTGAGACAGTGGCGTGATGGAGGAGAGGGAATGGGATGAGGTATCTTCGTTTTCGGCATCAAGATGCATCTCCTCTTTCAATTCTTCGACGGCTTCGTTCAGGATACGTTGGTAGGTAGCGTAGCCGAGTTCGGCGATGAAACCGCTCTGTTCGGCCCCTAACATATTGCCGGCCCCACGGATGTCCAAGTCCTGCATGGCGAGGTTGAAGCCGCTACCCAGTTCGGCAAAGGTGGCAATGGCGTCCAGTCTGCGGCGTGCCTCCGGCGTGAGCAGTTCGCGGTCCGGCGTAATAAGGTAGCAATAGGCCTTTCGGTTGCTGCGCCCCACGCGGCCGCGGAGTTGGTGCAGGTCGGCCAAGCCGTAGTGTTGTGCGGAAAAGACCAAAATGGTATTGACATTGGGTATGTCCACACCGGACTCGATAATCGTGGTGGACACTAATATGTCGTAGTCGTAATTGATGAATGCTTCCAACTTTTCTTCCATTTCGTCGGAGGGCATTTGACCGTGGGCTATGACGATACGCGCCTCGGGGCACAAGCGTTGAAGCCGGTTGGCGATGCGCGGTAGGGACTCGATGCGGTTGCTGACCGCAAAGACCTGTCCGTTGCGCCCGAGTTCAAGGTCAATGGCCTCCTTGACGATGTCTTCGTCCTCAAGACCGATGGTTTCGGTTTGGACGGGGTAGCGGTTGGGTGGAGGGGTATTGATGATGCTCAAATCGCGGGCTCCCAACAGACTGAATTGCAGCGTGCGGGGAATAGGGGTGGCGGTCATGGTAAGCACGTCAATATTGGTGCGCAGGACCTTGATTTTCTCCTTGACGGCAACCCCGAATTTCTGTTCCTCGTCAATAATCAGCAACCCTAAATCGTGCCACGTAACCTGATTGCCCACCAGTTTATGGGTGCCGATAAGAATATCTATTTTGCCTTCTTTCAGCCGTTGAAGCACCTCTTTTGTCTCTTTGGCGGACTTGGCGCGCGAGAGGTACTCGATGGTGACGGGGAAATCGGCAAAACGTTCCTTGAAGGTGTTGTAGTGCTGCAGTGCCAAGACGGTGGTGGGCACCAATACGGCGACCTGTTTGCCGTCTGTGGCAGCCTTGAAGGCGGCCCGCATGGCTACCTCGGTTTTGCCAAAGCCGACATCGCCGCAGATAAGGCGGTCCATCGGCCTCGGGTTTTCCATGTCGCGTTTGACATCCAGCGTCGCCTTGGCTTGGTCGGGGGTGTCTTCGTAAAGGAAAGAGGCTTCCAGTTCGTGTTGCATGTAGCCGTCGGGTGTGTAGGCGAACCCCGACTGTCCCTTACGGGTGGCATAGAGTTTAATCAAGTCGCGGGCTATCTCCTTGACCTTGTCCTTAGTGCGCTCCTTGAGGCGTTCCCACGCGCCGCTTCCTATCTTCGAGACGGTCGGGACGACTCCCTCTTTGCCTTTGTATTTGGCAATACGATGCAGGTTGTGTATGCTGACGAAAATGGTGTCCCCGCCCCGATAGACGAGTTTAATCATCTCCTGTTGCCGTCCGTTGACCGTTGTGGTGACCAGCCCGCCGAACTGCCCGATACCGTGGTCACTATGCACGACATAGTCGCCGGGCTGCATTTGGTTGATTTCTTTCAGCGTGACAACGGCTTTACCGCGTCGGGCGTTCTCGCTCATCAACATCACGCGGTGGTACCGTTCGAAAATCTCATGGTCCGTATAGCAGGCTATTTTCCGTTCCTTGTCTATGAAACCGGCATGTAAGGTACGACTGACGGGGATGAAGAAACGGTCGTGTGCATCTGTCTCACGGGGGCGACTGCCGGACGGATCTCCGTCCTCCTCCATGCCTTCAAAGATGGCAGCGAGACGATCCGTCTGTTTCTTTTGGTCGCTGAGAATATAGAACGTGTAGCCATCGGCCTGTTTGTCGCGTAGATCTTGGTACAACAGGTCGAAACGCTTGTGGAAAACAGGCTGCGGAAGGGTTTGGAAGGTGATGCGGCTATAGGACGGAAAGAAACTTTTGCCGCCTGTTTCCACCGTAAAACGGTCCGTGAGTCCTGCCGTCAGGTCGGGAGCGGATAAACCGTCCGTCTTGAACTTCACCAGTGCCCAGTCGTTGCTTATCCAAAGCGTATCTTTTGCCAAATAGTCGGTAAGGAAACTGTCGGCGACCCCTTCCTTTCCTTGTCCGGACGGACCGACAACTTGCATCGCTTCGGTCTTGTTTTTGCTCAACTGGTTTTCGATGTCAAACATGCGGATACTGTCCACTTCGTCGCCGAAGAAATCCAACCGGTAGGGGTCTTCGTGGCTGTAACTGTAAATATCCACAATGCCGCCGCGTACGGCGAATTGCCCGGGTTCATATACGAAATCCACCCGCTCGAATCCCAATTCGGCCAATCTCTCCGCCAAATCGGATACGGCCATTGTGTCCCCTTTGCGGATGTGGGTCGTGTTGGTCCGGAGTGTGTCCTTAGGCGGCACGGGTTCCGACAAGGCTTCAGGGTAGGTGACGACCACCGTGTTTGTGCCTGCTGCGAGGGCCGCCAGCACTTCCGTGCGCTGGATGACCATCGCTTCGTCCGTGCTTTGGCGCTTACGACGGGAGGTGGGGAAAAACAGGACCGCCGTGCTATGCTGCCCTTGGGCGGAGTCTTCGTAGAGCACTTGCAGGTCGGCATACATGTATTGCGCTTCGTCACGGTTGTCCATAACGATTACGAACGGAACGGACGCAGGCGACGCTTGGTCTGCAAGGAGGTCTTTCAGCGTTTTGACGGCCACAGCGCGTGCAGAAGCGTGCAGACCATCCAACAGGAAATGCCGGCAATCGGCCGGACGGGTGCATGCGTCTTTCCACCGGGTGCCGATGGCATCTAAGGCGGCGCGCGGAGCCGCAATGTCGAATAATTCGCTTAATTGCATAAAAACAACGCAAAAATACTAAAATAATCCTGCCTACGCAAATATTTTTGCAAAAAATGCCCTCCGAATAGGCGGAAATGACAATTTTAACCGAATAATTGCAAATTTATTTGTTGATTCAAAAATAAAAATGTAACTTTGCATGTTGTAATCTGCCTGTGAAGGGCAGTATGCGGTTTTACCGGCAAAAAGTATTCGTTTTTTAACCACTATAAACAACAAACAATTTAATTTCAATCATGGCAGAAAACAAATTGAACATGTTGGCTGACTTCCCGAAGATTTCCACCAAAGAATGGAAAGAGAAGATCATCACCGACCTCAAGGGCGCCGATTTCGACAAAAAACTCGTATGGCGCACACCGGAAGGCTTCAATGTACAGCCTTTCTATCGTCAGGAAGACCTCAGAGGTCTCAAGACAACCGTTTCCGCTCCGGGCCAGTTCCCTTATGTGCGCGGAACGAAGGAAAACAACGAGTGGGCAATCCGCCAGAATATCTGCGCGTGCCAAAATGCCCGCAAGGCTAACGCCAAGGCGCTGGAAGTGCTGAACAAGGGCATTACCTCTTTGGGCTTCTGTCTCAATGCGGAGAAACTGAACTACCGTTTCATCAAGAACTTGCTGAACGGAATCAAGGCGGATGCTGTTGACATCAATTTCAACATCTGCCCCTGCAAGGCTCCCGAATTGGCAGGCATTTTGGTCCGCTATTTCGGACGCATGGGTTACGATTTCAAGGCGGTGCGCGGTTCCATCAATGTGGACCCCATGAAGCAGATGCTTCTTAAAGGCAAAAAACTGACCCGCGAGCAGGTTGCAGAGCGTCTGGCGGCTACCGTCAAGGCAGCCAAGACCCTGGTCAATTACCGTGTGGTAGGCGTCAACTCCGTTATCCTGAACAATGCGGGTGCCTACTGTGCACAGGAGTTGGCTTATGCATTGGCGTGGGGTGCCGAATACATGACGATGATGACCGAAGCCGGTATTCCCAATTACCTTGCCGCCCGCGATATCCGTTTCAACATGGGTATCGGTGGCAATTACTTTATGGAGATTGCCAAGTTCCGTGCCGCCCGTCTGCTGTGGGCCAAGATCGTTGAGGCATACAAAGCCCCTATCTTCACCAAAGCGCTGAAAGAGGCTGCCAAGATGAACGTAAGTGCCGCGACCAGCCGTTTCAATATGACGATTTTTGACGCCTATGTTAATCTGCTCCGCAGTCAGACCGAAACGATGTCGGCCGCTCTTGCCGGTGTGGATGAAATCGTGGTTACTCCGTTTGACGTGACCTACGAACACCCGACGGATTTTGCCGAGCGTATTGCCCGTAACCAGCAATTGATGCTGAAGGAGGAAGCGCACTTTGACAAGGTGGTTGACCCCGCTGCCGGTTCGTATTATCTGGAGAACCTGACCGCTTCTCTCGCCGCCGAGGCATGGAAACAGTTCCTCGCTATTGAAGAACAGGGCGGCATGTATGAAATGGTGGTTACCAACAAGGTGCAGGAAGCCATGGCAGCCAATCTCAAGGCGCGTCTGACAGACGTTGCCCGCCGCAAAGAGGTACTGTTGGGTTCCAACCAGTTCCCGAACTTTACCGAGAAAGCCGCCAAGAAAATCAAAGAGACGGCTTGCTGCTGCTGCGGTTGCGAAAAAGGCGAGTTGATGACATTGCCTTGTGCCCGTGCTGCCGAGGAGTTTGAAACGCTCCGTCTGGAAACGGAAGGCGCCAAGAAACAACCGGTGGCTTTCATGCTGACTATCGGCAACTTGGCGATGCGTATCGCCCGTGCCCAATTCTCGTGTAATTTCCTGGCTTGCGCCGGATATAAGGTTATTGACAACAATGGTTTCAAGTCCGTCAAGGATGGTATCAAGGCGGCCCGCAAGGCCAAAGCCGACATTATCGTTCTCTGCTCGTCGGATGACGAATATGCTACCTTTGCCCCGCAGGCTTGGATGGAACTGGAAGATGCCAAGGAAATCTTTATCGTGGCCGGTGCTCCCGCATGCATGGAGGACCTGCAGAAACTCGGTATCAGGAACTTCATCCACGTACGCAGCAATGTGCTTGACACACTGAAAGATTTTAACAAACAACTCCTTAATAAATAATCGCAGTTATGAAACCTAATTTTAAAGATATTGATATCAAAAAAGTAGCTGCTTCCCATATTGAAGGAGCTAATGAAGCCAATTGGACTACCCCTGAGCAAATCAAGGTAAAGCCCGTTTATTCCAAAGAAGATTTGGAAGGCATGGAGCACCTCGGCTATGCTGCCGGTCTGCCGCCTTTCCTGCGTGGTCCGTATAGCGGCATGTATCCCATGCGTCCTTGGACGATTCGTCAATATGCCGGATTCTCTACCGCTGCCGAGTCTAACGCTTTCTATCGCCGTAACCTCGCTTCCGGTCAGAAGGGTCTGTCTGTTGCATTCGACCTGCCCACTCACCGTGGTTACAATGCCGACAACATGCGCGTTGTAGGTGATGTAGGTAAAGCCGGTGTAAGTATCTGCTCGCTGGAAGACATGAAAGTCCTCTTTGCAGGTATTCCTTTGAACAAGATGTCCGTTTCTATGACCATGAACGG
>JAZLGG010000007.1:0-15779 GCA_045616185.1 Paludibacteraceae bacterium
AAAGCCAACGAGATAAAGCAGAATAATGCCTATCAAGCATAACTTGTAGTTATGTATTTTCGAAACAACTATTCTACATATCGGTGTAAGCAAATAGAAAACCAATAACATGTATACAAACCAATAGGCGGCGTTCACTCCCTTTGTCAGCAAAAGACGAAGGAAATCTTTTACATAAAAGACACAGCCTTGGTAAGGAAGCAACAATGCTGATAATGTATATACAATTGTGCTCCAAACAATAAAAGGAATAAGCAAACGCGAGAATCTTTTTTTATAAAAAGTTAGGCAAGGTTCATCTTTCCCCAATAGCAAAGTCCCACTCAACATAAAGAACATAGGGACACCCGCACTAATGATGGCATAATACAATGCACAAACCCAATTAGATATTGAGGTTCCCCCCTCAATTAGCGAATCCCGTAATGGCATCATGCAATGAATGCAAATTACCATTACAATCGCTATCACTCGAATAATATCGTAATTACGGACGCGAGACATTGACATACTTAATCAGTCCCCAACCAAGACTAATAAGGCTTAGCACAATAGCTACAATCAGAATTGTCATACACCACTTGTCCGTTTTAAGGGCAGAGGGCACGAATTCCATAACGAGTTCGTGCTTTCCTTGTGGAATGAGAGCAGCACGCAAGGTGTAATTGACCCGATAGATAGGGGATTCTTCGCCGTCTATGTACAAATGCCAATCATACGGATAGTAGATCTCCGAGAATACAGCCAATCGTTTTTCTTGGACTTGTGCCTCATAAACGAGTTTATTAGGGGCATAAGATGTAAGTGTAATAGTAGCATCATCTGTCGGTCGACTGTCGGTCGACTGTCGGCAAAGACACAGGTAAGTCTTGCATCGAAATTTGGTTAGGAGCATAGGTTGTGTCTATAACCGCCACATGCCGCAAATCCAGCGTGTTAAGCGCATCCGATTCGGCATCGGGTGTATTGACACACAAGAGCGAATCTACAAACCACGCATTACCAAAGGCTTCGGGGTTGAGATGTACGCCGTCGCGTGCAATAATGTATTTGGTATTCAGCATGTTAAGCACGTTCCAGTTATTACGTGAGATGTGCGCATCTATCAGGTCCTGATAGCGACGCAGTTTGGCAGCTGAGTAACCGCCAATGGATTTGAGGCGATAGGAAGTGCGGGCATCGTTGAATGTATTAGCAGCCACATTGAGTACGCGATAATCAAGGCTCTTGTCTTGCAAGATTTGTTCCTCCCAAGACTGCACTGCAAAATATCGGTTGCTGTCTTTTTGAGAAACAAAGTGGTCCTGATTGAAAAAACGACGGTCCACAGGAATCATATCAACCAATATCAACACGCCTAAAATAGCATATAAATATCCGTTTTTGAGTTTGTCTTTGGTGTAGAACCAAACGGTTGCGGCGGCCAGCACGATAAAAACGGAAGACCGCCACGCATCGGCTTTCAGCATGGCTGCCCGTTGGTCAATAATCATGCGGTAGATGTCATTACCGACTTGTCCTTTCCATTGGGCGTCATAGGAAGACGTGAAAGAGCAGATACTGCCGCCAAACAGGGCAAATAGTAGGCACAGACCAGCCGTGACCCCTGCGGCAATATAAAGAGACGACTGTATCTTTGGGTCGGATTTATGATTTAGGATATGTTGCAACCCCATAAAGCCCAAGAGGGGCATCGTTATTTCCGCCACCACCAGAATTGATTCCACGGCGCGGAACTTGTTGTACATTGGAAAATGGTCATAGAAAAACTGCGTCATCGGCATGAAATGACGCCCCCAGGCCAGGAAAACGGAAAACAGCGTGGCCACCAACAATGCCCATTTATAGGGACCGGGCACAATCAGTAGGCCCAACAGGAACAGAAAACAGATGATAGCACCCATATAAACCGGTCCGGAGGTAAACGCTTTTTCGCCCCAATAGGTCGGCGCGGATTGACAGAACTGCTTGGCACTGCTTTTCGGCACACGGGCGCGCACCAATTGGTCATATAAAACGGATGATTCGCCTACCTTATACCCGCTGGCTCCGCCCATGTAGTTGGGAATAAGGAAGGTCATGGTTTCGTTAACACCATATGACCAGGCCGTCACATAGTCAATGTCCAACCCCGCCGGCTTATGGGTCGATTCGGTGGGCTGCTTCAATTCGGAGTGCCCGCCGCGCATCGTTTCCGCCAAATATTCGTTATTCATTTGCCACCAACTGAGTTTGGTGCCGAAGATTAGTGCGCAACATAACAACAGTACACCGACCGCCATACCGAGGTCTTTCCACCGTTGGTCACGGAGGTGTAAGTATAATTCGGCTACGCAGCAAATGCCGATCAGCAACCCGATATAGTAGGTCATTTGCGGATGTAGTGTGATACCAATCAGTCCCGACAAAGTTACCACGGCAAAGCCCAGACCGTATTGTTTGCGGAATACGGCGTAACATCCGCCAAAGAGCGGCGCCAAAAAACCGATACTGGCCGCCTTGGTGATATGTCCTGCGGGAATAATCAATAGAAAATAGGACGATAGGGATAGTGCAAACGCACCAACGATACTGAGCCACGGATTGATGCCGAAACATAGTAGCATCAGGTAAAAACCAATCAGATAGCCCAACAGAAGACCTAATCCGCCGTCTTCGCGACTAAATCCGAAATGTACAATCGTTTCTAACTTCGACCGCAGCAGGTTGGCCGGTGTGCTGCCGGTGATTTGGAAAGTCGGCATGCCACCGAACATGGAGTTGGTCCACCATGCGGTCTCGCCAGTCTGTTGTCGGAACACTCTCGCTTCCTGAGCAGCGCCTTCCCAGTTCTTCACATCACCGGCTTGCAGCACCTTGCCTTGCAAAATAGGGCTGCAATAACTAATGGCAAAAACAATAAACAGAACGATGGCAACCAAATACGGCAGCAGTTTTTTCCAATCAAATTTTTTCATAGACTTGCTCTTAGATTTTCTAATTGTTGGCGAATGCGCAAGAGAATCTCGGTGGCATGTTGCCGCGCGTCCACTTGGCGCATATCCTGTTTCAATTCATTGCGGATAGCCTCTATACGGGTGATTTTCAGGTCGTCACGGAGGAACTTAATACGTTTGATCAATGCAATATCCTCCAGTGTGTAATAGCGGTTCCCGTGGCCGTCCTTGCGCGGTTTGAGTTCAGCAAACTGCTGTTCCCAATAGCGTAGCGTCGAGGACGGAAGACCTGTCTGCTCCTGAACCTCTTGAATGGAATAGTATATTTTGTTCCCTTCTTCCATTATTTGCATATTTTTAGGGTCTTTCCGGCGCGTATGTTAGTGTTTTTCAGCCCGTTCCATTGTTGTAATTGTTTGACAGTGCAATGGAATTTTTTGGCTATACCGCCCAGGGTATCGCCGTTCTTTATTTTATAATAGGTAACGCCGTTTACCGAATAGCCGCCGTTCAACCCCGTTTTGTGCATCAGGTCTATTTCGGCGCGGCGGTTGTTAATCAGTTCGTCCGAACGGTACCTTAATATGCTGTCTTGCAGTGCGATATATTCGGTCACTTTCTCTGAAGGCAGACAGAGGGCATAGTTCTTGCCGCCCGGCAGGATATCGTGTGCGTATTGCGGATTGAGGCGCCGTAGTTCCTCCATGCTGATTCCGAGAACGGTGCTGATCTGCTGCAGATGTTGTCTTCGGTCGGTTTGCAGGGTGTCCGTTACGATGGAGGTCTCTACCGAGGCGGGACACAATCCGTGCAGGTCGGCAAAATTCATCGCATAGGTCGCAGCAATATAAATAGGTACATAACTGCGTGTCTCGCGGGGCAGGAAAGGATAGATGGACCAAAAATCCCGTTTGTTGCCGGCGCGCGCAATGGCTTTGTTCACATTGCCCGGACCGCAGTTATAAGCGGCGATAGCCAGTGTCCAGTCGTTGAATAGACCGTAAAGGGTTTTTATGTATTGGCAGGCAGCCTCCGTGGACCGAACAGGGTCCATGCGCTCATCCACCAGTGAGTTGATTTCCAAGCCGTAATTGCGTCCTGTAGAGGGCATAAACTGCCATAAACCGGCTGCACCTGCCCGTGAGTGGGCGGTCGGATTAAGGGCCGACTCAATTACAGCCAGATAACATAGTTCGTAGGGCAAGCCGTTCCTGCCAAGTGCATCGGTAAAAAGTGGGAAATAGTATTCCGCCTTGCGCTGCAAGGCCGATAGGCGTTTGGTGCCCTGCAAATAACGGAGAATAAAGGCGCGCACCGCTTGGTTGTACGGTAGTTCAATCACATACGGCAGGCTCTGCAACCGCGCTTTGTAAACGGAGTCGGGCAGTTCCAGAATAGGCGGTGCCGACAGGCAGGCTGTGGTATCCAGTGCAGCCATCGTCTCGTCAAATAGGAGACTGTCAATCGCCACACTATCCAAGGACAACGTGTCCGCTTGCGCCAAAGTGTCATTTATTATCAATACACTCGGGCTTTCGGTCAACAGGGTGTCCGCCGTTTGGGCTGTTGCCGGAGTGAAGAACGGTACGAAAAGGGAGATACAAACAAAGGTTTTCTTCATCATTCGCTATTTAAGGGTTAGTGCCAGCCTGATTTCCGCCGAACGGCGGTGCTGCAGGTCTTGGTATATTTGCGGTTCAACATTGAAAGACAGGTCGGGCGATATGTCAAAGTCAAACAATTGCGCATCAACGTACGCATCGATGATAGACAAGGCATAGACGGCTACCATGGCTACAATTGATATGTCGCGGTAACGCCTGTATAGGTTCTGTTTATTGTTCAGGGTGTTGGTGTATGAATCCACACCGCCCATCCGTTCGATGGTATAGCCTTTGGGCAGGATGGCGTTGTAGGATTTGGTCGGGTCCTTGGTATCGACTTTGCCTTGTTGCCGATCGGTGTAGATATCGCGATAAGCCAATTTATAGTCTTCGTACATCGTGTTGTTCCATAGCAGGGCGTAAGTGCATCCCATAAACCCGCCATACACGATGGGCAGTTTCCAGTAACTGCGGTTGTATATCTGTCCCAACCCGGGTACCAGCGTACCCATCCAAACCGCGCGGAGCGGGTCCGGACGCCAGCCGTCTATCGTGCCCGTTGAGGGCGGAACAGCCATTGTATCGCCGACGGCGTACATATTTTGCAGGTCATCCAATACAATTACCGAATCGGGCCCTGAGGCAAACGGGGTTATCTCAGCGTTGTTCACCTCCTGGGCGGTGGCCAGCAATGGCAAACTGAATAATATGCAGACCAGCAGCTTCTTCAATGGATGTGTCGGATAATATCTTGCAGTTGTTCTTCCGAGGCGAAAACAATCGTGATAGCGCGGTCGGTAATGCGCACTTTGGTGCCAAGTTTTTGCCCGAGTGCCTCTTGGGCCTCATGGTGGGAATCAGCCGCCGGTATCGTCGTTTTCCGCCGCGAACGGTTCGTGCCGCTTGCCAGCTCTTCTACGCGGCGTACGGATAGTCCTTCTTTTAGAATCCGTTTATAGAGAGCCAGTTGCTCTTCAGTCGATTTGGCACCGAGGATAGCCCGCGCGTGGCCCATCTCAAGTCTCTTCTCTTTGATGCCCAGTTGAATCTCGGCCGGCAGTTTGAGCAGCCGCAGATAATTGGCTATTGTGGCGCGTTTCTTGCCGACACGCTCCGACATCCGTTCCTGGGTCAGGTCATAGTCGTCCATCAGTCGTTGGTAAGCCAATGCTATCTCAATGGCATCCAAATCCTCGCGTTGGATGTTCTCTATTAGTGCCCATTCCATAACCTGCTCGTCCTTGGCGGTACGTATATAGGCGGGTATTGCGTCTAACCCCGCTATCTTGGCGGCGCGGAAACGTCGTTCACCCGCAATAATCATAAAGGTGCCGTCGTCGTTCTTGCGGAGCGTGATAGGCGATATAACGCCGTGTTCGCGTATGGAATCGGCCAGTTCATGTAACGCCTCTTCGTCAAATGTTCGTCTTGGCTGATCGGGATTGGCATAAATGAGCGACAACTCCACTTCGTTAATCGAAGAGGAACCGCTCGTGGCGATTTGTGTGTCGATTAGGGCATCCAGACCACGCCCAAGTCCTGTCATCTTTTTCATCGTTTCAATAATTCTTTGGCAAGGTTGATATAGCATTGCGCACCTTTGGAAGTGCGTTCGTAGTCTATGATGGACAGCCCGTGACTCGGAGCCTCACTCAGGCGTACATTACGCGGAATAACCGTATTGAATACCAGGTCGCCGAAATGGCGTTTCACTTCGTTAAACACTTGGTTGCTCAGTCTCAGGCGGTTGTCGTACATCGTCAGCAGGAACCCTTCGATTTGCAACGACGGGTTTAGTTTTCCCTTGATTATCTTAATGGTGTTTAGTAACTTGGCTATACCCTCCAACGCAAAGAACTCGCATTGCACCGGAATGATGACACTGTCGCTGGCCGTGAGCGCGTTAATGGTAATCAGTCCGAGCGATGGCGAGCAGTCTATCAGGATATAGTCATATTCGTCGCGCAGAGGAATCAAAATGTTCTTCAGCAGTTTCTCGCGGCTATCAATATTCAGCATCTCTATCTCGGCACCGACCAAATCAATGTGACTGGGAATCACATCCAGTCCTTGGGACGAAGAGGGCAGAATAGCGGAGTGGGGGTCAATACCGTTCACCAAACATTCGTAGATGGTGTTTTCTAAATTGCGTATCTCTATACCCAAGCCGGAAGAGGCATTGGCTTGCGGATCGGCGTCTACCAGCAGGACTTTTTTCCCTTCATGCGCGAGGGCGGCAGACAGGTTAATGGATGAAGTGGTCTTGCCTACACCGCCTTTTTGGTTGGCTAACGATATAATCTTACCCATAGTGTTTGTCGTTTTTGGTTAATATTGTTTCTCCATTTGTTCGTATATCTTTTCGGCAGGTATCTGTTGGCAGATATAGTTACCGTATTTGCATTTGTCGGTACCGTGGATGGCACAGGGGCGACAGGGCACATCTTGTTGGATACAGTCTTCCGTATGTTGTTTCCATCCGCTGAAACCCATTGCCGGGTGGGTGCCGCACCATATACTTACGGCACGCAGTCCGACCAGCGAGGCAAGATGCTGGTTGGCTGAATCCATGCACAACATTTTGTCCAGTTGCCGCATCAACTCCAACTCCTGTTCCAACGGCAACAGGCCCGCTACACTGACCACATTGGGAAAAATGCTGGCCCATTGTCTCAGCCGCTCACACTCTATCTCGCCGGCACCGAAAAGGTAGATACGCGTGTCCGGACAGGCTGAGTAGTGCTGAATAATTTCTTTTATCGTATGCGGGGACAGCCTGTTCGACCGGTACTTGGCAAACGGCGCGATGCCAATCCATTTGCCGGTCTTGATGCCGTACAGTTTTTTGACTTGCAACAGGGCCTCTCGGTTAACGGGCAGGGCGGTAAACGAGTCATCTGACTCCAGACCGGCGGCTTGGAATGTGCGCTGATAACGCTCAAACTCGGTCGCAAGCGGCTTGATGTCCGAGCCTGTGAGGGTCATCGCATGTTTTTCTGCACGACCGTAGTCAATGACATACACAGGGATATGTTTCCAAACATACAGTTTGCGTAATATCTGCGTACGTAGCACATCTTGCAGGTCAATCACGGCATCTATCGAATAGCGTTTCAATTCGTGGTATAGCCGGATAATGTCTTTCAGTCCCCCTTGCTGAAAATCTGTTTCGTGAAAACGGATGTTCCCGTAACCGTGAAACATGCCGCTCAGCCGTTTGGAGGCCACCACAATGAAGCGGTCGTCGGGATGGCGCTCACTCACGGAGGCCAGCACCGGCACCGTCATTGCCACATTGCCCAAACTGGTAAAACGTAATATTAGATAAGTCATAATGTCGTGGGTTTAATTTTCTTTTTTGTTGGTTTTATCTCCCATAGATATGCAAAGTTCAGACTGAGGTTCATCGCGTGCGACTGACTGAAAAAGGCGGTCTTGGAGTTGGAGAAATAGTCTCCCAGACTGTAGTTGAAGCGCGCTTCCAGTTGGAACACGCCCGCCCGTTGGTTGCGGTAGTAGAACCCGAGACCGCCGGCTACCCCCCAGTCGAATTTGTTGTCCAGCGGTGCGTATTGCGTTCGGTCGTCAGGGTGTTCGGAGCCCTCGCTTGATTCGTGGAAACAGTAGCCTATTTGCGGACCGAGGTTGATGATGCCGCGCCAATGGGGGCTACCGAAATAAATGTGCGCCAAAAACGGCAGTTCCAGATAGTCAAGGCGGCGGGTATAATGTACGGACAAATGGTCGTTGTCTCCGTTCTCGCGCCAGCCGCGCTGCATGTAGTTCAGTTCCACTTGCAAACCGCAGCATTTGTGCTTGGAGTACCGGAAAATGAAACCGCCGTTACCGCTCAACAGCACCGTGTTCAGCAGTTGCTCTGTTCCCTGTATCTTCGGCATCCAAATGGCCATCGAGGCCAGGGCACCGCCGTGTACACCGATATACATTTCAGCTTCTTGTAGGCGCGGTTGCGCTTGAACAACGGCTGTAAAACATGCAACCAGCAACAATAACCGTATTTTTATCCCTTGGGGCATAATGCTATTTCTTGATGACTTGGATAGATTGGTTCTGGTAGCCGCCATTGGATTCTATGCGCCGGAAGGATATGTCGGATTGCAGCCCGTGGAATATCTCCGAAAGACTGTCCTGCCGCCCTGTCAGTTGCAGGGCATAGCGGGTAATGTCGTAACCGAGCAAATCGTAACTCGGACTGTCGCCGGTTCGCGTGTGGTGAAAATAGGTATCAAATAGTTCGTTATAGCGGTCCTTGCTTACGCTGTCGGCAGAAAAGATACTGGCGTACAGTTGGGGTAGGGGAATGTCCTCTTTTTGCCACGAATATTGGCTCAGCAGCCGTATCGGATATTGACCCGTGAGCCGTGTCAGGTGCGGCAGTACCAGTTGCAGGTTGCTGTACCGTTCGGTATTGAATACGAAAATGTTTTCGTGGCTCTCGCTCAGCACATCCGCTATCGAATCGTTCAGCAGGTCGCGCAGGTTAATCGCCGCACAATGTATGCCGCGGGCATTCAGTGCCCGGTGTATTGCCTGGATGCTGGCCGGTATATCGTTGGCGGCACTGTTGATGAGAATGCACCGCGCCTCGGGGTCTTGCGCTATTTCTTGCGCAATAGCCCGTGCCTTGTCGTCGTGCGTAGGGTTGAACTGACGGATATTCGGGTTCTGTTCAATGCCGGGTACCGAGTCCGTAAAAGGGATAATTACGGGGATATCCTTATCGCGGCCCCATTCGTTGGCAGCCAACACCTGCTTAAGGTAGGTCGGACCAATCACGACATCCATCGTGTTCATCAGACTGTCTTGCAGCACCTCTCTCACGCGGACATCCGATTTCTCGCTGTCGTAGAACCACGCGTGTATCTTCCGCCCTTCCTGTCCGGCTTCGTACAATGCTATCAGACTGCCTGCATAGAAATCGTAAAACCGGTTCATGGTGGCGGTGCGGGTGATAGCGTCGGCGTGTAACGGCAACAGGTACGCAATGCGGACGGCATCGCTGTCTATCGGTTCATCCGGCACGATACGCTCTGCCGGTTCATCGGCCGTTATTGCTGCACTGTCGTACACGGCCGTCGCTGCGGCTGACCCGGCAAATAGGGCGGCTATGTCCAACAGCGGATGCGCCTCTTCCTTGGGTTGCGCCTTCTCCGGCTCCTGCACTTCCTCCGGCTTCGCAGCCTCCTTTGCGGGTTTGTCGGTTGCCGTAACGGGTATTAAAATGACGTCATCGTAGCGTAGCCCCCGTTGTCTCAGTTGCGGGTTGAGGTCCAGAATAGCGTCTTGCGATACCCCGAAATTGACGCTGATGCGGTATAGACCGATGCTTCTTTCAACGGGGTACCGATAGACGGCCTTGCCGTTAATTGTGTCGATAGGGTAGTCGAATACAGCGGCAGAAACGGTGCCGGTCAGCAGACCCCAAACGAATATAAGGATAGTTTTCTTCATGGCTATCGGGCTTGTCTTCTCCGGATAAAGTAACTCAATAGGCACACCAACCCTAAGACGGCAATCGGGAGCACGATACCGGCTATTTGGATACGTGTCCTCATTTGGTGGGCGCGGTGGTCGTTCAACAACCTAAGACGTATGTTCTTGTTCCTCAATTGAATCAGTCCGTTGTCGTCGGACAGGTACAGAACGGCGTTCACCAAAAAGTCGCGGTTGCCGAATAGCGTCCGCGTATAGCGGTCAAACCCTGCGGGCAGAGGTTGTCCTTGGTGCCACTCGTTGCGGGCAATATTCCCGCAGGCCACCACAATCTGTTTGGTCTTCGGACTCTCTTTCCGCGTCGCAGGGGCGTTTTTTATCTCTTCTGGTGGCATCAGATGCGCGAAATGCGATGTGAAATGTCCTTCCGTCAGGGCGGCTACCGGCATAAACGCACCGGTGAATTGTTCGGGGTTTGCATTCAGGTCGCTCAAATCCACTTCGGCCGGTGTGCCGGTCCGACGGGAAGCCGTAGAAGTCGCCAGCAGTACCTGTTGGTGCAGTTGTTCGTCATCGCCCACCAAATCAATCGACGACACAAAGGTGCCGGACACCTGCATCACGTTGCGGGTGATAGGTGAGGTCTCGGAGGTCAGCAGTAGCGGTGCATAAGTCCATGGCAGCGGCTGGAACTGCGCACTGCCGTCGGGTTGGCGGCGGCCGCTCACCTCTACGGGTACGGGCAGGCATTGCAGGTCCTGTACCAGGTCGGCGTTGATGCGTATGCCGTAGCGAAACAGCAGGTCCGTCAGGTTAATCTGGTGCGGCAGCACAGGCGTGAAACCTTCACCGGACAGCAGGTTACCTGAGAATTCTACTCCGCTGATAAGCCACAGGATACGCCCGCCTTGCATCACGTATTGGTCCAGAATGTATTTGTCGGCTTCGCTGAACGCCTCTTGCGGGTCGGCTACGATAACCGCCTTGTAGCCGTCCAGTATGCCGCAAGTGTTGTCCATTGTGCCGCGATCCACTTGAAAATAGCGGCTCAGTGCTTGCGTCAGGTCGTAGGTGTCATGTTCGGTCAGTTCGCCGTGGCCTTCCAGAAAGGCAATGCGCTCCACGCTATCTTGACGCAGGAGGTGCAAGGCTTCCGCCAAGGCGAACTCCATGTTCTCAATGCTGCTGTTGATATTCTCTTCGCCGCTTTGGTCACGACGGTTGGTCAGCAGCGATACAGTCCGCGTGCGACCCTTATAGCGAATTACGGCGTAGGGATAGACGGTAGTCTGGACGGTGCGCCCGTTGTTTTCCCGTTCGTGAATGATGCTCGGTTGCAGTTGTTTCTTCAGCGCCTCCAGCCCTTTCCCTGTTCCTACAGTAATGCGTATTTTGCTTGCCTTGTTCATTTCTTCCACAGTCTCCGTCGCCGCTTTCTTCAGTCGCACGAAACCGGGATTGAGGTCTCCGTCCAAGAGAATATCAATGGTTACCGGCGCATCCAATTCGTGCAACATCCGGCATGTCGGCTCGCTCAGCGTGTAGCGTTTATCGGCCGTCAGGTCAATACGCCCCCAACCGCCTAATAGTGACAATAGCACTATGGAAAAGATAATTTTCAATTTTCAGTTTTCAGTCGGTCAAGCACTTCAGGATGTACCACCACGCTGTGTTTTTGTTTCAGTTCTTCTATCCACACTTGCTCCAGCATGTCCTGATAGTCGCTGGTCACTTGTCCGCGTTCGTCTTTGTATTCGGCGGGTGCTTTCAGCAGTTTGCCCACCAGCAAAGTGGCCGGCAACTTCTTGTCGGGCGTGCAGGGGGTGTCTTTCAGTTTGAAACCGTCTCTGTCAACCACGGGCACTTGCCCTTGCTGCCACAGGCCTCTCTCTATGCGCACCAGTTGAAGACTGTCATTGTTGATGCGGTGGTTGATGTAACTCTCGGCGGAGTCGGGGTGGGCGTGTTGCAGGATGGCCTTGGCCTGACGGGCGATGGTATCGTTCTTGGCGTAAATGATGTAGCCTTTATACCGTGGGGCATCCCAAGTGTATTTCTTTTTGTTTTGTCTGAAGTAGCGTGTCAGTCCTTCTTCGTCTTTGCTGGCTTTGTCCCACACGTTGCGCAGGCTCGTTTCGAACAGCAGAATGCCGTCGTGATATTCGCGCACAAGGTTTCTGAATTCGGGGTATTTCTCCTCCAGGTGCTTGTCGGCGTAGGCGCGTACGGCAGCGGCATCCATTGTGTCGGGCAGGTGGTATTCGGCTTTGGTCTTGCGGATAAACGACTCGTCGGCCATCTGCATGCGCTGGTCGCGGCTCACTTTCTTGTTTATCTCGTTGCGCAGGCTGTTGAACGGCTGTATAGGCTGTTTGTCATATACTTTGACAATATGCCATCCGTACGGCGACAGCACCGGTTCGCTCATCTGCCCGGGTTCCAATGCGAACGCCGCTTCATCAAAGGCTTTGACCATCATTCCGTGTGTAAACGGTTTCGATAGTTCGCCGCCGTGGGTGGCACTGCTTTTGTCGTCTGAGGCCTGTTGGGCAATCGTGCGGAAGTCTCCGCCTTGCAGCAGCAGGTTATGGATGCTGTCTATCTCTGTTTTTTTTGCAGCAATCGAGGCTGAATCCCCGCGTACCACCATTTTCATGATGTGTGCGGCACGTACCTCAATGGTTGGTTGCTCTTCTTCCACGAGGGCGATGTGGTAACCGTAGGGACTGCTGAATATCTCCGTCACTTGACCTACGGGGGTGTTGTATATGTGGTCCTCAAAAGCGTATATATACCGGAAAGGTGTAATCCATCCTAATTCACCGCCGTTGTCTATCACGCTCGGGTCGGTGCTGACCTCGCGGGCAACCTGCAAAAAGTTCTCTACGATCGGTTCGGTGGTCACGCGTTGGCGGGCTGTCTGTATAGCCTGCAGGGCAGCGGCTCGGGTGGAGTCGTTGGCTTGTGGCGGACATTCAATGGCTATATGGGCGGCGCGCCGCAGGTTGGCCATGCGACGATAACTCAGCCGCACAAGGCTGTCGATGGCTACTGTGTCACGCAGATATTTGGGTGTGGCTTGCGCGCGGTAGCCGGCCAGTTCTTTTTGGAAGGCGGCGGTGGTATCTATACCTTCGTTCAGGGCTTCCGCCACTTTGAGTTTAAAGTTGATGAACAATTCCAGGTATTCGTCCATCGTCTTTTGTTCGACGGTGGTTTCTTGGTTGTTCTTTTGGTAGATGTACATGAACTCGGAGAGCATGATGGGTTGTTGGTCTATTTCCAGCAGCACGGCATCTTCCTGTCCCATGGCGAAGAGCCCTGCTCCTATCGCCAGTACGGATAAAAATAATCGTTTCATAATGTTATAATATTGTTATGTTTGTTTCTTTCAATAGCGGACTATTTTCCATAAAATTGCCCACTATACCAAAATAATTTACAAATGTACAACAAAAATTTGAAGTACGCAAATTTTTGTTGTACATTACGGGGAAAAAAACGATTTTATCGGTAAACTGACGTTGTGCGCAACCTGTTGGATGCTTGCATACATAAAGGTTTGCGCACAACGTCGGTTATTACGGCAGAGCCGTTTTTCCTCGTAGTGAAGAACGATTTGCGTATTTTAATAAAGGCGCACTTTCCACTTTCAACTAAAACACTCCCTTCCCTTTAGGGAGGGGTCGGGGGTAGGCTTCCACCTTCCACCTTCCACACTACTCCTGATAAAAAAATTTGCATGTATCATTTTTTTTTACTAATTTTGCACGCTAAAATAAATATAGGTAGGTTCTATAAATTGGGTCGAGGCGATTTTGGAGTTAGTGTTGGTAGGTTGTTGCGCAGAGCGAAAGAACAATGCTCAACATTGTGATTGAGTGATAAACAACAAGATGCCAACAATAACCCAAAAGCGACCGAAACCGTATTTGCCTACCTGAGAAATGATAAACCAAATTTATAGAACATACCTAATATATCATGAGACATTTCTCTTTTCTGCTCGTCTTGACCTTGGTTGCCACGGCTGTTCCGATGGCTCAGGCACAGTTGGTCATTAACGAGATAATGCAGTCCAATATCGATTGCATCATGGACGATATCAACGAGTTTCCGGACTCGTGGGTGGAACTGTATAACCCCACGTCTTCTACCGTCAATCTGCGGGATTATGCCATAGGCTTAACGCCCAATCCGAATGATGCCTATTCGCTGCCGACGGAGCGCGTCAGTGCCCACGGATTCTGCCTTATTTATTGCGATAAAGAGGCCAAAAACCTCCACACACATTTCCGTTTGGAGAGCACCAAGAAAGGCGAACTGTACCTCTTCAAGAAGGATTCCGTTGTCGATCAACTGACAAAGATTCCTAAACAGCCTTCACCCAATATCGCTTACGGACGTTTGAAGGATGGCGGTTCTGCTTGGGGGTGGCAGGTCACGCCCACACCTAAAAAGGCCAATTGCGGACAACTGGCCACCGATGTCTTGGAAGCCCCTTCCTTTTCGCCGAAAGGTAGCCTCATTACCGACGCCAACCCCGTACTGGTCACCCTGTCCTTGCCCGACGAGGCACCCGCTGATGCGGAGATTCGTTACACCTTGGATGGAAGCGAACCCAAGGCCACCAGCACCCTCTACACGGCACCGCTGTCTCTCACAACCAGTACGGTCGTGCGGGCTAAGACATTCAAAAACGGTTATGTATCAGCATGTTCACATACGGAGTCGTATCTGCGATTGGATCATGAGACCACACTGCCTATCGTCTCAATCGTCACGAATACGCGATACCTCTATGACGATGCTATCGGTATCTATACGGCGGGTAACAACACCAACTACGACAAGGATTGGCGTCGCCCCATGAACTTTGAGTTCTTTGAACGGGTAGATACTCCTGCGGTACTCAACCAGTTGTGTGAAGCGCGTATCCACGGTTGCACCTCGCGGCGCAGACCCCTCAAATCATTGGCCTTCTATTCCAATAAACGTTTCGGGGAGAAATACTTTGACTACGAAATGTTTCCGGTTGATCGTCCCGGAGAGAAAGACTATCAATCGTTTGTCTTGCGTGATGGCGGAAGCGATATCTACGGCTTGTATATGCGGGACGGACTGATGCAACGGGCTGCCGCGTGGAACTGTGACTTGGATTATGAGGGGCATCGTGCGGCCATCGTCTTTATGAACGGACAATATTGGGGTATCCAGAACCTGCGGGAACGCAGTAACGATAAGAATATCGAGTGCAACTATGACATTGATAATATTGATGTCATCAAGAATAACTATGAAGTCTGTGCCGGAGATAATGAAAACTGGCTGGCTTTCCAGGCTTTCTACAAAGAAGGCGGTCATACGTGGAATGAGTATGAACAGTGGATGGACTGTCAGGAGTACATCAATCTTATGGTCATGGAACTGTTCTATAACAATGTCGATTTCCCTGCCTGTAACATTATCTGTTGGCGTCCGCGGGATGCCCAAGACGGTTATCCCGCGCGTTGGCGTTGGATCGTGAAAGACTGTGAGATGGGAATGGGCTTTGGCGGTATGACATCTACATGGGATGTCATGGCTTGGTTCTATGACCCGAACTACTCTACCAACTACGCGTGGGCGAACACGTACGACGGTACGCGCTTGCTGCGCCGACTCATGACAGATGCCACCTTCCGTAAACGCTTCATTGACTGTGCTATGGTCTATATGGGGGATTTCCTTAACTACGAACATATCTGGAAACAGGTATGGCAACCGATGTATCAGGATATTCAGG
>JAZLGG010000008.1:0-34317 GCA_045616185.1 Paludibacteraceae bacterium
CTCCAGGGGATGTGGATGACCGCAAACCATTACATAATCCCAAGTTTGTGGAGAAAATCACCGGCAAACTGTGTGGGGATAAAGGATATATCAGTCAAACCTTATTCGAAAATCTTTTTGTTTGTGGCATTCAGCTCATTACAAAAGTGAAAAGCAATATGAAAAACATGCTTATGAGTCAGAACGATAAAATCATCTTGAGACACAGAGCGTTAATAGAGTCTGTTAATGATGAACTGAAAAACATCGCTTCTATTGAGCACTCAAGACATAGATCTATCGCCAATTTCTTGTGCAATACTTTTGCTGCAATCGCTGCGTATTGCTACTTTCCTAAGAAACCTTCACTTAATATCGAATTTGAACATTCTAATCAACTCACTTTGTTCTAATCCTTATTTCGAACTCACGTTAAAATAATATAGGTGGTAGCACCATCGTTTATCATTTTACTTTCTACATAGTCAATCAGTTTATCGGGATTAAGTAGGGACTTGTTTTTACGGGTGTCTAATCCCAACTGAATGATATGGTCTTCATTCGTTCCATGTTCAATCAACCAATTATGGAATAGATTACATAAAAGATACGACTTGCCGCAACGACGAATGCCGGTGACAACTTTGACCATACCGTTGTCACGGCTGTCAATGAACTGTTGCAAATAGGATTTTCTCTCAAAAACCATAGTTTTACGTCATTTTTTTGTGATTTGCACAGATTTTGGACGTAAATTGCCCTCGCACTGCACCTTCGCTTCAACTCCGTTGTAACTTAATTTTTGGCATATTTCGGCTGTATTTTCGGGGGTGAAGGCGTGCGTTCCGTCGCACGCCTTCACGTGAACAAGTTCCCGACACACCGCCGGTCGTATTGTTTACCCGATAATTCGGTCTTCTCCTCCAAAACACACATAGTGTTTGCGTATTCCAAATTTTTGTTGTATCTTTGCAGCGTAAACAAACCACCCGCCTATGACACACCGGCATTGGTGGTAACGGGTAAACATGGCAAAAGATAGGATAAATAGTGGCAGGATAAAACGAAATAGTACTTTATCAGCCCAATGAACTGACCAAATTAGAAGTTCGTGTGGAAAATGATACTGTGTGGCTCAGTCAGGCGCAGATGGCTGAGTTATTTCATACATCCAAACAGAATATCAGTCTGCATATCAGCAATATATTCAGGGAAGGCGAATTGCAACGAGACATGGTTGTCAAGGATTTCTTGACTACCACTGAACATGGTGCTCTTGCAGGCAAAACACAAACTCATATTGTTGTGTACTATAATCTTGATGTCATCATTTCTGTAGGTTACCGCGTAAAATCTATTGTTGGCACCCGTTTCCGCCAATGGGCTACCTCTATTCTCAAAGACTACACGCTACGCGGTTACGCCATTCAAAATCGCATCTTACGCTTGGAGGAACAGGTTGCAGAACACGAAAAGAAGATAGACTTTTTTGTTCGCACCGCTTTGCCGCCGGTGGAGGGTGTTTTCTACGACGGACAGATATTTGATGCGTATGTTTTTGCGGCAGACCTCATCAAGAGTACCAAACAATCTGTCGTGTTGATTGATAACTATGTGGACGAAAGTGTGCTGACCTTGTTGGACGAACGCTTGGACGGTGTCAGTGCTGCCATTTACACGCAGACAATAGGCAAACAGTTGCAGTTGGACATCAACAAGCAAATGCCCAATACCGTCCCATCCGTGTGGAAAAATGCGAGAATGTACATGACCGTTTCCTGCTGATTGACAACACGGTTTATCATGTTGGAGCGTCAATAAAAGACTTAGGAAAGAAACTCTTTGCCTTCTCCAAGATGGAGATGCAGGCAAAAGTTATATTGAAACAAATAAAATAATAATACCGTTTCGCCAAACGTAAAATGGCAAAATAACGAAATCCACGCAGGGTGAGTGGGAGGGAGGTGTCCTTCTCGTGATAGAGTCTTAATGTCTCTATCAGCGCTCGCCCAGCGAGATGTCGGGACATATTAACCGCAGGAAGTGCTACTAGTGCTTCTTGCGAAGGCGTTTACTAACGCTTGTTTTTGACTTTCTAGAACCTAGGAAATTCAAGAAACATAGTTCGAAAGCAAGTAAGTGGTAGATGCCTACGGGTGAATGTACCTGTCGTGTTGTTGTATGGCAGATTATATATTCACAGCGTGGGTTTCTGCAAACTTATTCGACTATGTGGGTTTTCCTAGGACCTTAGAAAGCGGATAAGTGAAAGCAAAAATCCGCGTTTTTTATATCTATGTATGCATAAAAACAACGATGTGTTTCCTTCGTAAACGCACAACGAAATAGAAATACATAACCGTTTAATATTGTGCATATGAAACTATTTTCTAAATTTTTGAGTAGCCGTTGGGATTTGGCACTCATTGATGAAAACATTCAACAAATTGTAGCCAATGGAAGGTTGCATTTTATCCCCGTCAACAACCCTTTCAAAAATGAATGTTGGTTTGCTGATCCGTTTATTCTAGATGTTACAGATACTTCTATTATTTTGTTGTGTGAGGAGATGAATCGTGCAATTGGCAAAGGTCGTATAGCCAAGATAACAATAAATCGTTCCACTCATACGATTGTTTCGTATGATATTATTCTTGAAGAACAGTGGCATTTAAGTTTTCCTGCGATTATTCGAAAAAATGGGAAAATATATGTATATCCGGAAAGCGCCAATTCCGGCGTTTTGTATATATATGAATTGATAGAAGCGGAAGGTCAAACGTCTTTGAAAAGAGTTGCTCAAATCTGTGATGATGTGGTTTGGGATTCTGTGATTACGGAATATTTTGATACGCCTTATTTATTTACTGCTCACCATAATGATTTTCAATTGGATATTTATCAATGGGACACTAAATCTACGCATTTTTTACCGAAGGAATCCATTATGAGTCAAGAACAAAATATGCGTATGGCGGGTGATGTTTTTTGTTTGAATAATCACTATTTTATACCCTCTCAAATCAGCACACCGTGTTATTATGGGAAAGGGGTCGAATTAAAAGAATTGATATATAATGACGGTCATTTCGACTTAACTATTATAAGGAAAATAAACTATCCCTGTGGATTATATAATGATGGTTTGCATACATTTAATTCATACAAGGGTGTAACAATTGTAGATATTCACAAACAGAATTATCTGTTAGGTGTTCTTGTTAAAAAGATGATAAATATCAAAAAGAAACTATTAAAACTTGTGAAGTAATGGAAACAACATATAAAGGACATAAGTTCATTTTAGCGGGTGGTGATGGTATCAATCCATTAGGTATTGTCCGTAGTTTGGGTGAAGCCGGTTATAAATCTTATGTAGTGAGAGTTGAGGAACCAAGGCATACTTCTATCCATAC
This sequence comes from Paludibacteraceae bacterium, assembly GCA_045616185.1. GTDB lineage: Bacteria > Bacteroidota > Bacteroidia > Bacteroidales > Paludibacteraceae > Colicola. The sequence goes on from JAZLGG010000008.1 coordinate 3,396, forward strand.
AAGTCGATATGTAGAACAATGTACACCCGGCTACGGCTATGATGGTGTATTAAACGTTTGTTTGGCGAAATACGGAAACGAGACATTATCTCCATTTGTCTTTTTGACGGATGAATGTCATAGCGAGGTGTTTGACCGGCATTATGACGACATAAAGGATAAATTTATTTTTTATAATACAGGAGAAAAGGGAGGATTGACTAAATTATCAGATAAAGCCTATCAATGCCAATTGGCAGCTCAGAGTGGAATCCTTGTTCCTCAATTTGAAGTGGTAAAAACGGGGGAAATGCCGAAACATGTCCCGTACCCAATTATCACAAAAACAATCACTTCAAATGAAGGTGGATGGAAGAAGGATATGATAATTTGCCGTAATGAATCCGAATTGCAAGAGGCATATCAACATATACAAGCAAAAACATTGCTTATCGAACAATATATAGAAGGTGTAAATGAAGTGGATTACAAAGGATTTTCGATTAAACATGGTGAGGATGTATTCTTTACACATGTAAAGAGATGGAAATACAAAGATAAAGAACACGGGCATCGCATGTTCTTTGAGCCGTCTATAGGGGATGAAATGCTTGATAAATTACGCAGACTTATTCAATCTGCACATTATGAGGGTATATTTGATGCAGAATTTATTCAAGATAAAGAAGGTAACTTATATTTTCTTGAAGTGAATTGGCGTACAGGTATGTATAATTATAACCATACTGTAGAAGGAGTTAATCTTCCTTTCTTATGGGCTAAAAGTATGTTGGATGGAAAAATCGATGTGGATTCCATCCATCCACAAACATCTAAATATACTACGTTAGATGAAATATCCCTCTTAGCTATGTGTATTAAGCATCCACAAAAAATCTTTTGTGCTATACGTGAAATAAAAAAAGCCGACATTTTATATTTCTACAACCAACAAGATATACGTCCGTTCGTGTATTCTTTGTTCAATTTCTTCAAACGTAAATTTTTGCATGTAATCTCCTAATCTGTTTTAAACTGACATCTAACAATAGTATATAATTGGAAGCATATGAGGCCCCCGGACGACCCCCGAGAGCCACCCGACCGACACCCGAGTCGCGTTCGGCAACAAGGTCGCAATTGTTGATACCGCTACGCTTAATCAACGGGCGGCTGTCGCCGGCGTGACTGCACGGGTCGCGCTATTCTATGTGAGCGACTGCTTCCTTAAAGTGCAAACATCCAACAGGTTGCACACAATGCCGGTTTACCCAATAAATCGGTCTTTTCCTCCAAAACACACATAAATTTGCGTACTCCAAATTTTTGTTGTATCTTTGCAACGTAAATGCAAGCGGTGTTTTCTATACGGCGAATGATAGGCCTGTGTTTACTGACCGGCATTTGTGCCGCAGTCGGTGCGGAAGAACCTCCCACAATGCCCGAGGTGGCGGTACGGCTGGCATCCGGACAGGTAATCAAAGGGGAAATCATGATGAGAAATGACGAAATCATCGTTTTGCATACCCCGTCCGGCAAAACTTACCAGTTTCCGGTGACAGAAGTGCAAGCCGTAGAGTCTGTGGCGAAGACGAAGGACAAAACATCCCTTGCCTCTTCCGCAACCGTCCCAACCAATCCGGTGGCAGTGCGCGTGCAGGCGGCAGCAGGCGGCATATGGATACCCGGAGAACGATCGGGAGCAACTTTCGGCATAGATGTCGCGGTGGGTACACGTAATTTGCTGAACCGCCGAATCTTCTTGGGGGGAAGTGTCGGCTACCGCGGTGCCGTAATACATCAAACCCTGCATTTCATTCCGGTGCAGTTGATGGCTTCCGTGCCCTGTATGCCTGCTTCCAAGCATTCGCCCGAAGTGGGCGTGTCGGTAGGATACGGCTTTTCGGCGGGACCGTCCAAGGGCGGCGTATGTTGTGGTGTGGATGTCGCTTGGCGTTACTGTTGCAGCCCGCGTACCGCATTGTTGTTGGGTCTGAATACCTCTTTCCAACAAACAACGGTGGAGATAGAGGAAACGGTGGATGAGCGGCAATATACCTATTCCGCCGGACGAGGATTGGTGGCTTTGAATGTCAAACTGGCTTTGCAGTTTTGAGAATAATGTCTAATATCAAATCATCGGAACGTGCTCTGCGACGCCACAAGATAGCGGTGTCGTTGAATGACCGCGAAGCGGCGGCTTTGGCACGTTTCTGCGAGAAATATGGCATCCGTAACCGTTCCAAGGTGATACGCGAAACGGTGATGCGGGCTATTCTGAAACGCTTGGACGAAGACAGCCCGACTTTGTTTGATTAATTGTTGAAAAATGAAACGCATATTTTTTGTACTTGTCTGTTCCGTGTGGGCACTCGTCATGGGAGCCACGGATTATAACATGACGGTCCAATCGTTGACCGTCACAGATCTTTCTTCAACCGGTTATGCCGATTATGTCCTGTCTATGACGGCCGTTTCCGATTCGTACAACTATGATGTGTATATCAATGTCCATCACAGCGGCAATACGCTGGCCGGCACCTATACCTATGACCCTTATTCCTTTTCCAATACATTGGACGCCAACACCTCCGTTACGTGGGTGCAGACCTCCAAGCGGACAATACGGTATGTGGACCAGCCGTCGTCGGTGGTAATCACCCATCAGGGCGGAGGCAGTTATACCCTATCGGCATCTTTGATGTGCGAGAACAGTAAAAATTACTATATCTCCGACTATGCTTTTACCTATACGCCCGACCCCGAACCGCTTCCCGAAGACCCGTACCAGTACGAACCGGCTGAAGATACCGCGTTTACTTTGGAAGGGGATATCGTTCGTGTAACACTGATGCCGGACAGCGGATGGCTGAATATTCATCTGGGCAATTCGGAAACATTGTGTTGGGCGGAACTGAATATACCTGCCGATACAGCCGACCTGCCTGCCGGTACTTATTCGTTCCTTCCCTCGCGCGGCTATCTGGGCAAATACGAGGACGACCCCGCTTATGTGGCGGTCGTGCCAGAAATAGGCACATACATCCCTTATTATCTGGTCAGTGGCACGATAACAGTGGACTATCCGCAGGACACCACGATTCACATCGTGGGGAACGGCGTTTCCAAACACGGCTCTGTAATAACGTTTGACATCACGGCATTCAATCCTTTCTATGTCGCTCCGGTGCCCGGACCGCCCGAACCCGAACATGTCGAACTGGCCGTGGACAAAGTGAAAATAACCTATTTGAATACCGAAGAGGACAGTTACCCGGGCCATTACACCTATTCGTTCCAGTTCAACGGCTCCGGTGCAGGCGATTATCCCGAACTGTTGTTTGAATTGGTGTTGCCGGCCCTGGCAAAAGATACGGCTATTCCGTCCGGTACCTATTTGGGCGATGCCGGTGAGATAGCCGACCCTGTCCTGTTCCAAAACCAGGAGGATTACAACGCATGGTTGTTTTACGGAGAAACCTATATCTTTGATTCTTTGTCTATGACGGTTACGAACAAAGGGGCCGGTGATTATGTCTTTGATGTCTTTATGCGCGATACGATAGGCAGTACCTATTGGTTCTCCTTAGCCGCCAAGACGGAGATTGAGGTTTATCCGGCTCCGGAAACAGACCCTGCGTATGATTTGGAGAGCCGCACCCCTGTCACCCGGGAAATAACCTTTAACGCTATCGAATGGAACGACTCCACGGTGACGGAGGACCACGTGCTGTTAATCAATCTGACTGATACAGTGCCGGATGCGCAGGGCGGGTTTGCCGCAATGCAGTTGATGTTCTTTACGCCGGACACGCAAGTGCCTGCCGGAACATATCCGGTAGATGACTCGGATTTGGACTACACGTTCAGTGCCTCGTTGGGCTATCTGTACAATGTCCTATTCCCGTGTACTTTCCTGACACTGGATGCACAGGCGCAGGTAACAGATGTCTGGTTTCTCATGGACGGATACATCGGATTTACCTATCCTCAAGAAGGTGTGATACACATGGAAGGTGCGGTAATGTCCTATTACGGTTCTACATTCACCTTCCATTACCAAGGCCCTTATCTGCCGGCTCCGACGGCATTGGAGAAAATCGGCCGCCCGCAACAGCAAACGGACCGATACCGCTTGCAACTGGTCCAAGGGCGCTTGGTCATTGAAGGGCATGGACGCCGTTACAGCATTCTGGGAAACAGGATGCTTAACCCATAGGTCTTTTTCTGCCAAAACACAAATAAATTTGCGCACTCCAAAGATTTGTTGTATCTTTGCAACGAATTTGAAAAATATATTTAATCTTTATAGTTATGATGACGATTAGTAATTACAAGTTTGCCGGTAAAAAGGCAATCGTGCGCGTGGACTTCAATGTGCCACTGGATGAGAACGGTAAAATAACCGATGATACCCGTATCCGCGGGGCGCTGCCAACCTTGAAGCATATACTGCAAGAGGGCGGTGCATTGATTGTTATGTCGCACATGGGAAAACCCAAAGGCAAACCGGCTGCCAAGTACAGCCTCAGCCAGATTACCGATGCCGTCAGCGAAGCATTGGGTGTCAAGGTGCAGTTTGCACCGGATTGCGCCAAGGCGAAAGCACAGGCAGATGCCTTGAAAGCCGGCGAAGTGCTGATGCTGGAGAACCTCCGTTTCTATGCCGAAGAGGAAGGTAAGCCTGTAGGTATTGAGAAAGAAGATCCTGCTTACGACGAGGCTAAAAAAGCCATGAAGGCTTTGCAGAAAGAGTTTGCCAAGACTTTGGCAAGTTATGCGGACTGCTATGTCAACGACGCATTTGGAACGGCGCACCGCAAACATGCTTCTACAGCCGTCATCGCCGACTATTTCGATGCCGACAACAAGATGCTGGGCTTCTTGATGGAGAAAGAAGTGATGGCTGTGGACAATATCCTGGGCAACATCAAACGCCCCTTCACGGCTATCATGGGCGGCAGCAAGGTTTCCACCAAGATAGGTATCATTGAGAACCTGATGAATAAAGTGGATACGCTGATTCTCTGCGGCGGTATGACCTATACCTTTGCCAAGGCCCAAGGCGGACATATCGGTGACAGCATCTGCGAGGACGACAAATTGGATTTGGCTTTGGATATCATCGCACAAGCGAAAGCCAAGGGAGTCAAACTGGTACTCGGAACAGACTCCGTAGTGGCTGACGCTTTTGCCAATGACGCCCATATACAAATATGCCCTGCCGGCAATATTCCTGACGGATGGGAGGGAATGGATGCCGGACCTGACAGCCGCAAACTATTTGCCGATGCTATTGACGGCGCCAAGACAATCCTGTGGAACGGTCCTGCCGGCGTGTTCGAGTTTGATAACTTCACAGGAGGCAGCAAGGCGATTGCCGAAGCGATTGCCAAGGCGACGGACGAAGGGGCATATAGCCTTATCGGCGGTGGCGACAGCGTGGCCTGCGTCAACAAATTCGGCATGGCCGACCGCGTCAGTTATATCTCTACAGGTGGCGGTGCGTTGCTGGAAGCCATTGAAGGAAAAGTGCTTCCGGGTGTAGCCGCCATTAAAGGGGAATGATAAGTGTTAATCGTAAATTATTGAATCATTATGGATGTTTCAGGTAAAATTATCGCTGTATTGCCTATGCAAGAGGGCATAGGAAAGACTTCGGGTAACCCGTGGAAATCGCAGTCTTATGTTTTGGAGACACAGGAGCAGTTCCCGCGCAAGATATGTTTTGAAGTGTTCGGAGAGGACCGCATCAAGAGCAATCCCTGCGCAGTGGACGATATCGTAACGGTTTCGTTTGATATCGAAAGCCATGAATATAACGGCCGTTGGTTCACACGAATCCGCGCCTGGCGCATTCAGCAGGGGGTTGTCGCTGCCGACGTTGCGGTTGCTCCCGTTTCCGCTTCCGCTCCGGTAGCGGCTCCTGCACCGGCTGCCAATGTGGGCATATTTGATGCCAATGCGGCCTCGGATGATACTTCCGATCTGCCCTTCTGATGAAACGGCGTATAGGTCGGATAGTAGTCTTGGTTTTTCTAACGGGCGGCGCCGTTTTGTGCGCCGTCCGTTGGAATGCTTGGTTCTCCAATCCGCCTGAGCCCGCGTGGGACGGGAAGGCGTTGGATATCCGCTTCCACACTTTCGGACAGGACACGGTGCCGGGATTCCGTTGGAACGGTACATGTTGGCAAGATACGGTGTCGGAGGATACTCTCCGTTTTGTCGTCTTGGGCGATGTGCATAACAGCGTGGACAGTATGCAGTGGGAAAATATGGCGCATCGTCATTTCGGGATTGATTTCTATGCCCAGTTAGGCGATTTTATGGAGCGCGGCTATTGGTACTACGCCCAATCGTTGTTCCATGAACTGGAGGGGACTCCCTTTGAACGCTTGCCGCTCATTAACTGCCCGGGTAACCATGAATACCGCAAAGGAGCAGTACGCCGCCTGCCGGATATGTGGAAAGCGATGTTCGTCCACCCCAACAACGGCCCGAAGCGTTTTGCGGGTACTACCTATTTCGTGGACTTTCCCAATCTCCGCTTTATCGTATTGGACACCAATACGCTGCATAAACTCTCCGACTATACGGTTTTGTGTACGTGGTTGAAGCAGGCAATCGCCGGAGCCGCCGGCCGTTTTACGGTGGTTATCATGCACCATCCTGTCTATTCTTGCGGGGTTGGCAGACAGAATACGGTGGTTTATGCTTCTTTGATGCGCGCCTTGCAGACCGCCGACTTGGTTTTTGCGGGTCATGACCATAACTATGCCCGCCGTCTTCCTTTTGTTGATACGAACAGTGCCAAAAAATTCTATTTGCACCAATTGGACGATGATTTCACGCGCGTGGGAAGCGGCGTGCAATTGTACGAACTGCTGACTTTGGTCGGCGACACGCTGACAATGGAGACCTATCTGATGGATAGCGGTGAAAAATACGACGAGGTACGTTGGGTCCGTCACGGCTATGAACGGACAATAACGGATTTGGGCACGGAACAAGAAGAGATAATCAATCTTCCCGACAAATATGTAGGTAAAAACAGCCGGAAAGTGCAGTCTTTTCAACACCGGCGTGCCGTACGTTTAGCCAAAGACAGTACGGATAATATCCAGTGATTTCATTTCTTTCAGTTCTTCCAACGGTTCGCCTCCGTAACCTAAATGTTCCGATAGTCCGGTCATGAACAGGGAGGCGGTGTGTTGTGGCGTGTCTGTCCGGTCCAGTTCCTGAATCATTTGGGTCAGAAACAGGAACAACGCCTCGTCTGCCATCGGGTGGCGCAGCGTTTTGCTGAGGGCTTCCGTCATGAATAGGGCTACGCATTGCTTGTCCACGCGGATGCCGGTTTGCTGCGGGACATAGAGTAAAGAGGCGTGAGTGAGGGTTGCCATGTTGCGTGACGGTTTGCGGTCGGCAGTGATTTCCACCCAAGCCATTGGGGTCAATAGCGCTTTCAGTTTATTGCCGTAAACAATAAACTGTTCCCTGCCGCCTGTTTGGGTGTACAGGCCGGCTACGCAAACATTGTCGGAGGTCTTGGTGACGGACAATACGATGGCTTCACAGGTTTGTGTCATGGCATTGAAAAAGGATTGTCAGGCTTGACAGCCTGACAATCTTCCATGAGGTCGGTAGCAGATTCGAACCGCTGTCCCCGGTTTTGCAGACCGGTCCCTAACCACTCGGGCAACCGACCCTATCAATTTTGAGTGTGCAAAAGTACTACAAAATTTTGACACTTGCAAATATTTGGGCAAAAATCCTGTTTTTTTGCCCAAATATCTGCATTATAGGTCTGATTTAGAGTAGGCTCTTGGGGTCGAGATTGTTTTTCTCGATGTCAAGGAAATACTTGTAGGTACCCACTTTCAATTCATCGCAGGCGGCTTCGTCGCATACGATAATGCCGTGTTGGTGCATCTGCAATGCGGAAATAGTCCACATGTGGGTGATGGGTTCTTCTACAGCATGGAGCAGGGCGCGCGCTTTGTTGTGGCCGTTGACCATAATCAGCACTTCGTCAGCGTCCATGACGGTTCCGACACCTACGGTCAGGGCTGTCTTGGGCACCTGATTGACATCGTTGTCAAAGAAACGGGAATTGGCAATGATGGTGTCGGTCGTCAGTTCTTTCATGCGTGTCCGTGATGACAGCGAACTGCCCGGTTCGTTGAATGCGATATGTCCGTCGGGGCCGATACCGCCGAGGAACAGGCGGATGCCGCCGAAACTTTTTATTTTGGCCTCATAGCGAGCGCATTCGGCTTCGAGGTCGGGTGCGTTGCCGTTCAGTATATTGACATTCTCTTTACGGATGTCAATATGACTGAAGAAATTGTTCCACATGAAGGAGTGGTAACTCTCGCGGTGGTTTTCGGGCAGGCCCACGTATTCGTCCATATTGAAGGTAACCACGTTACGGAAACTTACCTTGCCCTGTTTGTTCAATTCAATCAAATGGCGGTACATGCCCAGAGGCGAACTGCCGGTGGGAAGGCCTAATACGAAGGGATTGCTCTCCTTGGGAGCGAACTCATTGATGCGGCGGGCCACATAATTGGCTGCCCATTCGCTGAGCAAGTCATAGTTTTTCTCAATAATCAGTCTCATAATGTTGTTTTTATAATTTTGTATTGATTAGTCTATTTGTTCCAATACTATCGCGCTGCGTGCCGGCAGATACAGTTTAAGCCACCCTTTGCCGTCTTTGTGGTAGAGAGTGTCGGCTTGCGTAAGGTGCTCCACCGAATCATCGTTGAGGTTGTAGCCGCCAAATTCTGCCGCATCGGTGTTTAGAATGATTTTGTATTTGCCTTCCGGTGCGAGAATGCCGTAACCGGTAAACGATTGTGTACCGTTCCAATTGAAGACGAACACCCGTTTGCCGCGGCGGAAAGCCACCACTTGGTCGCCTTCGTTGTCCCATAATTTGTCGATGTATGTCTCCATGCCCTCGCGCAACAGGTGAACCATAACCTTGTCAAAACGGTTGAGGTCGGCATAATAGAAATTGGGGTTGTCCGCCAGATACCATTGGCGTTTGGCGTATTTGTAACTCCACCCGTTGCCTTGGCGGGGGAAGTCAATCCATTCGGGGTGTCCGAACTCGTTACCCATGAAATTGAGGTAGCCCCCTTGACTGGTGGAGGCGGTGATGAGGCGTATCATCTTGTGGAGGGCGATGCCGCGGTCCACGGTGTAGGTGGAATGTCCGTGTTCGAAATGCCAGTACATGTCCGCGTCAATCAGGCGGAAGATAATGGTCTTGTCGCCTACCAGTGCCTGATCATGGCTTTCTGCGTAGGAAATGGTCTTTTCGTCCAGCCGGCGGTTGGTCATCTCGTAGAAGATATGACCGGCTTTCCAATCCTCGTCGCGTACCTCTTTGATGTATTTTATCCAGAAATCGGGGATGCCCATGGCTAACCGGTAGTCAAATCCTATGCCGCCACCGGTTGTCGGATAGGCCAAGCCCGGCATACCGGACATGTCTTCCGCGATGGTGATGGCATTTTTCTTGACCTGATGAATCAGTTTGTTCGCCAAGGTCAGGTACAGGATGGCATCGCCGTCTTCATTCAGGTTATAATAGCAGTTGTAGTCGGTAAAGTTCTCGTTCAGTCCGTGGCTGAGATACATCATCGAAGTCACGCCGTCAAAGCGGAATCCGTCAAAACCGTAGGCGTCCAGCCAAAACTTGCAGTTGCTTAACAGAAAATGCAGCACCTCGTTTTTGCCGTAGTCGAAACACAGGCTGTCCCAGGCCGGATGTTCGCGTCGCGGGCCTGCGTGGAAATATTGATAAGGTGTGCCGTCAAAATTGCCTAACCCTTCCCGTTCGTTCTTGGCGGCGTGGGAGTGTACAAGGTCCATGATGACCGCCATTCCGCGGCTGTGGGCATCATCCACCAACGCTTGCAGTTCTTCGGGCGTGCCGAAACGGCTGCTGGCGGCAAAGAAATTGCTCACATGATAGCCGAAACTGCCGTAGTAGGGATGCTCTTGTATTGCCATGATTTGTAGGCAGTTGTACCCTAATTGCTCAATGCGTGGCAGCACATTCAGCCGGAACTCCTCGTAGGTGGACACTTTCTCTTCATTGCTTGACATGCCGATGTGGCATTCGTAAATGAACAGCGGCGTACCGGCTTTCAGCCCTTTGAATTTTGGGTGCTTGCCGCCGGGCATGTCCCATACTTGGGCGGAAAAGAGTTTGGTATTGGGGTCTTGGACAACGCGGAAAGCGTATGACGGGATGCGTTCGCCCCAGCCACCGTTCCATTCCACTAACAGTTTGAACAACTGGCCATGTTTCAGTTGGTCTTCGTTCCACACGCCTTCCCACACACCGTTTCCAACCGGCGTCAGCCGATAGTTTTCGTTTTTCTCCCAGCCGTTCATGTCGCCTTTCATGTAGATGGCGGTGGCGTTAGGTGCCCACTCGCGCAATATCCATCCTTTTTCAGGCAGGTGGTGCAGACCGAAATACAGATGTCCGTTGGCCCATTCTTTCAACGGTATGCCGCCGGTCAGTTCGCGTTCTTTGGTTACGGCGTAGTCGTACCGCCCCTGGATGGCGTCCGCAAACGGTTGCAGATACGGGTCGGACAGGGTCAGTTTGAGAGGTCTGTTCATTGCGCTTTCGTTTTGACGATAATTTTACGGTAGGCGCGGTCAGGGGCTATCCCCGGTTGGTGGGCATCGCTCGGGAAAAAGACAACAAAATGCCCTGCCGGTACCGTCAAGACGGTGTCGGGCTTGTCCTTGTAGAACTCAATATCTTTGCCTTCGTCGTATTCTTCACTGACGGATTGGCAATCGATTTGCGCCTTCCAGCCCATGCACTCGGTACCTGTGAGCGGAATATGGATATCGATATAGTCTTTATGGGCTTCCAGCCGACAGTCTTTTTCGGCTTTCCCTTTGAAATCAAGAAGGTTGACAATCAATTCATCACCGTCCAGTTTAATTTTGCAGGCGGGCAGTTCTTCCAGGTCATTATCCTCGTAAAACTGCATGAATTTTTCAAATCCCGGAACGCTGTCAAAGTATAAATCAGCGTTTTCCAACTTGTCCAATATCATGGTTTTTGGTTTTGATTTTGGCGCAAAGGTACAAAATTATTTGTATATGTGCAAATTTTATTGTAACTTTGCATTTGTTTTTGTGGAAAAATCATTGTTTATGTTGGATATTTATTCTTTGCGTGCCAACAGCAAGCGTCAGTCGAACATGGAGTTGTTGCGGATTGTGGCTATGTTTTTGGTGTTGGTGGTACATGCGGATTTTGCGGCTTTGGGTCATCCGACCCATGTGGATGCGGTCGGTGACACTGCGGCTACGATTTGGCGCTATTTGTTTGAAGGGTTGGCGATTGTGTGTGTCAATGTCTTTGTCTTGCTTAGCGGCTGGTTCGGTATACGCCCTTCGTGGAAGGGCTTTTTCAAGTTCATCTTCCAAGTTGCTTTCTTTTCTGTCGGCCTCTATGTTCTTGGCATGTGCATGGGTTGGACGGACTGCTCGTTTGCGGGTTGGTTGAGCGCTTTCACGTTTACCGATGTTCCGGCCACGGATTGCATTCCGCTTTACTGGTTTATCGTGTCGTATATCGGTTTGTATCTTTTTGCACCGGTACTGAACGCCTTTATCGAAAAGGCCGACCGGCGCCAATTTGGAGGAACTGTCTTGGCGTTTTTTGTGTTCCAGACCCTGTACGGATGGTTGTTGGGCAGTGAATGGACCATTTTTAAGGACGGTTATTCCACTTTGTCGTTCATCGGTCTTTATCTGTTAGCGCAGTACATACGCAGGTATCCGGCAAAAATGACGCAGATGCCGGCCAAGGCGGACCTGGTGGTCTATCTCCTGTTGGCTTTTCTGGTGGCAGCCGTAGGCTTTTTTGGGGTGTATTTTGACATCAGCGGATTGAATACGCGCCTGTTGGCGTACAGCGACCCATTCGTTATCTTGGAGTCCGTTTTCCTGCTGCTTTTCTTCTCTAAGTTGAAGATACAGAGCGCTATTATCAATTTTGTCAGTGCTTCCGCCTTTGCGGTCTTTTTGGTGCATCTGAACCCGAATTTCTATTTCGAGGCTTTCAAACGCCCGTTACGGACCATTTATGCGACTTACTCCCACGCTACGGCCTTTTGGCTGATTTTGGCTTTCTTGCTGGCCGTTTATGTCGGGGCGGTGGTCGTGGACCAGGTACGGATAATCCTATGGAACATTATCCGACACAAATCTGCTCCCGATATGTCAAGTAAATAGTATGTCAAATACTTGAAAATGAAAAATAATATGAAAAAATGGATTCTTTTTACAATGGCGCTTATGACGATTGCTTGTAACAGACAGCCGCTTTCGGTCGGCATTCAGTCGGATAACTTGGATACGACGGCCGTTCCACAGAACGATTTTTACGCTTATGCCTGCGGTGGTTGGATGAAAAACCACCCTATCCCCGATGATTATAGCCGTTTTGGCAGTTTTGACAAACTCGGGTTGGATAACTTGCAGCGTGTCAATGACTTGATAACCGGCATAGCGTCCGACAGCACTCACACCTACGGTTCGGTGGCGCAGAAAATTGCCACTCTGTACAGTCAGGCGATGGCGTTGGACAGCCGCACCGATACAGCTTCGGCAAATATACTCTTCCGTGAGTTTGATGCCTTGGAGGAACTGCGAAAAAACGGCGGCGACCGTGAGGTGCGCAGCCATATCTTGGGTGAGGCGATGGAATACGGACTGTGGGCCCTGTATGTGGATGCCGACCCGGGCAACTCGAACATGAACCTCTTGCAGGAGTATCAGGCAGGGTTCACGCTGGGCGAGAAAGAGTACTATTTGGATAACGACGAACATTCCAAATACATCCGCAAGGAGTATTTTGACCACATTGTCCGCATGCACGAATTGTGCGGCTATATTGACGGCGATTTGGCGGCCGAGCATATTATCCGTCTGGAAACCCGTTTGGCCAGGGCGGCACTCAATAATGTGGAGTTGCGCGACCCCGTCGCCAACTACAACAAGATGTCGGTGGCCGATTTGCAGGCTTTGGTGCCGCAGATTGACTGGGACATCTATTTTGCAGCCATGCACATCGCCCCTGACAGTCTGTCGGTGGGGCAGATACGCCATTTGCAGGAGGCCGGCAAGATGCTGGAAGAAGAGAATTGGGACGACCTTTGCGTACTCTTCGGATGGCAGATTATGGAGGGTGCGGCCCCGTATTTGTCCGAGGCTTTCTTTAACGAGCACTTCCGTTTCTACGGTCAGGTAATGGGTGGACAGAAAGAACCGTCGCCCCTGTGGAAACGTGCTACCGGTGTAGTGAACGGCGTGTTGGGCGAAGCCGTAGGGCAAATGTATGTCCAAAAGTATTTCCCCGAAAAGAACAAGCAGCGCATGCTGGCGTTGGTCAAGAATTTGCAGCAAGCCCTCGGAGAGCGCATCACTGCGCAGGAATGGATGTCGGACACCACGCGGCTGAAGGCTTTGGAAAAATTGGCCGCCTTCAATATCAAAATCGGTTATCCCGACACGTGGCGCGACTATACCAATTTGGACATCAACCCCGCCAGGAGTTACTACGATAACATCATGGCGGCCGCCAAGTTTGAGCAGGACTATTCGCTGAGTTTTGTCGGCAAACCCGTGGACAAAAGCAAATGGTATATGACACCGCAAACGGTCAATGCCTACTACAACCCCTCTTCCAACGAGATTTGTTTTCCGGCGGCTATTTTGCAGTATCCTTTCTTCGACATGTCGGCGGACGATGCCTTCAACTACGGTGCCATCGGCGTGGTCATAGGTCACGAGATGACGCATGGCTTTGACGACCAAGGCTGCCAGTTTGACAAGAACGGCAACCTGAACAACTGGTGGACCGATGCCGACAAACAGGCGTTTGTCGAGCGCACCAAGGTGATGGAAAATTATTTCAACGGCATAGAGGTCGCTCAAGGTGTCTTTGCCAACGGGGCATTCACGCTCGGTGAGAACATTGCCGACCACGGTGGCCTGCAAATCGCTTGGCAGGCTTTCTGCAATAACGAAGCGCAGAAACCGGACCGGAACAAACTGACGCCGCAGGAAGGTTTCACGCCCGCACAACGTTTCTTCTTGGCCTATGCCAATGTCTGGGCGGGGAATATCCGGGACGAGGAGGTGCTGAAACGCACCAAGTCTGATCCCCATTCGCTCGGACGCTGGCGTGTCAACGGCGCCCTGCCGCATATAGACGCTTGGTACGAAGCGTGGAATGTAGACGAGAATAGCCCGATGTATGTCAAACCGGAAAATCGGGTGAATATTTGGTAATCAACCTAAAAAGGTGGTAATAATTTATGGTAAAACATGTTGTTTTTTTTCGCTTGTTGGATGAAGCGGAAGGTCATTCCAAACTGGAGAATGCCCAAATCATCCGGGACGGTCTGTTGGCGCTCCGTGACAAAATCAGTGTGCTCAAATCGGAAGAAGTAGGCATCAATATCCCCAATGCAACCAAAACGGATTATGATATCTGTTTGCAGTGCGAGTTTGCATGCTGGGAGGATGTGGACACTTACCAGAACCACCCTGAACATCTGAAAGTGGCAGCCTACATAGGCCGTTGCAAGTCCGCCCGCGCCGCCGTGGACTACGAGTGCTGATACACTCTTTTTCGGGGACGTTAAGGGGACGTGGCGTGGAGGTCACACTCTTAAAAAATTCTCCTGGTACAACAAAATGAATCATTACAACCCGCTTTGATTACCACACTTCCTGTGTGTTCAATGACGGGTCTTTCGGATAGTCAATGTTAAAGTGCAGGCCGCGGCTTTCTTTGCGTTCCAAGGCGTGCCGTGTGATGAGATAGCCGACATTGATCATGTTGCGCAGTTCGCAGATGTCACGTGTGGCTTTTACGCGTTTGAACAAGTCTTCCGTCTCTTCGTAAAGCAAGTCCAACCGTTCCCATGCACGGCGCAAACGGAGGTCGCTGCGCACGATGCCCACATAGGTGGACATAATCTGCCCGACCTCGCGGGCGTCTTGAGAGATAAGCACTTTCTCTTCGTTGGACATGGTGCCTTCATCGTTCCATGCAGGTATTTTGTCGTTGAAATCGTAGTTTTCGACGACGCTGAGGCTGTGCTTGGCCGCAGCATCGGCATAGACGACCGCTTCAATCAAGGAGTTGCTTGCCAGACGGTTGCCGCCGTGAAGCCCCGTGCATGAACATTCGCCGACCGCGTACAGACGGCGGATGCTGCTTTCGGCATCCAGATTGACCTTGATGCCGCCGCACATGTAGTGGGCGCAAGGGGCTACAGGGATATAGTCTTTGGTGATGTCAATACCGATGCTCAAGCATTTCTGGTAGATATTCGGAAAATGATGCTTGGTTTCTTCGGGGTCTTTGTGGGTAACATCCAGACATACGTGGTCCAAACCGTGAATTTTCATTTCGTTGTCAATGGCGCGTGCGACGATATCACGCGGTGCAAGACTGAGCCGTGCATCGTATTTTTGCATGAACTCTTCGTGGTTCGGCAGGCGGAGAATGCCGCCGTAGCCACGCATGGCTTCCGTTATCAGATAAGCAGGATGGGTTTCGCCCGGATGAAAAAGAGCCGTGGGATGGAACTGTACAAACTCCATATCCTTCACTTGTCCCTTGGCACGATAGACCATGGCAATGCCGTCCCCTGTGGCGATGTCCGGATTAGTGGTAGTGGCATACACGGCACCCGTACCACCGGTTGCCATCAAAGTAATACGGCTAAGATAGGTGTCTATTTTCTGAGTATCCGGATTGAGTATATAGGCTCCGTAGCATTCAATGTCGGGAGTGCGGCGCGTAACACGCACGCCCAAATGATGTTGGGTGATAATCTCTACGGCAAAATGGTTCTCCAATACGTCAATGAAGGGGTTGTGTCGTACGTTCTCCATCAGCCCTCGCTGTATTTCGGCTCCTGTATCGTCAGCGTGGTGGAGAATACGGAATTCGGAGTGCCCGCCTTCGCGGTGAAGGTCGAACCGTCCTTCGGGGTTCTTGTCGAAATTGACTCCCCAGTTCACCAGTTCCTGAATGCCGTGGGGAGCGTTGCGCACCACCTGCTCGACGGCTGCCGGGTCGGACAGCCAGTCGCCCGCCACCATGGTGTCGTGGATATGTTTGTGGAAATCATCGACTAACAAGTTGGTGACAGAGGCCACGCCGCCCTG
This sequence comes from Paludibacteraceae bacterium, assembly GCA_045616185.1. GTDB lineage: Bacteria > Bacteroidota > Bacteroidia > Bacteroidales > Paludibacteraceae > Colicola. Next base: position 19,611 of record JAZLGG010000008.1, read on the forward strand.
TGCCTTGGTTGTGTTGGCTTCGTCCAAAGTGGTCTTGCAGCACAAGGCTACCTTATACTTTTGTTGATGCGCTATTTTCAGTGCGAAACTCATACCGGCTACACCGCCGCCGATAACGAGAAAATCATAATGTTTGACCATTGAATGATATGCTTTTATGCTTGTTCGGACCGCAAAGTTACAGCGTTTTTTTTACATTTGCAAATTTATCTCGCTTTTCCAAGTGCAAAAACACTGATTTTGCAGCCACGGAAAGGGGTCATCGCCTGCATACATGAGCGAAGGGTGCTGCCGGTGGTGATGATGTCGTCCACCAGCAGAATGTGTTTGCGGTACATTTCTTCAGGATGGTTGACGGCAAAAATGTCCTTGACGTTCTCCTCCCTGTCGCGTCCGCCGGTGCGTGCCTGCTGCGGATTGTTGACGCGGCGGGTTATATGGGTTACATCCACGGGAATGCCGGTCTGTTTGCCGAGTGTGCGGGCGATATATTCTGCCTGGTTGTAGCCACGCAGGCGGTAGCGTCTTGGATGCAGCGGAATAGGAATAATAACATCGATTTCATCGAAAAAATCCGATTGCATGAAGTCTGCTGCCGCTTCCCGTGCCAGTTGGCAGGCAATGTCCGGCCGCTCGTTGTATTTCATTAGATGAATGAACTTGCGGACCGGGGCGTCATGCGTGAACAATGTAAAGGCCGCTCCGCGTACGAACCGCGGGTCGGAACAGAAAAGGTCTTCGGTCAAGTTGTGGCGTAAAGAAGTTTCTTCAGACCGCGGCAATGAACGCAGACAAACGGGGCATATAGCCTCGTTTGTCTCAATCAGTTCCCCGCATCCCGGGCAGGTCCGGGGGAACAATACACGTAAGATGTTTTCCGCAATGTGATTAGAGCCAACGGACATAGGCAAAGTCCATGCGGTGCGGTAACAAATCGTTTTTCGGATACATACGCAATGCCAATTTCATACCGCCGGCATAGTCCAATTGGTATTCGCCTTCAAAGAACAGGTGTGACCCTTCTTCTTTGACCATCTGCAACGGTTCCACTTCATAGAGGTGGCTGTTGTTGTGGGTAGAGGTTCGGATGGCTACAACTTCGACACCCAGGTGGTTGTCATGGAGATTATGGGTATCCAGTTCAACGGCAAGATGATATTTGTCGCCAACCTTGATGGAGTTGTTGGGATTGTAGTCAGGAACGGTGACATTGACGGTCTCTATTTCGTCCCAATGATCCACCATATTCTCCTTCCATGCGGCTATCTCGCGGGCCACTTGGTAATTGTCTTTGGACAACAAGGCGTGACGTTTGGCCAGTTTGTTGTAGAATTTGGAGAAATAGTCGTCCATCATGCGTTTGGTCGTGAAACGCGGTGTGATTTTGGTCACCGAGTTTTTGATGGTCTGAATCCATTCGGGGGAATATCCTTTAGAGTTCTTTGCGTAGTACATGGGAATGATTTCCGTTTCCAGCAATTGGTAAATCGTAGCGGCATCCAATTGGTCCTGGTGCGCCTGATTTTCGTAGGTGCGTTTGTCGGTCAGTGCCCATCCGGCTCCGGGAACATATCCTTCCAACCACCAGCCGTCCAATACGGACAGGTTCAGGACACCGTTCATTTGGGCCTTCTCGCCGGAGGTGCCGGACGCTTCCAAAGGACGGGTTGGGGTGTTGAGCCAGATGTCCACGCCACTGACCAGACGTTTGGCAAGACGCATGTCGTAGTTTTCGAGGAAAATAATCTTGCCGAGGAACTGCGGCATACGGGAAATCTCAATGATGCGTTTAATCAGTCCCTGACCGGCACCGTCGGCGGGATGCGCCTTACCGGTAAAGAGGAACTGTACGGGATAATTGGGGTTGTTCACCAGTTTGTCCAAACGCTCCAAATCGGTAAAGAGCAGATGGGCACGTTTGTAGGTGGCAAAACGGCGGCCGAAACCGATAATCAACGAATTAGGGTTCATCTCGTTCAAAGCGCGGACAATGTGTGCAGGGTCGCCTTGCGATTTCATCCAGTCCTCACGGAATTTCTCCCGAATATAGTCAATCAGTTTCTTTTTCAATGCCATGCGGGTTTCCCATATTTTTTCGTCCGTGATATTGTTATACGCGGCCCACATGGCAGGGTTGGACTGGTCGTTGTACCACTCTTTCGGGAACGAATCCAAATAGAGTTCCTTCCATTCCGATGCTGCCCAAGTAGGCATGTGTACGCCGTTGGTGACATAACCGACATGCAGCTCTTCGGGAAAATAACCGGGCCATACGGGAGCGAACATCTTTTTGCTTACTTCGCCGTGAAGTTTGCTGACGCCGTTGGCTTCCTGACAGGTGTTCAAGGCAAAGACGGACATGGAGAATTTCTCGTTGTTGTCATCCGGATTATGGCGTCCCAGACCGATCAAATCCCGCCATTCGATGCCGAGACGCCGGGCGTAGGTGTTCATGTATTTATAGAACAACCCTTCTTCAAAATAGTCGTGTCCGGCAGGCACCGGCGTGTGGCAGGTGTACAATCCGCTGGAGCGCACCACTTCCAAAGCCTCTTGGAACTTCAGTCCTTCTTGCTCCACCAAATCCACAATGCGCTGCAATCCCATCAAAGCCGCGTGTCCTTCGTTACAATGGTAAACGTCTTTTTTGATACCCAATTTGTTGAGTGCCAATACACCGCCTATACCCAACATGATTTCCTGTTTGATACGGTTTTCCCAATCGCCTCCATAGAGTTGGTGGGTGATTTGGCGGTCCCATTCGGAGTTCATCTCATTGTCGGTGTCCAGCAGATAGAGGTTGATGCGACCCACGGCCACTTTCCACAAATAGGCTTTGACTATGTGGTCCGGATAGGGTACATCAATCACCATTGGTGTCCCGTCGTTTTCCATAATCTGGGTCAGCGGCAGGTTCTTGAAGTTTTGGGCTTCGTAATTGGCAATCTGCTGACCTTCCGGAGACAGGGTTTGGGTAAAATAACCGTAACGGTACAAAAAACCGATAGCCGTCATATCCACGTTGCAGTCGCTGGCTTCTTTCAGGTAGTCGCCCGCCAGAATGCCGAGGCCGCCGCTGTATATTTTGAGAATATGGGTCAATCCGTATTCCATGGAGAAATAGGCGACAGAAGGCTTGCTTGAATCGTGGGGGACATCCATATAGGCGCGGAAATCGGCATAGGTCTTGTCCAAAAGGGCCAGGAATTTTTTGTCCGTGCTCAATTCCTGCATGCGCTCATAACTGATGATATTCAGCAGCATAATCGGGTTGGATTGGGCGCGATGCCAGGCTTCGTTGTCAATATTGCGGAAAATATTCTTGGCTTCGCTATTCCAAACCCACCATAGGTTGTAGGCGATTTCCTGCAATTTCTTCAAGTTTTCCGGCAAATTGGCATGAACGATGAACTCAAGCCACTGGGGCTGGTTTGCATTGCTAACTTTAACTTTCATATAATCGATAATTTGGTTGATTCAAATAATGTGTACGACACGTTAAAAACTCGGCAAAGGTACTAATTTATCTCGAATAATGCAAATTATATTTGGTATATTCGGGATTTTTCACTACTTTTGCAACAATTATGGTATCGGAACAGGAAATATTACGCAGACGGGATATGCGGGATGTTCTGACATTCACCATTGATCCGGAGAATGCCAAAGATTTTGATGACGCATTGAGTTTCAATATATTGGAGGACGGAAATTATCAAATCGGCGTCCATATTGCCGATGTAACGCATTTTGTATCCATTGACAGCAAGGAGGATTTGGAGGCTTATGAGCGCGGTACAAGCGTCTATTTGGTGGACCGCGTGTTGCCGATGCTACCGGAAGAACTATGCAACGGTTTGTGTTCTCTGCGACCCGGAGAAGACAATTTGTGTCTGTCGGTCGTTTTCGTCATGACGCACGACGCGCGCGTACTTAAATATAAGATCTGCCGCACGGTTATTTGTTCCGATTATCGTTTGAATTATTCGGAGGCACAGGACATTATTGAAGGGAAAGGACCGCGAAAGGCGAGTCATGAGCCTTTGGAACAGGCTATCCGCGCTTTACACCTATTGGCGGTCATCCTTCGCTGCAAACGCATGGAAAAGGGGGCGTTGGATATTGAACAGGAAGAATTGGGTTTCAAATTGGATGACAATGGGCATCCTGTGGATATCTTTTTCCGCAAGCCCGGCGAATCAAATCATCTGATAGAGGAGTTTATGCTGTTAGCCAACCGCACCGTCGCCACCTGTGTCGGTCAAATGGGCAAACAGATGGTCTATAGGGTGCATGACAAACCAGACGAAGAGAAAATGGCCGCCTTGAGGCGTTTCAGCAAGCGGATGGGAGACCGTGTACAGCCTGAAACAATCAATATGATGACCATACGGGCTATGGCGAAAGCCGAATATTCAACGGTCAATATCGGCCATTACGGATTGGCGTTTGACTACTACACGCATTTCACTTCGCCTATCCGCCGCTATCCCGATATGATGGTACACCGGCTGGTAGCCCAATACGTGTTGGGGGAGCGCGGACTGAACAAAGGGCATTGGCGGGAAGACTTGGAGGAAGCCTGTGCTCATTGTTCGGCTATGGAACAACAAGCCACGCAGGAGGAAAGAGACTCGGTCAAAGATTTTCAGATGCTGTGGCTCAATGACCATACTGACGAGGTCTTTCACGGACATATCTCCAATGTCACGGAATACGGTTTGTTTGTCCGGTTGGACAGCAGTCGCTGCGAAGGCTTGATACCGTTGCGCACGATTTGTCCGAACTGTTATTTGGAACTGGATGAAAAACATTTTACCTTGCATACGAAAAACGTCCGGCACGCGCGGCGCGGCTGGACCTGTGCAACGGATGCCGACGAAAAAGAACAGTCATTTACTTTGGGCGACCCGATAGACGTCAAAGTCTCCCGCATTGATTTTGACCGCCGGCAGATTGATTTTGCCATGGTATAACAACAGCCCTCTGCCATTTAACGAACGGATGCGTTCGTGCTCTCCACTCTCCATTTGCCATTTTCCGCTTTTCGAATAACAACTCCCCGATAGTGTTTCCTGTCAACGGGTTGTCCCAAGAGGTTGTAATATTGTTCGTGTGAACGGACAAAGGGTTTTGTTATACCGGTAACGGGGTTGTATGCTGCTTGGAACACGATGACCAAATCCCCCTGTACATGGGGTATGGTGAGCAAGGTATCGGTGTAGTTAAAATCCGTACCGTAAACCAGATCGTGCTCTCCCATCGCAATCAGCCAGCATGATTCGTCATCCAAACGGTAATGCTCTTTCGGCACAACAACCGCGGTAAAAGTGCTGTCGTCCGCGACCAGTGTGTCGTAGCGTAGCACGGTAGCATCCCAGCCGTCTATATCGGTTTGCCAGACGGATGTTTGAGCCATGAACTTAAAATGGACGGTGTCATTTACTTCCCGTATCTTTGACAAGGTGTAATTGCCGCAGGGAGTATAATGGTCTATATTGAACGACCCGGGGAACGGTACGCCCGGACGACCTCCACCGGTCGTTTGTGTAGTGTATGGGGTACTGCCGTCCGCCGTTATCAGCCGATAGCGCGTCGTGAAAGTGTTAACGGTATTTGCGTACCATTGAGACGGGTCATACACCACTTGCCATACCAATAAACCTTCCCCGGGCAGATAGGTGTCCCACCCTTCGCGTTGGCGGTTTTCGAAATACCAGACGGTATCTGTGCACAGCACACCGTCGGCAGGAACCAGACCATCGGAGGTCACCAACCGCCCCGAAAGGCCGTCCGCCGGCAATACAACATCTTCCGGCTCGTTTAAGACAATAGGCGTCACCCAGCCCATGAAATACTTGTCGTAAATGGAATAATTGGGGGGAGTGCGTCCGTTATTGAGATAATTGCCGTAGCCCATCAGTGACCAAGCGCCCGGAGTGTAAGGGAACAAGTCGGCATTGTTGTCGGTCGGGTAGTGGTCCGGCAGTCCCAGTATATGGCTGAACTCGTGGCAAATCGTACCAATGGCATTGCGTTTTCGGGTAGAATAATTGATTTCAGGGGAACATGCGTAGGTTTCTATTTTTTTGCCGTCCAGCACAAACGGCGTTCCCCCATATTGGTATTTCGTTTGGTAGGTATCGTGGTAGTACAGCAGGGACGATAATGTACAGTTGTGCGGCCAAATTCTGTCGGCTATGCCGCTATCGTTTTCCCCGTAACCTGCATACAGAAAATAGATGAAATCCACTTGGCCGTCCTTGTCGTTGTCGTACAGGGAGAAATCCACGCCCAAACTATCTGCCTGTTGGCATGCTTCAATGATAAAATCGGCCATATAGCGATCCCTTCCGGAGACGTTGTTTTTTCCGTAGAAAGCGGCGGAATCCGGCAGTATGACGGGACCTACCACATCAAATTGAGGCACATATTGTCTGTTGGATTGGGCACGGAAATATTCGCGGCAACTTCCGTACGCGCCGTCATAATGATAGTTCAATCCGTTGGCCAGCGAATCAAAATCGGCCTTTTGTCCGGTAGTAAAACGGCAATCGGGAAACTCCGCCAAAACCAGCAATCCTCGCGGTATCAAGTTCCGTTTGCCTATCATGCGGTTATGGTGTACCATTCCGTCGTGGTCAACGGACACGGACGGAATAACAGGATGCAATGGCTCGGTCAGGTTCAAGCCTGCCAGCGGTGGGGCGGCATAAACAGCACACCCGAGCACCAGCCAGGCAAATAGCAGTGGATTGAATCGTTTCCGCATAAAAACATCAACTTTGCTGCAAAGTTAGACATTTATTTGCATATTTGCAAGTTTTTATGTAATTTTGCATACCAAATCAATTTATAGATTGTTGTATGAATGTCTTAACCACTCCCATTGAAGGTTTGCTGGTCATTGAGCCGCAGGTGTTTAGCGATGCACGAGGCTATTTTGTTGAAACATACAATGAACAACGCTATCATGAAGCCGGTATAGACGCCCGCTTTGTACAGGACAACCAGTCGTGTTCGTGCTATGGTGTTGTCCGTGGCTTGCATTTTCAGCGTCCGCCTTATGCCCAGGCCAAATTGGTATGTTGCACGGTGGGCCGTGTCTTGGATGTAGCCGTGGATTTGCGTAAGGACAGCCCGACCTTCAAGCAGTGGTATGCCGTAGAACTGAACGAAGACAACCACCGCCAGTTTTTTATTCCGCGCGGTTTTGCCCATGGTTTTTCCGTATTGAGCGAATCGGCCATTTTTACCTATAAGTGCGACAATCTCTATCATCCCGAAGCGGACGGAGGTCTTCTGCTTACCGACCCCGAATTGAACATCGATTGGCGGATTCCCGCCGACCGGATGATTTTAAGCGAGAAAGACAAAAAACATCCTGCGTTTTCTTCTTTTATAACCTCTTTTTAACAAATCATAATTCACGATAAATGAATATACTTATTACCGGTGCCAACGGTCAGTTAGGGAACGAGATGCGTGTGGCAAGTGCCGCGCATCCCGTACACAAATACTTGTTTACGGATATTGACGAATTGGACATTACCGATTGCAAAGCGGTACACTCCTATGTGCACCGGCATGCTATTGATTTGATTGTCAATTGTGCGGCCTATACCAGTGTGGACAAGGCGGAACAGGATGAACAGACGGCGGAAAAAATCAACGCTTTGGCGGTGGAGAATCTGGGGAGTGCCGGAGTGCGTGTCATCCATATTTCCACCGATTATGTCTTTTCCGGTAGCGAGTATATCCCCTGCAGGGAATCGGATGCGGTTGCGCCCCAAACGGCCTACGGCAGGACCAAACTGCACGGCGAACAACGGCTTTTGTCTGTCTGCAAAGAGGCTGTCATCCTGCGTACGGCGTGGCTCTATTCCTCTTTCGGCAACAATTTTGTCAAGACGATGTTACGCCTCGGCAACGAGAAGGATGAATTGGGTGTGGTCTTTGACCAAATAGGCACGCCTACCTATGCCGCTGATTTGGCTGCGGCTGTTTTTGCTGTCATAGAAAACGGTACGTGGCATCCCGGTATCTATCATTTTACCAATGAGGGCGTTTGCTCTTGGTACGATTTTACCGTTGAAATCTTCAAGCAGGCGGGGGTCGCTTGCCGTGTCAAACCCATTTTGTCTTCGGAATACGCCTACCAAACACCCCGTCCCCATTATTCGGTACTGGACAAAGGAAAAATCAAACAGACTTTCGGTATAACCATCCCCCATTGGACCGACGGCCTGCACCGCTGTCTGAACATCTTGCGTGGCAACTAACGCCGCTTTGTTATCTCCCTCATCTTGTCGTTGAAGATCTTTGCTTGCAATAGGTCTTCTATTGTGATATGCATGCGGTAGTTCCACACTTGATTGGGATTGGACGGGTCATTGATGCGCTCCTCCTCCGGCCGGTTGTGGCGCAGGGTGCTGTCTATAGCCAGCCAATCCTGAATAGGCAGTATCACCCACATGGCGGAAGACCGCATGTGCTTGCGGATAATTTGTTCCGCTATTTCCGGGCTCATGGTTGGCGGTGCTTCCCTTTCCCCTTTCAGACAGTCGCGGTAATACAGTTGGGTTGTCTCTCTGCTTTCTTCCCACCAACTCCGCAGGGTTGATGTGTCGTGTGTACCGGTGGCGCAGACGCTCAGGTAAGGGGCGTGCGACGGATCGCCGAAACGGACAGACGGGTCTTTTGGCATCCGTTGTATTTCGAGACTGAGAATCTTCAGTTCACGCATTACTTCCGGCACGCACGACGGCATCATGCCTAAATCCTCGCCGCAGCACAGCATGTTGTTGCTTTGAATGACGGTCGGCAGTTTCCGCAAGGCCGAATACCGCCAATATTCCGTATGGCGATGATAGAAATAGTCGTTATATACGCTCATCAACGCGGCTTGGGCTTTGGGTGGCAATTTGCGGTAAACGGGTGTCTTGTACAGCAGGATGCGCGGATGTAGCATTTTTGGGTTGTGCCGGTCACGGACAAACAGGTCGTCTGCCACCAGTTGGTCTGCCGTGGAGCGGATGCCTGAGTCGTGCAGTTGTTTTATCGTATAGGGCAGCGATGGGAAGAATTGCCCGTGCAGGCCGCCTTTTTCTCCTTTGCGCATCTGCCATATCCGGAAGAACCCTAAGATGTGGTCAATGCGGTATGCATCGAAATATTCTTCCATCTTTTGCAGCCGTCGGCACCACCACTTATAGCCGTCTTCAGCCATTCGGTCCCAGTTGTAGGTGGGGAATCCCCAATTCTGTCCGTCCGTGGCAAAATCGTCCGGCGGAGCCCCTGCCGACGATTCTGTGTGGAAAAGGGCCGGATGCGTCTGCACTTCGTCCGATTGCGCGTTTACCCCGATGGGAATGTCACCTTTCATCGCCACACCCAGCGAGTGGGCATAGTCCACAGCCGAACTTAATTGGCGGTCGGCGTGGAATTGCAGATAGCGGTACAGGTCGGCAGTCTCGCCGTCTCTCCGGGCGCAATAGGCGGCGTAATGGTCCAGCCAGTCTTTGTTCGTTTGGTAAAAACGCCTATAGGCCTCTCCGTGCAGGGTGCGTTCGCCATCTTTTCGGAAAAGAACTTTGAAGAACACCGTTTTTGCCTCATATACCGCTGTGTAATCAAACGTGTGTGCTTTCTCTAAATCCTTTTTTAGCCGGTTGTACCGTTCGGTCTCCTCCGGTGGCAGGGTCCCTATCTCGGGAATGTTTAGATAAATGGGGTGCAGTGCAAACACAGAGACGGGACTGTAGGGGTAGGAGTCGCGTTCGGTGCCGGTCAGTGTCGTGTCGTTCACCGGCAGGGTCTGTATCATCTGCATCCCTGTTACCGCCGCCCATTCGGCCAGTTTTTTCAAGTCGCTGTATTCGCCGATGCCGAAACTGTTTTCGGTACGCAATGCGAACACGGGTGCCACTACACCGCTCCCCCGGAAAGGGCATTGGCTGTAACGGAAGCTGTAATCGTTTCGTATAAGGCAACGGTCGGGAGTAACGCCTCCGACACGCCGGTTTTCCCCGTCTTCCAAATCGGTTATCTCGCCGGTCGCTTTGTCAAAAATGCAGTATTTGTACTGGACGGCCTCCGTACCGTTGTAGTGTATGCCGGCTTCCCACACGGGATAGCGGCTGTCGTCCATGACGAGTTTGCGGGTGGAGTTCCAGTTACCCAGTTCGGGTATGTTGCCCATCACTGCCACGCCTTGACCGGGCAGAACACAGGGCAGATCGATACAGAAACGGATGTTCCCTTGTCCTGATGGCATCGGTATAAGGGCTTTCTTTCGGAGAAAAAGGGCTTTCTGAAAGACCGCTGTACGGAAGAGTCTGTCATTGTTGTCATCCTGCCACCAGTCCTCCACTTTCACGGAACGGTAGATCCCGTCCAACCTCAGGCAGTGTTCCGGCCCTGTCTCGTGGATAAGTGAACCGTCTTCGCACAGGATGGCATAGTGGTAGTGCAGTGTTGTCACGAAGTCCGACAATATAATCGTTTTGGTCCACACGTCCTGTCCCTCGCAATGGAGCATTATCCTCTCGCTCTCCGCTCTCCATTCTCCACTCTTTACCAAAACGCACAAATTTCTCCCGAAAGAGGTCAAGTATTTTATTTGAAAACAAACCTCCATCACTCTTTATTCTTTATTTTTAATTCTTCGGTCTCCATCAATACTCCGGCTCCGGTCGGCAGCAGGGTATTAATCCCCCATATCAGGCTCACGGCGATGGCGATAGCCGGTGCTGATTCGGTATAGGGTGAGAAACATAGTACTGCCCATCCGCCTTTCAATGCTACATCTGCGGCCGGTACGGACGGCATGACACTAATCAGGAAATAATAGACCGCTATCGTTCCCACCGCTTGTGCCGGCGTCATTAGAATACCGCAGAAAGTCAATACTCCCCATAGTTGGCAACCCCATACGCCGTACCGCAATAGTGTGAGCCCTAACACTTTCAGCCACTTGCGCCAGTCTTTGAGCCACGCCCGCCATTCGCCCCATTGGAAAGCGTCGTTCCGAAGGCCGGCTTTCAGGAGCCGTGAAGGATACTCACCCAACCGGTAAGGCGTGATGAACGCACCGGTTATGCCGAACAGTACTTGGCGGAAAGCATTTCGGAATCCGACCTGTAGGATACCTTGTAACATGGTCTGCCAGCGCCGTGCTTCCACGCCCAACTGCACCGGAACGAGCAACACTGCCCCCAACAGGCATAGCCGCCCCGTGGTGTCCGCTCGGCGGAAGGATTGCCACAGGGTCGCGTAATCCTCATAGACAGACAGCCGATAGACCAGATAGCCCAGTGCCACTGCGCTGACCGTCCACCCGATAATATGAAAAACTTTTTTCCAATTTTTCATGCCGCAAAATTACAAAAATTTTCTTATACCGACAAATTTTTGTATCTTTGCAACCGGATGAAGTACATCTTTTGCATATTGTTGGGGTTGGTCGCTTTTTTCGCGACCGTTCGGGCTATGGACGGCGTCGGTATGTTCCGTGTGGAGGACATTGTTCAGGACATCTACGAGCAGTTGACGGAAACGAACGAAACGGACTTTACGGAGTTGCAAGAGGAATTGTTTGATTTGGCGGAGCATCCCGTCAATATCAATCGGGCGACGGTCGGTGATTTGGAGAAACTGCGTTTTTTGAGTCCCGAACAAATTGACAATATCTTACTGTATGTCTACAAGCATCCCTTGGAAAACTTGTATGAATTGCAACTGATTGACGGTCTGCACGATTACGACATCCGTAACTTGTGTGCTTTTGTGGTTGTCGGGCCGACGGCCGATAGCCGGCAACAGCCTTCCGCCAAGGAGGTCTTTCATTACGGCAAGCATGAGATATTGGCCCGTACTGATGTCCGCAATCTTGAGACTTATATCGGAGACCCTGTATATGTGCAGTGTAAATACAAGTTCAACTATGATAATAGAGTCCGGTTCGGTGCGGTCCTGCGTCGTGAGCCGGGTACTCAAGCCTCCGCTTTGGAATACGGCGGCTATGTCCAATTGAACGATTTCGGACCTTTTCGAACGATTGTGGCGGGCAATTTCCAGGCGCAGTTCGGTCAGGGTTTGGTATTGAGCAACCCATACCATCGAGGCAAATCCAATTATGTCACGAATGTCGGAATGGCCCCTCAGGGCTTGAAAAAGTATACGTCCGCCGATGGCGATGGGTTGCACGGGGTCGGCGCCACGTTGTCTTGGGATTTGCCTGAGGAACGCATCCGTAATGCCGCTATTGACTTTACGGCGTTTTATTCGCTGACACGCACAAACGACAGTATCCGGCGTCATGTAGTCGGTAGCAACTTGTCTTTCCGTTACGCGAAACTGCAAGTCGGAGTTACTTTTGCCGAAAATATCTGGTCGGATTCGTTGGGTTATTATCATAGCCCGCGTTATACGGAGCATTATTTCCATGGCAGGAATCAAGCCATTGTCGGTGTCAATTTCCGCTATAACTACGGTTGGTTCGATGTATTCGGCGAGGTGGCAACGGCGCAGAATACCTGTTGGGGTGTCGGGGTGCAGGTCGGCAGCCGTTTTACCCCCGTCAGTGATGTCGGGCTGGTGGTCTTGTACCGCTATTACTCTCCTACCTTTGGTAATACGCTCGGTTATGGCTTTTCTGAATCGTCCCGCATCAATGACGAAAATGGTCTGTATATTAGTTTGGATGTCAGTCGGTTAAAACATTGGCGGTTCAGTGCCTATGGTGATGTCTTCCGTTTTGACGGTGTCAAATACGGCATCCCTTTTGCGCCGTCCTACGGTTACGATGCCTTGCTGCAGATACAGTGGCTTTATTCGGAATGGTGGGACATGGCTGTCAAGTTACGAGCGCGTGACAAGGCCAAAAAAGGTACCTATTCCTTGCGGTGGCAGTTCAACCGGACGGACGGTAACTGGAAACTGCGCACGCAGGCGGACGCCAATCTGGTAAAGGACAGTGTGAATAGTCTGACATGGGGTATCGGCATCTTTCAGGATGTGCAGTACTGTTTTTCCACGGTGCCGCTCACGCTCCAACTGCGTTTGCAGGCTTTCCACGCCTGCCCTTGGGACAATCGCATCTATGTCTATGAGAATGACGTGCTGTATGCTTTTTCCATGCCGGCCATCTATGGTCAGGGCGGCAGGGCGTATCTCAATCTCCGCTGGCGTATCCTCCCGCAACTGTCGCTTTATTTCCGTGTCAGCGAAACGATTTATGCTCGACGGTGGGCCGAAGAACAAAAAAGGGCATCCATGTTTGATACGGATGTCCATTTGTTGTTGCGGGCTTATTTGTAAGCCGATGTTTAGACAGGGTCGATGGCTTGCGCTATCGAATTGGCTATGGTGGCCATCTCTTCGCCGTCCGGTTGCAGTTTAGGGTTGGTAAACAGCATGTCTTTTTCGTTGTTCATCGGTACGAGGTGGATGTGTACGTGGTTGACCTCCATTCCCAATACAGCCACACCGACCCGTTTGCAGCCCGTGGCGGCTTTTATTCCTTTGGCCACGGTCTTGGCAAAGACCATCATGCCGGCCAACAGGTCGTCATCCAGGTCAAAGATATAATCCGCTTCAGGTTCGGGCAGTTTGGGTATGACCAGTGTATGGCCTTTGGTCAGCGGATTGATGTCCAAAAAAGCATAATACCGATCCGATTCGGCTACTTTGTAACTGGGGATTTCCCCATTGATGATTTTGGTGAAAATAGTCATAGCGATGCCTTTTAGAGGATAGATTAACGGCTTATCTCCAACACTTCAAACTGTATGGTCCCAGCGGGCACTTGCACTTCGGCTATTTCGCCCACTTTCTTGCCCATCAGTCCTTTGGCGATAGGGGTGGTCACGGCTATTTTGCCTTCCAGTATATTGGCTTCCCCTTCCGTTACCAGTTGGTATGTTTTTTCCTGCTTGTTACTGATGTTTCGCACGCGAACGCGGGTGAGTATTTGCACTTCGTCTGTCTTCACTGCCGATTCGTCAAGGATGCGTGCGTCCATGATTTTGGCTTTCAGATGTGCTATTTTGCTTTCCAAAACGCCTTGTTCCTCTTTTGCGGCGTCATATTCGGCATTTTCGCTCAAGTCGCCTTTGTCGCGTGCTTCGGCAATGGCGGCAATCACGCGGGGGCGTTCCGTTCCTTCAAGAAATTGGAGTTCGTCTTTCAGTTTCTGCAGACCGTCTGCAGTCATGTAAGTTATAGCCATATCGATATAAATTAGTATTTTCGGTTAAATATCTCGCTCGCTATAAAGGCGGCGCGTGCTTTCTCCGGAGTACTCAAATCCGGCTCTACGGCGGGTGTTTGTTCTTCTGTATTCATAAACAAAAAAATGCCCATAAAGGGTTGTTTCGTATAGGGTTAGTGCCTAAATAATAAAAAGTTTTCAAAGCATTGTTCGGGAAAAATAACAGGAAACTTCACAGCCTCCTGTTACCATTAAACCTAAACCTTAACTATGAAAATTTTATTTCGGCTGCAAAGGTACAACAAAAATTTGGAATACGCAAATTTTTATTGTATTTTAGCGGAAAAAAAATGAGTTGTACTGTCCAACAGCAAATGCAATTTTGTTGCAAAGTTAGTAAAAATGTTTTGAAAAGCGAAATAAAGGTGTATCAAAATTTAATTTTTCTCTTGGACGTCTATTTAATTTGTGCTGGATATGTAGTATTGTTTTATT
>JAZLGG010000009.1:0-50367 GCA_045616185.1 Paludibacteraceae bacterium
TTCGGCTGCTTTTGTATTTCTTTTTGCATTTTGCAGATTGTCAGTCAGTCGCAATGTTGAGCATTGCTCCTTCCATCCGCACCGCAAACTACTAAAAACAAATTACAAAATCATCTCGACCAATTTATAGAACCTACCTTATAATAAAAACAAGCCTTTGATAATCATCAGAGGCTTGTTTTGTCTAAAAATCAAGGAAAAATTTGCATATTTCAAATATTTATAGTACCTTTGTAGCCTGATACGTACGCGCGCGTGCGGAAAGAATAATATCGTATAAAAATTTATTTATTATAATGGAAGAACAAGAAAAATACGACGGTTCAAGTATTCAGGTGCTTGAAGGATTGGAGGCGGTGAGAAAACGTCCCGCCATGTACATTGGGGATATATCGCAGAAAGGTTTGCACCATTTGGTCTATGAGGTGGTGGACAATTCCATTGATGAGGCTTTGGCGGGGTTCTGCAATGAAATAGCCGTACATATCAACAAAGATAATTCAATTACAGTACAGGATAACGGCCGTGGTATTCCGGTGGATATACACCCTAAGGAGCATCGTAGCGCCCTGGAGGTGGTTATGACGGTCCTGCATGCCGGCGGCAAGTTCAACAAAGACTCCTATAAGGTCAGCGGCGGTTTGCACGGTGTGGGTGTCAGTTGTGTGAACGCTTTGTCGAAAAAGATGCATGTGGAGGTTTATCGTGACGGTCAGATTCATTCTCAGGATTACGAAAAAGGCAAACCCGTTTGTCCGGTTCATACCATTGACATCAATCAGGCTGTCGGTAATTGGGAACAGGGCAAGACCGGTACTTTTGTGCAGTTCTGGCCGGATGACAGCATCTTTACCGAAACGGTTTACCAGTATGAGATATTGGCCAACCGTATGCGGGAACTGGCCTTTCTGAATGCAGGCATACGCATTATACTGAAAGACAAACGCGTGCAAACGGAAGAAAGGGATAAAAAGGAGATTTTCTATTCCGAAAAGGGCTTGAGCGAGTTTGTCCGTTATATTGACCAGACCCGTATGCCGCTTATTTCCGACGTTATCCATTTGAATACGGAGAAATACGGCACGCCGGTGGAAGTGGCGATGATTTACAATGCCGATTTTAACGAAAATGTCCATTCTTATGTCAATAACATCAACACGATTGAGGGCGGTACGCACGTAGCGGGTTTCCGCGCCGCTTTGACCCGTGTCATGAAGAAATACGCAGAGGACAGCAAATTGTTGGAAAAAGCCAAATTGAAGGACAAGGACGGTAATGCGACCATCGATCCGAACGATTTCCGCGAGGGCTTGACAGCCGTCATTTCCGTCAAGGTGGCCGAACCACAGTTTGAGGGGCAGACCAAAACCAAACTGGGTAACTCGGAGGTGGCCGGTATGGTTTCTTCCGCTGTGGGTGAGGCGCTGACCAATTATTTGGAAGAACATCCGGACGATGCCAAACGGATTGTGGAAAAAGTCATTTTGGCTGCTCAAGCGCGTATTGCCGCCCGGAATGCCCGTCAGTCTGTTTTGCGCAAATCGCCGTTGAGCGGCGGCGGACTGCCCGGTAAACTGGCAGACTGCGCTTCGAAAGATCCTGCCGAATGCGAGTTGTTCCTGGTTGAGGGTGATTCGGCCGGCGGTACGGCCAAGACGGGGCGCGACCGTATGCATCAGGCTATTTTGCCGTTGAGAGGTAAAATCCTGAATGTGGAGAAAGCCATGGAGCATAAGGTGTTCGAGAGTGAAGAGGTTCGCAATATCTTTACGGCCTTAGGCATTACCTTCGGTACGGAAGATGATCCGAAGGCGTTGAACTTGAGCAAGATACGATATCATAAAGTGATTATTATGGCGGATGCCGATGTGGACGGTGCGCATATCGCCACCTTGATTATGACTCTCTTCTTCCGTCACATGAAGGAGGTAATTGAACAGGGGCATCTCTATATCGCCATGGCGCCATTGTACCGTTGTGCCAAAGGCAATTATAGCGAATATTGCTGGAACGACCAGCAACGGAACGCATTCATCGCCAAATATGGTAACGGTGACGAGAAACAAATCAAGACCCAACGCTACAAAGGTTTGGGCGAGATGTCCGATGAACAGTTATGGGAAACGACGATGGACCCCGAACGCCGCTTGTTGAAGAAAGTGACCATCGAAAATGCGGCGGAAGCGGATCGTACGATTGCCATGCTGATGGGGGATGATGTGGCTCCACGTCGCGAGTTCATAGAGGAAAACGCCACCTATGCCAATATTGACGCATAAAATAGTAACAATCAATTGGTTGAAACAATGAACATTGCGGTATATTGCAGCGCAAAGGATGCCATTCCGGAGGAGTATTTGGCTTTGGGTACCCGCTTGGGAGAATGGATAGCCGCATCGGGTCATACGTTGGTCTATGGCGGTGCAACGGGCGGGTTGATGACCCGTGTAAGCCAAGCGGCAGCAGACCGTGGCGCGAAAGTGATAGGCGTCATATCGCAACGGATTATCCGTTCCGGACGGCGGGCCGACAATTGCACGGAGATGATAGAGGTGGATAATTTGTGCGAACGCAAACGCCAAATGCGTCGGTTGTCCGATTGTTTCGTGGCGCTCCCGGGCAGTGTCGGTACGTTGGACGAGATGTTTGATGTCATTTCCAGCGGTACGATATGGGAACATGTCAAACCGTTGTTTGTGTTGAATTACAAAGGGTTCTATAACCATTTGATAGCCGAATTGGACCACATGCGCCAATTGGCTTTCATCCCTGCGGAGGAGTCTTATAAACCTGTTTTTGTGGATACCGTGGAGGAATTGACGGAACGGCTTGCTGCCCTGTCACCCCTGCCGGATAGCAATGTTGAACAATAAAAAAATAAGTATATGGATTTGTTTTTCTTAAAGTCCCTCTTACGCGGCAAGTTGCTCACTACGACCAAGTTTGAGGAGTTGTTGCATCAAACTGCCGCCAATCAGGAACGTTATCGCCGTGTGGAGAAAACGGACAAGGTAAAGGAGTATCTGGATCTGGACAAGAAAGTGTCTGCACAGGAGTTCCAAAGCAAGAAAAAGGAGATACACGGTATTGCTTATGCCGATACAGCGGAGGCGAAGGCATTGGCGGAGTTGAAAAAACTCGGTAAGGACAAGTATGTCCGTCTTTATCTCAAAAAAGGCTCAGAGGAAGGCCGTATCAGTGTGCAGCGCTATCTGGTTTTGAAAGAGGAGACCCAAACACCTGAGTTCCAGCGGCGCAATGCGTTCTGGGCTAATCCGGACCGCTGGTACACCACCGAGGAAGGTAAAATGGATGCCCGCTATGAAGAACTGAAAAAGGACCCGGATATCGATTTCTTTATCCATGCCGATGTGCATGCCATTGAGCATTACGAACGGTTTGATTTGGTTTTTGAGGATGATTTTAATTGGAGCGGTCTGAAGAACTCGGATTGGAAACCCGGTTTTATCTACCCGAACGACAAGTTTATTCCCGTGCATTCATATACAAACGAGAAACAGGCGTATGTCGGCGGTAGGAATATCGAAACGGTTGACAGCAAATTGTACATCGTAACGCATGAAGAAAATTGCGAAGGTCCGGCATGGGATGCCGAAAAGGGAATGGTTATGAAACACTTTTCCTACTCGTCCGATGCGATTTATACCGACAAGGTGGCGATAAAAGTCGGCAGCGTAGTTCAGGTTAAGGTACGTTGTCACGGTTTGTTGAACCACGGTATTTACCTGCGCAGCAAAAATCATGTGCCGTTCATTTCGTTGTTTGACTACACCGGTTTCAAACTCTTTTGCGGTGTAAAGGACAGTCTTTACCACGATAAGAATCTCAAATATTTGGATGGTCTGCAACCCTTGGTAAGTACGGTTTTCACCGTCTCGTGGCAGAAAGAAGAGATAGTTTGGTTTGTCAACAATTTGGAGGTCTTCCGTACAAAGAACCTCATTCCCGAAGGGGAGGAATTGTATCTCCACATGTATTCGTTCCTGTTCGAAAATGCGCGTGCCGCTTCCGAAGGGGACTTGGAGGTGGATTGGATTCGGGTTTTCCAGAGCAAAGAATAATCTTTCACCGTTATGTTCCTGATAGCCGGCCCGTGTGCCATAGAAAATAGGGAGATGGTTCTCCAAACTGCCCACATACTGAATCAGATATGTGACCGGTTGGGCATACGGTTGATTTTCAAGTCGTCTTTTGACAAAGCCAACCGCACCTCCTGTTCGTGCCGCGGTATCGGCATGGAGGAGGGGCTGAAAATTCTGTGCGAAGTAAAAGAGGCCGAGGGGCTTCCCGTTTTGACCGACGTGCACGAGAGTTGGCAGTGCGAACCGGTGGCGCAGGTGGCAGATGTCTTGCAGATTCCGGCTTTTTTGAGCCGCCAGACCGATTTGTTGCAGGCTGCGGCCGCTACCGGCAAGACAGTCAATGTCAAGAAAGGGCAGTTTATGGCGCCGTGGGATATGAAAGGGGCTATCGACAAGATTCACAGTGTCCGTCCTCAGGCCGATATTTGGCTGACAGAGCGTGGCAGTTCGTTCGGTTACGGGCGTTTGGTGGTGGATATGACGGCTTTGGTTGAGATGCGCCAATTCGGTTGCCCGATTGTTTTTGACGCTACTCATTCGGTGCAGCAGCCCAACAGCCAAACCGGTGTTACCGGCGGTAACCGCGATATGGTGCCCTATCTGATGCGTGCGGCTTTGGCGGTGGGTGTGGACGGTTTGTTTATGGAAGTGCATCCCGACCCCGACCGCGCCATCTCCGATGCGGCCAACCAGGTGCGTTTGAGTGATATGGAAAAAATATTGCGGCAGGCCATAGAGATAGACGCTTGCCGGCAGAAATTAGACTGAATATGACATATTCCGAAAGGGCGAAACAGATTTTTCAGGAAGAGATAGCCGAATTGGAGAAATTGGCGGCATCTATTGACGGCAACTTTGACAAAGTGGTCGAATGGATATACGATTGTCGGGGCAAACTGGTCGTGATGGGTATCGGCAAAACCGGCATTATCGGCCATAAAATCGCTTCTTCGCTGGCTTCTACAGGCACTTCCGCTATCTTTGTCAATGCGGCAGAGGCTGTTCACGGCGATTTGGGCATGATTAACGCCGAAGATATAGTCCTTTTGATTAGCAACAGCGGTTCCACCAACGAGATACTGAATGTCATTGACCCTTTGCGCAAGATAGGTTGTACCCTGATTGCCATGACCGGTGACTGTCAGTCGCCTTTGGCCAAGTCGTGTGACTGTGTTTTGTCCACCCACGTGGACAAAGAGGCTTGTCCGTTGGGACTGGCGCCTACGACCAGTACGACTGCGGCTTTGTTGGTGGGTGACGCATTGATAGTATGCCTGATGGAAAAGCGCCGTTTCAAGGCGGAAAATTTTGCCGTCTATCATCCGGGCGGGGCGTTGGGACGCAAACTGTTGGGACGCGTCAAGGATTATATGACCGGTGTGGTGCCGCGTGTCCAGCGGACTGCGTTGTTCCGTGATTTGGTGTGTGAGATGTCCGATAAGCATTTGGGTATTACGATGGTTTATGACGGGGATAGGTGTATCGGTATCATTACGGACGGCGATTTGCGGCGTGCCATTCAGAAATTCAACAACTTACAGATAACCGCCGGTGACATCATGACGCCGTCTTATAAGAAGATTTGCAAGAATGCGCTCCTGACCGATGCTCTGGCCGTGATGGACAAATATAATATCACCACTTTAGCGGTAACGGAAACGGCTGATTCCGAAGCGATTATCGGTATCATCTCCATCCACCACATCATCGATTTCGCATAATTTCCACTTTCCATCTTCACCCTCCCACTGCCCATTGGTCTTGTTCACTTTTTTGTGAACAACGCACTTTCCACTTTCCACTCGCTCACCTCCGCTTTGCTGACAGTGCTGACAGATAAACGCATTTTTTCTGTTCGGATATATATATAGTCTGCCTATGCACGAAAATATATACATATTAGAAAATACTGTCAGCACTGTCAGCGTTTGAGTCGGTAATATCTTGGATTCTGCTCTTTGCATCGGATTGATTATTAGTACGTTCAATCACAATATAACCGCGTGTTCCACCATGTCCTATTCTATGCTGACAGTACTCGTTTGCTGACAAGAGTTTTCCTAATGTCAGCAACTCCATTGGTTTTTTGATGTTACCGAATGCAACTCGGGTGTCGTCCACTTTCTACTCTCCACCTTCCAAAATACACTTTTTTTTACGAAAAATATTGATTGTTTTGGATGATTACATTTTTTTTTGTACCTTTGCATGGTATCTTGGTGTGTTGTATGTACGCCAAGATACGATAGCAAGCTCACGCAGGGATGTCTGCGGTGCCTATAGCATTACGTTAGCATTCGTGGGTGGGGTTTGCAGACATAAGTGGTTAGCTTCTTCACGGGGTCCCTGACGAAACCTATTTCGACGGGGAGAGCGGGTGACTCAGAGCACTTTTAACGAACGAGTGAGTTTGTTCCGTGTGTGAGGAAGTTGAGCGCGACAAAAGGCGTCTATATGATGCTATGTTTTGGTTAGTTGAAATCTCGCAAATTTCACAATTTGTTCCGAAACATTGCAACGGTAGATGTCCTCGGAATGTGTATATTCTTATTGCACCTTAACGATATAAGGCGCGCGTGTATACATATTTGCGTGGGCTTCGCGTTGCTTGTTTTGAACAAATGGGCAATGCGAGAGCCTCAACTAGCGGAACAAGCAAAGAGCAAGGTCCGCGTTTTTTTATTTTAAACTTAGGAGTTAAAAAACGCTTTAGGCACATGGACGACCAATATCATTCATGCGCCTTTTGTAATGTATACTAGTACGAATGTATAATATGATACATAATCCACATATTTCAATTGTTTCTCCCGAGTATAAGGGGGAGAAGATGGTAGAGCAACTCGTCGATAGAGTTACTGCTTCTGTTTCCACAATTACCGATAATTTTGAGATTATCCTTGTCAACGATGCCTCGCCCGATAATACTTGGGTAGAGATAGAGAAAGCGTGCGCGAAGGATAAACGCGTCAAAGGGCTCAACCTTTCCCGTAATTTTGGTCAACACTATGCCATTACCGCCGGACTCAATTATGCCAAAGGCGATTGGGTTGTAGTAATGGATTGCGATCTACAAGACCGCCCGGAGGAGATTCCGAACCTTTATAAAAAAGCAATGGAGGGGTATGATACAGTTCTTGCTCAAAGAGTACATCGCGAACATTCAAAAAAGAAACAGTTTGGATCAAAAATGTTTTATGCACTATTGGCTTATTTGACAGAAACAAAGCAAGATGCGTCTGTTGCCAATTTTGGTATATATAGTGGGAGCGTAATCGAAGCCGTTTTGGCAATGGGTGATAAAATGCGTTATTTCCCTGCACAAGTGCAATGGGTCGGCTTTAGAAAAGCCTATTTACCTATTCAGCACGATGCAAGAGCGGAAGGAACATCCACATATAATTTCGGCCGTTTATTTAAGTTGGCACTTGATACCATCATTTCCTTCTCAGATAAACCGATGCGCTTGATGGTGAAATTAGGAGCTTTGATGACAGCTCTTTCATTTGTTATCGCCTTAATTTATGTTATTCGCTATTTTATTGGGGACACAAAAGTATTGGGCTTCACAAGTTTAATTATATCTATTTGGTTCTTGACAGGTGTAATAATCTCATTATTAGGGCTGGTTGGATTGTATATTGGCAAGATGTTTGAGACTGTGAAGAATCGTCCCACTTATATCGTTGGTCAATCTATTAATTGTGAGGAATGAATATCCGAAAGTTAGAATGGGATAGTGAGTTTTTTGATTTGCGTATAGGTTGCGCAGATATTCAAACGAAAGAAGATGCCATAAATTTGGCATCTATGGCGGACATGCTCAAGAACGAGTATGATTTACTTTATATCTTCGATGAAAATCATATTGGTTTTCATGCAGAATCTGCCCAACTGGTTGACGAGAAGGTGTTGTATAGTAAACACTGCGAGCATAAGCACATATTCGAAGACGTGACAAGTTACAAGGAAAGTTCTCCATCGGATAGCCTTTACCATCTTGCTCTTGTTAGTGGCGGATATTCTCGTTTCAAATTGGATCAACGTTTTCCAAAAGGTAGTTTTGAAAGATTGTATAATCGATGGATAGAAAATGCGTGCCCTCAAGAAGGCTCTAATAAGCAGATTTTTGTGTATTGTCTTGATGGCATTACAAAAGGTTTGATTACCGTTGATTTCAATGAAAAAGGGTTAGCTCATATTGGTTTGGTTTCTGTCGATGACGATTGTCAACATAGCGGGATAGGAACAAAAATCATGAGTACTGTAGAGGAGTATCTTTATCAAATAGGATTTATTCATACTCTTGAAGTCCCTACGCAGAAAGCGAACATAGACGCTTGTCGATGGTATGAGAAGAATGGATTTAAGGTAGAGAGTATAACGGATGTTTATCATTGGTGGTTGTGAATAATTATCTAAAATATGGTTCTTTGATAGGTATTAACTTGCTTTATGCTTGTGTGGCAATCTTTACCAAGTTTGCCTCGCAGCAGGAGATGATGTCCACTAAATACCTATTAGGACTGGGTGGCGCTATTTGTGTGATGGGGTGTTATGCTATCTTTTGGCAACAGATTTTGAGACGAATAGAGCTTTCCACCGCCTATATGTTTAAAGGGACGAGCCTTATTTTTGTGATGTTATTAGCTTCATTGCTCTTTGGTGAAGCTATCACGTGGACGAATATATTGGGCGCAATCATCATTATTGGTGGCATTGTGCTTTATGCACGTTCGTGAAATGATAAAGAAAGTGCGAGCCTATGCCCGCACATAAAATAATAAACGATCTTTGACGTATTGTAGAGAAAAAATCATTAATAGAGCAGACCGAACATCCAAAGAGGAATGCGATTGCGGCTACCGGTTTCAACACCATCTACCGCCAAGAAACTATTGGATTCATCTTTGATTTGTTCAAACGATTTGCTTTTGCCACCTACTTCAAAAAGGTACGTTTGATTCACAAGAAAATCACCTTTGTGCGGATAATTTACCTGAGCAACATAACGCAATTGATTGAAGAAGAATGATTCTCGAATTGTGCCAACATCCTGTTTCCTGCCCAACGCATACATAAGGTTCGGATTGTCCATAAGGATTTTATCCGGTCGGCTCAACATTTTTAGAGCTTTGGCGTTATCCGATAATAATCCAAGCAGACCGGCACGTTGCAGCGCATATAGCATTTTGAGTCCTTGGTTTCGATCGGTTTCCAATTCCCGATATAGGTCGCTCATTGTTGGCATCTGCGGAACTTGTTCTGCAAGCACCATCAGCATCTTTTTCGCTTTGCGAATGGTGCTGATTTCCACCTCTTCTATGGCAGGATAATCAACATCCAATATATGATTGACAACACGTTGTAATCGTTGGTAATAACCGCGTTTAGCCTCTTTGTAGAATGGGTAGTATCCATATTCCAAATACTGGTTAAAATGCACCAAAATATCCTTTGACTGTTGTGTAATAGACATAGCTATATTTGTATGGTTTATCAAGAGATCTTCCAAATGAATGATAGGAATGGTTATGACACCTTCCAACTTCAGATACTCTCTAAAAGATAAACCGCTCAACGGATACTCAACCACTCTACGGCTCAAATCCGCTATGCCACTCTCTATTTGCAGCAAACTACTGCCTGAGAAAACAATGTGCATTTCGGGACAGTCATCGTAGATGTTCTTGATGGCAATCTGCCAAGGTTTATAGTGATGCACTTCATCCAAATATAGGTATCTGCCTCCGTGTGCATAAAAACATAACGCAACCTCGTATAGACTATGATTGGTAAACCACAGATTGTCCAGTGATAGGAATAACACATCATCAATATTTGAGAATGCGTCACGTATGTGCTGAAGCATCAGTGTGGATTTACCAACTCCTTTCGGTCCTTTGATGCAAATCAGTTTATCCTCCCAATCAATGTCATGGTAGATGTTTCTGTAAAATTTGCTCGTTGTGGCTTTCAGTCGATTGTGATACCCTTGAATAAGGTCGTCGATTTCCTTCAGACTATCCATTTATTCGTGTTTTTAAATATTGTATTTGCGTAATAAATAATGTTTCAAAACACTAAATTATTATAATAAACAATGTTTCTATTCATTAAATTTGCTGCAAAGGTACTACTTTTTTTTGAATTGTACAAATATTTTTCACTTTTTCTTTACAAACGTCCAAAAACGAAGAAAAATGTATTATATACTTGTAATATTATCCGTTTTTGCTGCTGCCAGTGCGCAGATGCTATTGAAGAAGGGCGCAAGCCTCACCCCCGACCCCTCTCCCGAAGGCGAGGGGAGATTGAAATGGCTTCTGAGGCAATATCTCAATCCTTGGGTGATTGGTGGTTATGCGATAATGCTAACCTGTATGATTGTCAATATTTGGGCGATGAGTAAAGGGGTGATGGTTAAGGAAGTGAGTATTATTGAGTCCTTGAGTTATTTGTTCGTTCCGGTGTTATCTTTCTTCTTGTTTCGCGAGAAACTAACGTGGAAGAAAATCGGAGCAATAGGAGTAATAATAGTAGGAATAATAGTGTTTTTTAGTTAAAAATAAAATTTATAAGTTTATGAAGGAAAATTTATCAAAATCTACAGTGCTTTGGTCTGTTCTACTTATTGCACTATGTGTTTGTTATGCGTGGAAGTTCCTGTCTCTAAATCAAGATTTATCTTCAATATATGATGAGGGATTCTTTTATACGATGATAAAAGTAAATAAGGCACTCGTAACAGGAACACAACCATTGTCTCTTAGTACAGAAATTTTATCTGCATTTATTCCTAATTTAGAGAATTTGGATGTTCTATCATTACGAAGATTGGCTTGCGTATTAAAGATTTGTTCTATTTTATTACTGCTATTATGCTCCTCAATTTTTCTCAAGAAAAATGGCTTAATACAAAAGTTCAAAGATTATCTTATACTCTCAGCAAGTACTTTGTTAATAGGACTATATGTTGTTTCGAGTAGTGTTATTAATATGAACGATGTGCTATTTATTCTTACATCAATAGTGCTTTCCGTATGTCTTATTGCGATAAGCGTAAGAAATAAATGGTTAAAGCGCTTATTGGTAATGATTATGGGGATGATTTTATTATTAGTTACTTTAAATCACACTCCTGCCGGAATAATGATGTTTGGATTATTTGGCTTATTTTTATGTTTATATGATGGTTTCAGTGTAAAAAAAGCAGTCGAGATATTGGTTTGTCTCAGTATAGGTCTAATCATCGGCGTTATGTTTATGCATTTCGTTATTATCAGTATACCTGATTTAATAGAATACGTTCAAACAGCCATAATTCAGACAACTTCGGGAGGGCGTGCATCACATCATTCATTGACAAAAGTGATATTGGTGATTTTCTTTGGATTTAGAGACCTTGTCATTATTGTCACGGCACTATTAGGTGTTACATATATTTGTAACCAAATAAATAAATATGGCTTTAATCAGTGGTTATGTGCCTTAATCGGTTTAATGCTCTTTTTTATTCTAAACAAGTGGTTAGTAAAACCCAGTATATATTTTACGGAGATTATCACATGGGTAGTTATTATGTTCATGCAGGTTTATGGTCATAAACTAACAAGAAATGAGATTGTTTTTATCATATTCTTACTTGTTTTACCAATAGGAATCTCTTTTGGAACCAACACAAACATCTTAGGAAAAGCTCTATCAAATGTCGCACCTTGGGGGATGCTATTGTATATCATATTTGATTACAATAAGTGGAATTTCCGTCCATACGCGATAACTCTGTATATTACATTATGTGTATTTATTATGATTCAAACAATAGGTATTCCTCATGTTAAAAAGAATAATCTGATGTTTACAAAAGAAAAACCAATCGCACGAATGTCTTTATCTGCAAATCAACATGCTTTTTATTCAGAAGTAAATGATGTTTTAAAAGAAAACGGATATAAAGGAGGCTATCAAGATACCTTATTGGGATTTTGTTTCAACGAGATGACAATTGTCGCAATGGATGCTATACCATATACTAACGACCAACAACCGGAGGAGTTTCTATTACATGATTTAGACATCCTTCCTTGCCCTAAATACATTATTTTTTCAGAATGGGATAGTATCGTGCTTCACAATCGTTTATCTGAGTTGGATTGGGGGTTTCCTCAAGAATATAACTGTTATAAATGTGTAAACAATGCTGATCTAAATTCCGGATACAACATGACCCAAAGTATGATTTATTGCCGAAAGTGATTTTTTATGAAAACGTATTCTAATCTAACGAAGCTTATTCTACTTTTTACTATTCATTTAGTGGTATTTTCCCTTATTGCATGGTTAGCCCCAATGCGTTGGGAAACGAATGATGATATCGGTATGGCAATGATTGCTTCGGGAGCATTTCATGGAATTCCCGACTACCATTTGGTGTTTATAAATGGAATTTTAGGTTGGCTTTTTGTTAAGTTATATACATGGTCTTCTATATTGGAATGGTACACTATATTTCAATGTGTTGTGCATATATTTTCAGCAACAGCAATCGTATGGTATATCTTAATCAAAGATGTATCTAAGTGGATAAAAATTCTTTGGTGTATATTCTTTTATGTATTTTGGTTTAACTGCGTTGTGAATATTCAATTTACCACCACTGCTGGACTTGCAGCTGTGGCGGGTTGCTTAATTTTGTATAATGCAGCAATTAGTTTTATGAGCAAAAATCCCAGCCTCCATACGAATGGGTTATTTGTTGTAGGGGGGGGGTATCTTCTCACATCTTCTTTGCTTAGGTTCAATGTTACGGGATTAGTTGTGTTATTGTTTACTCCCTTGTTCATATATATCATTAAAAGAAACTGGAAAGCATACATTCCATTTGTTATTATTGCAACAATCATCGTAGGTTGTAAACTTTCAGATGACTTGTTTTACCAAAAACAAGAATGGAATTATTACAAAGAATACAATGAAGAACGTTCTAAGCTCCAGGATGGGCAGAATCAGCGTTTTTTGAACGACCTTCCTGAAAATATTACACAAGATGATTATAATTTAATGTGTTGGTTTCTAGGTGATGTTAACATAATTTCACTTGATGTCTTAAAAGAATTAAATAATAGAGCTGCAAAAGCGTTCTCTCCAATAGATAAAATTAAGATCAGTTTAGTTCAAGTTTGTAAGCGCAATATATATTTGTTATGTCTGCTTTATCTTATATTACTATGTGTCTCTATGCTATATAAACGAAAAGAAAAATTCCTTCTGCTTGGTTATGTGGTATTAGTGTTTTTGCTTATGTTAACAATTGGATATGTTGCTCATTTTAAATATCGAGTATTCGCTTGTGTTTTGTTGACTGAGATAATGGTTGCTTATACATTTTTATATAAGGAAATAAATAAAACTTTGAGTTTGGTAATTACAATATGTAGTATCGCTATATCTTGTAATTTGTTATGTCAACCAATTAGAAATATACTTGACCGTCATTTATATTCTAATAGGTTGCAGGAACAATTGTCTTTTCTTGAGGCTGTTCCATTCAATTCGTATGTAGTTGATCTTCATTGTATTTGTCATGAACAAATAAATCCATTTCATATGGAGAGCCTTCATTTTCCATCTTATAATTTTGGGTGGTTTGCCAATTTTCCATTAAACGATAGAGCACATTCATTTCTTGATTTTATAGAATCTGATTGTTTTATATTCATTGATACGACATCTCCATATAATCCTCATTATGCTTTGCAATTGATTCAAAATTCAATAGAAACGAATTATAAGTGTAGAACAAAAATCACATTGTATTTAGAAAATAATAATTTACAACTATATCAAATTGATAACCTATGAATATCCCCTTTAATGCTCCCCACTTAACGGGGAAGGAAACTGAGTACATGATTGAAGCCGTCGGCCGAGGCAAACTGTCCGGCAACGGCGAGTATACGAAGCGCTGCCAAGCGTTCTTTGAGCAGCGGTATGGATATAAGAAGTGCTTGCTCACCACCTCCGGCACCGATGCCCTTGAGATGTGTGCGATGCTTTGCGACCTAAAACCCGGTGACGAAGTAATCGTGCCGAGTTATACGTTCGTCAGCACCGCGCTCGCTTTCTTACGCGAAGGAGCAAAAGTCGTCTTTGCTGATTCGGGCAAGAATAACCCTAACATCGATCCCGCCATCATCGAATCGCTTATCACTCCGCGTACAAAAGTCATCGCCCTCGTCCACTATGCCGGCATTGCGTGCGATATGGATGCGATTATGGCCTTAGCAGAGAAATACAATCTTCTCATCGTGGAAGATGCTGCTCAGGCAATTGATTCGTATTATATATCCAATCGCCCCTCGCCTTCAGGAGAGGGGAAGGGGGTGAGGCTTCCTCTTGGTAGTATCGGCCACTTAGCCGCCATCTCTTTCCACGAAACGAAGAACATCACTGCCGGAGGCGAGGGTGGGCTACTCATCATCAATGACGAGCGATTTATCCGCAGGGCAGAGATTCTATGGGAGAAAGGCACCAATCGTGCCGAGTTCTTCCGTGGAGAGGTGAATAAGTATGGTTGGGTAGATAAGGGTAGTTCGTTCTTGCCGGCAGAAATCAATGCCGCCTTCCTATGGGCACAATTGGAGCATCTGGATGAGATTCAGGATAAGCGCAAGCAACTCTGGAATCGCTATTGGAAACTGCTCAAACCGCTGGCAGATAAAGGTTATTTCGAATTACCCAAGAATAACGATGGTTCATTAATTCAGCCTCTCCCCTTTAAGGGGGAGACGGGAGAGGGGGCTTGTAATGCCCACATGTTCTATCTCGTCTTCCCTGACTTGGAGAAACGAACGAGTTTTATCGCATTTCTTAAGGAGCACGGAATATTATCTGTTTTCCATTATCTAAGTTTACATACAAGTAAATTCTATGAGGATAAGCACGATGGTCGCGATTTGCCCGAGTGCGACCGTTATGCCGATTGCTTGGTGAGGTTGCCGATGTATTATGACTTGAGTTTGGAACGAGTGGATTATATCTGCGAGGTTATCCATAAGTCGCGGCAATGATGCACTATTAAGAAGAGTAATCTCCTCCCCAATTGCATCTCGGCAAACATTACTAATGTAAGCCCCTCCCTAAGTACATCTCGTAGCGCAACGTTCTTTCCTTATATTGCGCCCTCTCGCTACCATGTACGCTCGATTGGTCGGCTGTCGCCGACGCGTGTTCCATCGTACGCCTTCACGTTTTTTTTCGCCAAAACGCACAATTTATTTGCGTATGTCAAATTTTTGTTGTATCTTTGCAGGGTGAATGAAGAAGGGGACCTGAAAGGCCTCCTTTTGTTATAAGACAAATTACATATTGAACAACAAGCATGATAACTGACGAAACTGTTAAAAACGCCGTGGAAGCCTTTCTGCAGGGAACGGATTATGCGTTGCAGACACTCAATATCGACAAGGAAAACAATATCATCGTCGAAATAGACCGCGTAGGCATCGTAGATGTCGATTTCTGCGCCGAACTGAACAGGCATCTTGTTATCACTCTCGGCGACAAGGACGATTATAGCCTTGAAGTGGGCAGTGTCAGCCTCACGGAGCCGTTCAAGTCGAAGATACAATACCTCAAACACCTCGGGCACAATATTGTGGTGACCGATGAGGACGGACACCGTTACTCCGGACAACTTGTCAGCGTCAATGAAGATACTTTTCTGCTCGATGCCGGCGAAACAATGACCTTCCGCTACGATCAAGTCAAAAAAACAATCTATAACCTGTAATATTTTTAAATCTACAATAAAATGGCAAAAACAAACCAATCCATCAATCTGATTGACATCTTTTCAGAGTTCAAAGACCTGAAAAATATCGACCGACAGACACTTATCAACGTGCTGGAAGACTCCTTCCGTAACGTCATCGCCAAAACTTACGGCTCGGACGCCAACTACGACGTCATCATCAACCCCGACAAAGGAGACTTGGAGGTATACCGCAACCGTACTGTTGTCGAAAACGGCACAGTGACTAATGCAGAGACACAAATAGCACTCAGCGATGCCTTGCAAATGGATGACGAAGCCGAAGTGGGAGAAGAAATAACCGATAAAGTTGATTTCGCTTCCTTCGGACGACGTATGATACTGAACCTCAGACAAACACTCGCCAGCAAAATCATGGAACTGCAGAAAGAAAACCTCTACATCAAGTACCGTGACATGCTCGGACAAGTGGTCAGTGGCGAACTCTACCAAGTGTGGAAAAAAGAAATGCTACTGCTTGATGAGGACGGCAATGAACTCTACCTCCCCAAACAGAACCAAATCCCTACAGACTATTACCGTAAGGGTGACACCGTACGTGCCGTGGTCGTACAAGTCGATAACAACAACCAGAACCCCAAGGTGTTGCTCAGCCGCACCAGCCCACTCTTCCTGCAACGACTGTTTGAACAGGAGGTGCCTGAGGTGCATGACGGACTGATAGCCATTAAGAACATCGCCCGCATTCCGGGTGAACGGGCCAAGGTGGCGGTGGAGAGTTTTGACGACCGCATTGACCCTGTCGGTGCGTGTGTCGGTGTCAAGGGAGCGCGTATTCATGGTATCGTGCGTGAACTGAGGAACGAGAACATCGATGTCATCAACTATACTGCCAATATCAAACTGTATATCCAACGCGCACTCTCACCCGCCAAGATCAGCACTATGGAGGTGGATGAAGAGAACAAACAGGCGTCTGTTTATCTCAAACCCGACGAGGTGTCCTTGGCTATCGGTAAGGGCGGCTTCAATATCAAACTGGCCTCCATGCTCACCGGCTACCAGATTGATGTTTACCGCGAAGCCGAAGACGACGAAGAGGATATCTATCTGGACGAGTTCAACGACGAAATCGACCAATGGGTACTTGATGCACTCAAAGCCATTGGACTGGATACCGCCAAGAATGTCCTCGGATTGTCCAAAGAGGAATTGGCGAAGCGCACCGACCTCGAAGAGGAAACCATCGAACATGTACTCGAGGTGCTGAAAGCAGAATTTGAAGAATAAAACC
Source organism: Paludibacteraceae bacterium (assembly GCA_045616185.1). Lineage (GTDB taxonomy): Bacteria > Bacteroidota > Bacteroidia > Bacteroidales > Paludibacteraceae > Colicola. The sequence goes on from JAZLGG010000009.1 coordinate 17,174, forward strand.
AATGTATAATCGTCCAAAACGCAAGTATTATGGCTGTTAAATTAGTAAAAGCATGTAAAGAACTGAACATCGGTATGTCCACCGCGGCGGATTTTTGCGCCAAGCAGGGACGTGCCGTCAAGATTGACCCCAATACCCGGATTGATGACGATTTATATTTGTTGTTGGCCAAGGAGTTCAACAAAGATATGGCGCTCAAACTGGAGGCGGAACAGCAAGCACAGGCGCGACAGGCGATGGACAAACCCAAGAGTGTGACTTTGGACGAACCCAAACGGGTCCAGCATATTGAAACCGAACTGCCCAAACCCAAGGTAGTCGGCAAGATTGACCTTGACAAGGAGAAAAAGGAAGCCGAGGCCGCTAAACAGGCCAAAGCCGAGGCAGAACGTCAAGCCGCACAAAAAGCCGCCGAAATAGCCCGAAAAGAGGCCGAGGAGAAAGAACGCGCAAAGGCCCAACAGCAGCAACCCGCACCGAAACCTAAACAACAACCCGCACCGGAACCCAAACAACAACCTGAACACAAACAGAACAAACCGGCCGAACAGTCATCCGCTCCGCAGAAGCAGCCGCAAGCCGCCCAACCGGAGATATTCACGTTGGGCACACCCGTACTGAAAAAGCAACCCAAGGTTATCGGCAAGATAGATCTTGACAGCATCAATCAAGCCACCCATCCGGGCAAGAAATCGAAAGAGGAAAAGAAAAAGGAACACGCAACGCGCGCGCAACAGCACAACACGGGTTCCGGCAGCGAAAACGGCGAAGGCAAACGCAACCGCCAACGTATTCGTGCCAAAGTGGATATCAACGATGTCAAAAACCAGAAGGCAGGCAAGAAAAACCAGCATAAACCCGTCAAAGTAGAAGTCGATGACGAGGAGGTACAACGCCAAATCAAAGAGACAATAGCCCGTTTGCAAGGACAGAAAGGCAAGACGGCCACCAGTAAGCATAAACGCGAACGCCGTGCCGAGGAACGCGAAAAAATGGCGGAAGCACGCGCCGAGGAACAGGCACAAAGCAAGGTGCTCAAACTGACAGAGTTTGTGACAGCCAACGATCTTGCTGTCATGATGAATCTGCCGGTAACCAAGATTATCGGTACTTGTATGATGCTGGGTGTGATGGTCAGTATCAACCAACGGCTTGACGCTGAAACGATTAACCTCGTTGCCGAAGAGTTCGGATTTACGACCGAATATGTCAGTGCCAAAGTGGTGGAGGAAATCAATGCGGACGAGGAAATAAACGAGGAGGATATTGAGCCGCGCTGCCCGATTGTCACGGTCATGGGACACGTTGACCACGGTAAGACTTCGCTGCTGGACCACATCCGCAACACGAATGTCATTGCTGGCGAGGCCGGCGGCATCACGCAGCACATCGGAGCCTATAACGTGCAGCTGAAGAACGGCCGCCGCATTACCTTCCTTGATACACCGGGTCACGAAGCCTTTACTGCCATGCGTGCCCGCGGTGCCAAGGTGACGGATATAGCCATCATTATCGTGGCGGCGGATGACGCTGTGATGCCGCAGACCATCGAGGCCATCAACCACGCACAGGCCGCAGGCGTTCCGATGATATTTGCTATCAACAAATGCGATAAACCCGGAGCCAACCCCGATAAGATAAAAGAACAACTGAGTAGTATGAACATCTTGGTTGAGGAATGGGGCGGCAAATACCAAAGTCAGGACATCAGTGCCAAAAAGGGCGACGGCGTCTATGAACTGTTGGAAAAAGTGCTATTGGAAGCCGATATGCTGGACCTAAAAGCCAATCCCAAACGCCGTGCGAAAGGCTCCATCATTGAATCGTCGCTGGATAAGGGACGCGGTTACGTGGCTACCGTATTGGTAAGCGACGGAACGTTGCACCAGAGCGATATTGTATTGGCCGGAACCTATCACGGCAAAATAAAAGCGATGTTCAACGAACGCGGACAAAAAATACAAGAGACCCTTCCGGGTGAACCGTGTTTGATACTCGGACTGAACGGTGCGCCCCAGGCGGGTGACGAGTTCAATGTGATGTCTTCCGAACAGGAAGCGCGCGATATAGCCAATAAACGCGAACAGTTGCAGCGTGAACAGTCTATTCGTACCAAGAAACACGTCGGATTGGATGAGATAGGCCGTCGCCTCGCTATCGGCGACTTCAAGGAACTGAACATCATTGTCAAGGGCGATGTGGACGGCTCTGTGGAAGCCTTGTCCGATTCGTTGATAAAACAATCGACGGAGAACATACAGATTAACGTCATCCACGGTGCGGTCGGCGCTATCTCCGATTCGGACGTACTGTTGGCTGCCGCCTCGGATGCCGTGATCGTAGGCTTCAATGTCCGCCCGACCGCTACGGCACGCAAGATGGCCGAGACTGAAGAGGTGGATATACGCATCTACTCTATCATCTACGATGCCATTGAAGAACTGAAAGCCGCAATGGCGGGTATGTTGTCGCCGGAGATAAAAGAAGAGATAACCGCTACCTTGGAGATTCTGCAAACCTTCCATATTTCCAAAGTTGGTACTATTGCAGGATGTATCGTGCGTGAAGGCAAGGCCAAGCGCACCAACAAATGCCGTGTTATTCGTGACGGTATCGTTATACACACCGGTGATTTGTCTTCGCTCAAACACGGAAAGGACGACATCAAGGAAATCGGCTTGAACCAGGAATGCGGCTTGAGCATCAGAGCGTACAACGACATCGTGGAAGGCGACCTGATTGAAACATTTGAGCAGGTGGAAGTGGCCAAGACATTGTAAATGGAAGTACTCATCATTGCATTACTCATAACCGATAACTTACAAATTTTTAATTGATTGAATCAATTATGTCGTACAAGTTTACTTTTGCTAATGTAGGCGGCACCTCGCGTGTCTGCATCCACTCTGGTGAAGATATTCGCCACCTCGGAGAGTTGGATAAAAAAATGTTTACGGTGCTTTCCTGCCCCGTGAACGGGTTGGAAATACCGTCGGATAGCCTGTCCCTAATAGACAGCGACAATGACGGCTACCTGCACATCCATGAGGTGGTGCATGCCGCCGAATGGCTTTGCTCCGTACTCAAAACACCGGACACTTTGTTTGCAGGAAACGATACGGTGGCTATTGACCAACTGATAGACAGCGATTTGGTTGTAGTAGCCAAAGAGGTGGCAGGCGATGCCGCGGAAGTGTCGCTGTTACAAGTGACGGCTGCTATCAATAGTGTGGCTGTAGCAGGTGAAACAGTGCCCGAACAACCTTTTGCAGATGATGTCATCGCTGCCTACAAAGCCAAAGAAGCCGAATACAAAGACTATTTCCAGAAACTGAAACTGCAAAAACTCGGTTTGGAACATATTGCGGAAGATGTGCCTGTGCCGGGCATTGCCGAAAAGGACTTTGTCAAGATGGGCGAACAGATAGCCTCTTGGGAATTGGCTGTACAGGCAGCCAAAGATGCCGAGGCCGCCGCCTTGACTGCAGCACGCGAGCATTTTATGCCGTTGAGGAAACTGTTGCTGCTACACCGTGACTTTGTCACCCTGCTGCACAACTATGTCTCTTTTGAAGACTTTTATGCCGATAGGCCGGCTATTTTCCAAGCCGGTACGCTCGTTATTGACCAGCGTGCTTGCCATATGTGTATCCGCGTATCGGATATGTCCAAGCACGATGCACAGGCCGCCGCCAGCGGTATGTTCCTCGTTTATTGCGACTGCGTGAACAAAGCAGGTGACAAGATGCAAATTGCGGCGGCCGTCACTATCGGTGAGATTCGCAACCTGTCCGTCGGAAAAAACGCCGTCTTCTATGACCGCACAGGTCTGGACTGGAACGCAACAATTACCAAAGTGATAGACAATCCTATCTCTATCGGCCAGGCTTTCTGGAGTCCTTACCGCAAGTTCGGCAATTGGGTGACGGATTTGATTAACAAATCGGCCGCCGAGAAGGACAGCAAGGCTTTTGAAAATATGACTGCTAATGTGGAAGGCAAACTGGCCGACCCGAATGCCGCTCCTGCAGGTGATAAGAAATCCGCCTTTGATATTGCCAAGTTCGCCGGTATTTTTGCCGCCATCGGCATGGCGTTAGGCTATATCGGACTATTCCTGACCAATGTGACCAAGAGCTTTAACGCTTTGACATGGTGGCAGCGGCTCTGCGCTATTGCCGGTATTATATTGGTTATTTCCGGTCCGGCGATGATTTTGGCTTGGATGAAACTGCGCCGTCGTAACTTGGCTCCGCTGTTGAACGCCAACGGTTGGGCAGTCAACGCCGATGCTTTGATTAGTGTGCTCTTCGGCAAGAAACTGACCGAAAAAGCCATCTTCCCGTTCATTCAAATAAAGAAAAAGAAAATGGCAGGTTGGAAGATTGCCTTGATTGTGCTGGCCTGCGTGATTGTTGTGGTGGCGATAGCCTTACTCGTGATGATAGGGCTCGCCCCTAATAATTGTGCATGCCCGATACACCTGTTCAATAAATAATAGCCTAATCATTTGGTGGGAGAAAGTGAGGCGGCTTAGGCTGATTTGCCCGTTGGCACGCTGATATACTGCTTCACTGAAACCGTACGGTCCGCCGACTGCGAAAACGATATCGCGGCCGGTGGACATTTTTTTCTGCAGATAGGCGGCAAACTCCACCGAACGGAACTCCTGTCCGTGCTCGTCCAACAGCACAAGATCCGCCGAGGAGGCAACGGCTTTCAGGATCAGTTGTCCCTCTTGTTCCTTTTGCTGTTCGCGGGTAAGCGACTTCGTGTTTTTCAGTTCCGGAATAACGATGGTTTCGAACGATATATAATGCATCAACCGTTGGCGGTAACCGTCAATCAGTTTGTCCAACTCGTTTGAAGTGGTTTTGCCGACCAATAGCAGGGTTGTTTTCATTTTTTGTGTGTCATTATGTCCAATATGATATCGTCGGTCTGCGTCATTCCGTCTTTCCCGATGCGTGTCAAGTTATGGATTGTACGGTCAATATCTTCCTCTACGATACCTTCTGTAGCGCCCGCATAACTGTGTTGCATGGCCAACGAAGCGGACATTACGGCGGTTGATACGCCGCTGGACACTTTAAGAGCGCATCCGGGTTTTGCTCCGTCGCAAATCATTCCTGATATGTTGGCTATCATGTTCTTGACGGCGTATGTTATCTCCTCATAGCCTCCGCCCATTAGGTAAGTGATGCCGACCGCAGAACCGGTAGCTGCCACGACGCAACCGCACAAGGCAGATAGGCGCCCTAAGGACTGCTTGATATAGATAGCCGTCAGGTTACTGAGCGTCAGGGCGCGCAACAAGGCTTCTTCGCCCAAGTTCTTTTCCTGTGCGTAGATATAGACGGGTATTGAACAACTGATACCTTGGTTGCCGCTGCCGGAATTGCTCATTACAGGTATCATTGCGCCCGACATTCGTGCATCGCAGGCACCGGAGGTGTAGGCCAAAATGCGTGTAAACAGGTCATGGCTACCGGATTGGTGTAGCAGTTGGCCCAATCGGTGCCCACAGTTGTGGCAGAACGAGTATTCGGCTGCACGTAGGTTCAACTCCGCGCCATCTTTTAGAAAACGGACCTCTTCTGTATTGACGCGCTGCGCAAAATCATATACGGCATGTAGTCCCGCTATTCGGTTGTTCTCTTCACACTCCACTGACTTTGTACGGATACATTCGCTCTCTCCACTTTCCGCGAAGTGCGTGTGTTCGCCCATAATGACGGCTTCGGCCTGCCGTTTATTGCCTTCAACGCATGCTTTGATATACAGCACATTCGGTGCCTCAACATCCACGCTGATCACCAGTGTCACCTTTTCCAAATAGCGTTTGGCCGTTTCCACGGCTTCGGGAGTAGCATCGCGTAGCACTTCCAGTTGCAGTTCAGAGCGGCCAATGGTCGCCCCTAATGCAATTGCGATAGGCAAACCAGTCATTCCCGTGTTTGGGATGCCGACCGACATGGCGTTTTTGTAGATATTCTTGCTCAGGTAGATGGTGATTTGTTCCGGCAGTGAGCCCAATTTCTCTTTGGCGCGCGCCACGCACAGAGCCACGGCAGTAGGCTCCGTACAACCGATGGCCGGCAGGATTTCCTTGTGTAGCAGTTCCAAATAATCCATCATTTTCTTTGCGTTAATCGGGTGTCTCTTCGTTAATGGGTTTATAGTCGCGAAGCGATAAAATGTCCTTTCACCCGTAGGGTGGTGTAGAGGACCAATAACCTGTTTCGTAGCGATGGGGCCGTACGGTATCTTTCGTTCAGCAAGTTGAATAGTCTGCGTCTGTCTTCGCGTTGCGCGGAGCGGCTGTTGGAGTTGGAGCGGACCGTGTAATGATACCCGCAAGGTGGCAGACAAAGAAACTTCGGTTGCGAAGCCCACATATCCAATGTAAAAACAATATCTTCGTAATGCCTCAGTTCGGTAGGGAACAGCAGACCGTGACGGTCAATAAACGATTTATGATAGAGTCTGGTCCATGGAGCAGTATATCGGTAGAAAGTGTGTTGCGGATACAGATGCACCACATCAAACTCCTTTCCGGCAGTGCGGATGCCCTTGACGGCGGCTGACAGAAAACTGTAATCCAAGGTGTCGTCTGCGTCCACGAACGCTATCCACTCGCCTCGCGACTGCCGGATGCCGAGATTGCGTGCAGTTGATTGTCCTTGGTTAGGTTGGGAAAAGAGACGTATGCGGCTGTCGGCTTGTGCAAACGCTTCGGCTATCGCCGGACCGCGGTCCGTGCTACCGTCATTGATAAGCAGCATTTCCCAATCGACAAATGTCTGGTGCGTAATTGACACCAGACAGGCCGGCAGATAGTCTTCTGCATTGTAATAAGGTACTATGACGCTAATTAACGGCATAAACCAATCATCAATTCTTCCATGCTTTGAGCCTCCGTTTCGCGGCTGTACTGCTCCTTGCCGTGTACCTCCTGACGGGTGAAACCATTCTGTTTCCACTCGTTGTATTTATCCAGAATGAACGCCTTGATTTCCTCCACGTCGGATGATACAAGACCTGCGTTGGTTTCTTTTATGGTTTGTGCCAACACGCCTCTGTCCGAAGGAATGCAGAGTACAGGTTTTTCGCAACCGAGAGCCTCGAAGAATTTGGTGGTCATCATACCACGAGCCTTTGCGTCAGACAACACCAGAAGAATGCTTGACTGTTGAATCACCTTGCTGACGGCGGATGAAGGAATGTAGCCAGACAGATTGAAATGACGGTTTTTCATATAGCGAGAGGCACTGGCATTGGAGTAGAAATTAACCTGAATATCGTTTGGTTCCAATTCTGTCAAAGCCCGACTCAGCAGGGAGGGGTCTTGAAATCGGTAAATGCGACCGATATAGTTGATGCGGAAAACATCGTTTTTGACATCTTTAGGGTAGAATATTTTTGGGTCGTAGCCGTTGTAAACCAAATGCACGTTGGGGTTGAACGCTTTGAGGAAATCAACATGCCAAGGCGATACTGTTGTGAGGCAATCCGCTTTTGGCAAGGCAAGATTGCGGCGTTGAGTATAAACCCGGTTATACCACCGACGGAAAGGAGCAAAATACCAGTTGGTATGGTGTATATATTGGTTCCCGGGTACCTGTTCGTTGATGTCGCGTATATCTACGTGCAGTGGCAAGTGCAATGCTTCGGCCACCCGTACGGCTGCCCCTAAAGGGAATGTGGAGAAGGTGGTGCAGAATACCAAATCGAATGATTGCCCTTTGGTCTGTTTGAGCACTTGTTTGGCAAAGTGCCGTTCTTTCCAGTCGGTCAGCAACGAATATCCGGACTTGATGAACCAAGCCGGTTTGCCGAGGTAGTAAAAAGTGATTTCATGAATGGGATAATCATGTTCAAATGTCAATGGTGTCCATTTCTCGGTATAGACCTCAATTTTGTGCCCCTGCCGTATCAGATAGTCGCACAGGTAGCGCAGACGCGGGGCGTAAGATGGTTGTGTGTAGGCATCTGCCAAAATAAGAATACGTTTCATATTTAGATTGCTTTTTCAGTTTTCAATTAATCCAATCAGTTTGGGATATAACGTTTTATGGTACGTCTCTTTCCTTATGTTGTTATTGTGCCACAGCAACACCAGTTCGCCGCGGTATTGCCGCACTTTGGCGAATAGCCTTTCGCATAGGAAGAACGCCTCGTTCTCGTCAAGGTTCATATATCCTGTGTTGCTCAACGTGCAGTCCATAACTGTAAGGGGATGCAGGGTGAGCGTTGTCACTTCCAAGGTATCGGGGTCTATCCACCGCGCGGGGCGTGTAGTCTGCAAGCGGAATCCTGCCCTATCGGGAAACCCCATCGTATAGTCGTCCGTGACGCCGGCCTCCGCCAATTGCCGCATTTGTCCGATGGAGCAGTTTAGGTAATGGCTTCGGTGGATAGAATACGGAATGGGGCGTGGCAATGTGCCGTAGCAAGATGAGTGTAGTCCCAATTGGGCGTGCCGGCTTTGCAGCCAAGCCAGCAACTGACGGCAGTCGCGGCCGGACAAGTTATATTGGGGATAATCAAGTCCGCGCCCCCGTGTATGTTTCACGAAGTATATCTTTTCGGCGTTGGGAAGGCGGTCGTCCTGTCTCATTAGCCACGGGAATGTGTATGCGGGGTCATTCTCTATGTTCCGCCATGAAGCCAATACCTCCCGCCATTGTCCGCGCACGACGCCTCCGATGGCCCCGCGCAGGTGGCGGTAATGGGCTATTGTGTCTATGTCGTGTGTGAGACAAATGCGCCCGAAGCCGGCCGGAGGCAGAGAAAGACCGATTTTTTTCATCAGTAACCGGCTATATTCGTCTATCAGCGGAATCTGCAACCGGTTCGGTTGACCCAAAACGGAATATTCGGCCAGGAAACGTCCGTGAGCATCACGTTGTGGGTTGATCAACTCTTCCGCACGCGACAGGAAGAAGAGAGTGTTATACACAATGTCTGTGCGGATGATGTTACCTTCCGTCACCGGCGTGCCGAGGTTCGGATAAACCCAATCTTTCCCTATGTGCCCGTTAGGTACAATCACAACACTGTACCGACCCCATTGCGTTTTGTCTGCTGTATAACCGATGCGGCCTACGGCTTCCTCGTTGCCGTAAACCAAAAAACGGAGTATATAATCAATGGCGGATGTCATATTGAAGTTTCAATTATCCGAAAGCAATTCCCATTCGTAGACTTTTTTTCCTATTTCGTGTTTGATACGTTCGTACCGGGCAAAATTCTCTTCTGTTTGGTTTTCAGGCAGGTTCAGTTGCTGTTCTATATTTTTCTGTTCCTGTTCCAAGCGTTCTATTTCCTTTTCTGTTTCGGCTATTTGCTTTTCGCGTTTACGCCGTGCGGCCGCTTCGGCTTTCTGCGCCTCGTAATCCTGTTTGCCGGACGAAACAGGCCGCGCGTCATCGGTGTGACTATCGGCAGGGATATTCTTGCGTTCCAGTTCGGATAAATCCCCAATGCGCTTGGCACGCAGGAAATCATAAATGCCGCCCAAATGTTCGCGTACGCGGCCGTTACCGAATTCATACACTTTGCTGACCAATCCGTCCAAGAACTCGCGGTCATGGCTGACGCAGACAACGGTGCCGTTGAAGTTGCACAAGGCCTGTTTGAGGACATCTTTTGACGGCATATCGAGGTGATTGGTCGGCTCGTCCAAAATGAGCAGATTGCAAGGTTCCAATAGCAGCCGTATCATCGCCAGCCGGCTCCGTTCGCCGCCACTGAGCACCTTGACTTTTTTGTCCGAGGCCTCACCCCCGAACATAAAGGCACCCAATATGTCGCGTATCTTGGTGCGAATATCTCCGACAGCAACATAATCAACGGTTTCGTACACGGTCAGTTCGCCGTCCAGCAACGATGCCTGGTTTTGTGCGAAGTAACCTATTTTGACATTGTGTCCGATTTTCAGATTGCCCAGATAGTCCAATTGTCCCATGATACAACGCACCAAGGTTGTTTTTCCCTCGCCATTGCGTCCGACAAAAGCCACTTTTTCGCCCCTGCGGATTGTCAGGCTCACGTCCTTAATGACCGTATGTGAGCCGAATGATTTTTGCAGGTTTTCGATTATCACGGGAAAATCCCCGGAACGCGGTGCCGGCGGGAAACGCAGGTTAAGACGGCTAGTATCCTCCAAATCGACCTCCAACCGCTCCAGTTTGTCCAGTTGTTTGATGCGGCTCTGCACTTGTACGGCTTTGGTCGCCTTGTAACGGAAGCGTTCAATAAAAGCCTCGGTGTCCTCTATCATTTTCTGCTGGTTGAGGTAGGCACGCACCTGCTGGTCGTGGCGTTCTTGACGCAACATGACGAAGCGTGAATAGGGGACATTGTAATCGTAGATGCGGCCGAGTGTAATCTCAATGGTACGTGTGGTGCAGTTGTCCAGAAAAGCGCGATCGTGGCTGACGAGCAACACGGTACCCGGACTTTGGCTTAGGAAAGTTTCCAACCATTGAATGGACTCAATGTCGAGGTGGTTGGTCGGCTCGTCCAGCAAGAGCAGGTCCGGATGGCGCAAGAGGATTTTGGCCAGTTCAATGCGCATGCGCCACCCGCCGGAGAACTCCGAGCACTGCCGGTCAAAGTCTGTACGACGGAAGCCCAGACCGATAATTGTCCGGTCCATTTCCGCCGTAAAGCGTGCTTCATCCTCGCCGTTAAAGACAGTCATCACCTCGTCACGCAGTGTCCGCCCGTCAGTGTGCAACATCACCTGCGGCAGATAACCGATTGTAAGGCCTGTATCGTGTGATATAGTCCCCGACGTAGGTTGATATTCACCGGTAATAAGGCGTAGCAACGTCGTCTTGCCGGCACCATTCTTGCCGACTAAAGCGATGCGGTCACGCTTGTTGACCAGAAAAGAGATGTCTTCCAATATCGGCCGCGAGGAAAATTCTATGCTCAGGTGCTCAATGCTCAGCATTCTTCTTATCGATTATGCGCCACAATATGACAGTCAGTATAGTTAAAAATAGGAAATCCGCGCCGACCAATAACCACAGGTTCCATTTGCGCCCCAAAATGCCCAATCCGATGGAAAGAAGAGACACGGTCAGCAGTATAATAGTGGTCCGGATATGGTTCAATCCTGTGCGGAGCAGCAAGTGATGTATGTGGTTTTTGTCGGGTAGAAAAGGGGATTTATGATGCTTGATACGCGTTATACCGACCCGCAGTGTGTCAAAGATAGGGATGCTGAGCACACAGATGCACACAGCCGGTGCCGCGGACATAAGAAAACGGTCCGAAACCAAACGATAGGCATTGATTTCGCAGAAACGGAAAACGCAGGCCGTCAGCATATAACCGAGTAGCAGTGAACCGCTGTCTCCCATAAAGATTTTGCGGGAAACACCACCGAAAACATTGTATATGAAGAAGATGGCTAACGGACCAATCAGACAGATAGCCAAGATAGACCAACTCGTTTCCTGTACAAGATGGAAATAAACGGCAAAAAACAAGCAATAGATAATTCCCAGTCCGGAAGCCAATCCGTCCACGCCATCTATCAGGTTAATGGCGTTAATGATAGCCACGAGGATAAAGAAAGACAATATGTACGAAGTGGTCACATTCAGTCCTTCGATGCCGAGAAAACCGTGCAGGTGGGTAATGCGTATGTCCGCAAAGCCGATGAGTGCTATACCCGACAGCAGTTCACAAATCAGTTTGCTGAGAGGGGACAAGACCAAAATGTCGTCCACCAGACCGACCATCACGATAGCGAACAGACCAATGAGCAGAAACTGTGACTGTTGCAATTGGTCAAACTCGAAAATCATGTAGGTCAGCAGGAAGGAGAAACAGATACCGATACCGCCTATATTGGGCACTTCGCCCGAATGGCATGTGCGTTTGTTGGGCCGCACGACAAAATGTTTAGCCTTTGCAATCTTAATCACGACAGGCATTGCAGCCAGTGCGACCAGAAAGGCCACCAATCCGATTAAATAAGTATGTTGGTAGAAATAGTCCATTAGGCGTCCAATTGTTCGTAGATAGAGTTTTTGCTGATATATTCGGGCACAATCGCTTTCATTTCCTGTACAGTGATAAAGGGTTTGTTCTGTTGACTCGTGGCAATTAGATGGTCAATCTGACGGCTGATTTGCTCAAACGGAAATTCCCGGACACGTGCAATCAAAATCTTGGAATGTGTAGTCGGCAGGGTCGTTTCTTTCTGGTTCAACAGTTCCTCGTAGAGTTTCTCGCCGGGGCGCAATCCGGTGAAAACGATGGGTATATCTTCCCCGGGAGTATATCCGGCCAACCGTATCATATTCTTGGCCAAATCCAATATCTTGACAGCCTGCCCCATATCGAATACGAAAATCTCACCACCGTTCCCTAAGGTAGAGGCTTCCATAACGAGACAGCATGCCTCGGGTATCGTCATAAAATAGCGGGTGATGTCCGGATGCGTTACTGTAATAGGACCGCCTTTGGCTATTTGTTTTTTGAAGAAAGGAATGACCGAACCGTTGCTGCCCAGTACGTTTCCGAAACGTGTTGTGATGAATTTGGTGCAATCCGGGCGGTCGTTGACGATGTGTTTGAATAGGGATTGCACATAGATTTCGGCAATTCGTTTGCTGGCTCCCATGATATTAGTTGGGTTCACTGCCTTGTCCGTAGAAATCATAATAAACCGTTCGGCCGCATACTTGACTGCCATATCCGCCATATTCTTGGTCCCTAAAATGTTGGCTCGAACGGCCTCGTTGGGGTGGTTCTCCATCAGCGGCACGTGCTTATAGGCGGCGGCGTGATAAACGATGTCAGGGCGGTATTCCTTAAACACTTCCTCCACCCGCGAACATTCGCGGACATCGCCCACAACGGGAACGAACGACTGTTTTGGGAAAGCGGTGTGCAAGTCCATCAACAGATCATGCAACGGTGATTCCGCTTGCTCGAACAATATAACGGCTTTGGGCGCGTATTTTACGATTTGGCGCACCAGTTCGGCTCCAATGCTGCCGGCGGCTCCGGTAACCATCACTACCTTTTTTTGGAGTATATGCCGTACATTGTCGGTGTTGATGCGTATGGCAGGACGCTGTAACAGATCTTCAATCCGGATGGAGTCAATACTACCTATTTTTTTGGGGTCGAGTTCTTGGTCAAATTCCGTAAAATACGGTGTAGTAAGGACGTGGATATTATGCTCCAAAAACAGGTTGAGGTCTGTAGCAGGATTGATTTCCTTAAGCAGGTCAGGTGAAACGATAATATGCTGGACGTTGTGTTGACGCATCCATTCAAACAGGTTATTGTTCAACTCGAATACGGGCAATCCCTCTAACCGGTATGTGTTGGGTATGTCCGTTTCTCCGATAAACCCGACCGGATAATATGGCGAGTTACCGGCACTACGCAACATCTTGGCGATGGCGGGTCCTGTTGACTTGACGCCAAAAATCAGTACTTTTGGAGTGGTATTCGATTTTTGATACAAGGATTCGTACGCTGTTTTTACGCCTGCACGCAAACAGAACAGCAGGATAAATGCCAAAAAAGCAAAGAGGTACAATGCCGTATTGATAGGAACTTTTTGGCCGGAAAACATGAAATACAGGCTGTTGATAATCCAAAGGCTTAGCCAATAGGCTATAGTGCATAGGAGCAGGTCCAACAAAAACACGCCCCAACGCGGGAGACAGTTGAAAGAAGGAAGATGTGACAATTTATACTTATTCATAATGCAAAATATTCTTTAAACATTGACCGGTATAACTTACAGAACACTGCATCAGGGCTTCCGGTGTCCCTTCAAATACGATTTGTCCGCCCTCGTCACCACCTTCCGGTCCTAAGTCAATCACATGGTCGGCCGCCAGGATGATGCTCGGATTGTGTTCGATAATCAAGATGCTGTGCCCTTTGCCGATTAAGGTGTTCAGTGCCTGTAGCAGGACGGTAATGTCTTTGTGGTGCAAACCTGTTGTCGGCTCGTCAAAGATGAAGAAGGTAGGTGCACAATTCTCTTGTGCGAGAAATGATGCCAATTTGACGCGCTGGCTCTCTCCACCGGACAGCGTGCTACTGCTTTGTCCCAATTGGATGTACCCGATACCGACCTCTTGGAGCGGCTTGAGGCGTTGGACAATTTTTTTGCACGCCTTGTCTTCCGAGAAGAACTCGATAGCCTGGTTGACAGTCATAGTGAGTACGTCGTAGATGTTTTTGCCTCGGTAGGCAACATCCAGAATGTCTTGTTTGAAGCGCTTGCCGTGACAACTCTCGCAGGGGATGGTAATATCCGCCATAAACTGCATCTCAATGGTAATCAAGCCTTCGCCTTGGCATTGTTCGCACCGTCCGCCGGGGGTATTGAACGAGAAATGAGCAGGCGTCAGGCCCAGTTGACGGGCTAATGGTTGCTCCGCGAATAGTTTGCGAATCTCGTCATAGGCTTTGATGTATGTACACGGATTGGAGCGCGACGAGCGGCTGAGCGGGTTCTGGTCCACCAATTCGACTGCGCGTATTAAGTGCAACGAACCTTTTAGGTTGCCGTTGTTGCCGTTATTGTCCGTTACTCCGCCGAAATACCTTGACAAAGCGGAGTAGAGTTCGCCGGTTACCAACGACGATTTACCGCTGCCCGACACGCCGGTGACGACGGTTATCGTATTGAGCGGGAAACGGACATCAAGGTTCTTCAGGTTGTTTTCGTTGGCGTTGAGTATTTCGATATAATTATGCCAAGGTCGCCGCGTGGCCGGAATATCGTAGGTAAACTTTTCCAGCCGCGGTTTGCCGCAGTAGGTTATCTCGCCGCCGTTCCGTCCGGCTTTTGGGCCGATTTCTATCGTATAGTCGGCCGCTTTCTGTATTTCGTCGTCGTGTTCGACCACCACAATCGTATTGTTCAAATCGCGCAATTCGCGCAGCACCTTGATAAGGCGGTGTGTATCCCGTGCATGTAGGCCGATACTGGGTTCGTCCAAGACATACAACGAACCGACCAGGCTGCTACCTAACGACTTGGCTAGATTGATACGCTGGCTTTCTCCGCCGGACAAGGTGTTGCTGATTCGGTTGAGTGTTAGATAGTTCAAGCCGACATCCTCCATGAAACGGGTACGCGACTGTATTTCTGCCAACAGCTGCCGTGCAGCCGCTTCTTCGGTTTCGGATAGGGTAAGTTGTTGGAACCACAGACCTAATTCACGGATGGACATCTGGCACAGTTGGATAATGTTTTTGCCGTGGAACAGCACATATTCCGCCTCTTTCCTCAACCGCATGCCTTTGCATTCAGGGCAGACAGTTTTGCCACGATAGCGTGCCAGTATCACTTTATATTGAATGTGCGAATACTGTTTCTGCTCCAACATGTCAAAAAAGTCGTTCAACCCGTGAAAGTAGTCGTTTCCGGTCCAAATCAACTGTTTTTGTTCCGGCGTCAAGGCATAAAAAGGCGTGTGAATGGGGAAACCGAACTTATCGGCGTTATATACCAAGGCGTCGTTCCATGATTTCATTTTCTCACCGTGCCAACAAGCGATGGCTCCCTCATAGACGGACTGCGTGTTGTCCGGTACCACCAGATTGGGGTCAATACCTGCCACCTGACCGCTCCCTCCGCAATGGGGGCAAGCACCGGCCGGACTGTTGAAATCGAACAGATGTTCGTTAGGCAGGACAAAACGGATACCATCGGCCTCATACCGTTCGGAAAACGAACGGTAAGGGATATGTTCCGGCTGTCCCGTATCTTCAGTGTAAACGACACAATCGCCTTTCCCTTCATAGAAGGCGGTTTGTACCGAATCAGCCAACCGGTTGGCCGTCGCTTGTTCACGGTCGGCAACCAAACGGTCAATAAGCAGATAAACAGGCATATTGATATCGGTTACACCCGAAGAGGTTATACTGCTTATATAATCCGCTATTCGCAGTATTGTACCATTGTACCACAGCCGGCTGAACCCTTGCGATTGCCATTGTTCCAATTGATGTTGATCGGTGGCTTCCGCAATAGAAGTCAGTAGATAAACGCGTGTACCGACAGGCTGTTCCTGTATGTAGCGGACAACGTCCTGTACGGAGTGCTGTTTTACTTCCTGTCCGCTGACGGGCGAATAAGTGCGACCGAGACGGGCGAATAGGAGTTTGAGAAACTCGTATATTTCTGTGATGGTGCCAACTGTGGAACGCGGATTGTGCGTTATGGTTTTTTGTTCAATAGCGATAGCCGGCGGAATGCCTTCTATCTTGTCCACATCCGGTTTCTGCATACGGCCCAAGAATTGCCGTGCGTAGGCGGACAGGCTTTCCACATAACGTCTTTGCCCTTCGGCATAAAGCGTATCGAAAGCCAAGGAAGATTTGCCACTGCCGCTGACTCCGGTAATGACCACCAAGTTGTTGCGGGGAATATCTACGGACACGTTCTTGAGGTTATGTGTCCGCGCCCCTTCAATATGTATATAATTTTCTGACAATTAGTGGTTACCTCAAATATTTGTGTTGTAGTTCTTCCACCACTTTTTTCGTTTCGGGATTCGACATATCCATCAGTTCCGGAGCCAGTTTAGGCACACGGATAGGCGTTCCGACAACGATTCGGCTGGGGTGGGACAGGTGGTCCAGATTAGCCTCGTACAGGAAAACCCACAAGTCTTTGTTGCCGTAATAGCGGTAAGCCATCCACGCCAAACGGCTGTCAGCGTGCATTTTCTCAGTAGTGATAAATTGGTCGTAATGACGCGCCCGATCCGTCACCGGAACAGGAACGGCATCTTCGGCAGGCGCTTCTTTCTGATACGTCACGGTATTATCTTCCCGCGTAGCCGGCGTTGTTACAACCGTTTGTTCGGTTTGCATCATTTTTTCGTGCAAGGTACCGGTCCATTCAATTAGTTTGTGTTGCAGGAAGAAATATGCAGCAATCAGCAATAGGCAGAAAAATAATACCGTAAGGCCCACTGTCAGCCACGGACGGGAGTTTTTCTTTTGATTGTGTTGATGGTCTTGGGGCATTTGTATTTCCTCTTCCACTTTTTTCTCTTCACTTTCCACCAATACAACGGACGGGTCCGTATGCTCCACTTCCTTCTCCTCTACGGAAGGTGCATCCGCCGGGACCGCGTTAGGATCCTGTCCCAAGTCTGCCAGTATATTGACAATCTCATCTGCCTGTTCCCCTAATTTCTTAATTGGGTCGTTATTCGGCTGCAGTATCGGTTCGGATGTGCCGTTCAAGGCGTCTTTCAACGAAGATTCCATAGAGAAAATAGGTTTGTTGTAGCCGGGGATAATGATGTCTTCTCCTGTGGCTATGTTGACACTCTTGCGCGGTGCAACGGCTTGCAGTTTGAATTGCCCCAAGCCGTTTATCTTGACTTGCTTGTCCGTCTTGAGCGAGTCAATCAAACTGGTGATTAAGGCGGATAGGAACAAGCCGGCCTCTTTTTCGCTGACAGAAGCCTGTTTGGCAATCGCCTTACGCAGTTCAACCCATGACATTTTGTCGTTTGTCTTTTTCATAGTCGGCAGGTTTTATTTGAATATTTCTTTTATGTTGTTAGACGGCCGAAACGATGCAACCGTCTTGCCGGTGCTGACACTTTTTTCGCCCGTTTTAGGATGCACGATCATTCGCGCTGCACGTTCTTTCACTTCCAATGTACCGAAGTTTTGCAACTGTACCGAAACGCCGTTGCAAAGGGCTCGGGATATGACCTGCGCCGTAACGCGCAACAAAGTTTCCGTGTGTGCGGCATTGCTTCCGGTTTGGGCGACAATGGCATGGATTAGTTTTTTTGTATTCATAAGGTGGCATAGAGGTCAAAAGCCTCCGATTTAATAATGGTTGCGTTATAAAATTCACCGATGCGGCAGTGCCGGTTGCGCGGGTCGTTCCGTTTGAGCAGCACCTCGCAGTCCACATCCGGCGAGTCGTATTGCGTGCGGCCGATAAAATAGCCGCCTTCCTGACGGTCAATGACAATGCGTTGCACAGTTCCGACCATCTGTTGGAGAATATCGGACGAAATATCCTGCTGTAAGGACATCAGTTCATCCACGCGGGCCTGTTTCGTTGCTTGTGGAATATCATCGGCATAGTGTAGGTTGGCATAGGTCCCGTCCTCGTCCGAATAGGCGAACACACCCATACGCTCAAAACGCATGGCCCGTATCCATCGTTTCAGTTCCTCGAAATCTTCCTCTGTTTCGCCCGGATGCCCTGTCATCAGTGTAGTGCGGATGACGATGCCGGGCACTTCGGACCGGATGCGCGCTATCAAATCGTCCTGTTCTTTGCGGGTGATGTGCCGGCGCATCAAGCCGAGCATGTGGTCAGTACAGTGCTGCAAGGCGATGTCCAGATACTTGCAGACCTGCGGATAGCGTGCCATGACTTGGGTCAGCCCGTCAGGAAAAGAGGTCGGATAAGCGTAGTGCAACCTAATCCATTCTATGCCGTCCAGTTGCGCCATTTTCTCCACCAATTCGCTTAAACACTGTTTGCGGTACAGGTCCAATCCGTATGAGGACAGGTCTTGTGCGATGATATTGAACTCCCTGACACCTTGACGGATGAGCCCGCGCATCTCGTCCAGTATCTCTTCCATCGGCCGTGAAACATGGTGGCCGGTTATCAACGGAATAGCGCAGTAGGAACACATGCGGTTGCACCCCTCGCTTATTTTAACATAGGCGTAATGGCCCGGTGTTGTGATGTGCCGCACGACAGAACCGGTCGGACAGACAACGCCTGCTTTGGCTGCGATGTGCTTGGCTAACTCCAAATAATCAAATTTGCCGAACCAACCGTCCACTTCGGGTATTTCCGCCTGCAGTTCGTCGCGGTAGCGCTGGCTGAGACACCCCATGACATACAGTTCTTTCAGCGGGGATTGCGCATCGGCTTTGCGGGCAACCAAAGAGAGGATAGTGTTGATGCTTTCTTCTTTGGCGTCACCGATAAAGCCGCAGGTGTTTACGACCGCAATCTCGCCTGTCAGTTCCTCCGGGTCATGGTGGCAACAACAGCCCGCAGACTCCAAATACCCCATCAGGCGTTCGGAATCGACCAGGTTTTTGGAGCAACCTAATGTAATGATATCTATATTTTTAGTTTCCAAGTTCGCTGTGGAATTTAATGCGTACCAGACGGACGTGCAGTTCTTCATAATCGTCTTCGCCCAATTCCTTCAAGGCGGTTTGGATGTTGTCGTTGTCCGCATTCTTGAAATAGTCGTATATCTCGTCTTCTTCGTCGGGGTCCACGACTTCCCTAATGAAATAGTCAATATTCAGTCTGGTGCCGCTATAGACAATGGCTTCTATTTCTTCCAGCATCTCGTCCATTGACATACCTTTGCTTTCGGCGAGGTCATCCAATGCCACCCGCCTGTCAATGGCCTGTATGATGCTGATTTTACGGGTGGAGTCTCTGGCCACTGTACGCACGCGCAGGTCTTCTGGACGGATAATCTCGTTTTCATCCACATACTCTTTGATAACGCGGATAAATTCGTCTCCATAGCGTTTGGCTTTGCCTGCACCGACCCCCGGAATATTCTGCAGTTCCTCCATGGTAATGGGGTAGGTGGTCGCCATTGCTTCCAGACTGGGGTCTTGGAAGATGACAAACGGTGGAACGTCCATTTGCTTGGAGAGTTTCTTGCGGATATCTTTCAGTATGGCGAACAGTACATCGTCAGCAGCGGCCGAAACATTCATGTTGATTGCACTCTCTTCGTCGTTGTCCTCGTCGTGTATTTCTATGGGCACATCGAAACGGTGAGGGTGTTTAAGAAATTTCCTGCTTTCAGGGGTAATCTTCAAATCGCCGTACGATTCGATGTCTTTACGGAGGTAGCCGGCCATCATTGCTTGGCGGATGATAGCGTGCAGGGTCTGTTCGTCTTCGTCTTCGGCAGCCCCGAAATTCTCCAGTTCATTGTGCCGGTACGACATAATGGCGGCTGTTTCGTTACCGTGCAATATGTCAACGATGTGTTCGGCACGGAATCGTTCGCCGACTTGGGAAACTGTTTCGAGAATGATAACCAACAATTCGCTTTCGTCCTCCATCCTGTATTGCTTTTTGCAATTGTCGCACTGTCCGCAGTTGTCTTCGGAATATTCCTCTCCGAAATAATGCAGCAGGAGTTTTCTGCGGCAGAGAGGCGATTCCGCGTAACTTTGGGTTTCAAACAGCAGTTGGTTGCATATTTCTTGTTCGGCCACCGGTTTTCCCTGCTGGAACTTGCGCAGACGGTCAATGTCTTTGATTGAGTAATAGCAGATACAAACTCCTTCCCCTCCGTCCCGTCCGGCACGGCCTGTTTCTTGATAGTACCCCTCCAGCGACTTGGGGATGTCGTAATGCACCACAAAACGCACATCGGGTTTGTCGATGCCCATGCCAAAAGCGATGGTGGCGACGATGACCTGGCATTTTTCCATAAGGAAAGCATCCTGGTTGACAGTCCTTGTGGCGGAGTCCATACCGGCGTGGTAGGGGAGTGCGGAAATATTGTTCACGCGCAGCATCTCCGACAAATCTTCCACCGTTTTGCGGGCCAGACAATAGATGATACCGGATTTACCTTCCATCGAACGGATAAAACGGACAAGGTCTTTGTCCACATTCTCGGTTTTTGGCCGTACCTCATAATATAGGTTGGGGCGGTTGAAGGAGGATTTGAATACCTTGGCATCCAACATGCCCAGATTCTTTTGAATGTCGTGCTGCACTTTGGGTGTTGCTGTGGCAGTCAATGCCACTATCGGCGCGCGGCCGATACGCTCGGTCATACTTTGAATATTACGGTATTCCGGACGGAAATCGTGTCCCCATTCGGAAATACAATGGGCTTCGTCAACGGCGTAGAAACTGATTTTGACGCCTTGCAGGAAGTCGATGTTTTCGTTTTTGTTCAGCGATTCGGGGGCCAAATACAGCAATTTGGTCTTTCCTGCCAGAATGTCATCTTTTACGGCGGCTATTTCCGGTTTGGTCAGTGAGGAATTGATGAAATGGGCTATGCCGTCTTCATCCGAATAGTTGCGCATAGCGTCCACTTGGTTCTTCATAAGCGCAATAAGCGGGGAAATAACAATAGCCATGCCGTCCATCAGCAACGATGGCAGTTGATAACAAAGGCTTTTCCCGCCACCTGTTGGCATTAGGACAAACGAATCGTTGCCGTCCATGATATTGCGGATAACGGCTTCCTGATTGCCCTTAAAGGTGTCAAAACCGAAATGATGTTGCAGTGCAGCAACCAATTCTTCATGTGTAATCATGTGATGATCCTCTATATTTATGCAAAGGTAAAAAATATTTCCTACATGTGCAAACATTTCATATAAAAAAAAACGAATTCTTGCATATTCCGAAAAAAATACGTACCTTTGCAAACGTAAAGACAAATGAATATGGAACAAATACCGCATTTGGTCGCTAACGATATTCTTATTCCCGAAATGGCACGCCTGCTGGCAGAGGGAAAAGAAGTTGTCTTTACGCCGTCGGGTAACAGTATGCGTCCGTGGATAGAAGGTAACCGCGACACGGTATCCCTAATAAAAAAGACGGCATGCCGCGTGGGGGATATTGTGTTGGCGCGCATCCCGTTGGAATCAGGCGGATGCACCTATGTGCTCCACCGGATTATTGCCGTAAACGACAAGGAGGTGACCCTGATGGGCGACGGCAATCAGGTCGGAGTAGAACATTGCACGACGGACGATATATTCGGTACAGTCGTGCGCATTACCGGCTCTCACGGTTGGCCTAAACCTCTTACGCGCGGGAGACTGTGGCGTGCGTTGTTGCCGAAAAGGTCTTTTTTGTTGAAGATATACAGACATTTACCAAGAATATGATGAAGATTAAGAAAGGTTTTAAGTTGCGTCCGTTAGGAGGCGAGTTTATTTTGGTCGGAGAAGGTTTGGAACAAATCAACTTCAACAAGATGATTACCATGAACGAAACGGCCGCTTACATGTGGCAGCAGGTGGAGAACGGAAGTGATTTTGATGCAGGCCGTTTGGCGGATTTGTTGCTGAAAGAATACGATGTAACCCGCGAACAGGCTCTCACGGACGCGGAAAACACGATGATGTCATGGAAGGACGCAGGGATTATCGAGTAGCCGGTTTTGTCTTTTCCGTCGAAGCCCCGCCAACTATTTTGGGGCTGATGTCAAACTACGAACCGTTTGTGGCGGATGATTTGTCCGCAGAGGAACGGGAATCGGCCGTTTTCCGTTTGACGGTCAGACAGGACGCGGAAGCATTTCACGCCGTTTTGCCGGTGCGCACCCATGTTTTTACGGACTCTTCCGATGAGGACATGCCACGCATAGAGGTCTATCGGCTGAAAGGAGGGCAGGAAAGCGCGGAAAAAGGCGATTGGTTGGTTTGTTATTCCATAGTCCGTTCGGCGCCTATATGTGCCGAATTGCGCATTTCGGAAGACTTTAGTGTTGCTTCGTTGTTAGTTGAAGAGCAGCATGCTAAGTTTGCTGTGGACAACGCAGCCATGCTCCTGTTCGCGTTCGCAACGGGCAAACTCGGCACATTGGAAATGCACGCTTCGGTAACGGTCAAAGATGACCGCGGTTTTCTGTTTTTAGGCAAATCGGGTACTGGCAAATCCACACATTCGCGCTTGTGGATGGAGACTTTTCCTGAGGCTTGGCTGTTGAACGACGACAACCCTATTGTACGTTTGCTGGACAACGGCGAAATATGGGTTTATGGCTCACCGTGGAGCGGTAAGACCCCTTGCTACAAGAACCGGCAGGTTCGTGTCAAAGCGATTGTGCAATTGGAACAGGCACCTGCGAATGCCATCCGCTCGCTACGGTTGCCCGAAGCCTACGCCTACATGTTGTGTTCGTCGTCCGGTTTCAAAATTCGGCCGGATATGATGGATGCTTTGTACAATACAATATCCCGACTGATACAAACGGTACCGATGTACGGTTTGGCGTGCCTTCCGGATCATGACGCCGCGCGGCTCTGCGAAATGACGGTTAACAGATAACCGTCTCGAACGTGTTGATTTTCTTTCGGTCGTAGGGGCAGGACACCTTGACGTAGTTCTCCGTAAAGCCATACATCTTGTCACCGTCTTTTTTGCTTTCCCAAAGGACGGTGGTTTTTTTTCCGCGTTGTTCACGGTAGAATTGTTCTGTTTTGCCGGCGCTTATTTCGTGCAGTATCTTGCTGCGTCTTTCGCGTTCTTTCATAGGCACGACATACAGGTCCATTTCGAGCATGCGCGTGTGGCTTCGTTCGGAGTAGGTGAAGACATGCAACTGACTGACGGGCAGTGATGTAATGAAGCGGACATAATCGTCAAAGTATGCTTCTGTCTCGCCGCGCACGCCCACCATGCAATCGACTCCGATAAAGGCATTCGGCATGAGGCGTTTGATGCGTTCGACGCGCTCTTGGAACAATTCGCGGGTGTAGCGGCGGTGCATGATGCGCAGCACCTCGTTGCTGCCAGACTGGAGAGGGATATGGAAATGCGGCGCAAAATGGCGGCTGGTGGCTACGAAGTCGATGATTTCGTCGCTTAGCAGGTTGGGTTCGCAACTGGAAATGCGTATGCGGTAAGGCAGGGTGTCGTCCAACCGGTCAAGGGCACGGAGCAGGTTAATGAACGATTCACCGGTAGATCGCCCGAAATCGCCGATGTTGACGCCCGTCAGTATAATTTCTTTGGCACCTTCGTGCAAGGCGTGTACGGCTTCCTCCACCAGTTCGGCAATCCGCGGGTTTCGTGAACGCCCACGGACGAAGGGGATGGTGCAGTAGGTGCAGAAATAGTTGCATCCGTCCTGAACCTTCAGAAAACAACGTGTTCTGTCGTCGCGTGAGTAGGCGTGGTGAAAATGTTCCAGATCTTTGGTTATCAGTTTATCCACTTCTTCCGGAAGGCCCTGCCGTCCGTTTTGCCTAAGCCGTTCAGCATAGCAGCCTGTTACGATGATTTTGGCGTCAGGGTTCTCGCGCCGGATACGGTGGATGGCTTGCCGGTCCTTTTTGTCCGCCGTATCGGTGACGGTGCAGGTATTGACAATAACCACATCGGCCTGTTCACCCTGTTTGGCACGGGTGTGGCCTCGGGCTACCAGCGTGTTCATCAGTGCGCTCGACTCGGCGAAGTTGAGTTTGCACCCCAATGTGACGATACGGATTTTCATGCAACGTGCAAATGTATGACTATTTTTTGATAGATGCAATTGATAAGTTTGAAAAAAGCAATCCGTTCCCTTTTTTGGGGGAGCGGATTGTTTTTTTTGAGGTTCAATCATTATCCTAACATGACGAGCAAAATACCTGCTGCAACGGCGCTTCCGATAACACCGGCCACATTCGGACCCATGGCGTGCATGAGCAGAAAATTGGACGGATCGGCCTTGGCGCCCTCCATTTGGCTGACGCGGGCGGCCATCGGCACAGCACTGACACCGGCGGAACCGATAAGCGGATTGATTTTTTCCTTGCTGAACAGGTTCATCAATTTGGCCAGCATCACACCGCCTGCGGTACCCAGACCGAATGCCACAATACCCATGCACAAAATCATGATGGTCTTGACATTCAGGAAAGTGGCACCTGTAGCCGTAGCACCAACACTCAGGCCGAGGAAGATGACCACGATGTTCATCAACTCGTTTTGTGCGGTCTTGCTCAGACGGTCCACCACGCCGCACTCTTTCATCAAATTACCCAGCATAAGGCAGCCGATAAGCGGTGCCGCATCGGGTAAAACGAGCGAAACGATGGCGGTAATAATGATGGGGAAGACTATCTTTTCGGTCTTGCTCACGCTACGCAGTTGTTTCATCTTGATTTGGCGTTCCTTCTCTGTGGTGAGCAGACGCATGATAGGCGGCTGTATGACAGGAACCAATGCCATGTAACTGTATGCAGCGATGGCAATAGGGCCGAGCAGATGGGGAGCCAGTTTGCTGGTGAGGAAGATGCTGGTGGGACCGTCCGCACCGCCGATGATACCGATACTTCCAGCTTCAGCGGGCGTAAAGCCCAAGGCGTTGGCGCAGAGGAAAGTAACGAAAATGCCCAACTGTGCCGCGGCACCCAAAATGAACGACTTGGGGTTGGCAATCAGCGGCCCGAAATCGGTCATGGCACCCACACCGATGAAAATAAGACACGGATAGACACCCGCTTTGACGCCGATGTATAGCACGTCCAGCAGTCCTCCGGTCTTCATGATGGTGCCGAAAGAGTGGTAGGCCGGACTATTCGGGTCGAGGAAAGCATCCCATAACTCCTGGTGGAACATGCCCGCCATAGGCAGGTTGGTCAATAGCATACCGAAAGCGATAGGCAGCAGCAAAAGCGGCTCATATTGCTTCTTGATAGCGAGGTACAATAGGAAGAACGACACCAACAGCATCACTGCCTGACGCCAGTCGTCAATGTTCATAAATCCCATTGTGGTAAAGAAATCCAGTATCTGCTCCATATCAGCCAAGTACTACGAGCAGGTCGTCCTGCATTACATTGTCACCGGCTTTAACGGCAATTTGAGAAACGGTACCGTCGCATTCGGCGGCGATGTCATTGGCCATTTTCATGGATTCCAGTTGCAACAGGATGTCGCCTTTCTTGACGGCCTGTCCTTCGCTAACCAGCACCTTAATGATGCTACCGGGCAGCGGGCTGACCACTTTCTTGCTTCCTGCGGGTGCAGCAGCGGCGGCAGGAGCGGCTTTGGCGGCAGCGGGTGCAGCCTTAGGAGCGGCTTTAACTGCAGCGGGTTTGTCCATTTCGACTTGGTATTTTTTGCCATTGACGGTTACTTCGGTAATGCCGCCTTCTATTTCGTTAACAGCGGTTTGATAGGCTACGCCGTTGATTTTGAATGAAAACTCTTTCATAATGTTGTTAAAAATGTAAGTTGTTAATTCCAAAAGATTTGCTATTCCACGATGTAGTGTGGGGGTGGAGGGTAACGTTCACCGGCTCAATGTCGTGCAGGCTGTTGTAGTACAGGTGCAACGCATAGGCGACGGCGGCTTGGTCATCGGCGTCTGCCTGTGCCTTGGCTGCCGGTTCGCTTTGGGCGGTTGTCGGTGCCGTGCCGTTCTGCTGTTTGTGCGGTTGCATAATCACGCCCAACAGTTTCATGATATACACGAAAAGGAACAGCAACAACAATACCAAACCGAATCCGAGTCCGGTTACCATCCACGTAAATGATGTTACGGTCAGTAGTGTCATAATTACAAGGGGATGTTACAATGTTTCTTCATAGGATTGCTCAACCGTTTGGTTTGCAGATTCTCAAAGGCGCGGATGATGCGGGCACGCGTGTAGCGTGGCTCGATGACATCGTCAATGTAGCCGCGGTTGGCCGCCTGATAGGGGCTGGCGAACAAGTCTTTGTACTCGGCTTCTTTCTCGGCGATGAATTTCTTTTTCTCCTCGGGGTCTTCTATCGCTTTGAGGGCTTTGGCTTGCAGTACGCCTACAGCACCGCTGGCACCCATAACGGCTATCTCGGCATTGGGCCATGCATAGCACATGTCGCCGCGCAACTGTTTGCAACTCATTACAATATGACTTCCGCCGTACGACTTGCGAACGGTAATGGTAACTTTTGGAACGGTGGCTTCGCCGTATGCAAACATCAGTTTTGCTCCGTGGTCAATGATACCGGCATATTCTTGGCCCGTACCGCACAAGAAGCCCGGGACATCCACCAGGGTCAGAATCTGGATATTGAACGCATCACAGAAGCGGACAAAGCGGGCGGCTTTGCGGCTGGCATCGCAGTCAAGCACACCGGCCAGCCAACCGGGCTGGTTGGCGATGATACCGGTACTGCGGCCGTTGAAACGGGCGAAACCGCAGATGATATTCTTGGCATAGTCCTTCTGCACCTCCATGAAATCGCCGTTATCGACAATCAGGTTGATGATATCTTTCATGTTGTACGGTTTGTTGGGGTCGGAGGGAACAATATCATTCAGTGTGTCCTCTATGCGGGCAGGGTCGTCCGTGCAATCCATCAGCGGGGCTTCCTCCATGTTGTTCTGGGGAATAAAACTGATAAGACGGCGCACCTCCTGAATGGCCTCCTCTTCGGTGGCTGCCACAAAGTGGGTAACGCCCGATTTGGTGGCATGTACCTTGGCTCCGCCGAGGTCTTCAACGCTCACTTCCTCTCCGGTAACGCTCTTTACCACTTTCGGACCGGTAATGAACATGTAACTGTTCTGTTCTGTCATCATGATGAAATCGGTCAGAGCCGGACTGTAAACGGCACCGCCGGCGCAGGGGCCGAAGATGACGCTAATCTGCGGAACAACGCCGGAAGCAAGGATGTTGCGCTCAAAGATTTCGGCATAACCCGCCAACGCGCAGGCGCCTTCCTGGATACGCGCACCGCCCGAGTCGTTCAGACCGATAATGGGAGCACCCAGTTTCATGGCCTGGTCCATGACATTACAGATCTTCAATGCCATCGTTTCGCTCAGCGAACCGCCGATAACGGTGGCGTCTTGCGCAAAGACAAAGACCAAACGGCCGTCAATGGTACCCGAACCGACAGCCACACCGTCGCCAAGGAAGACTTTCTTCTCCATGCCGAAATCGTTGCAGCGGTGGGTAAGGAACATGTTTATTTCTTCAAACGAACCTTCGTCAAGGAGCATATTGATACGCTCACGGCAGGTGTAGCACCCTTTGGCATGATGCTTTTCGACAGCGGCTTCACCGCCTCCTGCCATTGCTTTGGCGCGATTGTCAATCAGTTTTTGCAATTTCTCGTTATCCATAGTCAGTTTTTAATAATGAATGTTGAAATATGGATTATTTGGGTTGCTGGCACAGTTCGGTTAGCATGCCCTTGGTGCTTTTCGGGTGCAGGAAAGCAATCATCAGATTCTCGGCGCCTTTGCGGGGAGCCTTGTCAATGAGTTGCAGACCGGCTGCCTCGGCTTCGGCCAGGGCTTCCGCTACGTTCTCCACATTAAAGGCAACGTGATGCACACCGCCACGACCGCCATTCTTTTCAATGAACTTGGCAATGGTGGATTCGGGGCAGGTCGGCTCAAGGAGTTCGATTTTAGTCTGACCTACTTTAAAGAAAGCAGTCTTGACTTTCTGGTCAGCCACCTCTTCAATGGAGTAGCATTTGTCGCCGGTTAAAAACTCGAAGAAAGGCATAGCCTCTTCCAAACTGGGAACTGCAATTCCCAAATGCTCAATGTGAGTAGGTTTCATTGTTATAAAATTTAAGAATGAATATATTAGTTTTGTACAAATACAAATTTGCTACAAAGGTACGCTTTTTTTTTGACATATCCAAATAATATCGGGATTTTTGTGGAAAAAAAGAAGTTATGACACATTCCGGCAGCAAGGATAGCCAAAGTCAAAGTTTTTTTGTATCTTTGCAAACGATTCAAACATTACGCAAAGGTTTATGAAACGCCGTCTTTCGCCTTACAATATCGGGTCGCTCATTTTGACCGTCATGCTACTGATTGTAGTTGCTTCCGTTCTGTTCATGAACAATCTGTCACGTCGTTTGGCGGAGGAGGAACAGAAGAACATGATGCATTGGGCCGAAGCGACCCAACAGTTGATTTTGGCTGGCGAAGATGAGGATATTTCGTTTGTGTCCTCTATCATTGAGGGAAACACGACCATTCCGGTGTACATGCTGGATGCGGAAGGCAACATTTTGCTGACGCGCAATGTGAACAAGCCGGTCAAGGACCCGACCGTGCTTAACGGACCTATAGAGATACACATCTCCGACGATATCGTACAATATATTTATTATGAAGAATCCACGCTGCTTCACCGCTTGCGTTTCTTCCCTTATATCGAGTTCGGCATCATTTTCCTGTTCGTGCTGATAGCGGTCGTTACGCTTTATACGGCGCAGCACAGCGAACAGGACCGCGTCTGGGTAGGGTTGTGCAAGGAAACAGCGCATCAGTTGGGGACACCTATCTCGGCCTTAATGGCCTGGCAGGAACTGTTGGCGGCACGCTATCCTGAAGATAAGTTGCTTCCGCAGATGGAACAGGATATCCAGCGCCTGCGCACGGTAGCCGAACGTTTCTCCAAAATAGGCTCCGAACCCGAACTGTCGGATACGGAGTTGGTCGGCTTGGTACGGGAAATGGCGGAATACATGCGTACGCGTACATCCGACAAGGTCGTTATCGAATTTGTAACCGATATAGACCGCTTGACGGTTCCGTTGTGCGCGCCGTTGTTTTCGTGGGTCATCGAGAACCTGATGAAAAACGCCGTGGATGCAATGGACGGGGTGGGGAAGATAACACTGTCGTTGGGGCGCGAAGGCGATTCTGTCTTTTTGGATATAACCGACACGGGACGCGGGATCGACCGCAAACTCTATCGTACCGTTTTCCGACCGGGCTATACCGGCAAACAGCGCGGATGGGGGTTGGGACTCAGCCTGTCAAAGCGTATCATTGAAGATTATCATGGAGGCAAAATCTTCGTAAAAGCGTCTGAACCGCATGTTGCCACCACTTTCCGCATCACCATGGAAGAGTCCAAAAACGGTTGAACCGGAACCGGACATGGCGGCATATTCGGCACCTGCGTCCAGCAGGCGCTGTTTTATTTCCCCTATTTCGGGGTGCCGTGCAAACACCGTCTTTTCAAAATCGTTTACATTCCTATCGAACGGAGCCGCATTGGGCTGTATGCCTGCATAGGCTTCGCGCGTGGACACGCCGATCGGAGGTTTGACCATCACTAAACGGCGACCGTCCAACGAGAGCGATATAGGGGTCAGCACGTCGCCTATACCCGTGGCGAAACAGGGGGTATTGTAGATAAAGAACGGACAATCGGCGCCCAACACGCGCACCTCTTGTGCCATCTGCTCGCGGCTGAGCCCCAAACCGAACAACTTGTTCAGGGCAACGGCCGTATGTGCGGCATCCGAACTGCCGCCGCCCAGACCGGCACCGAAAGGAATATGCTTGCTTAAACGGATGCGGACACTGCCTATCTGCGGATATTTGTCCTTCATCAGGCGGTAGCACCGCACAATCAGGTTGTCGTCCGCAGAGCAGTCCATCGGTAAACCCTCCTGCTCAAAGACAAACGTGTCGGAAACATTGATTTCCAAGTCATCGTGCAAACCGTACACAGGGTAGAAGACGGTTTCCAAATCGTGGTAACCGTCTTCCCGCTTGCGTACAACACGCAAACCCAGATTAATCTTGCAATTGGGATAAAGTTTCAAGTCTCAATCAACCTAAACGGTATCCATAAAACTCTTTTGCACTTTGTTGAATATAACAATACCCAACCCAAGCAAAACGCACATAAACAGGAAACTGTAGCCCAGCATCCACCATTCGGGGGGCTGACTGGCACCGAGGAAACCGTATTTGAAGAATTCGACAATGCCGGTCAATGGGTTAAGTTGCATAATCAGTTTCAGCCAATGGTTCTTGATAGTTGATAACGGGTAGATAACCGGCGTGGCGTACATCCACAGGCTGACGAAGAAACCGAGCAGGATAGTCAAGTCGCGGTATTTGGTGGTCATACTGGAAAACAAGATACCGAAACCGAGGGCCAAGCCGGCCAACATGACAACCAGCAGGGGCAACAGTATGAGCGTCCAGTTGGGTTCAATCGTGAAAGTGCCCGGCCAAATCAGGTAATAGGCATAGACAATCAGGAATAGCATGAACTGGATGCCGAAGCGTACCAGATTGCTGATTACATCGCTCAGCGGCGAGACAAGACGCGGAAAATAAACTTTACCGAAGATGCCGGCATTGTTGACAAAGGTGTTGCTGGATTTGTTCAGACAATCCGCAAAGTACTGCCAACAGCAGATACCGCCCAGATAGAACAACGCCTGCGGGCGGTTGTCCGTACCGATGCCGGCAATACCGCCGAACACAACCATGTACATGATAACGGTCATGATGGGTTGGATAAAGAACCACAGCGGCCCGAGGACTGTCTGTTTGTATTGGGTGATGATGTTGCGTTTGACAAACAACGACATCAGGTCACGGTATCGCCAAATCTCTTTGAAATCAATGTCGAAGAGGCTGTCTTTCGGCTTGATTTGCATGGTCCATGTTTCCTCTTTCTTATTCATAATTTGCGTATTATTTTGCAAAGGTAATCAAATTTTGTGATATACGCAAATAATTTTTCCACTTTCCATTAAACACCCTCCATTATGGGCTCAACAAAAATCGCGTCAGTAATTTTTGTTGAAGAGCGGAGGTATTGGTTGTCCATTGATTAAGCGTAGCGGTATCAATAATGCAACCCAATTACCGAACGCGATTTAGGGGACGTCAAGGGGACGTGACGGGGACGTCAGCATCTTTCGAAACGTCGTTTTTTTTCCTCGAAACCTCAATTCCTCAAAACTCGAAATCTCGGTTTCTCGAAAAATCGAGCATTCGAAAACTCGATCCCTCGACCACTCGAAACCTCGCGTTCCATTCTCCACCTTCCACTAAAACAGTATACGATGAGTATAGGATGAGTATAGGGTCCTCTTTCTAATTTATATGCTCCTCTTCAGGATTTTTCGCATCCGTGGACAGATGAGATGTTGTATAAGAAATATGGCTTGGATGAGAAGGAAATTGCCTTTATTGAATCTATGATTCGACCAATGGAATAAAGCGCACAAGATGTGTGCTAAATAAATAGTCTTTGACAAGTTGTAGAGAAAAAACTACGGTTCTTTGGATAACCATATTCCAAAGAATCGATCATAAACATAATACACACGATTTTCTTCAAAAACTAACTCTTTGTCTAAAAGAGACAGCAAGGCGCTACGGACAGTACTGGCAGAACCTAATCGGTACTTTTGCAAAAAAGTGGCATTGTTAAACTCCTTTACTCCTCGCTCTTTGGCTATTGCCTGTAACAAAGACTTTTGTTTTGTTGTAATCAATTGACAATATGTTTGATAAACCGAAGTATTTTCTAATAGAATAGAACCAAGGACTCGATAAACTGCTTTGTCGTCTATTTCTTTTATCCCCTCTTGGTATAGACGCGCTAATAGTGCTTGTACATACCAAGTGTGCCCACTGACCAAATCATACAAAGTAGAAAATGCCTCTTGAGAAATGTGCTGCCGATGAGATGCAAAATGAGCAAGTGCAAATTCATAATATACACTTTTATCAATGACATCTATGGACATGATTTGCGTGCTTTGGTAAAACGGACGATTGGCAGAGCAAAACATTTGCGACATGGTGTGCTTGTTGCTTCCTGAGAAAATAAAGTGCGTATTGTGCATGTGCTGAATGTGTGAACGCAATACAGCTTCCATTCGACAATCCGTGTAATCAGCAATGGTTTGGAACTCATCTATCGCCACATAACAAGGAAGTTTGGCTTTCTCCAAATAGTCAAACAAAGACAACAATGTCGCTTCTTCCTGCTGGGGCTTAATATCTACCATACATTGTGGCATCCCTGTTAGTGGATCGGTTGAGAAAACAGGACGAAGAGAGGAAAAAACACGACCTATTTCTTCCATAATGCGTGTGGAGAAAGAAGTGAGTTTGCGAGTAAGTAACGCTTCTGCAAAGCGTTTGGTAAAGTCTGCCAGACATGTGGTATCGTATATGTCCACATAAAAACAGAACGCCTCTTTGCTCGAAACAGATTGAAAAGTATGTTGAATAAGTCCGGTTTTTCCTATCTTTCGAGGGCTGATAAGTGTTACATTTCGCATATTGTAGAGCGCATCGCGAAGCATCATTGTTTCTTTTTGACGGTCACAAAAATACGCAGGACCTAAATAGCAACTGAGGGAAAATGGATTTGTAACGATGTTATTTGCCATATAATATACTTTTATGTTGATGAGTTCGTAACGAAAAGTTCGTTACATAAATTTCGCTGCAAAGGTATATTTTTTTTTTGATATGTGCAAATTTTTGTGCATATTTTTTTTATTCATATTTGTGTATATCATTTTTTCTTACTAACTTTGCAGCGCAAACAAACTAACCCGCCTATGACACACCGGCATCGTAGAGGCGATGCGTAAAAGATATATGCACGCTAATCAAGTATGCACGCTAATCAAGTCACACAAGAGCAGATTTTTGCAGCCATTCAAACGGATGGCTATT
>JAZLGG010000010.1:0-37882 GCA_045616185.1 Paludibacteraceae bacterium
TCTAACGGAGCGGTGGAAGGATACAACAACAAACTCAAAGCGATAAAAAGAAGCATGTATGGCAGAGCATCTATACCACTACTCGCCAACAAAATGTACCTCGCTGAAATGCTACAACTTCACGAAAAGTGACGAAGAACCTTGTTCGGTTCTTCAGCGGTTCTTCGTCACTTTTCCTCCTTTCCTCCTTTTCTCCTTTCCTCCTTTTTCTCTATTTTTTTGTACTATTTTGACTATTTTGATGCGGTTGCCCTGCTACCTTAACTTAAAATTTGCGTATTTCATTTTTTTTTACTAACTTTGCAGGCTGAATGTCATGGAACTTATCTTAAGTCGAAAAAACATAAACAACAATAATCATTTATTATGAAAACAAAACGATTTCTCTTGGGAATGATTCCTGTTTTTTTTCTATCAACAGGATGTAAAATTGACAACCGTTTTAATATCAATTCTTTGGAGGATATCTCAACGGAAATGACATTGTTCAGTAGGGGCATACGCCTGCCTTTAGGCAGCATAAGCCCTATTCGGGTTGATAGCCTGTTGGCATTAGCCGGCGAAGATTTGCAGAAGTATTTGCAAACGGACTCTGACAATGTAGTCGGCATCCATTACAACGACCGTACGGACCTTAATCAGGCAATTGCCGACCTAAATCTGCAAAAAGCGGCACAAATAGACGGTGTCAGTATGACAGAAGATTTTTCATACGATTTAAGTGATTTGTCCAATACATTTACTATCAACGGCAAAGAGTTCGAGAAAAAAATAGAAATCAGTACGGTCAAATTGGAAGATCTGCAACCGTCCGATATCGATTGGACAGACATAAATGTCACAATAGACGATTTGAAGGACTATGCGCTTGATGAGGACCAGTTGGATGTGCAACGGAAACTGGATACGGTGGATATAAACGAAACGTTCGTCGTATTGGACAGTGAGGACCGCGCCGAACTGGCGGAATTGGGCAGGCAAATGTCGGCAGCCGGTATTACCGAGTTTATTATCCCTGCCGAATATTCTTCCATTTCATTCGACCCCGTCATTACCCATAATGATCCGCTCGAACCCATTGTTTTGAAGGAAGAGATAAAAGAAATAACCGACACACGGTTTACCGGCAATTCGCGGCTGGAAATATCAATTGATGTGGAAAATCTGTTTCTTACTGATGGTGAACTTTTACCTGACATATCTCTGGATTTTTCCCATTTATTCCGTTTTACAGAATTTCCGGACGGCATTATCCGCCTTCAGGGCAATGCGTATGCCATAAGCAAAGCCAACAATTGGTCGCTGAAAGACATTCCCGTTCATATTGCCGCTGCGGCTTCCTCCGTCATTGACGGCAATACGATTAACCTGTCTCCCAATACGACCATCACCGGACAATTGATACTCAACAACACAAAGACATCCGTAACGGCAATAACATCCGACACATCGCCGCTCAAGTTGCGTATCCGCGCCAAATTTAGGGATGTACGTATCGATTACGCCGAAGTAATCACCCGTCGGATAGAATTGGCTCCGACCACGGACAATGTACATTTTGACACACGGATTGAACTGCCAAAAGAAGTCAAAAACGTGCATTCTGTTTTGTTTGACGAGAATCAACCGATTACAATCCACATCCAAACCGAGGATTTGCCGGCCGGCATCAACGCGGGGGCGATATTGGAAGTACAGGTGCCCGAAATGTTCAAAGTGGCAGATGCCGACAACTACAATAAGGTGACATACAATATTGACAACATCGGTAGCGGGGACATTACCCGGACATTCCGTTTGACCGAAGCCATGCCGAAAGTACAAGACGGACAGATGGTTATGGATGCCAACTTGAATGTGACTGTCAAACCTTATATCGCGGACGGGAACAAGGTCCGCTCTTCCGACCTGTCAAGCCACAAGCCCTCCGTACGGGTTGCTATGGAAGGGAAACCGCATGTAAAAGACTTTGATGCGGAAACAAACGATATTACCGAAGATGTGTCGTATGAAGAGGTGTTTGAGTTTAATGTGGACGGACTGAAAGACGGTAGTACAAAAATCATCACCCCAAAATATCCTGTTGATTTTACGCTGGATTTGCATTTGCCTCATGTGGAAGGCGTTTCTGTCAAACCGGACTCAAAAGGATTCAAAGTCATGTTACCGTCTATGTTGCGGTTCAAAAATATTGACCCGTCATTGAATTATCAGGCAAGCGACAACTCCATAACCCTGAAGGGTGATTTGCCTGAAAAAGTGGTCCTGCATTTGGATAAGGTGGAGGTTAGACCTGTTCGCGAAAATGACGTCTACATTGTTCGGGGCATCTTTAAAACCGAAGCCGCCGTATGTATACCCTCTTGCCGACTTGACAACGAAAAGGTGCAGAAATTGTCGGACAATTATCGTGTTACCGCTTCTATCCCCGATATTGAGGTGGGCACGATTGAATTTACCGAAGGATTTGCCATCGATATTGACCAACAAAAAGTGGAAATCAAACTCGGTGAAGGGGACGATTTTCCGAAAGAGATCAAACATGTTTCGGTAATTGATCTGGACGATGTCTTTCTGAATATGGATATGGATGTTACGGGACTGCCGCCTATATCACAAGGGCAGTCTTACGCCATCAATCTCAAAGCCGTATTACCGCCGTATATCCACTCTGAATTAAGCGGTGATTCGGGAATAATACACATTTCGGGTAACATCGACGCCAACGGGCATTTCAGTGTCCGCCCCATACGCTTTACCACGATCAACGATATAGACCTCAGTCAAGGCGGCATCAAGGACACCATCCGAATGGATGCCCGCATATCAGTCAACGATACAAAAATAGACGCAAGCAAACTGACGGGACAAATCAAAGCAACGACACAACTCAGTGTCGGCAATAAAGACAAAGAAGGTAAAATCATCATTCGAAAAGCCATCGGACAAGTCAGTTACTCGATTGCCGAAAATGACACCTTCCAATTAGGTACTCTGCCGGACATCTTGACACAGGAAAGCACCCTGCTGGATGTTGCCAACCCGAATTTTGTCATGGACATTCGGACTAATATGGGAATACCCGTCTTGGGCGACATAACTATTATCCCGTTCACTCACGGAGTGCCGGTCGAAGATAAGGCCGTCCGTGTAACGAATGTGCAATTACCCTATTCCGCATCTGCAAACGATACTGTTACGCAACAAATTATCCTTTCGGAACGGAAGATGGAGGTTGCAGGCAATGCCACATGCTATCAAGCCAACCTGAAATCGCTGTTGGAGCGCGTGCCGGACCAATTGGTCTTCAAGATAGATGCCAACACAAACGAGCAGCAGGAGAGCGTCATTGAGCCATCGGCAAACTACATCATGGATATTCAATACGCTCTCAATGTACCACTGGAATTGGGAGAAAAGTTTAATATTGAGACCAATGTGTCCATTGATTTGGAAGGAGTGAACAAATATCTTGGTGCCGGAGGCATCGGGCTGGAAGGAACCATGAGCAATCCTACTCCTCTACAAGTGTTGCTCAATATGGAATTGCAAGACAAAGACAGTATGGTTATCGAGCAGCAAAAGGAATGCAAGCCATTGATGATACCCGGACATACGGAAAGCAACTTTAATTTCTATCTCAACCTTAAAGACAAAACCATTGCAAGCCACGTGAGCAAAGGAGTACTGAAAATCAAAGTGGGAGCTGTTGCCGGTACAGTCAAAGCAGACGATATGCTTCAGATAAAAGATATGCGAATCGTTTTGCCCGAAGGAATAACAATAACCGATGATATGCTAAAATAAAGGAGGATACTATCATGAAAAAAGAAAGATATATTGTATTATTGTTCATTGTAGCAATAGGACAGGTTCTGCATGCACAAAATTTTCAAACAGGCTATTTTTTGGATGGTTATATGTACAAATACCGCATTAACCCTGCTATTGGGAACGACAGAACATTTGCCGGCTTGGCGGTACACAGTCTCAATATCGGTGAGGCCGGCAACTACGGTGTCAGCAACCTGATTTTTCCGCTGAATGGCGGTTACGTGACCGGATTTAACAAGGGTATTCCGGCAGAACAATTTATAGGCGGTTTTAAACCGTTCAATAATTTAAGGGCAGATGTGAGCGAAGGTATCTTGGCTTTCGGTATTTGGAAAGACAGTACGCAGTACCACAACTTTGAAATCAATCTACGGACACACGTTTCCTCCTCTTTACCCCGCGATTTGTTTGCATTCCTGAAAGCCGGTACAAACGGCGAAACTTACGATTTGGCCAAAACGCACGTGGGAGCCTCGGCGTATGTGGAAGCAGCCTACGGCTATTCGCGCAAGATAAATGATATGTTCCGTGTCGGAGGCCGAGTCAAAGCACTGGTCGGTATAGCCAATGCGGATTTGGAAATGAGAGAGGCGACTATTACCGTCAGTAACGACCAACTGCACGTTAAGACGAATGCCTATATTGCATCCTCTGCCAACATGTTGTCGTTCCCGATAGATGACCAAGGCTATTTCTCTCTATCACCCGAATTTACCTCCAACTTTAAGCCGAGCGGTTTCGGTGCCGCCATTGATTTAGGCGTTTCGATAACACCCGTCGAGGGATTGGAAGTAAACGTGTCCATGCTTGATTTGGGAGGAATATTTTGGAACTACAACAGCCGTGCCACCTCCAATATGGAAACAACATACAAAGGATTGGACAATATTGCCGTAAATGCCAACATCGGCAACACTATCGAAGAAGAATTTAACGAAGTGTTAGACCTACTGACAGACGTCGTTAAGTTTAAACAGGACCAACCGCTACCCTACAAAGACGGTTTCAGAATGATGTCCTTTGCCGTTCACGGTGGAGCACGCTACAAGATGCCGTTCTACAAAGGTCTGGTGGTAGGGGCGGCGGGCACTTATCAATACGACCCGTTTATCCCCCATTATGATATACGGGCCGGGTTGACCCTCACTCCACACTGGGTATTCAGTATGACGGCAAACATCGGTTACAGCACTTACGGACTGGTCAGCGGAGCCGCTCTATGCCTGAATGCTCCGGCATTCAACTTGTATGTCGGAGTAGATAACTTTGTCGGTACATACGGCAAGATAAACGGTGTGACTGTTCCCATCAACAACTATACAACCACCCTACAAGTGGGATTAACAATAGTCTTTGGCGGAACATTATCCAAGGATATGCATAAAAACAAGAATACTGCGTATTCCGACGAGACAATAACGGATTGATTTATGAAAACATTTCGGGAAAGAGTAAGACAAGTGCCGCGGAAAGGGTGGATAGCCGCGGGTGTGTGGGGATGTCTATATACGGCATTCGTACTGTGGCTGGCATGGGACGATGCCGCCAGCCTCGGATGGCTGGTGCTGCTGCCCGTCATCCAAGACGCTTTTACCACCAAATATATCCCTTGGAATTGGTGGCGTAAATATAAACCAGCCGGCAAAGGCGAAAAAGCAAATCCGAATGCCAAACCGCTACTATACACTGTCTGCTCGTGGGTGGACGCCATCGTGTTTGCGCTGGTGGCCGTCTATTTCATCAACCTCTACTTGTTCCAGAATTACCAAATTCCCAGTTCGTCGTTAGAAAAGAGCCTGCGCGTAGGTGATTTTCTGTTTGTGAGCAAGATGCGGTACGGCGCCCGAGTGCCGAACACGCCCTTGAGCATGCCCCTGATGCAGCACACGTGGCCTGCTGTGTTCGGAGGCGGCAAGAGTTACATCGACAAACCCCAATGGCCCTACAAACGGCTGCGCGGCTGGGGACAGCCCGAACGGGGGGACATTGTGGTCTTTAATTTCCCTGCGGGCGACACTGTCTGCCTCAAACAGCAGAACCCCGACTACTACACCCTTTGCCACTACTACGGTTCTGACCGTGTACACGGCTGCAAGGACATCTTCGGCGAAATAGCGGTGCGGCCGGTGGACCGGCGCGAAAACTACGTCAAGCGGTGTGTGGGTCTGCCCGGAGACAGCCTGCGCGTAATGGACGATATCGTCTGGACACGCACCGATGCCACTACATGGGAGCAAGAGCCGTTGCACGAAGGCGTTCAGCGGAACTGGCTGGTGCAGACCGACGGGCACCTGCTGAGCGACACCTATCTGGACAAAATAGGCGTGAACAAAGACGACAGGCACCTCATTGAACCCGGATTATACCTGTTCCCTCTAACGGAGAAAATGAAAAACGAACTGGCCAAAAACCCGCACATCCTCGCTTTTACGGTAGAACCCGAAAGGAACGGCGGCGATGTCTATCCGCTGGGGCATACCGATTGGACACGCGACAACTACGGTCCGGTTTATATTCCCCGTAAAGGTGACCGCATTATGATTACGGAGGCCAACTTTCCTATCTATGCACGTATAGCGTGGGCGTACGAACACCGTCCCATCCGCATAGGCGAGGAGTACGAGTTCCAAATGGATTACTATTGGATGATGGGCGACAACCGCCACAATAGCGCCGACAGCCGCTACTGGGGTTTCGTGCCGGAAGACCATATTGTGGGTTGCCCGGTCTTCATTTGGCTGAGCATCGAAAAGGACCGTCCGTGGTTCAAAGGACATATACGCTGGAACCGCATAGGAAAACATAACTTTATGTAAAATTGAAAAATGGTATTGCCGACGGCATATTGGGGTCCCGTAAGTTATTTCCAAACGTTGCACGCCCAATGCGGCTACACGGAGATAGAGCAGTGGGAGAGTTTCGAGAAACAGACCTTCCGAAACCGATGTCTGCTGCACAACCCCGACGGCTCGGTGTTGACACTGACCGTGCCGGTATGCAAGGCGGAACACAAACAACTGACCCGCGACATACGCATCAGTTACCAGCAACATTGGCAGCACCAACATTGGACAGCCCTGACCAGCGCGTATAGGCATACGCCGTATTTCAGGTACTACGAGGATTACTTTCGCGTGATATACGAAACGGAATACACCTATCTGTTGGATTTGAACGAAGCATTGAGTCAAACCGTCTTGTGTTTGATGGACAACAGAGCCCCTATACCGGCACAAATGTCTAAACTGCCGCGGACAACGGCGTGGAGCGGACAAACATGGACCGACCGGCATCCGTGGCAACGCGAGACCGGCATCGCCGACCTACTGTTTGAATACGGACCGCAAATCGTAAAACAAATGAACGTTTAAGCCTAAAAAACGAATGGATATTGATTGGAGTACATTGGGTTTTCACTATACCGAAACAGACTATATTGTCCGTTCCGCTTTCTACGGCCAGCGCCAAAGCGACGGAACGCTGACAGGACAGTGGGAAGAGCCCTGCACTACGCGTGACAAGTACATCCGACTGCATCTCAACGCCACCTGCCTGCAATACGGTCAAGAAGTGTTCGAGGGGCTGAAAGCCTTTCGCGGAGTGGACGGCAAGGTGCGCATCTTCCGTCCGGAAGCGAACGCCCAACGGATGCAGCGCAGTGCCGAAGGGCTCTACATGGCACCTGTACCGACGGATATTTTTTTGCGGGCCATACACCTTGCATTGGAAAAGAACCTGTCATGGCTACCGCCTTACGGAACGGGAGCCACGCTCTATTTCCGTCCGTTGCTGATAGGCACCACGCCGCGTCTCGGCGTAGGACCGGGCACTGACTTCGAGTTTGTGGTATTGCCCTCGCCTATCGGCCCCTATTATCCGGGCATATTCCACTGCACCACCTTCATTGTGAACCGTCACGTGGACCGCGCGGCACTGTTCGGCACGGGGCAGTTCAAAGTGGGCGGCAACTACGCCTCCTCGTTCCGCGGAACGGAACCGGCGCACCAACAGGGCATGGACTGTATGTTTCTGGATGCCAAGACCCACCGGTACATCGACGAGTGCAGTGCCGCCAATTTCATCGGCATCAAAGGCAACGAATATCTCACACCGCGCAGCAGTGCCATCCTGCCCAGCATCACCAATGACAGTTTGATGACGCTGGCACGCAAAAAGGGCATGAAAGTGACGCGGCGGCATATCCGGTTGGACGAACTGAAAGACATGCAGGAGGCCGCTGCCTGCGGAACAGCCTGCGTCGTATCACCCATTGACAAGGTCATCGACCCCGACAAAGGCATAACCTATGCTTTCGGCAACCGGCCCGGGCCGGTGATGACTGCCTTGTACAACGAGTTGCAGGACATACAGTACGGCCGAGCGGAAGACTGCTACGGTTGGTGCGATATAATAGAAGGATAAACACTTACAAAAATTACCAATTAATAATACCATTATGTTTGACAATCAACCCAAAGGGCTTTATGCCCTCGCCCTCGCCAACACAGGCGAACGGTTTGGCTACTACACCATGTTAGCCGTTTTTGCGCTTTTCTTGCGCGCTAATTTCGGTCTTGCGCCCTACACTGCCGGTTATATTTACTCCGGTTTCTTGGCCTTCGTTTATTTCCTGCCCTTGGTAGGAGGTATTTTGGCGGACAAAATCGGTTATGGCAAATGTGTAACAATCGGTATCATTATCATGTTTTTGGGCTACCTGTTGCTGGCAGTACCTCTTGGAGGTATTGATAACGGCAGTGTTGTAATGCCAATGATTGCCATGTTTGCCGCTCTTATCTTGATTAGTTTCGGTACAGGATTGTTCAAAGGCAATCTGCAAGTCATGGTAGGCAACCTGTATGACGATCCCAAGTATGCTGACCGCCGCGACTCTGCTTTTTCTCTTTTCTACATGGCTATCAACATAGGTGCCATGTTCGCTCCCACCACTGCTGTTAAGATTATGGCATGGGCGCAGGATAGTTTGGGCTATTCGGTGAACGACAGTTACCACTTTGCTTTTATGGTGGCATGCGCTTCGTTGGTACTCAGTATCGCCATTTATTACGCGTGCCGTCCTTGGTTCCGCCATGTGGAACATACGGCTAAACAGCAAGCGGCTTCGGGACAGCAAGTGGATGTGTTGACTCCCGAACAAACCAAAAAACGTGTTGTTGCCTTGTGCCTTGTGTTTGCGGTTGTTATTTTCTTCTGGATGGCGTTCCACCAAAACGGTTTGACTTTGACCTATTTTGCCAACGAGTTCGTCAACCCCGTTTGCACCGGTATACAAACGATGGCGTTTGATATCATCAACCTTGTCATGATAGTCATTATCGTTTACGGTCTGTTCGGTTTGTTTCAATCCAAAGCCTCGCGCGGTAAACTTATCTCGGCGGTTGCTGTTGTGGCTCCGTTGGGTGTACTGATTTATAAATACCTGCATATTGCTCCCGAAGGTATTACACTTGCGGCACCAATTTTCCAACAGTTTAACCCATTCTATGTCGTTGCCCTTACGCCGGTTAGCATCGCTATTTTCGGTGCATTGGCGGCTAAAGGCAAAGAACCGTCCGCACCTCGCAAGATTGCTTACGGTATGTTAGTGGCAGGCCTGGCATATATCGTTATGACGTTGTCGTCCATTGGACTGCTCACGCCCGATGCACAGGAGTTGGCCCGCGTTACGGGCAATGCTACTTTTGTTAACGCCAATGTACTGATTGCTACGTACCTCATTTTGACTTTCGGTGAGTTGCTGCTCAGCCCGATGGGTATATCGTTTGTCAGTAAAGTGGCACCTCCGCAGTACAAAGGTATGATGATGGGCTTGTGGTTTGTAGCAACGGCTGTCGGTAATTTCTTGGTCAGCGTGGGCGGCAGTCTGTGGGGACACCTGCCTTTGACAGTAGTTTGGAGCGTCTTTGTCGGCGTTTGCCTTGTTGCTGCTATCTTCATGTTCTCCATGATGAAAAAACTGGAAGACGCAACCAAGTAATATACAGATATGAAAGACGAATTATTGAAAATAGCCGAGGCTTTTGAAGCACTGGAAGCCCGCATCGCCGCCCAAGACGAGCGTATCGCTACATTGGAAGAACGCTTGGAGGCACAACAACAGCGTATTGAAGAAATGGAAAACGCTGAACCCGAAGTAGAGGTCGAGTTGGTGCCTATGCCGGTAGAGGACGAACCCGAACCGGTAGTTGAACCCAAGCCTGTGGCAGAGTTCGAGCCTGAACCGGAAATACCGGCAGAACCCGAGGTGCCGGAAGAACCGGAACCTGTTGAAGAGACTCCTGTTGAGGAACCCGTAGCAGAACCTGAACCCGAGCCAGAACCGGTGGTTGCACCCGAACCTGCGCGTCCTGTCCAAACCAGTCTGTTCGGGCCGGCCGTAGAAGACATACGGCATGCCATCTCGCTGGGAGACCGTTTCCTGTTCCAACGCGAACTGTTTGCCGGAAATGGCGAACTAATGCAGAAAACACTGGACTCTATCAACGGACTGCATTCGTTTGAAGAGGCGGAACAGTATATTCAACGCTTCGGTTGGGAACATGATTCGCCGGCCTACGATCAATTTGTCAATGTATTACACAGACGTTTTTAATCATGTTCAAAAATCAACATAAAGGGTTATATCCCTTGGCATTAAGCAATACAGGCGAACGCTTCGGTTACTACATTATGTTGGCGACGCTTGTCCTATACATGCAGGCAAAATTCGGTTTTGACGAGAACACCGCCGGATTGTATTATTCCGTCTTTTTGGCAGCCGTCTATTTCATGCCTGTTATCGGCGGTTGGTTAGCGGATAAAATCGGTTTCGGCAAGTGCGTTGTGACCGGCCAAGCAATGATGATAGTCGGTTATTTGTGCATGTCTCTCCCTGCCGGAGCGGACACCATTGGACTGCCGCTGATGATTTGCGCCCTGTTATTGATTTCCACCGGCGTAGGGTTCTTCAAGGGGAATCTGGTAAATATCTTCGGCAACCTGTACAACGACCCGCGCTACGCCCCGCAACGTGAATCCGCTTTTTCGCTCTATTATGTATTCAACAACATTGGCGCCATGT
The DNA here is from genome assembly GCA_045616185.1 of Paludibacteraceae bacterium. GTDB lineage: Bacteria > Bacteroidota > Bacteroidia > Bacteroidales > Paludibacteraceae > Colicola. The sequence goes on from JAZLGG010000010.1 coordinate 10,916, forward strand.
TTGCGCCGGCGGTGGCGACCAAGGTAACCAACAGTTACATGGCGGCGCACGGCTTCTTCTACAACGCCAATATCCCTTCTCTGGCACATCAGTTCCTGAACGGGAATATCTCCGCGGAAAACGCCGGTCTTTTGCAACAGTTTGCTGACGCCATGCGGTATCAGGATAGTCTGGAAGCCTATTGCAGGGACTATATTGACGCGCTGACGGCCTCGTTCAACATCGGTTTTGCCGTGGCGGTTGGCTCGTTGGTGCTGTCGGCGATTATCTATTTCGCTTTCCGCGGGTGGTTCCATCACGCCGATTGTCATGGTACGGCGGCGGCCAGTCAGGCACAGCCGCTGACGCCCAAACAGACACGCGACCGTTTGGTGGCACTGGGGCTGATTTTTGCGGTGATTATTTTCTTTTGGATGGCGTTCCATCAGAACGGCACTTCGCTCACTTATTTCGCCCGCGACTACACGCAGACCTCAGTCAGCGGTTGGGTTCGCATGAGTTTCAATATCGGTGTGCTGGCCATGGTGGCGGTAGGCATGTTCACGGGGTTCGGTTTCTTCCAGAGCGAGACCAAACGCAGTAAAATGATTTGCGGAGGCATCACATTGGCCCTGTTAGCTGCGTTGGTGGTTATCGGTTGTCATACCGAGGGCTCGCGCGACATTCTGCCGCAGGAGTTCCAACAATTCAACCCCTTCTTCGTCATCGCGCTGACACCGGTTTCTCTGGCTATCTTCGGTGCATTGAACCGCAAGGGTAAAGAACCCTCCGCTCCAATGAAGATTGCCGTCGGCATGGTGGTGGCGGCGGTCGGTTACCTTATCTTGGTCGGTTGTTCGGTCGGACTGCCCGACCCATCCACACTGAACGGCCGCACTTGCGCAACCCCCGTCATTCCGCATTATCTGATGGGCACATATCTTGTACTTACCTTTGCCGAGCTGTTACTTAGTCCGATGGGATTGAGTTTCGTCAGCAAGGTTGCTCCCCCACAGTATAAAGGATTAATGATGGGATGTTGGTTTGCTTCCGGCGCCGTAGGCAACTACCTTAGCCGCATTCCGTCCATGTTATGGAACCGCATCCCTCTGTGGCTGAACTGGACGATTCTGATGGTACTCTGTCTCGTTTCCGCCGTGATTATGTTCGCTTTGCTAAAGAAAATCAACGAAGCCACCCGCTAAACTATGCTGTACGTCGTTCCGACACCGGTAGGCAATCTGGAGGATATCACCCTGCGGGCCTTGCGCGTACTGAAAGAGGCTGACCTCATTTTGGCAGAGGACACCCGTACCTCGTCCGTCCTGCTCAAGCATTACGATATCCGCACACCGCTCAAGAGCCATCACAAGTTCAACGAACACGAGACCTCCGATGCTATGGCGGAACGCATGGCAGCCGGCTTGAACGTGGCGTTGATATCCGATGCCGGTACGCCGGGCATCAGCGACCCCGGATTCATGCTGGTGCGTGCCTGTGTGGAACACGGAGTGGAGGTGCAGTGCCTCCCGGGGGCCACGGCTTTCGTTCCCGCACTTGTGGATAGCGGACTACCCGACGACCGCTTTTATTTCGAGGGGTTTCTTCCGCAGAAGAAAGGACGACAGACGCGCTTGCAAGCTTTAGCCGGATTGTCGCACACCATGATTATCTACGAATCACCCTTTCGGCTGCAGAAGACGCTGGAACAGTTGGCGGACGTTTTGGGTGCCGACCGGCGGGCTGCCGTGAGCCGCGAGATAAGCAAGGTACACGAGCAGACGCTCCGCGGTACGCTGGCCGAACTGGCGGCGCATTATAAAGAGCAACCGCCTAAGGGCGAAATTGTCATTATCGTAGAAGGAAATGGCCAATAACGCAATCCAAATGAAAGTGTTGGCGAAGGAAACCGTCATCTATGGTCTTTCGTCCATCATCGGCAAGTTCCTCAACTGGCTGCTGGTGCCGCTCTATACTTATGTACTGGCACAACAGGCGGATTACGGTATCGTGACCAACCTCTACGCTTGGACCGCTCTGTTGCTGGTAGTTCTCACCTACGGCATGGAAACGGGGTTTTTCCGTTTCGCCAACAAGGAGGACGCAAACCCCGACACCGTCTATACTACTGCCATGACATCGGTGTTCACAACCTCACTGCTGTTCGCGTTGGGTTGTTGCTTATTCAGCCGTCCTCTGGCCGGCGTCCTGGGCTATCCCGAACACTGCGAGTTCATTTCGTTGCTGAGCATCGTGGTCGCCATGGACGCTTTCGCCTGCATTCCGTTCGCATACCTCAGGTACAAGAGACGCCCCATCCGTTTTGCTGTACTCAAACTGTTGTTTGTGTTCCTGAACATCGTGCTGAATATCTTTTTCCTGGTCATTTGTCCCAAGATTCAGGATTGGCGACTTGTCTCATCGTGGTATGACCCGAACTACGGCGTAGGGTATGTTTTTGTGGCAAATATCTTCGCCACTGCCATTCAGACACTATGTCTGTTGCCTACTGCCCGTCCCGAATGCACCGGACAGACGCCTTGGTTCTCTTGGCCTCTGCTCAAACAGATGTTACATTATTCGCTGCCGCTGTTGGTCTTGGGCGTATGCGGCATTATGAACCAGACGCTGGACCGCATTCTCTTTCCGTTCTTCTACCGCGGTGCGGATGCACAGACCCAATTGGGCATCTACGGCGCCTGCTTTAAGGTCGCGATGGTGATGATGATGTTCACGCAGGCGTTCCGCTATGCCTACGAGCCGTTTGTTTTTGCCAAACACAAAGATCGCGAATCGGTCGGTGCCTACGCAGATGCGATGAAATATTATATTCTTTTCTCCTACCTTATATTATTGGGAATGGTGGTCTATCTGGATTTCCTCAAGTTCATCATCGCTCCAAGTTATTGGGAGGGGCTGGTTATTGTGCCCGTCGTGTTGTGGACCTATATTTTCCAAGGCATCTACTTCAATCTCAGTTTTTGGTACAAACTGACCGATAGGACGCAGTGGGGAGCGTGGTTCAGCATTATCGGTGTAGTGATTACCTTCGTTTTGCAAGCCGTCTTTGTACCTCGTATCGGTTATATGGCCAGTGCGGCTTCCTCCACCGTCTGCTTCTTTGTGCTGACATTACTCAGTTACGGAGTAGGCCGGCATTATCTGGCCATCCCATACGACTTAAAACGAATAGGACTTTATACACTGATTATCATTGCATTATTGGGTGTTTTTTACGGCATGCAGCATCTATGGGAGATGAGTATGTGGACCAAGACGGCCACCGGTACCGCCTTGCTGCTTGTTTACGCGGCGGTGTTTTACCGGCTGGACCTGCGCGGACTGCAAAAAAAGCCCGCTTGCTGACGCAAACGGGTTTTTCAGTAGTGCTACCCGGAGTCGAACCGGGGTTTACGGCGTGAGAGGCCGTTGTCCTAGGCCACTAGACGATAGCACCCTACAAAGTGAGCGCAAAAGTACTGCTTTTTTTTGACATACGCAAATATTTCTTCAAAAAAGTGTAAAAATATGAAAAACAATTTCGGTTTTGTACGCGTGGCAGCTGCCGTTCCGACGCTGCAAGTCGCCAACTGTAGCCAAAATGTACGCGAAATCAAACGCCAAATTGCCGAGGCGATTGAGGAGGGTGTAGAGGTTATCTGTTTCCCCGAACTGACCGTTACCGGTTATACCTGCGCCGACCTTTTCTTTACGCAGCGTTTGCAGCAGAACGCTTTGCACGCTGTGGAGGAGATATGCGAATACACTCGCGGCAAATCTGTCATCGTACTGGTGGGTGCACCTCTCAAAGTGGACAATAATCTGTACAACTGCGCTTTTGTCCTGTCAGACGGCGAAGTAATGGGTGTCGTCCCCAAAATCAACCTGCCCAACACGGGCGAGTTCTACGAGAAACGCTGGTTCACCAGCGGCCGTGCTACCTTAGAGCATTCGGGCAGCCACCTTATTCCCCGTATTCCGACCATCGAGTTATGGAACGGAGACGTGCCGTTCGGTCCTGACCTGCTCTTTGTCACCAGCACCTACTGCTTCGGCATTGAGGTGTGCGAAGACCTATGGTCGCCTCTGCCGCCGTCCACTCAGTTGGCCATACAGGGGGCGGAAATCATTTTCAACCTGTCCTCCTCCAATTGTGTGACGGGTAAGCACGCCTTCCGCCGCCAAATGATTACGCAGCAGTCCGCCCGCGTACATTGCGGTTACGTCTATACTTCGTCAGGCGTGGGCGAAAGCACCACCGATGTGGTTTTTTCCGGTAGCACCTACATCGCTGAGAACGGCGATTTGCTTGAGATGGGAGAGCGTTTCCTGCGTGAGAGTTCGATGGTCATCAGTGAGATAGATGTGGAACGGCTACGGACAGACCGCCAGCGCAACACCAATTTCACCAAGGACCAGCACGGTCACTATCGCAAGATCAATGTGGCGCCTATTGAATCAGAGAACGGCTACGCTGAACCTGCACACCGCCATTTTTCACAGACACCTTTCCTGCCGCAACGGGACGACGAAGACACCTATTGTTCGGATGTCTTTGCCATTCAGACGAGCGGTCTGGCACGCCGCTGGGAACATACGCACGCGGACACGTTGGTACTCGGCATCAGCGGCGGACTGGACTCCACACTGGCCCTGTTGGTGGCGGTGCAGACGGCCGACCTGCTCGGTTACACCCGCAACCGTATTCTGGGTGTAACGATGCCGGGCTTCGGCACCACCGACCGCACGCACGACAATGCTATCGCGCTGATGGAGCAGTTGGGAGTGTCTATACATGAGATACCTATCCGCGACATGGTGACGCAACATCTGACAGACATCGACCACCCCATGAATAGCCTGGATGTTACCTACGAAAACGCACAGGCTCGGGTGCGCACCTTAGTGTTGATGGACCTGGCCAACAAATACAACGGACTGGTCATCGGTACCGGCGACCTGAGTGAACTGGCATTGGGTTGGGCAACCTACTGCGGCGACCACATGTCTATGTACGGCATCAATAGCGGCATTCCCAAGACGCTGGTGCGCCACATGGTCCGCTATGCGGCCGAGAACCTGTTCGGCCCCGACACGCGCGACATATTGACGGACATTGTCAATACGCCTGTTTCGCCGGAATTACTGCCGCCGGATGCCGACGGGCGGATAACACAAATTACCGAAGACAAAGTCGGTCCCTACGAACTGCACGATTTCTACCTATATTATTTTCTCCGTTTCGGCTTCACCCGCGAGAAAATCGCCTACATGGCATCGTTGGCGTTCGACGAGCAGTACAGCGAAGAGCAAATCGGCCATTGGCTGTCGGTGTTCATTCACCGTTTCTACACACAGCAGTTCAAACGTTCCTGCCTGCCTGATGGTCCCAAAGTACTGTCAGTTAGCCTGTCGCCCCGTGGCGATTGGCGCATGCCGAGCGACATCAACGAATTACAGTAAAAGCGGCCTAATAAATGAGGTAACCGGCCAAACCGGCGGCCAAAATAAGCAGAATAGGGTGACTGAGCCAATCGGTTGCCCTGTTTTTGACCCACATGGGCAGTACCGTCAGCGCAAACACCACCCCGAACACTGCCCAACTGCGTCCGTCAATGAAAGTGGCGGGAGTCATCAGCCGGTAGGCGGCCGAGGCGATAAGAAACAGCACCAGCACACGGATGATGCGCATGACGGTTTGAAAAGTGCGCGTCGTATTCCAACGGCTGCTGAGTTTCTCGTACAGTCCGCAGATGGTCAACATGATGACGAGGCTCGGCAGCACGATGGCAGCCGAAGCAATCAGGCTTCCCCAAATACCGCCTACGGTATAGCCGACGTATGTAGCGCAGTTGATACCGATGGGGCCGGGCGTTACTTGTGATACCGCCACAATATCCACGAACTCCGTCTCTGTCATCCAGCCGTAGTGTGCTACCTCGTTCTGAATGAGCGAGATGACCGCCATGCCGCCCCCGAAACCGAGGACGCCTATTTTCATGAACGACAGAAAAAGCAACAAATAGATCATGGCTTATATCTTTTTCGCTAAACGGACAACCGTGGCGGCGATAAGTGCCACTACAGCGGGGCGTATGCCTTTCAAAGTAGCCTCCACCGATGCCAGACGCCGCAGGTCGTGGAGATAGACGGCTATCAACAGGATAATCACAATGGACGGTAGCACCGCCCCCAATATAGTGGCCGCCACCGCAGCGGCAGTGTACAACCGCACATGCCCTGCGTGGTAATGGAGGGCATGCTCACGGCCGATACGCCATCCGATAAAGATGGCCGAATTGACGGCTATCAATCCGGGCGCGGCTTGGGCAAGGGCTATCATGTTCAGAAACTCTTTCTCATCCAACCAACGGTGTCTATCCACCACCTCGCGCTGGATGAGCGGCAACATGGCGTACCCGCCGCCAAGCGTGAAAGTGCCTATTTTGAGATATGTTCCAAAGAGTTGCAGCAGCATGATTCACTCCCCTTTGAGTTGCTGCTTGATGAATTTGGCCATAACGTTGATGGCTGCGTTATTGTGTCCGCCCTGCGGGATGATGACATCTGCATAACTCTTGCAGGGGTGTATGAACTGTTCGTGCATCGGTTTGAGTACCTGCTGGTAGCGTTCAATCACGGCTTCCACGGTACGGCCGCGCTCTACGATATCGCGTTTGATGACACGAATGAGCCGGTCATCGCCGTCCGCATCAACAAACACCTTGAGATCCATTTGTTTTCTCAAATCGGGGTCGTGCAGGCAAAGGATACCTTCAATGATGATGATTTCTTTGGGTTCGACATGGACGGTCTGTTTTTGCCGCGTAGAGGTGATGTAGTCATATATCGGCTGTTCCACGGGCCGGCCTTCTTTCAGTTGCCGTATATGTTCCGCCAGCAGAGGCCATTCAAAGGCATCCGGATGGTCGAAATTGATTTTTTGGCGTTCCTCCGCCGGAACATGACTGCTGTCTTTGTAGTACGAATCAAGGGGAATAACGGTCACATCGCCTTTAGGCAGGCGTTCAACGAGTTTTCTAACCACCGTTGTTTTGCCCGAGCCGGTGCCGCCCGCAATACCGATAATGAACATAATACGATAAGATAAAGATTACATATGTTATTGAATTGCAAAGGTATCAAAAAAAGTTTGAATGTGCAAACATTTTTCTGCTTCGCGTTTATTTTTGTTTCGCGTTCATTAGGCCTGCATTAGGCAGAATGGGTGTCGGACAATAGAGCGTGCTGCATATCAGTCAGTTGGGATTCACAAAAATCCAACAGACGCTTCGCCTCCGAAGCCTTGGCCTTATAATCGGTAACGCTGATAGCCGCAGACTGCTCCAACTCTGTCACAATCTGCTCTATTTTCCGAATCGCTTCATCGTAAGTCATTGCCGTTTTGATATTTATCATTTATTTGCCTTTACCGTCCAAGATGACCCCCATCGTATAGAACAATATCTTGACATCCAGCCACAAAGACATATTCTCCATATACGCCAAATCATATTTCAGCCGTTCCACCATCTTGTCCAGCGTATCGGTGTAGCCGACGCGGACAGGTCCCCAACTGGTCAGTCCCGGACGGATTTTATAAAGCAGGCAGTAATAGGGCGCACGCTCCTCTATCTGCCGAATGAAATACGCACGTTCAGGACGCGGACCGACCACGGACATTTCTCCGCGGAGTATATTCCACATCTGAGGCAGTTCATCCAGCCGGTATTTGCGCAGGAAATGCCCAACGGGAGTGACACGCGAATCGTCATCGGTACTGAGCCGCGGTGTATCGGTTTCGGCCCCGACATACATGGTACGGAACTTCAAAATATGGAACGGGACTCCATGCAAGCCTATCCGCTCCTGTCGATAAATGACCGGTCCGGAGGAATCGCGACGAATACACAAGGCAATGAGCAGATAGACAGGCGACAAGACAATCATCGTCAAGACGGCAATACCGATATCTGCGGCGCGTTTGACGGCAATCCCCGCATCGGACATGTGGCTGTCGGTAATCCGGATATAGGGTGTATCCTCCAGTTCGCCGATGCGTGCAGCACCGGTAAGGATGTCGTACATTCTCGGCTCCACCAGAATGTCCTTGCCGGTAGGATAGACTTTACCGATACGCCGGTAGAGTTCACTCTCGGACAGGGCGTCAGAGCGGCCGATAATCACCTCGTTCTTGGGGGTATCTTTGCGCGAAACCAACGAGAGGCACAGCCGCGGCAGGTAACTCAACACAAACTGCAAGACAAACAGGGTCGCCAACGAAACGACATAATGGTGATAATCAACCACTTTATCGTTGATAATAACGCAGAAGAAAGCAGCCAAAGCGATGATCAGCGCGCTGACCAGTGTAGTCAGGAACTCCTGCCCGAGCCGCTTACGGAAAGGTCTCACATAATAGCCGGAAAAATAGTAAACCGCCAGACAACCGAGAGGATAAATCAACAACGGTTTATAAAAACCGAACATCGGCACAAGGACGGTGTCAGTCCCGAAGACGCGCCCTTCATAGACCAGCCAACGGAAAAGCAGGAAACACAGCCATACCAAGACGGCGGACAGGAAATCCGCAACAAGGTACTTGCACTGCTGTTTTCTTCGGCGGGTCATTTGCGGATGATTTGAATCTCGTTGCCGGAACCTATCTTGATGATGGATGATGGTTTATGCTCGGTACGGTCATTACGGCGGAAAAGGCAGATATAATCCACCCCGTTGACTATTTCCGGCACAATCTGCCGGAAAGTCTTGGCAGCCGGCTGTCCGCTGATATTGGCGGAGGTGGAAACGACCGGATGGTGCAAAGCCTGACAAAGCGCCTTGGAGAAAGGCTCTTCCGTAATCCGTATGCCCACGCTGCCGTCCTCAGCGATAAGCGAAGGCGCAATATTACGGGCGTTAGGATAGATGATGGTCAGCGGATTACAACCCTCACTCACCTCCAACAACTGCCATGCGGCGTCCGGAACATCGACATACCCCTGTAACTTGCCCGCACCATCCAACAACATCAGCATGGATTTGCTATCCTCGCGCTGTTTGAGCGCAAAGATACGACGGACAGCCTCTTCGCACGTGGCATCACAACCGATACCCCACACGGTGTCGGTAGGATACAAGACAACGCCGCCATCGCGCATAACACGCACAGCATTCTGTAAATCTTGTCTATCGTAACGTTCAGAGTCCATAACCCACCATCAATAATGCCGCAAAGGTACAAAAAACAAATCACATATACAAAAAAAAAGAAGGATTGTCATCACGACAACCCAATCTTTACTTAACCTTAAATCTAATACCATGAAAAACACGGTGCAAAAGTACTGCTTTTTTTCCACATGTGCAAATAAATTGACACAAAAACATGTTTTTTAACATATTTTTTGACAAATTGTCACTTTGACTTTACAATTTTAATACAAAATTTGCACATTTTAGAAAAAAGCACTAACTTTGTATCGCCTTAAGAAGGCAACAAAGAATCTTTTTGAACAGGCAAAACTATTAACAAATTATTTAACGTATATGAAGAACATCGATTTAACCAAGTACGGCATCACTGGCAGCAAAGTGATTGCCTACAACCCTTCCTACGAAGAGTTGTTTGAAGCGGAAACGAATCCGTCGTTGACGGGTTACGAAAAAGGGCAGGTAACCGAACTGGGCGCAGTCAACGTGATGACCGGTATCTTTACCGGCCGTTCGCCCAAGGACAAATACATTGTGGATGACGCACAAAGCCATAACAATGTCTGGTGGACAACCGAAGGCTACAAAAACGACAACCACCCCATGAACGAAAAAGTATGGGGTAGCGTCAAGGACATCGCCATCAAGGAACTGTCCAACAAGGATTTGTATGTGGTGGACGCTTTCTGCGGTGCCAACAAGGAGACGCATCTCGCCGTCCGCTTCATCATGGAAGTGGCTTGGCAGGCACATTTTATCAAGAACATGTTCATCCAACCCACCGAAGAGGAACTGGAGAACTTTGAGCCTAATTTCGTTATCTACAACGCCTCCAAAGCCAAAGTGGACAACTACAAGGAATTGGGTCTGAACTCGGAGACCTGCGTGGCCTTCAACACCACCAGCCGTGAACAGGTCATCATCAACACCTGGTATGGCGGCGAGATGAAGAAAGGTATGTTCTCTATGCAAAACTACTACCTGCCGCTGAAAGGCATTGCCTCGATGCACTGCTCCGCCAATACGGACATGAACGGCGAAAATACCGCCATCTTCTTCGGTTTGAGCGGAACGGGCAAGACTACCTTGAGTACCGACCCGAAACGCCTGCTGATTGGTGACGATGAGCACGGATGGGACGACAAAGGCGTGTTCAACCTTGAGGGCGGCTGCTACGCCAAGGTAATGAAACTGGACAAAGAGAGCGAACCCGATATCTACAACGCTATCCGCCGCAATGCCCTGTTGGAGAATGTAACGGTAGATAAGGACGGCAAGATTGACTTTGACGACAAGTCCGTTACCGAAAATACGCGCGTAAGTTACCCGATTAACCACATCGAAAAAATCGTACGCCCCGTTTCAGCCGGTCCGGACGCCAAGAACGTCATTTTTTTGAGTGCCGACGCCTTCGGTGTACTGCCTCCCGTCAGCATTCTGACTCCCGAGCAGACAAAATACTATTTCCTGAGTGGCTTTACCGCCAAGTTGGCCGGTACCGAGCGCGGCATCACCGAACCGACACCCACTTTCAGTGCATGCTTCGGTCAGGCTTTCCTCGAACTGCATCCTACCAAATATGCCGAGGAGTTGGTTAAGAAAATGGAAAAGAGCGGCGCCAAGGCTTACTTGGTGAACACCGGTTGGAACGGCACGGGCAAACGTATCTCCATCCGTGACACCCGCGGTATCATTGACGCCATTCTGGACGGCAGCATTCTGAGTGCCCCGACCAAGAAAATTCCGTTCTTCGACTTTGAGGTTCCCACCGCTCTGCCGGGCGTTGACCCCGCCATTCTGGACCCGCGCGACACCTACAAAGATGCCGCCGAATGGGAGACCAAAGCCAAAGACCTCGCCGGCCGTTTCATCAAGAACTTTGCCAAGTATGAGACGAACGAAGCAGGCAAGGCTCTCGTTGCCGCCGGTCCGAAACTGTAAGTCCGAACAAAAATCACCTCCTGACTTCGCGTACAGGGGGTGATTTTTTTGTAACCATAGGCGGACAAACAAGTATCGTCCATACGTAGGAATAGGATTCCTATTGTGACTTTTGGACCTCTGCTTGCCGATAAAATCGCCCTTTTTCTCCGCAAATGTACAACAAAAATTTGCGCACGCCAAATTTTTGTTGTACATTTGCAGTATGAACAGCCGACAAATGATATTGTCTCCGGCAGAGGCACAACGGATGGAAGCAATGTACCGCATCCAACGGCGTTCTGTGGATGCCCGTCAGCGCGAACTGAAAGTACTGCTGACCGTATTGACGGATGACCGGGGTGAACCCATCCTCCTCAATGCGCCCATGCCGCTATACGAACCGCCCGTATTCCGAAAAGTGACGGATAACAGCCGCCAAGCGGTGATTGTCGGGGCCGGTCCCGCCGGACTGTTCGCAGCCCTGACGCTATTGCAACACGGCATCAAGCCTGTCATCTACGAGCGAGGCAAAGAAATAAGCGAACGGAAAAAAGACATTGCGCTACTCAACCGCAACAAAGGACTGGACACCGAGTCGAACTATTGTTTCGGCGAAGGGGGTGCCGGCACTTTCTCCGACGGCAAACTGTTCTCCCGCAGCAAGAAACGCGGTAACATGCAGCGCGTAATGGAATGGTTCCATTACTTCGGCGCCGCGGACAGCGTTCTCTACGAAAGCCACGCCCATATAGGCAGCGACAAACTGCCCGCTATCATCAAGAACATCCGGCAATGCATCATCAACTGCGGCGGCGAAATACATTTCGGTCACCGCGTGGACAGCCTTGCTTTCGGCGACACACCCGTGATACTTGCCATCGGCCATTCGGCGCACGACACCTATCGTATGCTGCAACGCGAAGACGTGCGGACAGAAGCCAAAGGGTTCGCGATGGGCGTACGTGCCGAGCATCCGCAGGCACTGATTAACCGGCTGATGTACAAGTCCGTTGCCCTGGCAGCGGACGGCGGAGCGGAACTGATCGGACAAGTAGGTAATGCCGCCTATTCACTGGTAACCCAAGTGAACGGGCGCGGCGTGTACAGTTTCTGCATGTGTCCCGGCGGCTGCATCGTTCCCGCCGGTAGCGATGCTACCGGTTGTGTCGTCAACGGTATGAGTGCCAGCCGACGCAATTCGCCCTACGCCAACTCCGGTATTGTAGTGGAGATACGACCCGACGACCTGCTATCTTATTCGCGGCAGTCGGGTATCCCTATGGACGACCCGCTGATAGGCTTGTCTTTTCAGGAACAATTGGAAAATCTGGCCCAAACGCACGGCAAAGCACCCAATCAAGCCCCTGCCCAGCGGCTGCGCGACTTTGTGGAAGGACGCGCATCCAAGGACCTGCCCGCCTGCTCCTATCTGCCGGGTATTGTCCCGTCCCGTCTGGACCAATGGCTACCCGAAGAAATAGGTCCTTATTTGCAACAAGGATTCCGCGACTTTGACCATAAATATCCGGGGTTCTTGACGAATGACGCGGTGATTGTCGGAGTTGAGTCCCGCAGCAGTAGTCCGGTGCGCATCGTCCGCGACCCGCAAACGATGCAGTCGGTCAGTCACCCTCATCTCTATCCCTGCGGCGAAGGAGCGGGTTATGCAGGCGGCATCACCAGTTCGGCCTTGGACGGCATCCGCGCCGCAGAAGCCCTCTGCGCCCGATTAGAAAAAACACGATGAACCCTTTTGAACGAAGCATACAGTTATTGGGCGAAGCCGCTTTCAAACGGTTGCAGACCTGCCGAGTCATCCTGTTCGGCGCGGGTGGCGTAGGCGGATGGTGCGCGGAAACGCTGGTAAGGACGGGGTTGCAACACCTGACCGTTGTGGATTTTGACACGGTCAGTACCGGCAACATCAACCGCCAAGCGGCGGCCATCGCTCTCACCGTGGGGCAACCCAAAGCCGAAGCCATGCGCCGGCGGCTGCTGGATATCTGCCCCGACGCCGACATCATTGCCCTGAACTGCCGTTATACGCCGGAAAACGCCGATACGTTCCGCCTTGCGGACTACGACTATATTCTTGACGCCATCGACAGCACCGAATGCAAGGCCCATCTGACGGTGCAAGCCCTCCAAACGGACGCCGTCTTTTTCTCCTCAATGGGAGCAGGGCGCAAACTGGACCCCACCCGGGTTAAAATCAAGCCGTTCAAACAGGTGGAAGGTTGTCCTTTGGCCCGTGCGCTACGGACACGCCTGCGCAAAGCAGGCCAAATGCCTGACAAACCGTTTCTGTGCGTCTATTCCGATGAACAGCCGGTGGCCGGTGACGGAGAAGGCATCAGCTCGCTGATGCCGGTAGTCGGCACCTTCGGCATGACCTTGGCCTCCCTCGTACTGCAAGACATTATCAACACAAGCCATGAATAAAAAATTTTACATAGAGACCTACGGTTGCCAAATGAACGTGGCGGACAGCGAAGTGGTGGCCGCCATCATGCAAACCGCCGGCAGCGAGATGACCGATGACCTCCGACAGGCGGATATCGTGTTGCTGAATACCTGTTCTATCCGCGACAACGCAGAACAGAAAGTGCAGCACCGGTTGGATGAACTGAACGCCCTGCGCAAGAAAAACGACCGACACGATGCGGATTACGGAACGCGGTTGCCCTATATCGGCGTCATCGGCTGCATGGCCGAACGCATGGGGGAGGAACTGCTGCAAGACCGCCGTGTGGATTTCGTGGCCGGTCCGGACGCCTACCTTGACATTCCCAACCTGCTGGGGCAGTGTATGGCCGGCGAAAAAGCCGTCAACATTACCCTCAGCCTGACGGAAACCTACCGCGACATCCTGCCTGCCCGTATCGGCAAAAGCATCTCGGGTTTCGTCAGCATCATGCGCGGATGCAACAATTTCTGCTCCTACTGCGTCGTCCCCTACACTCGCGGACGCGAACGCAGCCGCGATACGGCCAGCATACTGGTCGAAGTGAAGGATCTGCAAGCCAAAGGCTATAAGGAGGTTACATTGCTCGGACAAAATGTCAATTCATACCGCTACGAAGAGGTCAATTTTCCGCAGTTGCTGGAGAGAGTGGCGGAAGCCGTACCCGACATGCGTATCCGTTTCACCACATCCCACCCGAAGGACATGTCCGACAAGACGCTGGAGGCGATAGCGCGGCACCCGAATCTCTGCCGGTTTATCCATCTGCCGGTACAGAGCGGCTCCAATAAGATTTTGGCCTCCATGAACCGCAAATATACGCGCGAATGGTATCTGGAACGCATTGCGGCTATCCGCCGCATCCTGCCCGACGCCGCCATCGGCACCGACGTGTTCTGCGGATTCCACGATGAGACCTTGGAGGATCACGCCCAAACCCTGTCGCTAATGCGCGAGGTAGGCTTTGACACCGCTTTTATGTTCAAATACAGCGAACGGCCCGGAACCTACGCGCAAAAACATCTGCCTGACAACGTGAGCGAAGAGGAAAAAGTGCGGCGGCTGAATGAAATCATCGCCTTGCAGAACACCCTGTCGTTGGAAAGCAACCTGCGCGAAGTGGGCAAGACGGTGGAAGTGTTGGTGGAAGGCTATTCCAAACGCAGCCGCGATGACATGTTCGGCCGCACTTCGCAATACAAGACGGTCATCTTCCCGCGGGCGGGCAGACATATCGGCGAATTCATCCGCGTGCGCGTCACTGAAGCCTCCGCCGCCACGCTAAAAGGCGAAGTAACGGAAGAATAACCCCTTATTCAAACGACAGATACGGTGCGAGCCGACGGATATCCTCCACCGTCAGACAGTCCAGTCCCTGCAACTCATCCAAGGATGTCAATCGGATACATTTCCGCCGCAAAGCATAGATGGCCTGCGCTTGTGTAAAAGACAAGTAGGGATGCCGCATCAGCCGTTCCACGGACGCATGATTGACCGGAATCGGTTGCACGGAGTCCGGCGAAGCATATAGATGCGGCAGTACCGAATCCGCAGGATAACGACTGTTAGTGAACAACGGTTCTCCTAATGCTTCGTCCAATAACTGACTAGGCGACACATAGCCACCCAACCGGTTGCGGTAACGCACTATCCGCACCGCCGTATAACGACCGATACCCCGAATCAACTGCAACGAAACCGTATCGGCAGCATTCAAATCCAAGATAGTATCCGTTTTGCGCTGTACAGTCCGATACAGCGTATCGCGCCGGAACAGGCTGTCATGCCGCAACGAATCGACCCGATGCAGGCTGTCGCGCAGATGACGACGCAATTGGCGTTCATGATAGAAAGGCATCGTGTCAATGCGGATATACGGCCGCATGGCGGCAAACGCACTGTCCGTCAGACCGTACAACCGGCTGAAATCCTCCGGCACACGATAACGTCCGCCCTTGGCGCGGTAGGCAAACATATTGCGAACCTGCCAAGGCATCAAACCGTTATGAATCAGCGTCATGCTGTCTGCCGTATTCGGGTCAAAAGGACAGGGACACAGGGTTGGTTCTTGCGGTGCAAGTTTCGGCAGGCTGTCCGCCACGATGACAGCCTCATGGCATGCGACACGTCGGGAAACCGTATTAACCAACACGGAGACGGCCGCCACCATCAGCGCCAACGCCGCCAGTCCGATGACCTGTTGACGGGTCAAAAATGGGTTAGAGTCTTTTTTCATTGCGCTACCGATTCAATTTGTCCGTCACCCAAATGGGTCACCAACCGTTGTCCGGCCTTGACCTCCCGCACGCTGTGAACAATTTTCCCGTCCACAGTAAGCAGACTGTACCCCATACGGTAGATATGTTCGGGCGAACACATCTGCAACCGTTTGGACAGCATTTCCAGCGCATGGCGGCGTATCAGAATCTGCCGGTCGGCCGTCTGCCGTAGCCGTTGACGCCAATCATTCAGCCGGTCCCGTTGCACGGCGAAACGGTCCACCAGAAACGCCGCCACTGCCGTCGGGGTTTTCAATGCGCTATGCACCACCATATCCAAGACACTGACATCCCGCGTATGGCCTATGCCGGACAGGATGGGTAAAGGGAACTGGGCGCAATGGGCGCAGAGATTGTAATTATCAAAACACTGCAAGTCCGTCGTGGCTCCTCCGCCGCGAATGATGACTACCGCGTCAAAATCTTCTTCCCGCGCAAAAATGGCATCCAGGGCCTCCAACACAGACGCCTCGGCCCGCTCACCCTGCATGACGGCAGAAAAAAGGACGGTTTGGACGGCATAACCCGAAGCGGCCAACTGATGGGTAAAATCCTCATAACCTGCCGCCGAATCAGACGAGATGACCGCCAACCGCCGAGGCAGGGTGGGCAACACCAACTGCCGCTGCATATCGAAGATACCCTCTTCCTGCAACCGCGCTATCGTTTGTTGGCGTTGGCGTGCCAGGTCTCCGACCGTGTAGCCCGGGTCGATATTGATGATGTTCAGGCTTAGTCCGTACACAGGGTGGAAGGTAACTTCTGTTTCCACCAACACCTGCATACCCGCCTGCAGGTCCGCACCCGCCTCTTGACGGAAATAGAGCCGCAACATCGAAAAAACATGGCTCCAGCAGGTGGCTTTTATCTTGGCGGACAATAGTCCCTGACTGCCTTTTTCTATCAGTTCAAAATAGCCGTGGCCTCCTTTGGAGGACAGCGAGGCAATCTCCGCCCTTACCCAATAGGTATCCGGCAATTGCTCGGATACGGCATCCTCTATCAGGGCGCATAGTTCCGACAACGAATATTGTTTCATACAGTTACTGTTTGCAAATAGAGACAACAAAAGACGGCCAGCGCGCCGGCTACCGCCACTAACCACCACAGGTTTTTCTTTAATACCAATACCGCAGTAGCCATTGCGACGTACAACGCCAGTACCATCGGCACAGTAGCGTGTATCGTTGTAACGGCTCCGGGCAGATGTCCCACCCACCCCACGGCAGCGTTCAACCCCACTACCGCCCAACGTAACGGATAAGCCAATAGCGCGCCAATACACGGAATCCATCCTACCGTCAGTACGGCTGCCGCCATCCACACAATGACATACGTCAGCGGAATGACCATCAGGTTGGTCAGCAGGAAATAGTTAGCCGTCTGGCCGAAATAATACAACGATATAGGTAATGTTCCCAATTGGGCGGCTAACGAAACCACTGCCAAATCCCACACAAACCGCACGCAACCATGGACATAACGGTTACGTATCCGGTTCAATGGCACTATATCCCGCAACAACGGCACAAAAAGCAAGATGGCCGCTACGGCGGCAAAACTGAGTTGGAAACTGACGGAAAAAAGGTCGTTGGGACGGACCGCCAAAATCATGAACGCAGCAGCCGCCAGCGTATTCATGGACATCGGCTGACGGTACCACATGCGTGCTATCTCCACCAGCGTCAGCATGACGACACTCCGGACGACGGACGGTGTCAGTCCCGTCAGGCAAGCATAAAGCCACATCAAAGCGATGATAACCAAACTGTTGATGCACCGGTGCAGACGGTCTTCATAAAGCGGTTTCCACCGGCCGAAGCCGGTCAGCAGTTGCAGCAGGATAAGATACAGAATGCCGGTGTGTAAACCGCTGACAGCCAACACATGTGCCGCGCCCGAATGGCGGAAACTGCGTTTCACGTCATTGTCCAAGTGCTCCTTTTCGCCCACAGTCAATGCGGCCAATGTCCCCAACTCCGCTCCCTCAAAGCCTAAAGCGCGATACCGCTCTACCAGTTGGTGCCGCCACTTCTTCGAACCGGACGGACGGCCTTTGCCGACCGTTTGCCATTGGTCACGCCATACCATCCCCGTCGCCACGATACCCTGCCGGCGCAGATAGGTCCCATAGTCAAAATCACCCAACCAACCGGGGGTTTGCAACCGTGTGCGCACCTGCACCGTATCGCCCATCGAAGGCAAAGCACGGGCGGAATCGGGTTGCAGATACAAATACACACCCTCCGCCTCGCACCGGAAAGTTTTGGCGCGAGCCGACGGATAATCGGTCAAAACAAATTGATAAGTAGCCAATGTGTCGGAATAGGACGGCACTTCGGAAGACCGCAACATATCGGATTTTGTCCAACAGGACCAGCCTAATATCAGTGCCACCTCCGGAAGAAGCAATGCCAACATAGGATGTGTGCGTAACCACTTCTTCATAGGTACCAATGAACTAAGACTTCATCAGGCGTACCGTTGCCACAGGGTCCTCGGCATGGAAGACAGCACTGCCGGCCACCAGCACATCCGCGCCGGCCTCAAAGACGGAAGCGGCGTTCTCGGGATTGATTCCCCCGTCCACTTCAATCAACGTAGGCAATCCGCGCGCATCTATCTGCTTACGGACATAGCGTATCTTGTCCAGCGTTTCGGGGATAAACGCCTGCCCGCCGAAACCGGCAAACACGGACATCAGCAGCACCATATCCGTTTGGTCAAGATAGGGATCCAGACGGTGTACGTCAATATCGGGATTGATGGTTAGGCAGGTGCACACGTTTTTCTTCTTGATAATGTCCAATGCCGGCATCGGGTCGTCCACAGCCTCCAGATGGAAACCTACGCTCCATGCGCCTGCTTCGCAGAAACGGCGAACGTATTTTTCGGGATGGACAATCATCAGATGCACGTCCAGCGGCTTGGTACTGTATTTTCGGAGTGCCCCCATGACGGGAAAACCGAAAGAGATGTTCGGTACGAAAACACCATCCATCACATCAACGTGGAGCCAATCGGCTTCGCTGCCGTTTATCATCTCGACGGCCTGCGCCAGATGCGCAAAATCGGCTGACAACACCGAGGGGGCTATCATTTTCTTTCTGTCCATGGCTTACCAGTTGATGGAATTGATTTTACCGCGATACACGTCCGTGTAGGTCTGTGTGGCGGACTGTCCGCCGAACAGGTAGATATAGTCCCCGTCCGTCAAGGCGGTTACCCGTTGCCGTTTTTGGAAAGTGTTCGGCAGCACATTGTGCGCCGTATCGGCTGCAACCCAATGCAGGCCCTCATCGTCGGATACGCGTATGTCGTCCGGATAGAAACCGTTTTCCGTCAGGCCGCCAAACGCATAGAGGCGGTTGTCGTACCACGCCATCGCCAACCCCGCAAACGGAGCCGTGCCGGATTGTTCCGTGGCATAATTGACCATGCGGTATTCCTCACGGACTTGGTTATACTCTACACTCCAACGGCTATTCAGCATCTCGCCATCATAGTTGTACCCTCCGGCTATCAGGATATGCGGATGGGAACTGGCGCTGGTAAACTGCACGACGGCAAAGTCGCTGACGGGGAAAGTGGAAGGCACATGCCCCTCGTCAAACACATCCTGCACAACAAACTCGCCGTCCGGATTGAGGGTTGCCAACTGATGGACACGGTCCGCACCCCGCACGATGCCCCACAGGAGCCCGTTAAAGTGCATGACAAACGTCACCGGCACGTAGCGGTCCGCCGAACAGTCACGCAATTGTCGCCAGACAATGCCGTCTGCGGACACATAGACGGCACTGCTGTCGCAATAGTACAGTTTCTGCCCGTCCGAAACAATGCCGCTCACATGACAGTCCGCCGGTAGCGCACCGCTCACCTGTTTTTCCGTCCATTGTACGGCATCCTGCGACATATACAGTTTGTTCGTAAAACCGTTGTTGGTATAGAAACAGAAGGTACTGCCCAACTTAATGGCTTTCTGTTCCGCGGGAACGGTGGGGCAGATAGCCGGTGTCAGCCGGTTCCAATGGAATAAATCGGGGTCCACGGTGTGGGCATAGACCTTGATGCGGTACCATTTAATGGTCGATTTGTCCTGTGAATACACCTCCAGCAGGGCGGGCGATTTGGTAAAATCGACGGTGTCCATGCCGTTGCCTGACAGATATTTCTGTTCATCCTCCTTGCCAAAATGCAAGATGGCGGCCGCCGGAGTCGTATAGAACACTACTCTGGGACGGACCGAATCCAGCGGTGTGCCGTACTGGATAGAGTCAACCACGGCAATCAGGCCGGTGTCCGTCAGTTCCTCCACGGTGAACCTGGCTTTCGCCAGCCCCGGAAAACTGTCGTTGGCATAGAATCCGAAAGCCGTCACACGCGCTACGTTACTGAGAGTTACGGTAGTTGAACTGCCGGAACAGCCGACAAATATCAGCAGAAGGACAAACGGTATAATCGGCAAGAATTTCTTCATAATGGCATAAATCTTAAAAATTATCATATTTTTTTTGATATGTTCAAATAAATTTGTAACTTTGCAATCTATTTATAATATTATTGTTGCAACTTTTCTGTTTTTCAGTATGCTTTTTATCAGTCAAATTAAGGATATCCTTAAAAAACTTCCGTGGGTTCGCATTCGTAACAAGCAACTTGCGTTACGCAACATCAATGCACAAAAGCGCCGTATCATGACGCATGACGATGTGTTGGAGCAATCCCATAAAATCGTCGCCCAAATTGAGCACATGCACACGTTCAAGAATGCCAAAACCGTCATGGTCTATTACCCTATTCACAACGAGGTTGATTTGCGTTCGCTGGTGCACAAGTATGCCGACGAAAAGACTTTTCTCCTGCCCGCGACTACCGGCAAAAAAAAGATGGAAGTGCGCGTCTATGAAAAGGGTGCTCCGCTTGTTAAAGGCCGCTTCGGTATTCCCGAGCCGCACACGACGGCATATACGGGTCCGATTGATTTGATTATTGTCCCCGGCGTGGCATTTGACCGCGAGTGCCACCGTATCGGTCGGGGAGGAGGTTATTATGACCGTTTCTTAAAGAACTACAAGCATTCAAAAAAAATCGGCGTCTGCTATGCGTTCCAACTGCACAAGGAGATTTCCTATCAGCCTTGGGACATCAAGATGGACCGTGTGGTCACTCCGGCTGAGACCATTGGAAAGTAGGTTGGATTTCTTTCAATTTTTGCAGTTTCTTGTCTGTTTCCGGTGTCAATAGTTGTTCGCCAGTGCGGTAGTAGTATATCACTCCGTAATTCTTGCAATGGCATAGGCGTGCGTAGGGGAATTCATCCTTATAATGTTCCTCTATCTGGTTCCACAGGTCCAATATGAGGGTATCGGCTTGTTTGCGCAACTCCTCCAAATCCTCGTACACACGGTCGGTAGATTTGCGGTGCATCTGCTGGTTCACTTGGTGTTCCTTGAAGATGTCATAATATACTTTTACCTTGTTGATGGCCGGATTATAGATAGGGAAACCGCCTAATTGGGTGCGTTCCAGTTCGCCTTCAATAATGTTCTTTCCCCATACCAGCAGGTCTTCCTCGCTGCTCAGGTCGGGCACGATGTGGTTGTCGGGGTCCAACTTGTACAACGCTTTCTGCTCTTTTTTTATCTCGCCGCGGATGACGGCCAGGTTCAGTACCTGAATGAAGTGGGAGATATACATCCGCGCGTTCTGCACCATGTGCCTGTATTTCTTGTTGGCGGAAACGCGACTGTTGAAATTCGTGTGATACTGCGATACGACGTTTTCGAATTGCATCAGGAATTTTTGCGCCTCGGTCTGTGCGTGGTACGACAAAACCTGTTCCGTAAAATCGGCTTCGCTGGCGCGTTGCACGGCGGTGCGGATGGCACTCAGCCGTGCCTGGTCGGTGGCGGGGAGTCTTCTGTAGGGCATATTGGTCAGTATTTGCGTTGGTTCATTCGGCGGGCCAGGTCGGCCAGCCGTTCGGTATGTTCGTTCTGCGGCAGTCGCTCCAGAGCCTGCAGGGCTGCCTGTGTATAGCGGCCGATGGCTTCAAGGCCGGCCTCTTTTACGCCCAATCGGGTGTACAGGCCGGTGACGGCTGCTATCTTGGCTGCATGGTCGGGCCAGTCGGTCCGCAGCAGCGTCCGCCGGTCGTCTTCGCCTGCGCGCAGCAGGGCGGTCAGGTACATATAGGTCTTTTTGCCTTCCGTTATATCCCCTCCTATCGCTTTGCCGAAGGCCTTTTCGTCGCCGTACACGTCCAGCCAGTCGTCCTGTATCTGAAACGCTATGCCGAGGTTCGTCCCGTAGTCAAACAGGGCGTCCTGCGCCGCCTCGTCCGCGCCGGCCACATACGCCCCAATCTTCAGTGCATAGGCTATCAGCGCGGCCGTCTTGCGGTCAATCATTGCCATGTATTCGTCCAGGGTCGTATCCCGTTGCTCAAAGTCGGCATCCGTCTGCTGTCCTTCGCATACGAGAGTGGCCATTCTGTTGAACATCCGCAACGCGCCCGCCACACGTTTTTCGGGAAGTTGGGCCAGCAGCGTGTAGGACTGTATCAGCATCTCGTCGCCGGACAGGATAGCGGTGTTCGTGTCCCACCGTGCATGGACCGTCGGACGGCCTCGGCGCAGGGCGGCATGGTCCATCACGTCGTCATGCAGCAGCGTGAAGTTATGGAACACTTCAAGGGCCAATGCGGCGGGCAGCACCTCTTCGTCGCACCCTCCTAACAGGCGCGAGGCCTCCATCGCCAGCATCGGACGCAGACGCTTACCGCCTGACCCCAAGGCGTAGGTTATCGGTTCGTAGAGCCCTTTCGGCTCCGCAGGGAACGTTATCTGCCGCAAGGCCTGTTCAATGTCCATCTTATCGGAATTTGTTTTCTATAATGTCGGTCAGCACATCCCGGATATCCAGTCCCGCAGCGCGTACCTGCTGCGGAATGAAACTGGTGGCGGTCATGCCCGGAGTCGTATTGATTTCCAGCAGGTTAATTTCCCAACCTTCGGTCAGTATGTAGTCCGTGCGGATAATGCCGTTACACCCTATCAGGTCGTATATCTTCAGCGTCAGCGCCTGCACGCGGTCGCGCACCTCGTCGGGGATGCGGGCGGGAGTTATCTCCTCCACTTGGCCGTTGTATTTGGCGTCGTAGTCAAAGAACTCGTTATGTGTCACCACCTCGGTGATGGGGAACGCCACCGCCTTGTCGCGGGTCTTATACACGCCACAGGTTATCTCCGTACCCTGCATAAACGCCTCGCATATCACCTCGTCCCCTTCGCGGAAGGCACATTCGATGGCAGGAGCCACTTGCTCCACGGTCTTCACCTTGGTGCAGCCGAAACTGGAGCCGCCCACGTTGCTCTTGATGAAGCACGGCAGTCCCAGTTCGTCCGCTATCGCGCGGTCGGACGGGCGGGTGTCGCCTTTGCGCAGCAGGATGCTCTTGGCGATGGGTATGCCGAATCCTTGCAGGTAATGGTTGCACGCATACTTGTTGAACGTCAGGGCCGCAGCCAGCACGCCGCAACAACTGTACGGGATATGCATCATGTCCAAATACCCTTGCAGCAGCCCGTTCTCGCCCGGGGTGCCGTGAATGGTGATGTAGGCAAAGTCGTAGTCTTTCAGGCGGCACAGGGTCGCTTGGTCCGCCCCCTGCAGTTCCACCACCTCGGCGTCATAACGCTCTTTGTCCAGAAAAGACAGTATCCCTGCCGCACTGCGCAGCGATACGTCGTGTTCCGAACTGTCGCCGCCGGCTACAATAGCGATTTTCCGTTTCATCGTTTCGTTTTTATCGGTTGGCGCGTTTCCGCTCCAGTTCGTCCAATATGATTTTGCGCAGGCGCATACTGGAGGGTGTCACCTCCACGTATTCGTCCACTTTGATATATTCCAGTGCCTCTTCCAGCGAGAACTTCACGGCGGGGGGCAGCACAGCCTTGTCGTCGGCGGATTTGCTTCGCATGTTCGTCAGGTTCTTGGCTTTGACCACGTTGATGACGATGTCGCCCTCTTTGGCATTCTCGCCGACCACCTGTCCCGCATAGACTTCCTCGCCCGGGTTAATGAAGAACCGTCCACGGTCTTGCAGTTTATCCAGTGCATACGCGGATGCGGTGCCTGCCTCCATCGCTATCAGCGAGCCGTTGATACGGGTCGGCATATCGCCCTTGTAGGGCTGGTATTCCAGGAAGCGGTGCGCCATGATGGCCTCGCCCGCGCTGATGTTCATGACGTAGGTACGCATGCCCATGATGCCTCGGCTGGGGATGATGAATTCCAGTTGCACGCGGTCGTTCACCAGTTCCATCTTGGTCATCTCGCCTTTGTGTACAGTCACGAACTCGATGATTTTGCCGCTGCAATCCTCCGGTGTGTTCACCGTCAGTTGCTCCACCGGCTCGCATTTCACTCCGTCTATCTCTTTGATGATGACTTGCGGCTGGCCCACTTGCAGTTCGTAGCCTTCGCGCCGCATCGTCTCTATCAGCACGCTTAGGTGCAGTACGCCTCGGCCGAAGACGTGCCAACTGCTGTCGTTGCCGCTGGTCTCCACACGCAGGGCGAGGTTCTTCTCCAGTTCCTTCATGAGGCGGTCGTGGATGTGGCGGCTAGTCACATATTTGCCGTCTTTACCGAAGAACGGACTGTCGTTGATGGTGAACACCATGGACATGGTCGGCTCGTCGATGGCGATTGGCTGCAGCGGTTCGGGCTGTTCGGCATCGCATACGGTGTCACCTATCTCAAAGCCGTCTATGCCTATCAGCGCGCAGATGTCGCCGCTGCTCACCGCATCGGTCTTGGCGTGTCCCATGCCCGTGAAGGTGTGCAGTTCCTTTATCTTCGTGCGTGTCTTTGTGCCGTCTTTTTTCGCCAATGTCACAATCTGTCCGTCATGCAGTGTGCCGCGATGTACGCGCCCTACGGCGATACGCCCCACGTAGGGGTTGTAGTCCAGCGAGGTGATGAGCATCTGCGGTGTACCTTCTATCACGTGCGGTTCGGGGATATATTCGATGATGGCATCCATCAGTGCCGTCAGATCGGTGGTGGGCTGGTGCCAATCGGTGGACATCCATCCGTTTTTCGCGCTACCGTATATCGTTTGGAAGTCCAACTGGTCGTCTGTGGCGTCAAGGTTGACCATCAGGTCAAAAACGGCCTCCTGCACCTCGTCGGGACGGCAGTTCTGCTTATCCACTTTGTTGATGACCACGATGGGTTTGAGGTTCATTTCCAACGCTTTTTGCAGCACAAAGCGCGTTTGGGGCATAGGGCCTTCAAAGGCGTCCACCAATAGTAGCACGCCGTCCGCCATGTTCAGCACGCGCTCCACTTCGCCGCCGAAATCGGCGTGGCCCGGAGTGTCGATGATGTTTATTTTATAGCCCTTGTATTCGATGGCCACGTTTTTGGCGAGGATGGTAATGCCCCGTTCGCGTTCCAACTCGTTGTTGTCAAGTATCAGTTCTTTGGGTTCGTTGGTTTCGCCGTGTGATTCTTTGACCACTTTGGCGGTGTACAGCATTTTGTCAACCAGGGTTGTTTTACCGTGGTCCACATGCGCGATGATAGCAATATTTCGTATTTTTTGCATAGTCTGATGATTGGTTTGCCAAAAATTCACATGGCTCCCAATGATTGTGTTCAATTTTTCCTGCAAATGTACAACAAATCTTTGGAGTGCGCAAATTTATTTGTGTTTTGGCGGAAAAAAGTCCGATTTATCGGGTAAACAATACGACCGGCGGTGTGTCGGGAACTTGTTCACGAAAAGACCGCAGGGCGGAGTGTTTATGACGGCAGAGCCGTTTTTCCGCCAAAACACAATCTCTGCGCATTTTAATAAAGACGAAGTTTACTGTTCGAGGTGGGCTCGCGCAGCGAGGTCGGTGTCCTCGAAATGTACAACAAAAATTTGACATACGCAAATTTTTATCGTACCTTACGGTCGAATGCAAAAACTCGTGTGTCGGTCGAGGGTTGGCCGACACTTGGTCGACACTTGACCGAGGGTTGGTCGGGTGTCGTCAGCCACCCTCACTCTCTCACTCTCTCACTCTCTCGAACCCTCGATAAATCGAAAAATCACTCTAAACTCTAAACTCTAAACTTCCACTCACTCCCTTCCCTTTAGGGAGGGGTTGGGGGTAGGCTACCCCCCTTTAGGGGGAGGTTAGTGGA
Organism: Paludibacteraceae bacterium; assembly: GCA_045616185.1. Lineage (GTDB taxonomy): Bacteria > Bacteroidota > Bacteroidia > Bacteroidales > Paludibacteraceae > Colicola. The sequence goes on from JAZLGG010000010.1 coordinate 36,980, forward strand.
AAGTGGAAAGAGGAAGGTTGCGGGCGAGGAATCGAATTCTCGACTTTTCGAGAGAGTGAGGGCGGAAGGTGGAGGGGTTACAGCAAGCCGGTCATATAAACAGGGACAAGCCATGCGTTTTCATCCCGACGCAAGTCTTTGGTATAGACAAGATAACACTCTCCTATACTGTAATCTGCAATTGTTCTGAATTGTCAATTAATGTATTTTGCATAATATGTCTTTATTTTCGTATCTCTCTTCATTTTTCCTTTCCGCTTGCAAGATTATAATTTCTTTCCCATATCTGCAAGTGTTTCTCTATTTCTCTTTATTCACCACTTCCCAATGACCGGTCTTGTCAGAGCCAACTCGATGAATAAGCCCCATCTTGACCAATTCTGCCAAATAGCGTTTAACCGAGACAAGGGGTATTTGAGTATAAGTAGCAATAGCCTGTGCAGTCCATTTTACAGTGTCATTTACAATATCATTTACAGTATCATTTGATGATACTCTATTTAGTAACTGATATTAAAACCGTTTATATTCAGGTTTGCTATAAACTGGACAATCAAGAAACCATCCAACGTGAACTCCGTCCGCTACAAGCCATCAAGGATAACTATCCGAAATATATTGTTACAATGGATAACCTCTATTCCGGTTCCTTCAATGGCATCCAATGTGTGTCGTTTGCCGATTTTTTGCAAAAAGAGCTATAACATAGTATCGTCTATTTCTCAAACTGTTTTAAGTAATCCGGACCATACAAGGGTTCAACCGTCCGCTGCAATATGGCTAAAGAGTCTTTCAGTTGGAGATAGATTTCTTCAGGACTAACGCGTTCTTTGTATCTTTGATAATCCTTACTACGCAACGTACCCGATTGTGGTACATCCTTCATAGCTTTGATTCTCAATT
>JAZLGG010000011.1:0-36926 GCA_045616185.1 Paludibacteraceae bacterium
TCTTGTTGCTTATCAGTCGGTCACAATGTTGAGCATTGTTTCTTCCTTCTGCGTAACAATCTACCTAACACTAACTCCAAAATCACCTCGACCTAATTTATAGAACCTACCTTTATTTTGTTGTTTAGTATGCCTCCATCTGTTGTTTGACGGTAGTGTTGACCATATTGGCAAACTCTTGGACGGTCATTTGGCCTTTCTCTTCGGCTCCCTGCTGGCGTACGCTTACTTTGCCTTCTTCGGCTTCTTTTTCGCCCACAATCAGCATGTATGGGATGCGTTTCAGTTCGTTGTCGCGAATCTTGCGCCCCAATTTTTCGTTGCGGTCATCCACAATGACACGGACATCCTGCTGTTCCAACATCTCTTTCACTTTCCACGCATATTCGTTGCTTTTTTCCGAGATGGGCAGTACGACGGCCTGGTCGGGTGTCAGCCACAACGGGAATTTGCCTGCGGTGTGCTCTATCAGCACCGCCACAAAACGCTCCATACTGCCGAACGGCGCACGGTGAATCATGACGGGACGGTGTTTCATATTGTCTTCGCCCACATACTCCAACTCGAAACGTTCGGGCAGGTTGTAATCGACTTGGATAGTTCCCAACTGCCAGCGGCGTCCGATGGCGTCCTTGACCATGAAATCCAGTTTGGGTCCGTAGAAGGCCGCTTCTCCGTATTCGACTTTGGCGGGCAGATTCTTTTCCTTGCAGGCGTCTATGATGGCCTGTTCCGCCTTGGCCCACACTTCATCGCTACCCACGTATTTCGTGTGATTATTCGGGTCGCGTAATGAAATCTGTGCTTCAAAGTTGTGGAAATCCAATGCCTTGAAGATGATTTCGATAATCTCCATCACGCGGATGAACTCTGCTTTCACTTGGTCTTGACGGCAGAAGATATGGGCATCGTCCTGGGTAAACGAGCGCACGCGGGTCAAACCGTGCAGTTCGCCCGACTGCTCATAGCGGTAAACGGTACCGAACTCGGCGCAGCGGAAGGGCAGGTCCTTATAACTCCGCGGGCTATTCTTGAAAATCATGCAGTGGTGGGGGCAGTTCATCGGTTTGAGCAGATAGACCTCGCCTTCTTCGGGTGTGGTAATGGGTTGAAAACTGTCCTTGCCGTAGTGGTCCCAGTGCCCCGAAGTGACATACAGGTTCTTGTTGCCGATGTGCGGTGTCATTACCTGTTGGTAGCCGTAGCGTTTCTGTATTTTCTTCAAGAAGTCTTCCAGCCGCAGCCGCAGTGCCGTCCCTTTCGGCAACCAGATGGGCAGGCCTTTGCCCACCATGTCGCTGAACATAAACAAATCCAATTCCTTGCCTATTTTGCGGTGGTCGCGTTTCTTGGCCTCTTCCAACAGGTTAAGGTAGTCGTCCAGCATCTGTTTTTTCGGGAACGTGATGCCGTAGATGCGGGTCATCATCGGCCGTTTCTCGTCACCGCGCCAATAGGCGGCGGCGCAACTAAGCACTTTGACGGCCTTGATGGGCTCGGTGCTGAGCAGGTGAGGACCGCGGCACAGGTCAGTAAAATTGCCTTGTGTATAGGTTGTTATCGTGCCGTCGTCAAGGTCCGCTATCAGTTCGCACTTGTAGTGCTGTCCCTTGTCGCCGAACTGCTTGAGGGCGTCCGCCTTGCTGATGCTTTTTTTGACAAGAACTTCCTTTTTGGCACGGAGTTCCGTCATCTTTTGCTCGATGGCTGCAAAGTCGCTGTCTTTGATGACTTGGCCTTCGGCGGGATAGACGTCGTAATAGAATCCGTTTTCGATAGCGGGACCTATGCCGAATTGGATGCCCGGATACAGTTCCTGCAATGCTTCGGCCATCAGGTGGCTACTGGTATGCCAGAAGGCGTGTTTGGCCTCGGCGTCGTCCCATTTGTGCAGGCGGATGGAGCAGTCGGCCGTCAGGGGTTCGTTCAATTCGGCAATGACAAACTCGTCTCCCGATGTCTTGATACTGGCCACCAGAATATCTTGGGCCAAACGCTGGCTGATGCTTTCAGCCACTTGCAACGGCGTTACGCCGCTTTCGTACTCGCGGACGCTACCGTCCGGAAAAGTGATTTTAATCATAATCAAATAAACCTACAAATGTTTATGCCCTTTTTGCCCACAACTGCATCAAGGGCGTGAATATGTTTTAGTTGTGATTGCTTGTTTAGTCCGGAAACTCCATCAGATAGGCTTTGATGAAGGCGTCTATGTCCCCATCCATGACGGCGTCCACGTTGCTGGTCTGGTAGTTGGTGCGGTGGTCTTTCACGCGGCGGTCGTCAAACACGTAACTGCGTATCTGGCTTCCCCATTCTATTTTTTTCTTGCCGGCTTCCACTTTGGCTGCCGCTTGCCGTCTTTTTTCCAGTTCCAGTTCGTACAGTTGGCTGCGCAGATGCCGCAAGGCGTTTTCGCGGTTTTTGGGCTGGTCGCGGGTCTCGGTATTCTCTATCACTATTTCGTCCGGTTGTCCGGTCAGGCAGTTGATGAACTTGTAGTGCAGGCGCACGCCCGATTCAACTTTGTTCACGTTCTGTCCGCCCGCACCGCTGCTTCGGAAGGTGTCCCAGGACAGGCCTGCAGGGTTGACTTCGATGTCGATGCTGTCGTCAATCAGCGGTACGACGAACACGCTGGCGAAACTGGTCATGCGCTTGCCTTGGGCGTTATACGGACTGACGCGCACCAGGCGGTGTACGCCGTTTTCGCTTTTCAGGTAGCCGTAGGCCATATCGCCTTCAATGTTGAAGGTTACGGTCTTGATGCCGGCCGAATCGCCTTCCTGGAAGTTGCTTACTGTGACTTTATAGTCGTGTTTTTCGCAATAGCGCTGGTACATGCGCATCAGTTGTTCCGCCCAGTCCTGCGCCTCCGTCCCGCCTGCGCCACTGACAATCTTCAGCACGGCCGGCATCTGGTCTTCCTCGTGGCTCAGCATGTTCTTCATTTCAAGGTCTTCCACTTCTTTGAGGGCATGTGCATAGGCCGCATCCACTTCTTCCTCGGTTACCAGTTCGTCTTTGTAGAAATCAAAGGCCAATGTCAGTTCGTCCGTGGCACCGCGCACCCCTTCGTACCCTTCTATCCATCGCTTGATGCCTTTGACCTTGCGCATCTGCGCTTCGGCGGCTTTGGCGTCATCCCAGAACCCGGGGGCCTGCGTATGCAGTTCTTCCTCTTCCAGTTGCATCCGCTTTTCGTCAATGGCGAGATATTGTTTCAGTTTGTCGGCACGCTGGCACAGGTCTTTCAGTTGTTCGGTCGTAATCATGAATAAACGGGATATTTTGCGGTTTCAAACCAATTAGTCCGCAAAAGTAGTGAATTATTTGCACATTTACAAATTTTATTGTAATTTTGCGGCATGAAAGCCGAAGAAATCCTTTCCGATTTGCGTCAGCGCCGGTTCGCACCGGTTTATCTTCTCTGCGGTGAAGAGTCATTCTATATCGACCTTGTAGCCGAATATCTTTCGGAGCATGTGTTGGACCCTTCTGCCCGTGAGTTTGACCGCACCGTCTTGTACGGCAAGGATTTGCAGAACGCCGACATTGCCCAGGCAGTCGGATTGGTGCGCGGCTTCAGCATGACCGGCGGGCCGTTGGTCGTTATCGTGCGCGAGGCGCAGACTGTCAAGAAATGGGACGCCCTCAAACTCTATATGGATTCGTTGGGACCGTCGCCCCAATCCCCGAACATCTTGGCCGTTTGTTACAAACACGGCACCCCTGACATGCGTCTGAAGGTATTCAAGGACTTTGAAAAACGCGGCGGTGTGCTGCTGGAAAGCAACCCTTTGCGCGACTATCAGATGCCGGACTGGATTGCGCGGTATATCCGGGAGCGTTTGCAGGAACGCGGCGAGCAGATAGACATCGACCCCAAGGTTCCCCAAATATTGACAGACTATCTGGGCAGCAACCTTACGGCGGTAGTTGGTGCGGTAGACAAACTGTTGGATGGCCGTCCCGAGGGCTGTAAGCGTATTGACACGGCGCTGGTGGAGCGCAATATCGGCATTTCGAAGGACTTTAACGCTTTTGAATTGCAAAAGGCACTGATTGAGGGGAATGTGCTCAAGGCGAACCGCATCACGCAGTATTTTGCTTCGTCCAAAGATCATCCGATGGTGAAGGAACTGCCTGTTCTGTATAATTTTTTCGCCAACCTGATGATTTACCACTATCTGCCGGACAAGTCCGATCGTGCCGTGGCGTCCGCATTGGGAATCAATCCGTTCTTTGTGCGTGACTATGCCGCTGCGGCACGCCGTTTCTCTGCGGGCAAGACTTTTTCGGTCATCGGCTATTTCCGCGAGACGGACGCCCGTCTCAAAGGTCTGAACAATCCGTCTGTCAAGGATGCCGGCCTTTGGAAAGAACTCATCTACAAAATATTGCATTAAAAAAGGCTGCGTCGGCAGCCTTTTTTTTAATGTTTTTCGTTCGTGTTGCTTATTTGCATTCGTAGTTGTCGGGATTGATGCCGGATTCTTTGGCCAATTCGCGAATCAACTCAATGACTTGGTTGCAGTTGGTGAAAACCGGATTATCCGAAATGTCGATAACCTGTTCGGGTTCTGCACCGGTTTTGTCTATGCAAGTGCAGGTTTTCTTTGTTTTACAAGCGGTAAAAGCGCAAGCCAAGGCGGCTACGGCAACAATCATCAAGAATGATTTTTTCATTTTTCTGTGAGATAGGATGGTTAATAAATTACTGACAAAAGGATTTGTTTCCTTTTTCGGGTTGCAAAGATACAACAAAAATTTGGAGTGCGCAAATTTTTGTTGTATCTTGCGTTGGAAAGGCCGATTTTTATCGGCAGGCGGCGTCCGAAATGTACAACAAAAAATTATAAACAACCACCCAATCGGGCGAGTCAGGCACGAGAGTGCGTCTTGACCACATCGGGATCACTTCGCGACCATCTACAGACATGGTCAACCTAAAATTTCACCAAAAATGAATAATTGCATATTTTGGGAAGCAGGCGAAAGTGTCGGTCAACTCTCGGTCAACCCTCGACTTCAAATGAGCGCAAAAATGAAAGAGGACAAGCGGAAGAATCTTAATAAATGATAATTCCCGGATAATTCCCAAATACAGGACGGTGTGGATGGTCCTTTCGTCGAAGATCCCCCACTTTCCCACACATTGTTGAAAAAATGTATAAATAATTGATAATCATTATGCAGTGATGGCTATGGTTTGTCTATAATTCAGTTCAAACGGATGTTGATAAAAAAATTGTGGGGAAAAGTGGTGGAATATGAAATATTTTTTGTAACTTTGCAGTCGCAAAGCGCGTTTGAAATTGGATTACGTGCGGAATCGAACAGAATTATGGAAAATACATTTATCGGTCAAATAGAGGCCAGACCGGATGAGAAAGGGCGCATCTTTGTGCCGGCATCCTACCGCAAAATACTTGCGGGCGGCGACTCGAAACGTATCGTCATGCGGCAGGACCCCGAAAACGCATGCCTGATTTTCTACCCCGAGCCCGTCTGGAACCAAAAAGTGCAGACGCTGCGCGATGCACTGGACGAATGGTCGCCCTCGGACGCCTTGCTGCTGATGCAGTTCATGTCCGCCGCGGAGTTCATGGAGCCCGACAGTCAGGGGCGTATCCTCCTGCCCAAACGCATCCTTGAGGCCATCGGGGTGACGGACACCGTGCTGTTTGTCGGCATGCTGGACCGTTTCGCCATGTGGAACCCCACCGTCTTCCGCGAGAAATGTACGGACGGCGAAACGTTGGGAGCGGCCATTAGGAAAAGAATAGCAGGAAGAACGGAGCATTAAGAATGGAGAATGTGTATCACATACCGGCGTTGTTGGGACCGACCGTAGAAGGGCTGAACATACGGCCTGACGGCGTGTATGTGGATGTCACTTTCGGCGGCGGAGGACACAGCCGCGCCATCATGGAACGGTTGGGTCCCGACGGTCGCCTGTTCTCCATGGACCAGGATATTGAGGCTTTCGAAAACGAACAGCATGCCGGCGAAGGCCGCAAGTCTCTGCTGAACGACAGCCGATGGCAGTTCATACACGGCAATTTCCGGTATCTGCACTCCTTTTTAGACTATTACGGCATCCACCGCATTGACGGCCTGTTGGCAGATTTGGGGGTTAGTTTCCACCATTTCGACGAAGGGGAACGCGGTTTCAGTTTCCGCTTTGACGGCCCGCTGGATATGCGAATGAACCGCCGGTCGCACCTGACGGCCGCCGACATCGTGAACCGTTACAGCGAGGACGAACTGACACGTCTGTTCCGTGACTACGGCGAGATGAACAACGCACGGCAGATAGCCCGACGCATAATTGCCGCCCGAGAGAAAACACCTGTCACGACAACGACGGAGTTGATAAATGTGGAAAGTGGAAAGTGGAAAGTGGAAAGTAAGAAGGATCTTGCACGGCTGTTTCAGGCATTGCGCATCGAGGTCAACGACGAGTTGGGCGCCCTGCGCGAGATGTTGCAATCCGCCCGCGACCTGCTGGCTCCCGGCGGACGCATTGCCGTACTGACCTATCACTCGCTGGAAGACAGGATGGTGAAGAACTTTTTCAGAAGCAGCAACATGGAAGGCACGGTGGAAAAAGATTTCTACGGCAACGCCCTCACACCGTTCAAAGTCATCGAGAAAGGCCTGTGCGCCACGGAAGAAGAGATACAGAACAACCCGCGGTCGCGGAGCGCGAAACTGCGCGTCGCAGAGAGATTAGTGTGTAGTGTGTAGAGGTATGTTGAAAATAATAAAAATAACGCAAGAGATTATCAGCGGCAAGTTTCTGACACGCGATGTCATCAAAGCGCAATACAAACTGTTGGGACTGATAGCGGGGCTGATATTCCTGTATATATGGTGCGGTTTCGGTGCCCAACGGCAGTACCGCCGCCTGACACAACTGAACAAGGAGTTGGAAGACGCCCGCTTTATTCAGATGACCCTGCACGGCGAACTGGTCAAACAGACCCGGCAGTCGGCCGTCGCCGCCCAATTGCGCGTAGCCGGCAGCGAATTGCACGAATCGACGAAAGCCGTTATAAAAATACCCTGATTCCTGTCAAAGATGCACGACAACATAACCCATACGATTATCCGTTTCGCGATAGTGTTTGTCATTATCAGCCTCGGTTTTGTGTGCGTATTGGGCAAGATAATCGTGTTGCAGACCAAAGAGCGCAGCCGTTGGGAGCAGGTGGTGGACCGCCAGCGCAAGAAGAACCAGGAGATACTGCCCCTGCGCGGTGCTATCCTGGACGACAGCGACAACGCCCTTGCGTCCAGCGTACCCCAATACACCGTGTATATGGATACGCGCGTGGAGGCGTTGCACCTTGGCGGGGACACGCTGTTCCACAAATATGTCGATTCGATAGCGATAGGGCTGAGCCGCATTCTCGGGGACCGCAGCCCGCGCGAATACCGCGAAGTGATGACCAGGGCCTTCTACGCCAAACGCAACAGGGACCGCTATGTGCGTATCTATCCCCAAAGCATCAATTATCTGCAACGCAAACAGATAAAACAACTGCCCCTTGTCTGTCGGGGCGAATACAAATCCGGCTTTCATTTTGAGGAACGGCACCGTCGCAACCGGCCGTTCGGTAGTTTCGGACAGCGGACGGTAGGCAGTATCTACGGGGAAAGCGGTCACGGCAACGCAGGGCTGGAAAAGAGTTTCGACGCTTACCTGTGCGGCACCCCCGGAGTGGCTACCATTCAGCGCGTAGCGGGGCATAACGAACATGTGCCCGTCAAAGAGGCCGTGGAGGGGAAAGATATACGCACAACATTGAATGTCAACCTGATGGATATATGCGAATCCGCTCTGCGCAACCGGTTGGAGCATACAAAGGCCGACTGGGGCTGCTGCATCCTGATGGAAACGCGTTCCGGTCAAATAAAAGCGATTAGCAATCTCGACCGCGACACTGCCGGCCGCTATACGGAGAAATTCAACCACGCCGTTACACGTGTTGAGCCCGGCAGCACCTTCAAAACGATTGCTCTGTTAGCGGCGTTGGACGACGGCAAAATCAATCTGGAAGACACTTTCCGCGTCTATCGCAAAGGTTGGGACTACCTGAACGCCCACCACACGGACTCGCACCCGCGCGATACGGTCTATACGGTCCGAAGCGCGTTGGCCGTATCGTCCAACATCGCGCTGGCGAAAATCATAACGGACAGTTACGAGAAAAAAGCGTCCAAGTTCGTGGACAAACTGCGCAAGATGGGCGTCTGCGACAGCCTCTATTCGGAGATACCGGGCGCCCAGTCCCCGCGCATTGACATCCCGAACGACGGTGTGACCCTCAGCCGCATGGCCTACGGCTATTCGGTGGAACTGACGCCGATGCAGATATTGGCGTTCTACAATGCCATCGCCAATGACGGCAAAATGATACGCCCCTATTTGGTGAGCGACATCCTGGAACACGGCCGCGCGGTCAAGCATTTCGAGACGGAGACCGTCAAATCGTCGTTGTGCAGCCGCTCCTCGTTGCGCGACATCCGGTTGGCCCTCCACGACGTCGTGTGGGACAATCACTTGGGCACGGCTTCGGTCAGTCCGTGGGGGCAGAAGAAAGCGCAAAGCGACCTGGTGCACATAGCGGGCAAGACAGGTACGGCGCAACTGTTTTACAACGGCCGGTACCACCGCGACGCCCACCGGATAACTTTCGTGGGGTTCTTTCCTGAGGAAAATCCGCAATACACATGCCTGTGCATGATGGAGCATCCGCGCGGCGCCTATGACGCCGGAATGGACTGCGGCATTGTGGTGCGGCAGATAGCCGAAAAAACGATGGTCTATGCCGGATATTACCGAATAAAAGACGGAGAACTGATATATGAAATTAAGTGAATTGCTTAAGGCATTGAAGGCGCCTGAGGTTATCGGCGCCACGGACATTGAGATTGGCGGCGTGCAGTTCGATTCGCGCCGTGTGGCAAGCGGCGATCTGTTCGTTGCCCAAGTGGGGACCTCAATGGACGGCCACACCTTCATAGCCGACTGCATCGTCCGAGGTGCTGCGGCCTTGGTACTGTCCGACCGCAACTACCTGCCCGAGCCCCCTTGTGCCGCGACCTGTATCGTGGTGAAGGACACGGACGAGGCTTTGGGGTTGTTGGCGTCCCAATGGTACGGCCGGCCGAGCGGGAAAATGAAACTGGTGGGTGTGACGGGCACCAACGGCAAGACCACCGTCGCTACGCTGCTCTACCGCATGATGCGCGCCATGGGCAAGAAAGCGGGGTTGCTGTCCACCGTTGTCAACTACGTGAACGACGAGGCCATAGCCTCCACCCACACCACCCCCGACGCTCTGGCCATCAACCGGCTGATGGCGCAGATGGCGGAGGCGGGCTGTGAATATGCGTTCATGGAGGTCAGTTCGCATTCCATCGCCCAACAGCGCATCGCCGGACTGGACTTTGACGGCGCGCTGTTCACCAACCTCACGCGCGACCACCTTGATTACCACAAGACCTTCGACAACTACCGCGACGCCAAGAAACGCCTGTTTGACGGGCTGAAAAAAGAGGCATTCGCTGTCACGAACAAAGACGACAAGAACGGGATGGTGATGTTGCAGAACTGCCGTGCCGAACTGCATACTTATTCCACCCGCTCGCTGGCGGACTACAAGGGTGTACTGTTGGAAGAGGGCTTTGAGGGGATGTTAGTGTCCGTCAACGGCCGCGAGGTATCTGTCCCGCTGGTGGGACGCTTCAACCTGAGCAACCTGCTGTGCATCTACGGCGCCGCTGTCTGCCTCGGTTTCGAAAGCGACGAGGTGCTGCGCGTGATGAGCACGCTCTGTGCCGTGAACGGGCGGTTTGAGACGATTCGTTCGCCCAAGGGGTGGACGGCCGTCATCGACTATGCACATACGCCCGACGCCGTGGAAAACGTCATCAATACCATCAATGAAATACGCAAGGGGCGGCTCATCACCGTCGTCGGCTGCGGCGGCAACCGCGACAAGGGTAAACGGCCCATGATGGCGCAGATAGGGGCGCGCGGTTCGGACCAACTGATACTGACCAGCGACAACCCCCGCGACGAAGAGCCTGCCGATATCCTGCGCGACATGGCGGCCGGCTTGACGGAAGAGGAGTTGCGCCGCACGCTGATTATAGAGGACCGTGAGTCCGCTATCCGGACCGCCTGCATCATCGCCCAAGCCGGCGATGCCATCCTCGTGGCAGGAAAAGGACACGAGGATTATCAGATTGTCAAAGGCGTCAAACACCACTTTGACGACCACGAAATAGTCAAGAAATATATTTGATGCTATGCTATACCGCCTCTTTGAACTTTTCGGCACGCTGCCGGGCGCACGGCTGATGACCTACATCTCCTTCCGCGCCATCGTTGCCAACATCCTTGCACTGGTTATCAGTATCTGGTTCGGCCGGTACTTTATCAACCTGCTGCGCCGGAAGCACATCTCCGAAATACAACGGGACGAAAAAACCGACCCGTTCAACGTGCAAAAGAAAGGGGTGCCGACTATGGGCGGCATCGTCATTATCGTGTCAATGCTCATCCCCTGCCTGCTGGTAGGCCGGCTGGCCAATGTTTACATGCTTCTCATGCTGATAACCACCCTGTTGCTGGGGGCGTTGGGCTTTGCGGACGACTATATCAAGACCTTCCGCAAGAACAAAGATGGACTAAACGGTTGGGTAAAGATTATCGGACAGGTGCTGTTGGGGCTGATTGTCGGCCTGACGCTCCGGTATAGCCCTGCCGCCGTGATGAACGAGACCGTAACAAGCCGCATTGAGAACAATGTCACCGTGGTGAACAAATCGCCCGATGTCAAATCCACCCGCACGACCATCCCGTTTGTCAAGAACCACAACTGCAACTACGCCGACCTGTTTTCCTTCCTCGGCGAGGAGAACAAATACCGCGCAGGCTGGATATTCTTCGTACTGCTGACTGTCCTCGTGGTCGCGGCGGTCAGCAACGGCGCCAACCTGAATGACGGAATGGACGGCATGTGTGCAGGCAATTCCGCCATCATCGGCATCGCGCTGATTGTGCTGGCGTACATCAGCGGCAACACGATATTTGCCGACTATTTCGACATCATGTATATCCCCGGCAGCGAGGAACTGGTGGTCTTCCTTGCCTCGTTTGTGGGGGCGTTGGTCGGGTTCCTGTGGTGGAACGGTTTTCCCGCGCAGATTTTCATGGGCGACACCGGCAGCCTGACCATCGGCGGTATCATCGGTGTGTGCGCCGTGATTATCCACAAGGAGTTGCTGTTGCCTATCCTGTGCGGTGTCTTTCTGGTGGAGAGTGTGTCCGTCATCGTGCAGACGCGCGTTTATAAGTTCGGCAAAACCCGCGGACGGCATCTGCGGGTGTGGAAACGCACCCCGTTGCACGACCACTTCCGTACCTCGGTGGACCAGGTGCTGAAGAACGACCCTGCGTGCAGCATCTTGTTCCGCGGTAACGGCGAACTGCACCACGAGCAGAAAATCGTGCTGCGTTTCTGCATCATAACGCTTATCCTTGCCGCGATAACGATATTAACCCTGAAGATACGATAAAACCATGACCTTGACCTATGCTTCGCCCGCTTCTGTGCGTCCCGCTCCGCCTTTTATCCGCAAGACGGACATACGCCAGTCCCTGTTGCCGATGAGCCGCACGCCCCATCGGTTACAGTATGTCGCCACCGTCCACGATGTGATGTTCATTGACGACTCCTATTCCGTCAATGTCAACAGCGGCTGGTACGCCTTGGAGACGATGTTTACGCCCACTGTACTGATTCTCAGTGCGTCTTCCGGCGAAAAGGCGGATTATTCCGGTTTAGACGCGCTGGTGGCCGACAAGTGCCACACGCTGGTCTTTCTCGGCACCGACAACACCCCGTTGCATGCCCATTTCGACCGGTTGGGCAAGGAGTACTGCCTGACCTTGATTGATACCGACAACCTGCAAAAAGCCGTGCAGGCATCCTATCATGCGGCCCGCGGCGGCGATACGGTCCTCTTCTCGCCCTGTGCGGAAGGCGGAGACCTGTTCTGCGACTATCAGGACCGCGGGATGCAGTTCACTCAAACCGTCCGCGCCCTATGAAGATACCTTTGGAACGCAAATATCTGGACCGGCCGTTGTGGGTTTTGTATGCCTTCTTGTTGGTTGTGGCGGTCATAGCCCTTTTCTCGGCGGGCAGCACGCTGGCCTACGCGGATGACAGTTCGATAGGCCCCATTGCCAAACAGGTCCTTTTTCTCGCGGCGGGAATTGTGCTGGCCGCCTTGGTGCAGTATGTGCCGACCTGGACAGTGCGCTTTGGAGGTTATGTCGTGCTGGCTGCGGCTATCGGATGCCTGTATCTGATGCTTATCCCCAACAACCCGTTTGTTGTCAGCGCCAACGATGCCGGACGCTGGTTCAATTTCTTCGGTATTGTGCAGTTCCAACCCTCCGAGTTGGCCAAACTGGGGCTGGTCATTGCGGTTGCCGACCTGTTGGCGCGTATCAAGGACCCTGAAGACGAGAAAAAATACTTCTTCGTCACGTTGGGGCTGACGGTACTGACCTGCCTGCCTATTTTGTTCGGTAACCTCAGCACGGTGGTCTTGATGATGGGTATCATTATCCTTATGTGGTTTCTGGCGCGTATTTCGTGGAAATATATTTTGTCGGTTATCGGCGTTGCAGTGTTGGTGATTGTTTTGGGTTACAGCATTGTTGAGTTCGGCTATGTGCGGCAGAACCGGCGTATCGACTCCGGACCGTTCCGGCGCGCGATGGTGTGGGCCGAGCGCGTGGACAATATGTTTGGTGAGATGTCGGACGAGTTTAATCTCAAGACAGCCTTGGACGACGAACACTACCAGCGCACCATTGCCAAGGTGGCGGTTGCCCGGGGAGGACGTTCGCCTTTCGGCGTGCTGCCCGGCAACAGCATTGAGCGCGATTATTTGCCTTTGGCGTATATGGACTATATCTTTGCCATCATTGTGGAAGAGACGGGTATCATCGGAGCGGCCCTGCTTATTTTCCTCTATTTGGCGGTTCTGTTCAGGGCTTGCCTTATCAGCAACCGCTATTCGGACTATTCGGCCATGCTGATGGTCATGGGGTTGGCGTTGATGCTGACCTGTCAGGCGCTTATCTCCATGGCGGTGTCCGTGGGGCTCGGACCGGTAACGGGGCAACCGCTGCCGCTTATATCCAAGGGCGGAACGAGCGTCCTGATTACCTCGCTCTATTTTGGTATCATGATGGGTGTCGCCCGTGAGCAGAACGAGTTGCACGAGCACTTGCAGACAGTGAAAAACGACAGTTACAACGATGCACCGACTATCACTCTCGAAACGAACTGACCGATTCATAATTCAAACAATCGTAATATGCGTTATTTGATTTCCGGAGGAGGGACCGGAGGACATATCTTCCCTGCCATCAGTATTGCCAATGCGTTACGCGAACTCGACCCCGAGGCCGACATCCTTTTTGTCGGGGCGTTGGGGCGCATGGAAATGGAGCGCGTACCCCAAGCGGGCTATTCCATTGTCGGGCTGCCTATCCGCGGTTTTGACCGTCAACATTGGTTGCGCAATGTCGGCATCTTGTTCGATTTGCTGCGCTCGTTGCACCGCGCACGCGGTATCATCCGTTCTTTCCGTCCCGATGTGGCGGTAGGGGTCGGAGGCTATGCCAGCGGTGCAGCCATGAAAGTGGCGGCATGGATGAAGATTCCCGTTCTTTTGCAGGAACAAAACGGTTTTGCCGGTGTCACCAACAAACTGCTGCGCAACGATGCCGCGCGTATTTGCGTGGCTTACGAAGGGATGGAAAAGTTCTTTCCGAAGGACAAACTGATTTTGACCGGCAATCCGGTGCGCCAAAACTTGGTTGACGGCCGGCGCGTGGAAACGGGACGCAAGACCTTACTGGTTATCGGAGGCTCGTTGGGTGCGCGTACGCTCAACGAGGCGATGATGGCGCATCTGGACCAACTCCTTTGCGCCGGTGTGGATATCGTTTGGCAGACCGGCAAACTCTACTACGACCGTTGCATGCAGTTTGTTCAGGATAAAATAAACAAAAAAGGCTTGTCCATCCTGCCTTTCCTCAGCGATATGTCCGACCGCTACGCGCAGGCCGATTTGGTTATCTCACGTGCCGGAGCCAGCAGTATATCGGAGATTTGCATGTTAGGCAAGGCGTCCGTGCTGGTGCCCTCGCCGAATGTGGCGGAGGACCACCAGACACATAACGCCATGGCGCTTGTCAACCGCAATGCTGCAGTGCTGGTCAGGGATGCCGACGCCAAAGAGCATCTGATTGAAACGGCTTTGGCGCTGTTGCAGGACGACGAGCGGCTGCAAACGATAGGACAGAATGCCCGCACGATGGCGCAGACCGGTTCGGCAGACCGCATCGCCCGCGAGGTTATCGCCCTTGCACAAAACACAGGATTAGGCAAGTGAACCCTATTTTACACTCTACTCTCAACACTGTTTCCATCGGGTACTTAAGGTGCGATTAAGGTGTCGTTAAGGTGTGATTAAGGTGTGATTCAGGGCATCTGGTCGAAAGGTACTCCCCCTCAATAACTCGATTCATCGATTTCTCTCCTCCTCGATAATTCGATAATTCGATACCTCGACAACTCGGTATCTTGACCCGACTTCGATCACGCACTGCACACCGGTTTATCAAAGTGACGGAGTAAAGAACGTCCAACTCGCCAAATGGAAAAATATTTTACTGATTTTCTTGTATATATCAAAAAAAATCAGTATCTTTGCAGCGATTTTATCCAATAGTGATAGATAATACATGCGAAATTTATACAATCCGATTGGAAAAATATGGACAAGGAGCTGTTGAAATCTGTACTAAAAGACCAAAAGAATGATGTGCTGAATTACCAAATCATGGTTCGGTCCGTTTATCAAACAAATGATGAGATGAACTATGCCTTTGTGGGGGTTCTCCGTGCGGGCAAGTCGTTTGTCATGTACCAACACATCCGCAATTTAATAGAGCAACAAACACCTTGGAGCGAGATACTGTATTTAGACTTTGAAGATAACCGGTTTGATACATTTCATTCGGAAGACTTTAACAAACTGCTTGAATGTCATATTGAGATGTACGGACAAGAGCCACACTATATTTTCTTGGACGAAGTACAAAATATCCCCTCTTGGGAGAAATTTGTTCGTCGATTGGCTGATACAAAGCATCGTGTTTATATTACGGGGAGTAACGCCAAGATGCTCGGTAGAGAGTTCTTGACAACGCTGGGAGGACGATATTTGGAAAAGGATATTTATCCGTATAGTTTTAGGGAATATATTTCTGCTAAAGGTCTAACATTCAATTCCCTGACACAATATGACACCAAAGAATCGTCTTTAATACGAAAAGCGTATAACGATTATCTGCACGAAGGGGGATTGCCGGAGACGATGTCTTTAGATGTGAAGCGTGCATACTTGAACAGCACCTTCCAAAAGATATATCTTAGCGATATTGCCTCGCGCAATAA
The DNA here is from genome assembly GCA_045616185.1 of Paludibacteraceae bacterium. Lineage (GTDB taxonomy): Bacteria > Bacteroidota > Bacteroidia > Bacteroidales > Paludibacteraceae > Colicola. The sequence goes on from JAZLGG010000011.1 coordinate 15,567, forward strand.
TATCAGTAATATCCCTGCCTTGCGCCTAATGATTAAGAAACTGGCAGAGAGCGTGAGACAACCCGTTTCGTATAATCGCTTGGCCAATATCCTATCTACATTGGGAGAAAAAATGAGCACCACAACCATCGTCAGTTATGTTAATCATACCGAAGACGCATGGCTTGTATTGCGGCTGAGAAACATCGCTTCCGCTCTAAGTGAGAAAGAAAGTATTTGTAAATATTACTTTGTGGATAACGGAATACTTAATCTCTTTTTGTTGAATGGAGAGACCGCTTTGTTGGAGAATATGGTTGCTCTGCAACTCTTTCGTCTGTTTGGGCATGATAAGGATAACGACACCGTCTATTTCTATAATAGCAACGGATATGAAGTAGATTTTTATATCCCCGAACAGAAATGGGCAATTCAGGTGTGCTATTCACTTAAAGATACGGATACCCGCAAACGTGAAATTACGGCATTGAGCAAACTTCCTAAAGTATTGGAATGCAAGCGTCGCACAATCTTTACCTTTGACGAGGAACAAACGATAGTGGATGATTTTGGAACCATAGAGGTCATACCTACATGGAAATGGTTACTTGTTTGAGCAATTTATTATAACATTTTATGATTATGCGTAAACTCTTTTTATTCATTACCGCCCTGACGTTGAGCGCAGGACTGTGGGCAGACGATCTTGAGGTCGCCAAAGATGCGGCTATCACCGCCATCGAATCCGCTGCCGAGACTGCCAAGGCAGAGATAGATGCGGCTTCGAAATACCCTGCCGCGGACGCTATAAAAGCCGAATACAACAACAAGGTTAATGACGCTGTTGCCACGGCTAAGACGGCTATCAATGCCGCTACAACCATTGCAGAGGTAGATGAGCAGCAAAGTATATATACCTTAAAAATTGATGTCATCGTGGCAGAAGCCGAAGCTGCTATCGCTCCTATCGATGCATTAGAGGAGCATAGAGAGAAAGTGATTGGTGAGATAGAGAAAGCCCGTCAGCAAGTCCCGCTGCCCGAACTTGATGAGGAACAAAAAGGGTATGTCAATGAGACAATCGATGATGCCGTTAATGCCGTCAATGCCGCTACTACCACAACGCAAATGGATAGAGCAGAGGCGAAAATCTTTTTCATACTGAGTATGTACCCTGCCGGTAAAGCCGCAGGTATCGAGGAAGGCAAAGCCGCTGCCAAAGCCGAACTGCTTGGCGCAATGGGCGAACCTTGCACCGGTTGCACGGCAGTGGAAGTGACCAAAGGCGACAAGACCGTCACACTCTATGCCCCCGAAAGTGTGAACTATATTTTGATGCGGTTGCCCTAAAAAACAAACAAATATTTTGTATAATTGAAAAAAAAGATGTAACTTTGCAAAAATTTTCAGTAAGTGGGCATATATGAAGGAAATCCGAAGGGATGTATATCTTAATCAATTGATTGAAAAACAATGGAATGGGCAGGTAAAGATTGTAACCGGACTACGCCGTTCCGGTAAGTCCTATTTGCTGTTCACTTTGTTTGTCCGTTATTTGATAGAACACGATGTTCCGCAAGACCATATCATTACCTTGGCATTGGATGATTTCAAAAACCGTCAATATCGACAGGCAGAGGCATTGTATGATTATGTGACAAAACGAATTGCCGATTCTGAACGGTATTATGTATTGCTTGACGAGATACAGAAAGCCGAAGAATTTGTTGATGTGTTGAATGGCTTTCTGCATATATCGAATATAGACGTGTATGTTACAGGAAGCAACTCGAAATTCCTGTCTTCTGACATTGCCACCGAATTTGGAGACCGAGGCGACGAGATAAATGTTCATCCCTTGTCGTTTTCTGAATTCTATTCCGTTTACGATGGAGACAAACATCACGCATGGGATGAATATTGCAGATACGGCGGAATGCCGTTGGTTCTGCAACGAAAAACAGACGCTGCCAAACAACAATATCTTAAAGACTTGTTTCGCAAGGTATATTTAAAAGACATTATCGCCCGATACAGTTTGCGGGCTGATAATGAATTGGCAAATGTGACCGATATTGTTGCTTCCGGTATTGGTAGTCTGCTCAATCCACTACGTATTGCCCACACCATAAAAACGGCTAAAAACAAGTCCGTTTCTCAAAATACCATAGAGAAATATCTTGACTATTTGCAGGATTCTTTTCTCATTGAACAAGCCTCGCGTTATGATATCAAAGGGCGTAAATATATCACTACTCCTCAGAAATACTATTTTACAGACATTGGATTGAGGAATGCCCGCATCAATTTCCGCCAACAGGAAGAAAACCACATCATGGAAAATGTCATTTACAATGAGTTGCTGATTCGTGGTTTCGCTGTAGATGTCGGCGTGGTGGAAGTGAGTGTGTTTGAGAATGGCAAATCTGTACGTAAGCAGTTGGAAGTGGATTTTGTCGCCAATAAAGGCAGTTTGCGTTACTATATTCAGTCTGCTTGGGATTTGCCCAATCGCGAGAAAGTAGAGCAGGAGCAACAGTCGTTTATGGCGATTGGTGATTCTTTTAAGAAGATATTGATTCAGAAAGATGATGTACTGCCTTGGTATAATGAACAAGGCGTGCTTATCATCGGTTTGCTGGATTTCTTGCTCCACCCTGAATGTATTGAAAAATGAAATCATTGCTTAAACCCGCTAAAATCAAAATAATAATGCGTAAACTATTTTCTATTTTTGCAGTCCTGACGCTGAGCGTCGGACTGTGGGCAAATACCATTACTTACACGGCAACCGAAGGACTGGGGGCCATTAACGCTAACATTTTCTAGTCCGGCGCAGCATTCTAGTCTTTCTGGTTTTTCTAGTTTAGCGCAGCGGTCTAGATTTTCCCTCAAATCCTTGCATAATTCAAATATATTTACTACCTTTGCACCCGATTTCTAATGCCGAGATTAACGATTAAAAGGGTCTTCGTCACTTTTCGTGAAAGAAATTATGTAAAGTTTGTTGATATCAACTTAAAGCGATATCTGTGTATTTTGGTTTAGTACTAGTACACTTTTGTGCGAGCATCCGAACACTTTTCCATACGAATTAACGATCTCAACTAATGAAAATTTATACAAAACGGGCAATGTATATAAGCGTTTAATTAATAACATTTTACACATCATATTTGTGTATCTATTCTTCACGAAAAGTGACGAAGAACCGATTAAAATCAAATTATTATCAGTTCGTTTCCGAAAAATTATCGGACGATTAACGGATGATTAACGGAAAATTGTAGGCACATGACAGACACATGATCAACCAATCATCTACTCTTTCCAAATTTATAGAACACACCTTAAATATATATGTATGGCACAAGTTTCTTTTTCTTATCCCTATGAACAAGTATTGGGCAAAATACGTAAACACGATCCGAATTGCCCCGTTCAAAGACAGAAGTTATATCGTGACCCCGATGGCAATGTTGTTGGCGTAGCCAAGGCCGAAGCCTACATCATCAAACGCCCTCGCGATCTGACTGTCAAACCCCTTTGCGGCGAACAGCTGGAAAATGTCTCTATTTTCCAACGGGCAGTAGCAATCGCTAAAACCGAACGTGCCAACCCCGAACGTTTGGCTTATTGGACCAAGCGATGGAAACAACAACTCAAAAAAGGGGAAAAGGAGGCGCCTGTCAATCCCGCTACCCGCCAACATCGTATCTACATGCGCTTAGACATTTTTATACAAACTGTTATCCAACGTGAACTCAAAGCCGGCACTTGGAATAACGAATCGGAGTGAAGGTTAAAAAGTAAGAGTAGGAGTTAAATTGTTGAAAGATAAGTATGCTGAAGATAGGAATAATAGTGGATATGCAGAATGACTTTGTTAGTCCTAATGGCGGTAATTGCCTTGCATACCTCGCAACTGCTTTCCGGTTCAAACCGCACGATGGGTATCAATCATACCAAAGTGGGCGGTAGCGATGGCAATATTCTTTACGGCGAATGACGGGGCTGAGAGTGTGAAGTTGATATAGTAGCGTTTGAGGCGCATATTCGTGAGACGCGTTAGAATGTGAATAGGCTCTTAGATGAAGTAGATGAATCAACGGAAAAAATATCCAAATGGGTTATGAAGAATATAACTGAACCATTGGAAATCCATTTCGCGGGGTTTGACGAGTACATCCGCCAAGGCGAGCCCGACCAGCAGGAAAAGGCGAATATATGGAGTATGGCAATTGGTCTGCAACAAGTGGATCAACTGCATGTCAGTAACTATCTTAAGCAAACGGCTGCCGAGCATATTGAGGGTAAGATTTCGCAAGCGGAGGTAGAAAAAAGGATAGAAACGTATTATCAAACGGCGGAGAGTCGTAAGGAGGAAAGGGGTACCGACGAAGCGGATTTGGTTTCTACCCGTATCTCTCGGGTAATGAATAGCCAATCGTTTACGTTTTCTCCCTCTCACTATGCGTCTATTCATAAGGCTCTTTTCAACGGCATCCTTCCCTATGCAGGCACATATAGGGACTATGATATCTCTAAAAAAGAATGGGTATTGAATAACGCAAGTGTTCTCTATGGGGCCGCAGACTATATAGCAGAGACATTGAAATATGATTTCTCACAAAAACAGGCTTTTGTCTATAAAGGCAAATCCACCGGAGAGATCATTGCTCATATCAGTGATTTTATTGCCGGAATTTGGCAGATTCATCCTTTTCGAGAAGGTAACACGCGTACTACGGCGGTCTTTTTGGTGCAATATCTGCATTCTTTAGGATACAAGATTGACAACACACCCTTCGCAGCCCATTCTTGGTATTTCCGTAATGCCCTTGTGCGGGCTAATTACGATAATCTGCCACGGGGTATTTTGCGTACAACGGAGTTCTTGCAACTTTTCTTGCGTAATACTCTCTTTGGTGAGCATAATGAATTGAATAATCGTTATTTGCATATCCTTTGGACGGGAGAACACCCACAATTATCGAAGACAGACGATACAAAAGTAGCGGATAAAGTAGCGGATAAAGTAGCGGATAAAACGCCTGATAAGATATTGCATATTTTGGCAAATAATCCTTTGATAACGACGGCTCAGATAGCACAACAACTGCACATGTCAGATAGTGGTGTCCGTAAAGTTGTTACGGCTCTTAAAACTCGCGGTATCCTTCGCCGTGTAGGTGCTAACAAGAATGGCCATTGGGAAATCATTAAGGATATAAAATGAGCCCCATCAATCCTCTTGCTCTATGAGGAAAAGTCATTAACACCCCCTGCCCCCAAAAGGGAACGGCAGATAGCTTGTCTGCTAAAATTCAATACTGTTATTGCTTAGCAGAAAATCAAATAGGGGAATTATATGCACTCCATTTTCATTTACGCCGGAAGCATAACCATGGGCAACAATAACTACTTTACGAAAACTGTCTTGAACTGATAATAGAGGTCGTAGTTCTTGATTCTTCTTTTGTGCGGAAGGCATAATCATCGCAGATTGGATATATACTTTTTCCGGAATAATATTGACGATGAAATCAATCTCCAAACGCAAACGTTCTTTAGTGCTCTCTTTCTTTGTTTGCCAAACTTCTACCATGCCAACATCTACACTATAACGTCTATTGCGCAATTCGTTATAGATAACATTTTCCATGGTATGGGTTTCCTCTATTTGACGAAAATTGATGATGGCATTGCGTATGCCAATATCTTCAAAAAAATACTTGTTTTCTGAACCGATATACTTACGGCCTTTAATATCATATCGTTGTGCTTCAGAAATAATAAAAGCATCTTGTAAATGCTGAAGGTACTCGTCTATCGTTTGTGGTGCAATAGACAACCCTCGTTCGGATTTAAAAGTGTTGGCTAAACGCTTGGGGTTGAAACAACAGCCAATATCAGAGGCTAATACTTGTATCAACAGACGCATTCCTTCCGGATTACGTAGATGATTACGCTCTATAACATCCCGCAAGTACACCGTTTCATATAGGCTACGTAAATACTCACGTTTACTCTTCTCGTCTTCTTGAAGAACCACTTGTGGTAATCCTCCATATTTATAATATGTTTGTATAGCTCGTTCTTTATCGCCTCCAATCGCTTCATAGTATTCTGCAAAACTCAGCGGGTGAACTCTAATCTCCCAACCACGACCTCGAAATTCAGTTACGACATCACTACTCAAAAATTTACTGTTACTTCCCGACACATAGACTTCCACATGGGGCATCTGCATAAGTGTTAGCATAACAGGCACAAACTTGTCCACTAACTGTATTTCATCCAAAATGATATAATTAGTAGCTCCATCATTTACCAAATGTTGCTTAATAAATGCCAATAATCTGTTGGGGTTTAGTAATGGCTCATTATCAAGATTATCCATAGCCAATTGGAGAATGTGGTCTTTCTTTGTCCCATTGGCTATTAACCAATCATAGAAAAGCGTAAACAATAAAAAAGACTTACCGCAACGGCGCATACCGGTGACAATTTTGACCATTCCGTTCTCTTGGCTGTCAATCAATTGCTGTAAATAGAAATTGCGGTTAAAAATCATAATCTATCTTACTTTTTTGTGACTTTCACAGATTTTTCACCCGAAATTGACACAGGATTTTGCAGGTGACCCATTCGGACTCATCAGTAAAACCCCGTGTTTAGCCAAAACAATAGTGTTGTTGCGATACCTCGATAACTCGGTATCTCGATTCCTCGAAACCTTGATTTTTTTCTCAAAAGTACAACAAAAATTTGCGCACTCCAAATTTTTGTTGTACCTTTGTGGCCGAATTGAATTGCTGATGAAGCGAAAAAACCAAAACGATTATGAAATCAAAAGTATTTTTACTGTCGTTGCTTGCAGTACTGTTTGCTGCCTGCAAGAACGATTCCGACAACACAAAGAGTACGTCGGATAAGGTCACCACTTTCGCGGAGTTGGAGGTGGCAGATCCTTACAATGGTCACGAATATGTTGACCTTGGTTTGCCCAGCGGTCTCAAGTGGGCTACCATGAATGTCGGTGCCACGAAACCTGAAGAGTATGGCGACCATTTTGCATGGGGCGAGACAAAAACGAAAACCGACTATTCTTGGAATACATACAAGCATTGTAATGGCTCAAGTTCTACTATGACCAAATATTGCACAAGCGCTAGTTACGGCACAGTAGATAACAAGACCGTCCTTGAATCAACAGACGATGCCGCCCATGTCAATTGGGGTGGTGCTTGGCGTATGCCGACGGAAGCTGAGTTTGAAGAATTGCTGACTAATTGCAACAAACAATGGACGACACAAAACGGCGTGAATGGTTACAAATTCACCAGCAAGACAAACAGCGCCAATTCTATCTTTTTGCCTGCTGCCGGCCTCTTCGATGGCACGTCGCTCAGCGGTGCCGGCTCCGACGGCTACTACTGGTCCTCATCGCTCTACGCAAGCATTTTCGTACTACGGGCGCGGCTTGTACTTTCTTCGGGCCATGCGAGCATGAACGACTACTTTCGGTGCTATGGACTATCCGTCCGTCCCGTCTGCGAGTAATCGCGCTAACGCGCTACAAACCGTCTCTTGCTTGCTGCAAGGGGCGGTTAGTTTTGCTCCCTGCCTTAATAATTGCATATTATTGGACGCAGACGAAACTCTTTGCCAAGTGTCGGTCAAGTGTCGGTCAACCCTCGACCGACACCCGACCCCAAATTGTGGGAAGAGAAATGGCGGAATCTTAATAATTGATAATTTTTGTTGTACATTGGACGCCGCCCGATTGTATTGCCCGTTTTTTTGTGAGTAAACTCCCAACACACGGACAATACAATCTGTTTGATAGATAATCTATCCTTTTTTGCCTGTAAAAGCACAATTTATTTGCGCACTCCAAATTTTTGTTGTATCTTTGCAACTCGAAATGAGAGATAAAATGTGGAAACGGATTGATGGCAGGGGGTATATGAAACAAGATATACTGAATGTCAGTTGTTTACAGGGACACCTTCGCCGTCCGTTATACGAAATTTGACTATTCTTGATTTTACTGTCGGGGATAGTTTTTTTTATGCAAAATTGAAATGGAGAATGGTCTATACACGATGCCGGCATTGGTTGATTTGCATGTGCATTTCCGTGAACCCGGGTTCGAATACAAGGAGACAATAGCCTCCGGTTGCGCTGCCGCTGCGGCTGCCGGCTATTCGGACGTGTTCACAATGCCCAACCTCTGCCCCGTCACCGACAGTGTAGAAGCCGTGCAGGATATCTTCGCCCGCGCGGACAGGAACAACGCCGGCGTGAAAGTGCATCCCTACGCCGCCATCACGCGCGGACAACAGGGCACCGAATTGGTCGATATGGAGGCATTGGCACCCTATGTCACCGGTTTCAGCGATGACGGTCACGGCGTGCAAGACGATAGCCTGATGCTTGAAGCGATGCAGCGGTGCTACCGGCTGGACCGCGTCATCGTGGCGCACTGCGAGGTGAACAGCCTGCTGAACGGCGGCTATATCCACGACGGAATATACGCCCGAACCCATCACCATCGCGGCATTTGCAGCGAAAGCGAATGGAGGCAGGTGGAAAGAGACATCCGTCTGGTGCGCCAAACAGGGTGCCGCTACCACGTGTGTCATATATCCACGCGCGAAAGCGCCCGGCTGATACGGCAGGCCAAAGCCGAGGGACTGCCCGTCACCTGCGAGACAGCACCCCATTACCTGCTGCTCAGCGACAAAGACCTCCGCGAGGACGGATGCTGGAAAATGAACCCGCCCTTACGGGACGAGGCTGACCGCTTGGCGCTGATAGAGGCCGTACAGGACGGCACAATTGATTGTATCGCCACCGACCACGCGCCGCATGCTGCGGAAGAGAAGAACAAAGGACTGGAAAACAGCGCGTTCGGCATTGTCGGACTGGAAACGGCTTTCCCGTTGATGTACACCTGTTTGGTGGAAACGGGTATTATCCCGATGCAACGGTTGATAGACCTCATGTCGCTCAATCCGCGACGCATCATGCGCCTCGGCGAACCCGAACGGACGGTACAGGCGGACCTGACAACCGAATATGTCATCAACCCTGCCCACTTCCTGTCCAAAGGCAAAGCCACACCTTTCGGCGGATGGAAAGTGAAAGGAAAGATAGTAAAATAATAAATAAATGAAGCGGACAGACATTAAGAAAGTGATGGTGATAGGCTCCGGACCTATCGTCATCGGTCAGGCGGCCGAATTCGACTACGCCGGTACGCAGGCTTGCCTCGCGCTCAAAGAGGAGGGGTACAAAGTCATTTTGGTCAATTCCAACCCCGCCACGATTATGACCGATACCCATATTGCCGACAAGGTCTATATGGAGCCGTTGACATTGGAGTATGTCGCCAAAATCCTGCGTTACGAGCGTCCGGACGCCATCGTGCCCGGTATCGGCGGGCAGACGGGACTTAACCTCGCCATGCAGTTGGAGAAGAAAGGCGTCCTCAAGGAGTGCGGGGTCGAGTTGCTGGGTACGCCGGCACGAAGCATTGAACGCGCCGAGGATAGGGAACAGTTTAAGGAGATGTGCCTGAACATCGGCGAACCCGTCATACCGTCGGAAATAACCTACGACCTCGAAACTGCCAAGAAAGCGGCCAAGGAGATAGGCTATCCGGTTGTCCTCCGTCCGGCGTTCACCTTAGGCGGTACAGGCGGCGGCTTCGCCAACGACGAGGCCGAACTGGTGGAGATAGGTACCAACGCTTTCCGCCTGTCGCCCGTCCATCAGGTACTGGTGGAGAAAAGTGTCAAAGGCTACAAGGAGATTGAGTTTGAGGTGATGCGTGACAGCAACGACCGCGCCATCCCTATCTGTTCAATGGAGAACATCGACCCCGTCGGGGTGCATACCGGCGATTCCATTGTGGTGGCACCGGCCCTCTCGCTCTCCGATCACGACCTGCAGATGCTGCAGAACAGTGCCTTGAAAATAATACGCGAACTGAAGATAGAAGGCGGGTGCAATGTGCAGTTTGCGCTCCATCCTTATACCAGCGAATATTTCCTGATAGAGGTCAATCCGCGCGTATCCCGCAGTTCGGCCTTGGCATCCAAAGCCAGCGGCTATCCTATCGCCCGCGTTACGGCCAAGATAGCCTTGGGTATGGCCTTGGAGGATATTCCCGTGGCGGGCGGAACGGCCGCCATCGAGCCCTCGCTGGACTACATTGTCGCCAAGTTCCCGCGTTTCCCCTTCGACAAGTTCACCGATGCGCCCAACACCCTCGGCACGCAGATGAAAGCCACCGGCGAGGTAATGGGTATCGGTTCCACACTGGAGGAGGGCCTGCTTAAGGCAGTGCGCTCTCTTGAAACGGGCGTCTGCCATTTCCACTTGCCCAAGTTCGACACCTGTACTACGCCCGAATTGTACGACTATGTCGCCACTTTCCGTCACGACGGTATCTTTGCCGTAAGCGAACTGGTGCGGCGCGGCGAGCCGTTGGAGCGCCTGCACAAGGTGACAATGATAACGCCCCTCTTCCTCGAAAGCATCGCCAAAGTTGTTGCGATGGAGAAACGTGTGGCCGCTGCATGCGGCGATGCGGCCGTATTGGCGGAGGCCAAACGGATGGGTTTCTCTGACCAATATATAGCGCGCCTGTGGGACCGCAACGAAAAGGAGGTGTACCGGCAGCGTCTGGCGGAAGGCATCGTCCCGCAGTTCCGGATGGTGGATACGCTACACACGGGCAAATACATCGCCTATCTCTATTCGTCGTACAACGCGGCCCGCAACGAGTCACGGCTGACCGACAAGAAGAAAATCGTCGTTCTTGGCGCCGGCCCTATCCGCATCGGGCAGGGCGTTGAGTTTGACTATTCGACCGTTCACGCCGTACAGACCATCCGCCGTGCCGGCTACGAGGCTATCATCATCAACAACAACCCCGAAACGGTGTCCACCGACTATACGACCGCCGACAAACTCTATTTCGAGCCGCTGACGCCCGAGGACGTGATGGCGGTCATCAACTACGAGCAACCCGACGGAGTCATCGCCTCGCTGGGCGGACAGACGGCTATCAACCTTGCACAACCGCTCATGGAGCGTGGGGTAAAAATCATCGGGACCGACTGTGCCGCCATTGAGCGTGCCGAGAACCGCGACTGCTTCGAGAAAGTGTTGCAGGAACTGAATATCCCCCAACCCAAGGGCGAGGCGGTAACACGCATCGAGGACGGGGTGCGCGTAGCTGCGGAGATAGGCTATCCTGTATTGGTACGCCCCTCGTTCGTATTGGGCGGACGCGCCATGCAGATTGTGGCGAACGAAGAGCAGTTGAGGCACTACCTTAAATCGGCTGTCGAGATAGACACCGACAAACCCGTTTTGGTGGACAAGTACATCTTGGGCAAAGAGGTCGAGGTGGACGCCATCTGTGACGGACGGGATGTCTTTGTGCCCGGTATAATGGAACTGGTGGAGCGCACCGGCATCCACTCCGGCGACTCGATTAGCGTCTATCCCGCGTTCAGTATATCCGACCGTGTCAAAGGAACCATCCTGCAATACGCCAAGAAACTCGGCCTCGGTATCGGGATTGTCGGATTGTTCAATATACAGTTCATTGTGGACCGCAACGAGGATGTCTATATCATCGAGGTCAATCCGCGTTCGTCGCGCACCGTGCCTTTCCTCTCCAAATCAACCGGCTATTCGCTGGCGGATATCGCCACCGAGGTCATTCTGGGCAAGTCGCTCAAGGAGCAGGGCATCTTTGACCTTTACCCCGAGGAGAAAAAGCGGTTCTATGTCAAGGTGCCCGTCTTCTCTTTCAACAAGATTAAAGGCCTGGACGCCTACCTGTCGCCCGAAATGAAATCCACAGGCGAGGCCATCGGCTACGACAATAAACTCAATCGCGCCCTCTACAAGGCGTTGCAGGCCGCCGGCATGCACTTGCAGAACTACGGCACCGTCTTTGCCACTGTCTGCCGCAACGACCGCGAGGAGGCGTTGCCGCTGATACGCCGTTTCTATAATCTCGGTTTCAATATCGAAGCCACGCCGGGAACAGCGCGTTTTCTGAAAGAAAACAATATCCGAACACATATCCTGCAGAAGATTTCTTCCGGTAGCGACGAGATACCCGAATCCATCCGGCAAGGGCATATAGCCTATATCATCAACACCAGCGATGTGGGCGAGAACTCACAGAAACTGCACGACGGACACCGCATCCGCCAATGCGCCACCGAGAACAATGCCACGATTTTCACCTCGTTGGATACCGTCCGTGTCCTGCTGGATGTGCTGGAAGAGACGACACTGACTATATCTACGATAGACGCATAACCTATGAATATACGCGATTTCGTCGTTTTGTCCAACCGCGCCCTCTGTCCGTCGGTTTACGAGATGGTCCTGCAGGGTGATACCTCCGCGGTGCAACGGCCCGGGCAGTTTGTCAACATACGGGTGCCGGAACTTTATCTGCGACGCCCTATATCGGTCTGTGACTGGTCGGACGGCATGCTGACGCTGGTTTATAAGACGGTCGGCGAGGGCACGCGCCGTTTGGCTGCCATGGCGGAAGGGACTTCGCTCAATCTGCTGACAGGTTTGGGCAACGGTTTCACAACGGAGCCGGCAAAGCGTCCTGTACTGATAGGCGGTGGGGTGGGTGTACCGCCCTTGTACGGACTGGCCAAAAGACTGGTGGCCGAGGGACAGCATCCGGTCGTAGTCATGGGGTTCAATACGGCAACTGAGGTCTTTTATGCCGACCGGTTCCGCGCACTCGGGGTCGAACTGCGTTTGGCCACCGTGGACGGTTCTGTGGGAACGAAGGGGCTGGTAACGGCGGTCCTGCCGTCCGATATTGACTGTTTCTATGCCTGCGGTCCGCTGCCCATGCTCCGTGCCGTGATAGAAACGGTGCCTTGTGGCGGACAGGTATCCATGGAGGAACGCATGGGTTGTGGCTTCGGGGCCTGTGTCGGTTGCACCTTGCAGACCGTCAACGGCCCGAAGAGCGTTTGCAAGGACGGACCTGTCTTTAGAAAGGAGGAACTGCTGTGAATACGAGACTATCTGTCAATCTGTGCGGCGTGACGCTGGACAACCCCGTAATACCGGCTTCCGGTACATTCGGTTTCGGCCACGAGTTTGCGCCGGTGTATGACATCAATTGCCTTGGGGCTTTGTCGTTCAAGGGAACGACCCGCGACCCGCGTTTCGGTAACCCCACGCCCCGTATCGCCGAATGCGGCGGGTGCGGCATGCTTAATGCCGTCGGCTTGCAGAATCCGGGCGTACAGGCAGTGGCAGACACGCAACTGCCCAAACTTAGACAGGTGTTTCATAAACCGATAATCGCCAACATCAGCGGTTTTGATGTGGAAGAGTACGCCTTTAATGCCGCTATGATGGACCGGCAGGAGGGGGTCGCAATGATAGAAGTGAATATATCCTGCCCCAATGTGCATAACGGCGGCATGGCGTTCGGCACGCAACCCGAGGCGGCCGCCGAGGTGACCCGCGCCGTCAAGGCCGTTACCGGCAAACCGGTCATTGTCAAACTGTCGCCCAATGTGACGGACATCGTCGCCATCGCCCGCGCCTGCGAGGATGCCGGCGCCGATGCGCTGTGTCTGGTCAATACGGTGTTGGGGATGCGCATTGATATCCGCCGCCGCCGGCCTGTGCTGGCAAACCGCTACGGCGGCTATTCGGGACCGGGCATCTTCCCGATAGCGCTCCGCATGGTCAATCAGGTGGCGCAGGCCTGTCGTTTGCCCCTTGTCGGCTGCGGCGGCGTCAGTACCGCGGACGATGTGATTGAGATGATGATGGCGGGGGCCACGGCTGTCGAAATAGGGGCTGCCAATCTGGTCTGCCCGACCGCCTGCCGCGACATCATTGACCGCTTGCCCGACCGCATGGACGAACTGAAAATAGACCGCCTGTCCGATATTATAGGGATTGTAAACCATTAAGAAATATGAAAGACGTCATTATTGCCTGTGATTTTGCTTCGGCGGAAGAAACATACCGTTTTCTGGACCGTTTTACCGGTGAAAAGCCGTTTGTGAAAATCGGAATGGAACTGTTCTATGCTGCGGGGCCCGATATCGTCCGCCAAATCAAAGGGCGCGGCCACCGCATTTTCTTGGACCTCAAACTGCACGACATACCCAATACGGTGCGCAAAACGATGGCCGTGCTCAGCCGTCTGGACGTGGATATGTGCAATCTGCACGCCTCCGGCACGATTGAGATGATGCAAGCCGCATTGGAGGGGCTGACGCGCCCCGACGGTTCGCGTCCGCTCTTGGTGGCCGTCACCCAACTGACATCTACCAGCGAGGAGCGCATGCACGACGACCTGCTGGTTCAGGGCTCAATGGCGGAAGTAGTCATGCACTATGCGGCCAACGCGCGGCGTGCCGGATTGGACGGCGTGGTCTGCTCGCCGTTGGAGGCGGCCGATGTCAAACGGCGTTGCGGGGAGAACTTTATCTGCGTTACGCCCGGCATACGCTTTGCCGACAATGCGATCGGGGACCAGGTGCGCGTCACTACGCCGGTGCGCGCCCGCGAAATAGGCAGCGACTTTATCGTGGTTGGACGGCCGATAACGGCTGCGGAAGACCCCGTAGAGGCATACCACCGCGCCTGCCGTGATTTCTTGGGACAAAAACAATAAAATGGAAAATAATAAAATGGAAAAATCTCTTATTGCATCGGATTTGCTTCGTATTCAGGCCGTTTTTCTGCGTCCGGAGCAGCCGTTCACTTGGGCGAGCGGCATCAAAAGCCCTATTTACTGTGACAACCGTCTGACACTTACCGATGTCCCGGTGCGAAACCGTGTGGAGGCCGGCTTGGCCGATTTGGTACGGACTGTCTATCCCGAAGCCGAGGTGCTGATGGGCACTTCCACAGCCGGTATAGCGCATGCCGCCATGACGGCTACATTGCTGAACCTCCCGATGGGTTATGTCCGCGCTTCCGCCAAAGACCACGGACGGGGCAATCGCATTGAGGGTCGGCTGGAACGCGGTCAGAAAGTGGTGGTCGTTGAAGACCTTATTTCCACGGCGGGCAGTTGCATTGAGGTGGTGGACGCCTTGCGCGAAGCGGGAGCCGAGGTGCTCGGTATCGTCAGTATCTTCACTTACGGCTTGCAGAAAGGCTTGGACAAACTGAAAGAAAGTAACGTCATCAACCACAGTCTGTGCGACTTGGATACGTTGGTGGATGTGGCAGTGGCGGAAAAATATATTCAGCCGGAGGACAAACGGCGTCTGCTTGCGTTCCGCGACAACCCCTCCGACGAGTCGTGGATGCAATAATTATTAATTATTTGTATATATATATATATATGCGTTCTTTATTGGACCCGACCGACCTTTCGGTCAATGAAATCGAACAACTGATACAACGGGCTTTGGATATAATAGCCCGTCCGGACCGTTATGCCCATGCTTGCGACGGCAAGAAATTGGCGACCCTCTTTTACGAACCCAGTACGCGAACCCGTCTCAGTTTCACCGCCGCGATGATGGAGTTGGGCGGCAACGTGCTTGGCTTTTCGGACGCCATGAGCAGTTCCGTCAGTAAGGGCGAAACCGTTGCTGACACCGTGCGTGTTATCTCCTGTTTTGCGGACATCATTGCTATGCGCCATTTTAAGGAAGGTGCGCCGCGTGTGGCTTCCATGTATGCTTCGGTGCCGGTTATCAATGCCGGTGACGGCGGTCACAGTCACCCCACGCAGACTCTGACGGACCTGCTGACGATACGGCGTGAACTGGGGCGTCTGGACCACCTGACGGTCGGCTTGTGCGGAGACCTCAAATACGGCCGCACGGTCCATTCGCTGATTAAGGCGATGAACCGGTACGAAGGGACGCATTATGTGCTTGTCTCGCCCGACGAACTGCGCTTGCCGGATTACATGAAAGCCGAACTGCATGACAATTTCACGGAGGTGGCCACGCTGGAACAGGCCATGCCGATGGTTGATGTGTTGTACATGACGCGTGTCCAGCGTGAGCGGTTTGACGACCTGGAGCAGTATGAGCGGCTGAAGAATGTCTTTGTGCTGGATACAGCCAAGATGGCCTTGGCCAAACCGAACATGGTCGTTTTGCATCCGCTGCCTCGAGTGGGGGAGATAACACCGGAAGTCGATACCGACCCGCGTGCCGCTTATTTTAGACAGGTGCAGAATGGAAAATTCATCCGTATGGCGCTCATCTATACCCTTCTGCAGCAGGACAATCTCCAAATGGCAGATGACCGAAAAGCCGATAACCGAATGGCAGATGCCTCCTGTTCCAATTCCAAATGTATTTCTGCCACAGAGCCGGTCCCCTGTTTATCTTATACGGACGGTAACGGTATCCGCCGTTGCGTTTACTGCGACCACAAGATTATGGACTGATTGTAAAAGAAGAATTCGGACACCACCTTGTAAAAGCAATTCTTAGCCACGAGGGTACAACTGTTTTTGCAATTCCCCCGCAACCCTATCCTTTGCCGCGGGCATCCTGACAAAGGTTTTCGTAATTCGCAAAAAAAGAAGGTAATAAGCAAGCTTACACCTTCTTTTTCTGCTCGTTCCGACTTCCTCTTGCGGAAAGAGAGGGATTCGAACCCCCGAACCCTTGCAGGTCAACGGTTTTCAAGACCGCCGCGATCGACCACTCCGCCATCTTTCCCGATTTGCGGGTGCAAAAGTACTACATTTTTTTGAGATACACAAACATTTTGAATTTTAATTTTGATATTTGTAAAAAAACAAGTAACTTTGCAAAACATTCGCGGCAAACCGAATGCAGCATGATTATGACCGAACCCGTCCTTATCAATGATTTCAATTATCCGCTACCGGATGAACGCATCGCCAAATACCCGTTACCTCAACGTGACAGGTCCAAACTGCTGGTCTATCGTGGCGGAAAGGTGAGCGAAGACGTTTTCTGCCGTGTAGGCGACTATATCCCCGCCCAATCGCTCCTTATATATAATAATACGCGTGTGATTCAAGCGCGTCTGGTCTTCCATAAACCGCAAGGGGCACGCATTGAGGTGTTCTGCCTTGAACCGTTGCGCCCCCACGACTATGCCCTGTCGCTCGGTTCCACCGGAGGGTGCGTGTGGAAATGTATGATAGGCAATTTGAAAAAATGGAAAGGGGGCGTGTTGCAGGCCGGACCCCTGAAAGCGGAACGGCTGGACACTGCCGGCAACACGCACGAAGTAAGGTTCACTTGGGACGACCCGTCGTTGTCCTTTGCCGAGATACTGGACCGGATGGGCGAACTGCCTATTCCGCCGTACCTTAACCGACCGACGGAAGAAAACGACAAGGTGACCTACCAGACCGTCTATTCGCGCATCAAGGGCAGCGTGGCCGCCCCGACGGCAGGGTTGCATTTTACGGATGCCGTACTGGATGACCTCCGCGGTCGCGGGATAAAAATGAGCGAAGTGACCCTGCACGTGGGTGCCGGCACCTTCCAACCCGTCAAGACCGAAGATGCCAACCGACATACGATGCATACGGAAATCATTGCCGTACCGCGCAAAGCCGTTGTGGATATTCGCGACAATATCGGGCATATTGTCGCCGTCGGCACGACATCGATGCGGACATTGGAAAGTCTGTATTTCATCGGTTGCCGCTTGGCCCGCGGGGGCTATGCGGACGGTAATGTGCGCGTCGGGCAGTTCGAACCGTACGAGGAGGACTATACCTTGTCCGCGCAGGAAACGATGCAGGCTATTTTGGACTGTCTGGATAATACAGGGCAGGATACACTGCATGCCGAAACACAGATAATGATTAAGCCCGGGTATCGGTTTCGTATTGTCAACCAACTGATTACCAATTTCCACCAGCCCAAATCGACGTTGCTCTTGCTGGTCAGTGCATTTGTCGGTGGAGACTGGCGCACGATTTACGATTATGCCCTGTCGCATGATTTCCGTTTCCTGAGTTACGGAGACAGCAGCATCCTATTCCGAAAGTAGCGCCAACATAAGGTAAGCCCATTGCAATCACCCGATAATAACCTGTTAATAACCCATTAATCACCCGATAAAACCGGAAGCAATGATTGACACGCACGCACATATTGATGACGAACAATACCAAGCGGATTTGGATGCTTTTCTCCATTCCCAACAGGAAGCCGGTGTGGAATGTATCTTGGTGCCCGGAGTGGACGCATCAAGCATTGTTCCTGTGGCGCAGGTGTGCGGCAAATATCCCGAATATCTGCTGCCGGGCATTGGGTTGCATCCGGAGAATGTGCAGGATGATTGGGAGAAACAATTGGCGGCCCTTCACGATGAACTGACTCACCGCGAGGCTCTGACGGCAGCGGGCTTGGAACGGTATGTGGCGATAGGTGAGATAGGCCTTGATTATCATTTCGATACAACGTACAAGGAGCAGCAATATGCTGCCCTGCGCGAACAACTGAATTGGGCAAAGGAATACGATTTGCCCGTCATGCTCCATGTGCGTGACGCTACCGAAGATGCCTTGTCTATTGTAAAAGAGTTTACAAACTCACAAACTTGTAAATTTACAAGTTCTCTTCGCGGTGTGATGCATTGTTGGAGCGGCAGCAATGAGGTGGCGAAACAACTGGTTGGGATGGGGCTGTACTTGGGCATTGGCGGCGTTATCACGTTCAAAAACTGCCGGTTGAGAGACAATTTGGCGGGTGTACCGTTAGAAAGACTGGTGTTGGAAACGGATGCACCGTACATGGCACCTGTACCGCATCGTGGCGAACGCAACGAGAGTAAATGGATACGCTATGTAATGGAAGAATTAAGCAAAGTTTACGGTGTGTCGGTTGACGAAATAGACCGCATCACAACCTTCAATGCCAAAACGTTGTTTGGGCTGTGACCGACATATTATTGAACAAAAAACACATCAAAAATGCAATTTTCTTTCAAAATATTTGGTTGTATTTAAAAAAAGCAGTACTTTTGCATGTCCAAAATTAAAGTTGATGTTTAAAATTGGACAATAATAATATAATGTCATGTATGACAGAGAATTACAAAGTGAATTGTTGCGTTTAGGGAATCTATTTCCTGTTGTTAGTGTTGTCGGACCGCGTCAATCTGGTAAAACAACACTATGTAAAATGTCCTATCCAAACTATGATTATGTCAATTTGGAAGATTCGCAAACATGGGCACAGGCCATGGAAGATATGCGAATGTTTTTGACAACCACCTCACAAGGTATGATAATTGATGAGGCACAACGCTTACCCGAGCTGTTCTCAATGATACAAGTACTGGTGGATGAGGACAAGTCTCGCAAATTTATCTTGACCGGGAGCAGCAATTTTGCGCTATTGCCTAAAATACGGCAATCGTTGGCAGGACGAACTGCGGTATTGACCCTCTTACCATTCAGTATAAAAGAATTAAGCACAAATCTTCCGCCTACTATTGACTCACTTCTGCTTAATGGTTTCTATCCTGCTGTTTGGGGAGACCAGCAACCTGCACAAGATGTGTACCGTGCATATTATAACACCTATTTGCAAAGAGATGTCTCGGACTTAATCACATTACGCAACATAAAACAATTCCAACGCTTCCTTTTGCTTGTGGCTGCCAGAGTAGGTTCCGAATTCAATGCCCAAAGCATCGGGAACGATGTTGGGGTATCTGTGCCGACAATTCAAGAATGGATGAATGTTTTGGAAATATCATACATCGCTTTCCGCAAATATCCATACTACAAGAACATCGGTAAACGATTGGCCAAAATGCCAAAGGTTTATTTTTACGACACAGGATTGGCGTGTCATATTTTAGGCATTGAGAATGAGCAACAATTAAATATACATCCATGCCGTGGGGGATTGTTTGAAAATCTTGTTATGGTCGAATTCTTAAAGCAGACCTTTAATGCAGGAAAAGATGACCATTTGTATTTTTACAAAGACAAAACCCATGAAGTGGATATAGTGATTGAAAATGGCCTTGCATTGTCTGCATACGAGGTTAAAATAGCAGATACCGATAACACGGCGTTCTATAAATCTTTACGATATTTTCAACAACTATACGGAGATGATGTAGTTAGTACTCAAGTGATTTATACAGGAGCACAAGAACGATTGTCTGCTTTTAATGGTTTAAGGAATTATCGTTCTATCTTGTCCTAAAATAAATAGACACAAAAGATAATCATCTAAACAATCGTCAGTTTTGAGGTGAGCAACCTGCAAGCGAACGGTGAGTATAGGATGAGCGAACAATTAGAAGCCAATTTGCAGGGTCACCTGCAAAATCCTGTGTTTATGAATTTAACAAAAACCGAAATCCCCCTCCCTTTAGGAAGGGGGGTGTAGGCTAACTCGAAAACTCGATACCTCGGTCTATTATCTTCCTCCCTATGAGGGAGGATTGAGGTGGGTCTATTCGGGTTTATCGTGTTACCGAACACATCATTCGGACACCCGAAGGACATGCTTATTACCTGTCAAACACGGTACATATACGGTACATATTAAGCCTTTGATACGGATATGCAACGAACGCCCCGATGGTTCGAAGCGGCCGTGCAGATTTGGACAGTTTAAAAAGGCTGGTTTCCGAAGAAACCAGCCTAAATTCATCCAATTTTATATCTTCATATTTATCCCTACAAAATAACTGCGAGGTGAAGATGGTCCGTAGATGTAACCGGCATCTTTATTCATGCCCTTATCCAAATCGCGTTGGTAGTGGTCCAACATATTCTTCACGCCTGCATTAATTTCCAACGTATAGTTCTTATACAAAGGTATCTCATACGCGAGTTTGATGTCCCATTCAAAGAACGGATCCGTTTCCACCTCCACATCTTCAGGTATATATCCGGCATAATGTTGCACAAGCATACTGCCCGTTACTTTGCCGTTGGTAGTGATACTCAGTCCTTTGACCGGACGCGCATGTACAATAAAGAACCCGTAATGGTCAGGTGTTCGGAACTTGCGTTGTTGGGGAGCAATGGTCGGACTCCATTGAAAATCTTCCATGTAGCGACTCTGCTCAAACGTGTAGCCTAATTGAAGTGTAAAAAATCTGCCGTATCCCACCTTGCCTTCAAAGTTCAAGCCTGCTACCCGTGCTCCGGAGGCATTAACGCGCGTGAGCAACAAGTTCCCTTGCTCATCGTGTCCGTCTTCACGCAAAGCAAACACATTGTTGAGTTGGGTGAAGAACCCTTCTGTGGTAAGGTTGATATCCCACTTGCCGACTGATTTATACCAATCTACACTTAACGTAACTGAGTGACTTCGTTCTTCTTTGAGATTAGGGTCAAGCGAAATAAGATGTACT
>JAZLGG010000012.1:0-27206 GCA_045616185.1 Paludibacteraceae bacterium
AATAAAACAATACTACATATCCAGCACAAATTAAATAGACGTCCAAGAGAAAAATTAAATTTTGATACACCTTTATTTCGCTTTTCAAAACATTTTTACTAACTTTGCAACAAAATTGCATTTGCTGTTGGACAGTACAGACAGTACACCTCGATTTTTTCGCCAAAAAACGCAAATAAATTTGCACATTCCAAATATTTGTTGTATCTTTGCACGCTTTTTCGCGGATTAGGCTCAATAAGTCGCCGCGGGCAACGTATGAGTTTCCCCGTAAATACGGGAACAGCAGCGTCAAAGACCCGCATCAGCCGCCTGCCGCGTATAACCTAAAATATCAAGCGAAATGTACGCAATTGTTGACATGCTCGGCCAGCAAATGAAAGTAGAGGCCGGCAAAAAACTGTTCATCAACCGCATGGAAGCCGAAAAAGGCGCAGAGGTTGAGTTTGACAAAGTGCTCTTCGTCGAGAACGAAGGCAAGTTCAAGGTAGGTGCACCATTTATCAAAGGTGCAAAAGTTATCTGCGAAGTGCTCGACAACGAGTGCCGCGGCGAAAAAGTCCTCGTTTTCCACAAGAAACGCCGCAAGGGCTACAAGAAACTGAATGGTCATCGTCAAGACTTGACAGACCTGTTGGTAAAAGAAATTGTTATTGGTTAATTGAACAAGAAAGGAAATCATTATGGCACACAAGAAAGGTGTCGGTAGTTCTAAGAACGGCCGTGAATCGGAAAGCAAACGACTTGGCGTGAAAATTTGGGGCGGACAATTCGCCAAAGCAGGAAATATTATCGTACGTCAGCGCGGTACTGTACATAACCCGGGTGAACACATGGGTATGGGCAGCGACCATACGTTGTACGCCTTGGTGGACGGCATTGTAACCTTCCACAAGAAACGTAATAACAAGTCGTACGTGTCCATCAAGCCAATTGTTGCAGAGGCTTAATTGGCAAGAGAAATAATCAGTAGGTTTCTCCCGCCGGTTGCTTATGCAATTGGCCGGAGAAATCGCCGTTTTTATATTCATAACCACTATGCTAACACTCAAACAGATTTACGACGATAAGGAGAAAGTTATCGCCGGTTTGGAAAAGAAACATTTTGCCGGTGCACGCGAAGCCGTCGAACGGCTGGTAGCCTTGGACGGCGACCGCAAAGCCGCGCAACAAAGAAAAGATACCGCTTCCGCCGAAATGAACCGGATTTCCAAATCTATCGGCATGTTCATGGCCAAAGGGCAGAAAGAGGAAGCGGAGGCCGCCAAAGCCAAAACAGGTGAGTTGAAAGAGAATATCAAGGTCTTCGAACAGGAGATGGCACAAGCGGAAGAAGCACAAACCGCCCTGCTGCTCACCATCCCCAACATCCCCTACGACATTGTTCCGGAAGGCCGTGCCGCCGAAGACAACCTCGCGGTGAAGATGGGCAACTGGCCCAATCAGACCGTCATTGACAGCCTTGCCAAAGGGCAGTCCGTCAAACTGGCCGACTGGCCGACCGAAGCCGATGAACAGATAGCGCAGGAACGCATCGCGCAAAGCGAAAAACTGCCGCATTGGGAACTGGCCAAAAAATATAATCTGATTGACTTCGACCTCGGGGTCAAGATATCCGGTGCCGGTTTCCCCGTCTATATCGGGCAAGGGGCACGCCTGCAGCGCGCACTTATCAATTTCTTCCTCGCCGAAGCCGGCAAAGCCGGTTACACCGAAATAATGCCGCCTACCGTGGTCAACCAGGCTTCCGGTTACGGCACGGGACAACTGCCCGACAAAGAGGGACAGATGTACCACTGTGAGGTGGACGATCTCTACCTTATTCCGACGGCCGAAGTGCCCGTTACCAACCTGTACCGCGATGTGATTATCGACGAAGACAAATTGCCAATCAGGAACTGCGCCTACACGGAGTGTTTCCGCCGCGAGGCCGGCAGTTATGGCAAAGACGTGCGCGGTCTGAACCGCCTGCACGAGTTCTCCAAGATAGAGATTGTCCGTATTGACACACCCGAACATAGCGACGCATCGCACAAAGAGATGCTGGAGCATGTGGAAGGTCTGCTCAAGAAACTGGAACTGCCTTACCGCATCCTCCGTTTGTGCGGAGGCGACATGAGTTTCACCGCTGCCCTTTGCTACGACTTTGAAGTGTACAGCGAGGCACAACACCGCTGGCTGGAAGTGTCGTCCACCAGTAACTTCGACACCTATCAGGCCAACCGTCTCAAATGCCGTTATCGCCGCACGGAAGACAAGAAAGTGCAATTGTGCCATACGCTGAACGGTAGCGCCTTGGCTCTCCCGCGCATCGTGGCCGCGCTATTGGAAAACAATCAGACCGCTGAAGGCATCCGTATTCCGGCCGCCTTGCAACCGTATATGGGCTGCGACATGATAAGATAAGACAGAGTCCCTGCATCCGATGGAACAACAAATATTGATATTCAGCATTCCTGTCCTGCTCGTCATTTTGGCCGGCGGCGTGCTCTTGCACGCTCGGCGCAAGAAGGAGCAGGATGAACGGATGTGGGAGTTGAAAAGGCTCAGTCAAAAAGAGATTTCGCCCATCCGCATGCAGGCCTACGAACGGCTGTGCCTCCTGCTGGAGCGCACGCAGCCCGAGCACATGCTGACGGAAGCACCGGTTACTACCATGACCGTGTTGCAACTGCAACAGCACCTGCTGCGTACCGTCCGGACGGAGTTTGACCACAACATGAGCCAGCAGATCTATGTCAGCAACGAGGTTTGGAACAAAATCATGCTGGCACGGGATGAGATGGCCGCGTTTGTTTGCAGCATTGCCCAACAAATCCCGTCCGACAGCACGACATTGGACTATGCCAAGGCTCTTCTGACCGCCTATCGCAACAACGGCGACACGCCCCATGAACTGGCGCTTGATGCCCTGAAAAACGAAGTGAAGGCACTATTGTAGGACGAAGAACTGAAAAGGAGAATTGAAAATGAAACAAGCGGTTTTATTGTTTTGGGTAGTTTTGTCGACGGCCGTATTATCCGGCTGCCAGCCGGACACAGTATGCCGTTTGGACCTGACTATCGGCCTTACAGCCGCCTTAGCGGGGGACAGCATAGACAATTCGAAAACCGTCACCTTCTCAACTTGGGACAGTATCTCCGTCACGGCGATTGGCAAGGACTCCGTCCTCTATGACAACCAAAAGAATGTGGGAAAACTGATGTTGCCGCTCAAAATATCGGACACAACTACTGTCTTTGTGCTGGTTTATCACCGGCTGGCGGACACCTTGCGAGTGACCTATGACAACGACCCCCGTTTTATCAGCATGGAATGCGGCTGCGCGGTCTATCAGAACATTCATTCCGTATCAGCCACAAACCACTGGATAGACGAAGTTTATATTACCCAAACCGAGGTAACGCCTGCCCGTGAGAACAACATCATGCTGGTTGTCCATGGCGGCAAGCATCCGTAAAACAAACCGATAAGCCGAACCGATTGTGCCGAACCGCCTGCCCCTCATAACAGTATTCCTGCTCGCCGCCGTGTCCTTGCATGCAGCGGCCGTTGGGGACTCTTTGCAGGTACGCGGCACGAAAATCTATTCGGACTCCGCTATCTATCAGGGTATCAACCTGAAATTGGATCTGTTCACGCCTGTGCTGGAGGCCGCACGCTCGCGCGGCGACCTGCAGAGTTACGAAATGGCACTCAACGTGCGGCTCAAGCAACGTTTTTACCCCACTTTGGAGTTGGGTTACGCCTTCGGCAAGACCACGATTGGCGAGTGTACTTATGACGGACAAGGGGGATTTGCCAAAGTGGGATTGGACATCAACGGACTAAAAAAGCACCCCGAAAGCCCCAATGCGCTGTTAGTCGGCGTCCGTATCGCCACCGCGTACCAAGGCTATGATTTGAAAAACGTCTATATGAATGACACTTTTTGGGACACCGGCCGCAGGGATTTTACGGGATTGAGACGTTGCGATGTATGGGGCGAAATCGTAGGGGGATGTCAGGTGCTGATTGTGAGCGGTTTCACCATGGGGTGGTATATCCGTCTGAAACTGCTGTTTACCAAGACGGAAGCCCACAATGGCCCAATGCCCTACTACATTCCGGGTTTCGGGTTTCGGGACGACACCAACTGGGGTATCAGTTACTATTTGGGATGGAAATTTTAACAACATAGATTATGAACTATATTTCACGTACCGCGGACAATATCCGCATCTTGACGGCAGCCATGGTGGAAAGGGCTAAAAGCGGTCATCCGGGTGGAGCCATGGGCGGAGCCGACTTTATCAGCGTTCTGTATTCCGAATTTATGGAATATGACCCCGAAAATCCCGCATGGGAGGCTCGCGACCGGTTCTATCTCGACCCCGGACACATGGCCCCCATGCTATACGCGCAGTTGTATATCGCCGGATTTTACACCATGGAGGACATCATGAACCTGCGCCAATGGCAGAGTATTACGCCGGGGCATCCTGAACGCGACATCAATCACGGCATTGAGAATACATCGGGACCTTTAGGGCAGGGACATGCCTACGCCGTAGGCGCCGCCATCGCCGCCAAATGGATGAATGCGCGTTTCGGCGAAGTGCATAACCCCACCATCTACACCTTCATCTCCGATGGCGGCATACAGGAGGAAATCAGCCAGGGGGCGGGCCGTATGGCGGGCCATTTGGGGTTGGACAACCTCATTATGTTTTACGACAGCAACAAGGTGCAACTGTCTACCGACTGCGACCGCGTCACCTCGGAAGACGTGGCGGCCAAATACCGTGCATGGAACTGGTTTGTACAGGAGATTGACGGTAATGACCCCGAAGCCATTCGCCGGGCGCTTCGGTGCGCCAAGCAGGAGGACAAGCGTCCCAGTCTGATTATCGGTAATACCGTCATGGGCAAAGGGTGCGTTACCGCCGCCGGTGACAAATGGGAGGGTAAATGCTCCACGCACGGCCAACCCTTGTCCAAGTCCGGTGCCGACTATGAAACCACCGTCCGTAACTTGGGCGGTGACCCGCAAAACCCCTTCGTCATTTTCCCGGAAGTGAAAGAACAGGCGGAGAAACGCGCCGCGCAACTGCGTGAGGATGCCAATGTGCGTTATGAACAATACTACCGTTGGGCGCAGGCTAACCCGACCCTTGCCCGCGAATACGAGGCTTATATGCACGATGAGGAGCCTTGTATTGACTGGAGCCAAATACACCAGAAAGACAATATCAGCACCCGCGCGGCGGGTTCGGCCGTATTGGGTTATCTGGCGGAACATGTCGGTAACATGATTGTCAGCAGCGCCGACCTGTGCAACAGCGACAAGACGGACGGTTTCCTCAAAAAAACGCACGAGATACAGAAAGGCGATTTCACCGGCCGCTTCCTGCAAGCCGGTGTCAGCGAGATGACGATGGCGTGCGTGTGCATCGGTATGGCACTTCACGGCGGCATCATCCCCGTATGCGGTACATTCTTCGTCTTCTCCGATTACATGAAACCGGCCATCCGTATGGCGGCCCTTATGGAGTTGCCTGTCAAATTTGTTTGGAGCCATGACGCTTTCCGTGTAGGCGAAGACGGTCCGACCCACGAACCCGTCGAGCAAGAGGCTCAGATACGCCTGTTGGAGAAACTGCACAACCATAGTGGTCACCCCTCCATGTTGGTACTTCGGCCGGCCGATGCCGCCGAGACGACATTGGCATGGCGCACCGCCATGATGAACACCGCCACGCCGACCGGCATCATCATGAGCCGTCAAGATATTCAGTCCGTCCATCTCGCTGATGATAAAGACGCGGACTGGACACAGGATTTTCCCCGCGGCGGCTATATCCTCTCAAAAGACACTGACCCACAAGTTGTTATGCTTGCGTCCGGTTCGGAAGTTCCGACTTTGATGGCCGGTGCTGCTCTGCTCCGCAAGGAAGGTATTCGTGTGCAAGTGGTCAGCATCCCCAGCGAAGGGCTATTCCGTCAACAACCCGAAGACTATCAAGACACCGTGTTGCCCAAGGGCATCAAGCGTTTCGGCTTGACGGCGGGGTTGCCCTGCACCTTGGAGAATCTGGTGGGCGACAACGGGAGCATTTGGGGATTGGACCGTTTTGGCTACTCCGCTCCGTACAAAGTGCTGGAGGAGAAACTCGGATTCACGGCAGAGAATGTCTATCAACAGGTAAAGCAACTGATTTGCTAATGTCAAAAATAATTAGTACCTTTGCACCGAATTACAGATAGAGACAATGAAAAGCCGTCAGCAGACAATAAAAAGAAATGCAAGCGTCCCAACCGGACTGCTTGCATTTCATTTTTTCCGCGCTCCCTCTAGGACTTGAACCTAGGACCCCCTGATTAACAGTCAGATGCTCTAACCGACTGAGCTAAGGAAGCATGCCGTAGGAAATAAACCGTTGTTCGATTTCCGAAAGCGACTGCAAAAGTACTGCTTTTTTTTGACATAGACAAATTTTTGAAGAAAAAAAATAGTTTTTTTTACAAACACGACCAAACAGACCATTCATTGCATAGATAAACCATGAAGAAAGTACTCGGTTTAGGGAACGCCCTAACAGATGTCCTACTGCAAGTCAGCGACGATGACCTCCGCGAATTGGGTTTGCCCAAAGGCAGTATGAACCTGATTTCCATGGAACAGGCGGAGGCTATTCAGAACCGTTTCGCCAATGTCCGCCGACACATGGTGGCAGGCGGCAGTTCAAGCAACACTGTGACCGCTATTGCCCGGTTGGGCGGCAAAGCCGCGTTCATCGGCAAGATAGGCAACGATGATGTCGGCAACTTCTACAAAGAAGATTTGATTAAGAACGGCGTCAACCCCATGCTGTTGCAGTCGGACAAGATGTCCGGATGCAGCACGGTGCTGATTACGCCCGATGGCGAGCGCACCTTCGCCACCTACTTGGGTGCAGCAGCCGACATGCACGCCGAAGACATCCGCAAGGAGGCGTTCATCGGTTATGATATTTTCCACATAGAAGGCTATCTGGTGCAGGATAACGAACTGATAGAGAAATCTATCAAACTCGCCAAAGAGTCCGGTTGCATGGTCAGTCTGGACCTCGCTTCCTACAATGTGGTAAACGAGAACCACTATTTCCTTAAGAAACTGATTAAGAAATATGTTGACATCGTCTTTGCCAACGAGGACGAAAGTTTTGCCTATACGCACCTCAACCCTGAAGAATCGGTCAACAAGATAGCTCAGCAATGCGACATTGCCGTTGTCAAAGTGGGTAAACGCGGCAGTTATGTCCAGCAGGGCAAGAAGATGACGCATATCGGCGCCATTACCACTTCCTGCACCGACTCCACCGGTGCGGGCGACCTATACGCAGGAGGCTTCCTCCATGCATTGAGCGAAGGCTTTGATATGCGCCGCTGCGCGGAGATAGGCACCATTGCCGCCGGCCGCGTGGTTGAAATAGTCGGCACCAAACTGAACGAAGAGACTTGGGACGAGATACGCCGCATCTGCGCGCTATACAGGGGTTTCATGCAAAAATACAATGTCTAACCATCTGTTGCCATGAAAATCATACAAGGTCTATACCAGTTT
Organism: Paludibacteraceae bacterium; assembly: GCA_045616185.1. Classification (GTDB taxonomy): domain Bacteria; phylum Bacteroidota; class Bacteroidia; order Bacteroidales; family Paludibacteraceae; genus Colicola. The sequence goes on from JAZLGG010000012.1 coordinate 7,587, forward strand.
GCGGTTGCGTTGCCTATATTGTTGGTGCTGACGCTGTTTACCGCCGTGACTACCATCCTTTTTTCCCATTGGAAAAACGCGTGGTGGCTGCACCGGATACAGGCTTTCTGGTCCCGCTGTTTTTGTTACCTGTTCTTCATTCCCACCGATGTCACCGGAGCGGAGAATATCCAACACGGAGAATCTTATGTCTTCGTCAGTAACCACCAGTCCGTCTTTGATATTTTCATGATATATGGCTGGCTGCCCGTCATCTTCAAGTGGCTGATGAAGAAGGAACTCCGCCGTATCCCCTTTGTCGGTTGGGCCTGCCAATGTGCGGGGCATATCTTTGTGGATCGCGGGCACGCCCGCGCGGCGCAATCCAGCCTGCTGGAGATAGAGAAACAATTGAGCGACGGCATCTGCACCGTCATCTTTCCCGAGGGGACGCGCAGCAAGGACGGTCAGATAGGCCCCTTCAAACGCGGTGCGTTCCAGATAGCCTGGGATCTCAAACTGAAAATTATCCCTTTGTCGCTGACCGGTTGTTATGAGGTGTTGCCCAAAGGACGGTTTTTGATTAGCCGCCACCCGATACGCATGACGATTGGTGCCCCCATAGACCTAAGTCGGTTCAACGACCCGCAAGAAGCGATTGCGGCGGTCCGTGAAGCGGTCATAGCCGGCTGCCGCCAATGAGTATGAAAAGAATATATACAATATTGCTGTTGCTGCTGGCCGGTTGGACCGGTCTGCACGCCCAAAGCGAATCCGTCAAAATCCTGCTGAACGACCCCGTGACGCGCGATGCCAATATCAGCGTCTGCATTCAAGACCTCAGGACCGGCAAGGTGATTGATGCCTACCGCCCGAATAGCCTTGTCACACCGGCTTCCACCATCAAGACGCTGACTACCGCCACCGCGCTCGAGATGTTTGGCGGCGACTACCGCATCCCCACTTTTATCGAGTATTCGGGAACGGTCAGCGACGGTGTCCTCTACGGCAATGTCTATATCCGAGGCAACGGTGATCCGATGCTGGGCAACCTGAAAGACGGACAGGCTTTCATCAACCTGTGGGTGCGACGCATCCATGATGCCGGTATCCATGACATCCGTGGCAAAGTGATAGCCGACATGTCGTTTTTTGACGGCGATGCCCTCAATCCGGGCTGGGTTTGGGAAGATGCGGGCAATTTTTATGCTCCAAGCGTCTTTGCCCTGTCGTACATGGATAACACTATGAACATCGTGCTGCACAGCGGTGCGGTTGGGAGCGTGGCGAAGGTGTTGCACACTTATCCCGAAGTGCCCGGCGTCATCTTTGACAACCATATACGTTGTACAACCATCGACTATGACGGGGCATACGTCCACGGCGTTCCTTATAACAACGTGCGTTACCTTACCGGTAGCATTCCCTCCAATCTCGGACAATTCGGAGTTTGCGGCGATATGCCTAATCCGGGTCTTTTGCTGGCACAGCACCTGACCAAGCATCTCCGCTATGCCGGCATTACCGTAGCCGAAGAGGCCGGTTACATTACTGAAGCCGACAAGGTGGTGCGGACTCTCATTTACCGCCACGAAAGCCAGCCGTTGCGCGAAATAGTAAGGCGCACCAACCTATATAGCGTCAACCTGTACGCAGAGACGCTGTACCGTCTGCTCGGTTCCAAGATTTCTGTTCCCTGTACCCTGCACAACGCAGAAACCGTCCTGCGCAATTTCTGGCGTAACCGCGCTGTGGATATTCGTTCCGCTATTATTAAAGACGGTTGCGGTCTGTCGCCTGTGGACGCGGTCAGTGCACAGTCGCTGGTGCAACTGATGACTTACATGTGCAACAGCAACGAAAAGGATGCCTTCTATGCCTCGCTGCCCGTCAGCGCGACCAGTGGGACGCTGTCCGGTTTTCTGGTCGGCACCGAACTGGCGGGGCGGGTCCATGCCAAGAGCGGCACAATAGACGGTACCAAGAACTACACCGGCTATATCGAACTACCGGACGGTAACCGATGGGTCTTTGCCGTCTTGGATAGCAATGCCCAAGGCAAACCCAAGCATATCATGCGCGTCATAGAGCGTTATCTGACGGATGTTTATCGCCGAAACAAATAGCACCAACGATCTGCTACGCCAAGTCGCAGCCGATTGGGAACAAGCGGACGCCGTTCTCCGTGCCGAGCCGTTGCCGTATGTGCGTACGGACTACCAGACGGCAGGACGCGGTCAAGCCGGTAACCATTGGCACAGCCGGCGCGGTCAAAATGTCCTGCTCTCTGTCCTGCTGCGCCGGCCTCCTGTCTCCGCTGCGGACTCGTTTCGGCTATCCATGTGGGTGTCTCTCGGGGTGGCCGGCGTGCTGCAAGCGTTGTGTCCGGACCCTGCCGCGCTGACCGTCAAGTGGCCCAACGACATCTATGCCGGCAATCGGAAGATAGCCGGCCTGCTGGTAGAGAATACGCTGGACGGCAGTCGCATCGGTTATTCTGTCATAGGTATCGGTCTGAACCTCAACCAGACCGATTGGCCTGACGGACTGCCCAACCCTGTATCACTCAAACAATTGAGCGGACAGACCTATTTGCCGGAGGACATCGCGCAGCGTATTGTCGCCTCACTCTGCGACTCCCTGCCGTTGCTGACCGCGCCGGACGAACTCCTGCAACGCTATACGGCCGTCTTGTACCGCCGCAACGGCTGGTGGCCGTATGTTGAGCGCGAAGTCAGTCTCAGTCCTACCTCCATTGCCCGTGCCGGTGATCTGGAAACTGATGCAGTGTTTGAAGCGGCATTCAGCGGCATCGGTGACCGCGGCGAACTGGCCTTGACCAATCGCAACGGACAAAAACGCATGTATCATTTCAAGCAAATACAATATGTAATATGAAAACTTTTCCGGAACTGCGCATAGCCTTGGCGTCCGACCACGCCGGCTACACACTCAAACAGGCTGTACAGACTTATCTTCAACAACAGGGGGCACAAACCCACGATTTCGGATGCTACGGAACAGACAGTTGCGATTATCCCGACTTTGCCCACCCGATGGCGGCGGCCGTGGAGCAGGGCGAGTACGACTACGGCATTGCCGTCTGTTCCACCGGTAATGGTATCACTATGACTGCCAACAAGCATCAAGGCATTCGTGCCGCCCTGTGTTGGGAAACGCGGCTGGCCGAACTGGCGCGGCAGCACAACAACGCCAATGTGCTCGGTTTGCCTGCCAATTTCATTCCGCAGGACCTTGCTATAGATATTGTTCGCGTGTTCTTCTCCACGGATTTTGAGGGAGGGCGTCACCTCCGCCGTACCAACAAGGTTCCTTGCGGGTCCTTATGCTGACCGTCAGGCGTATAGTGAATGTATTGCGGGCGGAAGGCAGTTGTCTAATTGCCCGTTTCGGCAGGGTGTCTGTCCGGCATCTGCCGCTTTTCGTCAGTGTCGAACCCGCTAATTTCTGCCAACTCCGTTGTCCCGAATGCCCCGTTAATTCGGAATCGGTGCGCAACGGTCTTCCGGCGCGCAGTGGCAAGATGCTGTTCATGGAACTGTTTGACCGTTTGCTGGAGCAGGTTGCTCCGACTGCTACAACTATGCAGTTCTATTTTCAGGGCGAACCGTTGCTCAACCCGTTATTGCCCGAAATGGTTGCCAAGGCGCATAGGGTGGGGCTCTATACGATCACATCCACCAATGCCCAGGCTTTGACCGCCCGAAAGGCGCACGACCTTGTTGCCGCCGGATTGGACCGTATCATCGTGTCCATAGACGGATTGAGTCAGGAAAGTTATGCTGCTTACCGCACAGGCGGCAGTCTGGACAAGGCTTTGGAGGGACTTCGTCTCTTGTGTGAGGCCAAAGACGCACTGAAAGGGCGCACCCTGATAGAATTGCAATGCTTAAGACTGAGAACCAACGAGCACGAATGGCGGCTTTTTCTCCGCCGTTACCGCCAGTTGGGGGCGGATATCTTAGTTTTTAAGACAGCCCAACTATACGACTATGCCCATGGCCATCCCCTCATGCCCTCCGACACGCATTACAGCCGTTACCTGCGGACGGCGGACGGTCTGTACCGGCCCAAGAACCGCCTGCACCCTTCGTCACGGACGCTGTGCCGGCGCCTATGGACGGGCTGCGTCATGGATGCGGAGGGCAATATCCGCGCCTGTTGTTATGACAAGGGGGGGGAATATATTTTCGGCAACGTATCGGAACAACCGTTCCCTGAAATATGGTTCGGCGACAAGGCGAATCGTTTCCGCCATCGCGTCCTTTTTCACCGCTCAGGGATTTCTATCTGCGGTAACTGCGGGGACTGACCGCCCCAGCGTTCCACAATTTTGTCCATCAAATCATATACTTCCCGTTGTGTTTCGGCGCGTAGCAGAGCGATACGTGTCTGCTTGAAGTCGTACAATCCTTTGAATACGGGCGAGTTGGCAAAATGCCGCCGGCTGTGGACGATACCCTTTCGTTCGTCGCCCACCCACTCGATGCTGCGGGCAACATGTTCTTTCAGTATCTCTACGCACCACCGCATTGTTCTCTCCACGGGCGGCAGTCCGTCCAGATAGCGGCGCATATCTTCAAAAACCCACGGGCAGCCGAAGGTGGCTCTGCCCACCATCACTGCATCCACGCCGTATTGCATGAAACACTCTTTGGCGCGTGTGGGGGTTGTCACGTCGCCGTTGCCGATAATCGGGATACGGATGCGCGGGTTGTTCTTCACTTCCCCTATCAGGGTCCAGTCGGCTTCCCCTGTGTACATCTGCGCGCGTGTCCGCCCATGGATAGCCAGTTCGCTGATGCCGCAGTCTTGCAGTTGTTCGGCCAAATCGGTGATAATCAGTTCGTCGTTGTTCCACCCCAGCCGCGTCTTGACGGTTACGGGTGTATGTACCGCATTCACTACAGCGCGCGTGATGGTTAGCATCTTGGGAACGTCGCGTAGCAGTCCCGCACCGGCTCCTTTTCCCGCCACTTTTTTGACAGGGCAGCCGAAGTTGATGTCAATGAAATCGGGATGCGCTTCCTCTACGATGCGTGCAGCGTCCGCCATAGACTCTGCTTCGCGTCCGTAAATCTGTATGGCCACCGGCCGCTCCTCATCCGAAATGCGCAGTTTTCGCGTCGTGGATGCCACATCACGAACCAACGCGTCGGCGTTGACGAACTCCGTATAGACGCGGTCCGCCCCGAACCGTTTGCACAGTAGCCGGAAAGCTGGGTCGGTCACATCCTCCATCGGGGCCAGATATAGCGGGTACTGCCTCATTTGACCGTCGGATACTGTATGCGGTGATGGTACATGATGAGCAGACGCTTGACGAAAGTGTCTTTGATGATCTCCACATCCTTGAATGACAGCGGTGTATCGGCGTACTGTCCTTCCTGTATTTGTTGGGCTATCATGCTGTCCACCATTTGCCGGATGGACTCTTCCGTATAGACATCCATGCTGCGCGATCGTGCCTCCACCGCATCCGCCATCATCAGGATGGCACCCTCTTTGGTCAAAGGCTTGGGTCCGGGATAGCGGTAGTCCTCCGCGTTGACAGTCTGGTCTGTTCCTTTCAGACGGTTGACTTCGCTATTGTAGAAATAGCGTACCAGTGTGGTGCCGTGGTGCGTCTCGATAAAATTGACGATGACTTCGGGCAGGTTGTGTTCGCGGGCCAGTTTCACGCCATCGGTAACATGCCGGATAACGGTTTGGGCTGCCTCATAGTTGCTCATTTGGAGCAACATGTTCGGACCGTCCCCTTGGTTTTCGATGTAATAGAGCGGGTTGTTCATCTTGCCGATGTCGTGGTACATGGCGCCCGTACGCACGAGGAATATCTTGGCGCCGATGTTCTTGGCGGCCTCGGTTGCAAGGTTGCTCACCTGCAGTGAATGCTGGAATGTACCTGGCGCCAGTTCTGCGAACCGGTGCATCAGTTTGCTGCTTACGTTGCCCAGTTCCACCAACGTGATGTTGCTCACAAGGCGGAAAATCTTTTCAAACAAATAAATCAGCCCGTACACGCCGATTATCAGCAACGCCTGAATGGCGAAATAGAGGAATACGCGCCATTCCGTCATCTGAATCATGCCCGTTGTTGCCATAATCAGGCAGACATAAGTCACGCATCCGGTCACGAAAATCAGTCCGGCTGTTATTGCCAGTTGCGACCGCTGCGTCAGGTCTTTTAGACTGCATGATGCCACGATACCGATGCACAAGTTGATAATCGTGAACAGATACGGCCGGGCCGTGGACAGGCCGGCTATCAGCACGGTAGTGGCATAGAGCATCACGGCTGTCCGTGAATCGTAGAACACGCGTGTGATAATCAGCACCCACGCATAGGGTACGAGGAACAGTAGTAGCGGGTGTTCCGAGGGTATCACATCCGTTACAATCGTCATGATGGCCGTCAGCAGGCAGAATAACAGCACCGCTTTCATGTCTTCCCACAGCATCCTGCGGAAAATCAGCAGGTACAGTACGAACAACCCCATAATCAGCAGTATCATCATCAGTGCCCCGATGCGTGTGGTCACTATCCGTGTATGCGACATGTGTTGTTCCTCCTTGGCACGGAAATAGGATTTCAATAGTTGGGCATTGCGTGCCGTGACGATTTCGCCGCGGTCAATGATTTTCTCGTCCGCCTGTACCACGCCTTCCGTCGGTACGATTTGGTCCAGCAACGCTTCGCGCATCATGCGGCTGCGTGCGCTGTCGTACGTCAGGTTGGGCACACTCTCGGTGCGGGTGGCCAAATAGAGTGTCTTGGGTGTGTACAGACTGTCCACCGGTACGCGTTTGACATGGCGGGAGGCGTCCACCAATGATATGAACCTATAACGGTTGTCCCGTAGCATCTCCATCTCATGGACGCTCACAATCATTTTATCATGAGGGGCCAATGGCGTTTCCGGCACGAAACACGGCGCAAAGTCCGCGAGTACGGCTTTGCGTTCCGCCACCAGTTGCTCATCCGATTTATAGATAGGAAAATCCTCTTCTGCCGTCACAAGGCCATAACTCCACGGTTTGCCTTCCTGAAAATAGTAGATGTCGTCCCTCTTGTCGGTAGGCAAGAAATAGGCGCCGATGAATATCACCACCAATAGGGCGGCTATTTTTATCATTGTGGCTGTCAGTCTTTTCATTTTTGTTAGCGTTTGTTTTGGAAAAAAGTCTGTATCAATGCCCCGCATTCTTCTTCCGCCACACCGGTCGTGACGGTGCATTTGGGATGCAGCGCTTGCGGGGCGAAGACAGTATAACCGCGTTTCGGGTCGCCTGCCCCGTAAACGAGCCGTTTTATCTGCGCCCAGCCTATCGCGCCGGCGCACATTGCGCAGGGTTCGAGAGTCACGTACATCGTGCAATCGGTCAGGTATTTGCCGCCCAATGTCTGCGCGGCGGCCGTCACGGCCTGTATCTCAGCGTGGGCTGTCACGTCTTGTAACGTCTCGGTCAAATTGTGTCCACGACCCACAATGTGGCCGTCGCACACGATGACGCATCCCACCGGTATCTCACCTTGTTGTGCGGCTTTCTGCGCCTCTTGCAGGGCTACGGTCATATAGCGTTCGTCATCCGTTCTTTCCATCGGCGAATAGATTTATTTCTTCGGGATGTTGTTCAAAGTGGTTGCCGATAACGATGATGTCGGCTCCTGCCCGATACAGTTCCTGCATTTTCTCTACGGTACGGATACCGCCACCCACTATCACGGGGACACTGACGGTCGCTTTCACGGCGCGTACGATGTCCGCGCCCACGCTTTGGTCCGCACCGCTTCCGGCTTCCAAATAGACCAATCTCTTGCCTAACAGTTCGGCGGCCGCGGCGGTGCGGCAGATATCCTCTACGCAGTTCTGCGCAAGCGGTTCCGATTGCGACACGCGCGCCACACTTGACATTTTCCCTCCGTCAATCAGTATGTACCCCATCGGAATAAGCTCCAACGGAGAATGTATCAGCCGTCCGGCTACGCTTATGTGCCGTCCAACCAGCATCTCGGCGTCGTGGCTGTTCATCAGCGACAGAAACAGCAACGCATCCGCCTGTTCGTTTATTTGGGACAGATTGCCGGGGAACAATACAATGGGGCGTGCCGTGCGACAGCGCAGGGCGGCCATATATTCGTCCGATACCGACCCCGTACTGCCTCCGACGAACAACAGGTCGGCGCGGTCCAATACCGCTTCGGCGGGAGGTAGTCCCTTGTCGGGGTCCGTCAGTACGGCCAGCAGTCGTCGTCCGGCCTTCTTCTCGGTCAATATGTAATCATATACATTCATAATCCCTACTTCCACTCGAAACTCTCCATCAATCGTGTTATGTCGTTCCGCAGGTATTCTGTCACGGGGGCCAGGCTGTCCTGATTGGGGATGCAATTGAAATAGGCAGCGCCGCGAAAGAAATGCCGCACGGAGTCCGTCAAATAGAACTGCACCGGTGAAGCCGTGTTCCCCTCAAGGTCGTACAATATGCCGTACACTTTGTTTTCGCTGTGGCTGTATTCATGTTCGCGGATGGCACTTGCCTTGACAGCATGACTATACACGAATTCTTGTGCATCGCGGCTCAGTTCGCGCAGGTTGTTTCTGACGGGTTTGTAACTGCAGTGTATTCGGGCGTCAAAGGCGGGGTAGTGTATGTCTATCCAGTAGGGCTCACCGTTGTGTACCACAGGGACGATACGGCTGCATTGGTTTTCGAGGAAGCGGTAGGGACAGTTTTCCGTTTCGGACAGCGTATAAACCGGCATAGGCAGTTCAATGCGCCGATACCCGTATTCTTTCGGCACCGCCGGTTTCCCGCACCCCGTCATCAGCAGAATACAACATGTCATATAGCACACAATCCGTCTTTTCATACGACTAAACCTTTTCCGTCGCGAAGATACTGCTTTTTTTCGACATACGCAAACTTATTTTTAGAACCTGCCTGAATGGAGAGTTTGTGACTCACGGGGGAATCGGATGCCGATGAGGACGGGGTCGTGGTCCGAATAACGGTACATGGTGTCATTCAGTCCCCGTTTGTAGCCGCAGGAGTAATAAGTGTCCGCATTGAGGTGGTAAGGGCGCACTTTGACAATCTGCGTTGCCATGGACGGCGAGGCGAAAACACGGTCAAGATAGCCAATCTCGCCCCGATAGACGTAGGAATAGCCGTCCGGCGCAAAGCGCATGAGTTGATCGGCATAACCGCGACGGACAATATGCTGCAAAGGCTGTTCCATGGTGTAGCAGTTGAAGTCGCCGACCATGAGGATATCCGAATCACCGAAGCAGTTGTTCCGCTGCACTTCGTCCAGCATGGTCAGGATACTGTCGGTGTTCGCCATGCGGACGGCGTTGGAATATGCGGCGTCACCGCGTTTGGAACGCAAGTGGTTGAGGCTGACGACAAAACGTTCACCGGTACGCAGATGCTCGAAAGCATTGACCATCATGCGGTAATGATAATAACCGACGGTGTCACGGTAAGCGAACCGGGTTTCCGCATAAGGGCGCAGGCGGTCCTTGCGGTAAACGAAACAACACATAATCTTGTCGGCGTCCGCGAAGCCGTTATCGACAAAAGCGTACAGGTCGCGACCGGCTTTCGCGTTGAGCGCGTCGCAAAGCGCCTGCGGCGCGGAATGTCCTTTCTCCACTTCGCACAAAGCATAGAGGTCGGCGCGGATGTTGCGTAGCCCCTTGACAATCTTCAAGGTCTGCAAGGCTTGTTGTTCAGCCGTCTTGGCACCGGCGTAGCCGCCGAGGTGTGTGAAGAAATTCTGGATATTGGCGGCGCAGACAACCAGGTCTGTCCCGCTCATGCACGGACGGTAACGGGGTGGGGTGTTGTTGGCAAACGATGGGGTGGTGCCGGTCAAAAGGCAGCGTTCGCCCGTCACCTTGGCACGAAGCCGGCGTATAACGGAGCCGGTGCGCACCTTATAGCCGTAGAAAGGGGCGGTCAGTTTGACGGTCATGCTGCGGTTGTAGCGCACATTCCGCCAATAGGCCGTGCTGTCGCCGTCCGCAAGCCCTTCGGCATGTTCTTCGGGGACATAGAGACGCTCCGGCGACAGGGTCAGGGAGTCGTACCACACCCCTACGACCACCATCGGGTGGGTGAACTCGACGGTCTGTCCGATATACTGTTCCCACCCGTTCCGGAAATCATCCGGAAAAGTGACTTTGACAACGGCCGACAGGGTGCAACTGTACACCAGCAAGGCCAAGAGAAAACAAGTGTGTTTCATGATTTTTTATCTGTGTGTTAGTCGTCGGGCAATGGTATAGACATACGTGTCGGTGACGGTGGTCAGCAGTTCAATGTCCGTCAGGGTACCGCGTGCCAAGACATCTTGCAAGTTGTCAATGATACCCGTACCGCGGTACTTGAGTACGGCCTCCTTCCTTGTCCACAGGCGGGTGAACATCCGGTCGGGGCAAGGGTCTTCTGCAATTGCCCGCCGCTCGTCGGCGTTCATGGTGCGTTCCACAAGAGCGCGGTCCGCACGGCGGATGCTTTCGATGTCAATGCCTATCTCAAGACTGTCCGTCACGACGGCAATCGCATGTTTGCAATGGCTGATGCTGAAACAGGGACCGTCCACAAAACGCGGCTTGCCGCATTCGTTGAAGAGAACCTGCCGCGAAGCTGTCGCATCGGGTGTGTCGCCCAAAAGCGTCATAAGACATTCGTATGACTTGAGGCATGCCCATCGGCCGAAAGTGTGTTTGTAGCGCAAAGCCTGTTCGCGCCGCAAGGGACTGACCAACGGAAGCAGACGGTTCACGTCTGCTTCCGTGCATTGGGACATATCGTCAAAGACGCACAGTTTCATTCCTTATTCGGCATACATGAGGTAGGGACGGCGTTGTTGTTTGAACCGCTCCACATCATCCTGCCACATCGCGCAAATCTCCTCGTTGGTCTTGCCGGCAATAATCATCTTACGGACATAGTCCACACCGGTCAGTTTCTCGAAAAAGGCGGAGAAGAAGAAATTATCTATCTTGAGCGAGCGGTAAGCGTCAATGACATAATTGAGGTTGATGTGCATATTGCGCGCCTCCTCTTCGCTTAGCCCGCGCAGGTCCACGCCGTAGCACAGTCTGTCTTTCTGAACGGACGCGTTCGGAGTGAAAGTGAAATCAACAGTGCGGTTGTTGCCGTCGAAGCCGTACAGAGGATGGCCGTAGCAAAGAAACGGATGGTCAGTACCCCGTCCGAGCGACACCGGCGTCCCTTCGAACAGACAGATGGACGGATAAAGATAGACGGCAAGCATAGTCCGCAGGTTGGGCGAGGGAGCCACAGGGAGGCGGTAAACGGTTTGATGGGTGTAGTTGAGACAGGGGATGACAACCAAATCCACGGTGCGCCCTTCATTCAGCCACCCCTCGCCGTTCACCATCCGCGCCAGTTCGCCCAAAGTCATGCCGTGGACGGTAGGGATGGGCAGACCGCCCACACCGGATTTGTATTTCATGTCGAGGATGGGACCATCCACATAGTGGCCGTTGGGGTTGGGACGGTCAAAGACAATGACGGGCTTGCCGTATTCGGCACAGGCGTTCATGAGTTTGACCATGGTGACATAGTAGGTGTAAAAGCGCAGCCCGACATCCTGTATGTCCACAATGAGGATATCGAATTTGGCCATCGTTTCGCTGTTGAGGCCTCCACCCTTACCGTCATACATGGACAGGATAGGTACACCGGTTTTTTCATCGACGCTACTTTGCACAATCTCTCCCTCGCGCGCCGTGCCGCGGAAACCGTGTTCGGGCGAGAAGATGGCCGTCACCTGCACGCCGTTGGCCAATAGGAGGTCGAGTGTGTGGATGCGGGTGGGATGTTCGGCATCCTCTACGATGCCTGTGTGATTACTCATCATGGCAACGCGCTTGCCGTTCAATAAGGGCAGGTATTGGTCTGTGCGCGAAGCACCCACCCGGATTTCCGCCATCGCACAAGAAACAATCAGCAAGGCAGCAAAAAGGAAGAAAATTTTGGTTTTCATATTGTTATGTAAATATAAGGTATGTTCAATAAATTTGGCTTATTAAAGGTATGTTCTATAAATTTGGATTATCATTTCTCAAGCAGGTAAATACGATTTCGGCTACTTTTGTATTTCTTTTTGCATTTTGCAGATTGTCAGTCAGTCGCAATGTTGAGCATTGCTCCTTCCATCCGCACCGCAAACTACTAAAAACAAATTACAAAATCATCTCGACCAATTTATAGAACCTACCTTATCTAAAACAGGTAGCCCATCTTGACATAGAAATTAGCCAACTTGGCGTTGTCCTGATTCATGTAGTATTTTTCGTTGACCGGCATTGCCCAATCCACTGAGAGGACGAAGTTCTCGTTCATACCGGCTTTGAGCCCGATACCGGCGGACATGTGGGGACGGTAAACGTCTTTGTCGCTGTCCGTAAAGAAATCGCCGTAGTTCAACCCGTTCGCTTCCACATTCTCGCGCAGGCTGTGTCCGGTGTTCTGCCGTGCCAAGTCGTCCAAACGGTAGGGCTGCGTGACGATACCGAGGTCGAAGAACGGATTGATGCCGACAAAGAAATGTTGGTGTCCGATGTCGAAATTGACGATACGGCAACGTAACTCGATATTGGCATACGCAAAACCGTTAGCCAACAGCCGGTTGCACATGATGCCGCGCAACGAGTTGCCGCCGCCCAATCCCTCGTATAGAACGCGCTGGATGAACTGGGTGTTCAGGTAGTTGTTGGCATAGAAAGGACTTTTGCCGGCAATGGTGTTCTGTGTGCCGATACGGTAGGCAAAAGTGATACGGTCCTTATAGACAGGGACATAATGGCGAAAAGTGAAATTGAACTGCAGGTGGTTGTAGCCCGCATCCGCCTGTGGCCCATAAGCGGAACTGTTAAAGGCAGCGGAGTAGGTGAAGAAAGCATCGATGTACAGCCCCCTGGTGGGTCCTTGCCGTTTATTCCGTGTGTCGAAGGTGATGCCGGCACGTGCGTAAGGGTGCCATCCGCCGCGCTGTTCCGCGGGACCGATAAGTCCCCAACCGATATAGTGTCCGTATAGCCCTTTCGCTTCAGGATTCAGCGGTTTTTGGTCATACGCGGGCAATGCGGGGTCGTATTCGTTTTTGCCGTTCAGCATGGAGGTATTGCATTCCGAAACCAAATAGCCCAACACGCCGATACCGGCATTCCATTTAAGGTCCTTGTAGATGGTGCCCTCGATATCGCCCGCTACGCGAATCAGGTCGCGTTTGTATTTGTAGAACGCGCGCGATATGTATTGCGCCGTATCCATTTTGTCCGTGTTCTTGTCCCAATTGTGGAACGCAAAGTTATAGACGCTTTGATAGCCGTTATAACCGTAGAAATCGCACATGGCATCCGGCAGGTAGGTTGCGTCCAGCGTCAAGCGGTGGCGGGGAATGAGGTATTTGCTGTCGTAATTGAAGCGGAAAATGCCGTGGTGTTTGGTGGTGTAGGCGGCTTCCAGATAGAGCGAATGGATATATTCGGGATACTGCTTGCCGTCGCCGTAAAAATAGACATTAGTCAGGATACCGCCCTGAAAACCATAGTCGGCATCGTACGCCACACTGGGCAGAATACCGAAGTTCCAACCCGTCTTAATCGGGTTGCCGAGCGAATCCACTTCCTGCGGTTTCTTGTTTTTAGCCGACAGCAGTAACGGCGTAATCAGCAAAAGAACGGATAACCAAAAACGGTATTTCATATTCCAATACGACAAAAGAGTTATAACACTTGCAGCAACCAAGCGATGCCGACCCCTAAATAGGTTCCGACGGCATAGCCGACCAATCCGATGACGATGCCGGAAATCAGCACTTTTTTGTTACCCATGGCTCCGACAACCGGCGGCACGAAGGGCGGCGAGCAAAGCAACGCCACCTGACTGACGGTAAAGAGGTCGCCGCTGACATGCGTCAGACGGCAGAAAAGCAGATGCAACAGACCACCGATAATCATAATCCAAGCAACAAACAGCCCAATCATGACGGCCCCGCCGTGGACATTATGCCAGTCGAACAGCGATGCCACGATGACGCTGAAAACGAGGATGAAGAACATGCCCAACTCAAAGGTTTTGGGCAGTTGGCGCACTTTCTTGAAGAACGAGGCGATGATGGCGAGGGTGGTGATGGTGAGTATAATGACCAGTTCGTTAATCGTACCGGTAATCAGCAGGCTCAATCCGGCTCCCATTGCCAGAAAAAGGACGCTCAACAGCAGCCCCGTCAACATACCGCCGATGTTTTTGCGGCTGAACATGCCGCGGTAGTTTTCGACTTCGGTGGCCGGCTCGTCCGCCCCATGTTCCGAAGGGGCATTGACGGTACCGGTTTCATCGCTGTACGGAAGTACTTTCCGGAAGACCTTGTATCCGCCGCCCAAGATAAAGAAAATATACGGGGTGGTCAGTACCATTTCAAAGGCCAATACGACTGCCATGACACTTTTGTCCACCGACAGCGATGCCCCCAAAGCGTTGAAGTTCATGGTACCGCCGGTATAGATGCCCGTCATCATAGCGCTGACTTTCTCAAATTCGGGGATGCCCGTCGAACGGAAGACGAAGAAACCCGATATGACCGCCACCAGAATAGCCACTATGCCGCCTGTCAACGACCAAATGGTTTTGGGCAGGGCCTTTGTCCACAGCTTGAAATCGCAGTTGAACAGCATGAGCGGAATAGCCAACGGGACGGCAATGTTCATGATATTGGACTGCCATTTCCCGAACGCCACCGCCACCTCGCCGCCGGCATCGAAATGGGCAAAGCCGGTCAGCGCCATCACAATGCCCACCGCGTACGCCATGACTACGGAACCCGCCTTCTGTACAAGTTGGTATCGCTTGAATAACTCAATGATAACAAAGGGGAAAACAATGTACAAAGCCAATACAATATAAGCGCGTATCATAACAATCAATTATTTTCAGGGTGATTATCGGCTGCCTTGAACTTGCGGATTTGGTACATATATTCCTGAAAGAACATCCAGAAGGGCAGTTGCGTGAACAGCGCGAACGGGATAATGACCAATTGCCACAGGAATTGCACGGAATTGTGGAAGGCAGGGTCTTTGATTTTCCACCGAATCAGCAGCCAGACTACCCACAACGGCACGGTAACGATGGCACTGATGAGGAACAGTGGCGAGGATAGAATCAGGATTATCAGCAGCAACCACTTTGGGATGCGGTGTTTCTTGAATTTATTAAAAGGTGCGGGCGGATTGTCCTGCAGTTTGGCGAAGTTTTCCGCATAGTGCTCGTCATCCGGCACCCACATAATCTGTTCGCGCATACGCAGGGTCAGTTCTTCGCGCAAAGCCAAAATCAACCGCGCCCGTGTCGTTTCTTCGCTTTCAGCCTGCAGTTTTTCTTTGGCTTCCCGAACAAACTCGGTGACATTGATGGGTTTGCCGATATTGACGGTCAGGGCGTCCCATAGATGGTAGTAGTCGCCGTATTCCAACCCAACGGGGACGATATAGACGGGTTTTTCGTGGCCGAACTCCTCGTTGGCGCGCAGGGCGATGCGGAAGATGCCTTTGAACAACGGAAGTAGCGAGTGCTTGGGGCGGTGTGTACCTTCCGGCAAGATGCAGAACGGAACGCCGTCCTTGAGGGTATTTACGGCGTTATCCATGGTTTCATCATTATGTCGCACCTCGTCTATTCCGTCCCTCATACGACTGATAGGCATGATTTTCAGTCCGTTGAGGAAACGTTTGACCTTTGGGTTACGGAAGATGTCCGCCCGTGCGACAAACACTTTGCGCCTTCCGTCAATACCCAATACGGCCATCGCATCGCATAGGGCATTGGTGTGGTTGGGGGCAAAGATGACGGCTCCGTCTGTCGGGATGTTCTCACGGCCGACGTACTGGAAACGGCGGTAGGAACGGCGGAACATCCAATTGACGTAAGGAAGAAAGAAACTATATATCTTATTTTTATCTTGAATCCTTGCCATAATAAACGCGCAAAGTTACATTTTTTTTACGACATACGCAATAAAAAAAAGCGGTTTTTGTATCAAAACCGCTTTTTTAGTTGATGCAAAGGATGTTTATCCGTTCACTTTGGCCATGTGGGCGATGAGGTCAAGCACCTTGTTGGAGTAACCGATTTCGTTGTCGTACCAGCTGACCACTTTCACGAATTTGTCGGTGAGAGCGATACCGGCTTTGGCATCGAAGATGGAAGTGAGGGTGCAACCGAGGAAATCGCTGCTGACAACGGCATCTTCGGTGTAGCCGAGAATACCTTTGAGTTCGCCTTCGCTGGCCTCTTTCATGGCTGCGCAAATCTCTTCGTACTTGGCGGGTTTAGCCAAGTTAACGGTCAGGTCAACTACGCTGACATCCAAGGTGGGAACACGCATGGACATGCCGGTCAGTTTGCCGTTCAGGGTGGGGATAACTTTACCTACGGCCTTGGCGGCACCGGTGCTGGACGGGATGATGTTGCCCGAAGCGGCACGACCGCCGCGCCAGTCTTTCAATGAAGGACCGTCAACGGTTTTTTGCGTAGCGGTAGTGGAGTGAACGGTGGTCATCAAACCTTCGGTGATGCCCCATTTGTCGTTCAGGACTTTGGCGATGGGAGCCAAGCAGTTGGTGGTGCAGCTGGCGTTGCTGACAAACTGTGTGCCCTTAACATAGGTCTTTTCGTTTACACCGCAAACGAACATGGGAGTGTCGTCTTTGGAGGGAGCGGACATAACCACGTATTTGGCACCGGCGTTGATATGTGCCTGGGCTTTCTCTTTCGTGAGGAACAGACCGGTGGATTCAACCACGTACTCTGCGCCTACTTCGTTCCATGCCAGTTCGTTGGGGTCCTTGCATGCGGTAACGCGGATGGCTTTGCCGTTAACGATGAGTTTGGAATGCTCCAAATCATAGTCAATCGTGCCTTCGAATTGGCCGTGCATGGTGTCATACTTCAGCATATAAGCCAGATAATCAACAGGGCACAGGTCGTTGATGCCAACGATCTCAATGTCATTACGGGTTTGTGCGGCGCGGAAAACGAAACGTCCGATGCGGCCGAAACCATTAATACCTACTTTTGTCATAGTGTGTAAAATTATTATTAATAGATTGTTTTTGGTGTCAAAACCGACTGCAAAAGTACAAAAAAAAAACGAAGTGTGCAAATTTTTTTTGCTGTCCGGTCCCGAAAGCGGAAAGCGATTTGTTTTTTGTCACTTGCACATGACAAAAACGGGTCATTTACGTCCGAAATCGGCCGGTATCTCTCCCCACAGGGAGGTCTCCCATTTCAATACGCGGGTGGTGTAGGTGTTCTGCGCCAGCCATTGTTCCGCCTTGCGTACCATCATGAGCAGTTCAAGGTTGGTATTGTCAAACACCAGTTTGGTTTTGCATTTCTTTTGCCTTACCCACGCCAATGCTGTGACGCTGTCGGTATAGAGTGCCCAAGGGAGGTTATGTCGCTTGAGATACGCCAATCCCAACACCAGTGCCAAAAACTCGCCGATGTTGTTGGTGCCTTGCGGAAAAGGCCCGCGCCGGAAGATTTCGGTGCCAGTGTCGGCAATAACGCCGCGGAACTCGAGCAGTCCCGGATTGCCCGAGCAGGCAGCATCGACCGCCAATGCAGGCAGTTGCGGCCGGAACGATGTGTGTGCGGTTGGCTTCATGAGTAGTCCCACCGGGAATCGAACCCGGATCTAAGGTTTAGGAAACCCGTATTCTATCCATTGAACTATGGAACCGTGTGTTTCAAGATGCAAAATCCGTCCATTTAACTTCCATCATGCGTACTTATTTAACAAAGACTGCATTTGACAGGACATGGCGGCTGAAGAAACGAGATGACCGTTTTCCGCATCCGATTCAGATTTATCCATTTCGGCATCTATCATTTTCATAGCATAGGACTCCGATACAGGCATTATGGTAAACAGACCTGTAGCCAAAATGGCATCCAACATCTTTACCGCAGCGACATTGTGCCGGTCATATTGTAGAGAAACTGCACACATTATTAGGATAGGTTTTAAAAATTATGGTGCAAAAGTACAAAAAATAATTGATATATCCAAGAACTTTTATTGTTTTCAATCAACGTGTCAGCCTTTTTCAGTTTTTTTTTCTACTCATCGGCAGGGGAACTCGCCGTATTCCTCGAACGTGTAGTTGAGAAAATCGTTCATGGGCTTGGCGGTCTCGGCAATAGCGGCGAGGCGGTCCAACAGGTCGGGAGCGCACACCGCCTCATCCGTGAGAGGAGTGGAAAAAGTGAACGCCTTGCGTTTGAGCCAGCCTTCCAACTTGTCCGCCACAGCCGGAGGAAGGGCGGTATCCGCCCGCAGACCGTCCAAGACCGGAACCATTTCGGGCGGCACTTTCTTGAGCATCCAATCGGTGTCAAAGTCACCGAAACAGCGTTGCCATGACGGCGATGACATGATACGGTCCACCTCGTCCCGGTTGGCAAGGATTTCGCGGCGCAGCGTTTTGAGCAAATCCGGCGAGGGGCACCAGATGCCGCCGGCAAAGAGGCAGTGCCCTGGTTGTATGTGGAAGTAGTAGCCGGCGTGCATGGATTTTTTACCGCCGTGTTGGGCGGGAAAGACACCGAACCACTCTTTGTAGGGGCGTTTGTCGGCACTGAAACGCACATCACGGTAGATGCGCCAGATGCAGTCTTTTGGTGTCAGTCCCTCCAGCGAGGGGTCTATGACGGCGAGGCGGCGGATATAGTCTTCCGAAAAACGTTCAAAACGTTTGCGGCACGCCGTGTAGCGTTCCTTGTTGGCTGTGAACCATTCGCGGTTGTTGTTGCCGCTGAGTTCCGCGAGGAATTGTAAAGTTTCTTTCATATTTTTTCTAGGGTACGTGCAAATTCACGCACAGTGGTAGTCTTGCCAACCTGTCGTGCACCCTTAATGAGCAAGGCTTCCTGATGGTGATTTCTACTCCATTGTTCCAATTTGTTGATTATCTTTCGTTTGAGCATAATATAGTATATTATTGCAGTGTTTTTGGGGTATTTTTAGTATGTTATTGCAGTATATTTCTTTTATTTTTAGTGTCTTTTTGCACGGATTGCGTTGCAAAGATACGCTTTTTTGGGGATATATGCAAAAAACACGCCCCGAGCGGGGCGTTTTTTTCTATGTTAAGAGTTGCCTCTTATCTTACTCTCATACCGTTCACATTGAACATCTTGCCTTCGCGGATGATGTACATGTGACCACGATGGAGAACCTTGCGGGCAGCACCGTCTTCGGCTTGAATCATATCCAAGTCGGTTCCACCGCCATTGAGGTCGCTGGCCTCATAGCAGCCGACGTATGTCAGCGGCGTGTGACGCTCTTGACCTTCAATATCAACGGTAACATCCGCGAGAGCCGCTACGCCCAGCACTTTCTTTCCGATATAAGCGTCAGCCAGTTTGTAGGTGTCAACCAGTTCAACTTTTTCGTTGATGCTGACGGCCTGAATGGCAGGATCCAAGTCGGCGAAGGTGGCTGCAGGTGTGCCGGCATCCATTATAACGGCGTTGGTCGGGGTTGTTTCGTCCAACCAGAACAAGTTGCCC
>JAZLGG010000013.1:0-4058 GCA_045616185.1 Paludibacteraceae bacterium
GCAGATGATTATGACCAACTTCTACAATCACCTGTTTAAAGAAGAAAACTTCTTGCGTGATCGCAGCATCAATAACTTCCCCAAACATTCCTGCGGTATGGAAAGATACTTTATCCTCTCCGACAATTACGCTACTGCCAATTCGATGCAAGGCATGTGGGATTTACTCAAGAAGGTAAAATACACTCAGGCATACGACACGAATGTTGATCCCTTCTGGTGCTCGGAATACTATGATACTCCCAAGATTCCTACCTTTGACGAACATCCTATGTCCTATTGGACTAAAGAAAAAGTTTTGAAAGAAGAAGAACCCAAGAAAGAGATTGCGGCTTACGAGATATATAAAGCTACCGGCAAATACAACCTCGACGATGGTCTATGGTTCACCACGCACAACAGCACCTACGACATTGCCAACAAAGCCCTTTGGGTAACCGTCCGCGAGAAATACGAGAATCATTACGAATTCAAGTTGAAATAAATTATCAGTAATAAGAAATGCGAAAAACTATTTTTGGCACGATGACTATTGCCGCTATCGCGTTGACAGTGTGTCAAAAATAATCAACCCTCGGCCAAGTGTCGGTCAAGTGTCGGCCAAGTGTCGGCCAACCCTCGACCGACACTTGAGTCGCATTCGGAAAAATACAGCCGTATCTTTATTAAAATGCGCAAAAACACAACAAAAATTTGCACAATCCAAATATTTGTTGTACCTTTGCACGCTTTTCCGCGCTTTTTACGCGAAAAAGTATGCAGGCAACCGTTGCCGCATGGATTTATTTATTAACCAAATTAACATTAGTTATTGTATGTTAAACCATTATGAAGCCGCTTTCGTATTGACTCCCGTTTTGTCTGAGGCCCAGATGAAGGAAGCGGTAGACAAATTCGAGAACCTTCTCAAGGAGAATGGTGCCGCCATTCTGAACCGTGAGGAGTGGGGTTTGCGCAAACTCGCTTACCCTATCCAAGGCAAAACGACGGGATTCTACGCCTTGCTGCAATTTGACGCAGAACCCGAAGTGATTGCGACGCTCGAAACTGCGTATCGTCGTGATGAACGGATCATCCGTTTCCTCACCACCCGTTTGGACAAGTACGGTTTTGAGTATGCCGAGAAACGCCGTCACGCAAAGACAGCACATGTTGAACCCAAAGCAGAAGTGGAGAAATAAGTTATGATGCAAAACGATGAAGTACGTTATTTGACTCCCAAGCAGCCAATTGACAAGAAGAAAAAGTACTGCCGTTTCAAAAAAAGCGGTATCAAGTACATTGACTACAAGGACCCCGATTTCCTTAAGAAGTTCCTCAACGAGCAGGGTAAGATTCTGCCCCGCCGCATTACCGGTACCTCGCTGAAATACCAACGCAAAGTGGCACAGGCTATCAAGAAAGCCCGCCATTTGGCTCTGCTGCCCTACGTAACCGATATGATGAAATAAGTTTAGAGTTTAAATCCTTAAAGTTTAGAGTTATGGAAGTTATATTGATTCAAGACGTAGCCAACTTGGGCTATACAAACGATATTGTTAAGGTAAAAGACGGTTACGGACGCAACTATCTTATCCCCAACAAAATGGCTATCATCGCTAACGATAGCAATGTTAAGCAACTGAAAGAGAACCTGAAGCAACAGGCACACAAGTTGGCCAAGATTCTGGCGGACGCCCAGGCATTGGCCGAGAAACTTGCCGCCACTGTCATCAGCGTGCCCGTCAAAGCCAACGAGGACGGAAAAATCTTCGGTACCGTTACCACGGCACAAATAGCAGAGGCACTGGCTGCACAGGGATTGGAAATCGACAAGAAGATTATCACCATTGAACCCGTCAAAGAGTTGGGTGAGCATATCGCCTATGCACGTCTCCACCGCGAGGTTAAGGCCGAAATCAAACTGAATGTCGTAGCCGAATAAATTGTTGAATCCACAAAAAAAGGTAAGAATTATGAAACAAGGTATTCATCCCGATAACTACCGCATTGTAGTTTTCAAAGATATGTCCGACGGCACCCAGTTCTTCAGCCGTTCCACAGCAGCGACCAAAGACACCATCGAAATTGACGGAACTACCTATCCGTTGATTAAGTTGGAGATTTCAAACACTTCCCACCCGTTCTATACCGGCAAGTCCAAATTGGTGGACACCGCAGGATGTGTGGACAAGTTCATGTCCCGTTACGGCAACCGCAAACGCAAATAAGATTGCACAGTATAACAATATGGGCGGGCGCAAGTCCCGCCCATATTGTTTTATTTATCTTCCATGAAAAAACAACTGATACGCGAGGCTTTACGCCAATTCATTTTTTCCTTGGGCATTTTTGCCCTGCTGTTCCTTGTGCTGATACCGATAGAGATTGTCCGTCCGGAGACCGATTTGCTGCATTGGGACGACCCCGCCTTTGTAATCGGCATCTTCGCCAGCATTGTCGGTACGGCGTATGTGCTGACCATACGGAATCCGAACAACTATTTCGGATTTTACGGCGGTATCATGATGTCCGTCCTGTTGTCCGTCCAATTCCGGCTGAACGGGCAAATAGACATGACCATCCTGTACCTTTGCATCTTTACACCGTTCATGGTGCATTCTTTGGTCAGTTGGCGCAAAAAACTTTTAACACCCGTTTCCGACGAGACAGGCAAAGCCTTTGTACCCGCTTTTTTGGGCAAAACGGGTTTCGCTTTATCTCAATTGACGGCCTTGGTGCTGCTGACTGCGGACTACCTGTTTATTACCTATTGCGTTAACCATGACACAATCGCTGACCAAATCCTAATGAAAACCATCAGCGGCATCGTGATTGCATCGTCTTTCTTGGCCAATTTTTGGATGATATACAAGAAAAACGACACATGGATATGCTGGGTTATCTTCAACCTGTCGTCCATCATCTATTTTGCCGTCCTTCCGCACCCGAACATTTTTCTGATTGTGCTGAATACGGTGATGCTGTTTATCAACGGTTCGGCACAAATAGCATGGCTACGTGTCACTCCCTTGGACAATTTCGGATGGGCAGGCGACTACGAACACATGTCACGGATAGCCGACCAACATCGCGCCTTCATGGAAAAACAAAGACAAAAACATGTACATAAAGAAAAAAAATAACACCGAACTGCATGTGTCCGAACCGGCGGAACTGCTGACTTTCCTGATAGCCAAAACCGGCGGGACGCGCACTTCCGCCAAAGCATTGCTGTCACACCGTCTAATCCAAGTCAACGGCAGTATACAGACGCGGCACGACACGCCTCTGAAGACGGGTGACACGGTCACATTATTGGCCTGCAAAGGCAATGCCGAACTGAACCACCCCAAACTGCGGCTCGTTTATGAGGACGACTGGCTGATTGTCGTGGAGAAAAGACAAGGGCTACTGACCGTTGCCACGCGTCCCGACAGTACGGAAACGACTGTACAGTCCATCCTCAAGGCCTATGTCCGCCGACAGCACCCGCGCAACAACATTTATGTTGTCCACCGTCTGGACCGCGAAACCAGCGGTTTGCTTGTCTTCGCCAAGACGGCTGAACTGCAGGAATACATGCGCACCTATTGGCGTGAACTGGTTACCAACCGTACCTATGTCGCCGTAGCGGAAGGGTTGTTCGACCAACCGCAGGGCACCATCACCACCTGGCTGACCGAGGACAAGCGCAACGCCGTTGTCTATTCGTCACCCGTGGACGACGGCGGGCAGAAAGCCGTCACCCATTACAAGGTTCTCCGTTCCCGTGCGTCTCAACCCGACGAGCAGGACAACAACCGGTCAATAGTGGCATTGAGCCTGGTGGAACTGCATTTGGAAACGGGGCGCACCAATCAGATACGCGTCCATCTGGCTTCCGTAGGGCATCCCGTCGTAGGCGACCGCAAATATGGGCACGGCAACAGTTTCAGCCCCGCCGATCGCTTGTGCCTGCACGCCCGTGTACTGGAATTCATTCATCCGGCCACCGAACAGACGGTCCGTTTCGAGACACCTGTCCCCAAAGAGTTTGCACGGCTGACCAAATAAACCGTACATACAAAAAGCCCGCT
>JAZLGG010000014.1:0-8684 GCA_045616185.1 Paludibacteraceae bacterium
AATAAAACAATACTACATATCCAGCACAAATTAAATAGACGTCCAAGAGAAAAATTAAATTTTGATACACCTTTATTTCGTTTTTCAAAACATTTTTACTAACTTTGCAACAAAATTGCATTTGCTGTTGGACAGTACAAAATCGTTTTTTTATGCCAAAACACAAATAAATTTGCACACTCCAAATTTTTGTTGTATATTTGCAGGTTAATTGGAGAAATATAAAAAAACTGAATAATCTTAAATGTTTATGCAACTGTCAGACAGAAAAATTGCGGTAATAGGCCTGGGTTACGTGGGCTTGCCGCTGGCTATCGAGTACGGTAAGAAATACCGTGTCATCGGCTTTGATGTGAACAAAGCCCGTGTAGAAGAACTGGGTCGTGGCGAAGACCACACGCTGGAAGCCGACCTTATCGGCATGAAACAAGCCCGCGAAACATGGGAGAACACCCATAAGATAGGACTCAGTTTCTCCAACGACCCCGAGATGCTGAAAGAGGTCAACACCTACATTGTGACGGTACCGACCCCAATTGACAAGTTCAACAAACCCGACCTTACGCCTCTGCTGAAAGCCAGTGAGATGATTGGCAAGACCCTCGTCAAAGGCGACATCGTGATATACGAAAGCACCGTCTATCCGGGCTGCACGGAGGAAGACTGCGTGCCTGTATTGGAGAAATTCTCGGGACTGACCTTCAACCGTGATTTCTTCTGCGGCTACAGCCCCGAACGCATCAACCCGGGCGACAAAGTACATACCCTCACCAAGATAAAGAAAATCACTTCGGGCAGCACCCCCGAGATAGCCGACATCGTGGATGCGATGTACAACTCCATCCTGCAAAACGGCACGCACCGTGCTCCGAATATGAAAGTGGCGGAAGCCGCCAAGGTGATAGAGAACAGCCAGCGTGACGTGAATATATCGTTCATGAACGAATTGGCGCTTATATGCGACCGCGTCGGCATTGACACAAACGACGTGATAGACGCAGCCGGCTCAAAATGGAACTTTTTGCAATACCGCCCCGGCTTGGTAGGCGGGCACTGCATCAGCGTTGACCCCTATTATCTGGCGCAGAAAGCCAAATCGCTCGGCTACGACCCGCAAGTGATTTTGAGCGGACGTGCCGTGAACAACAGTATCGCCAAGTTCGTGGCCGACAAGACCCTTAAACTGATGATACAAAATGACCATAAAATCAAAGATTCGTATGTACTGATTTTAGGGGTCACTTTCAAAGAGAACTGTCCGGACTGCAGGAACACCAAAGTGGTGGATATAGCCCAAGAGTTGGAGGATTTCGGCTGTCACGTAGACATATACGACCCCTGGGCCAACAGCGAAGTGGTTGAACACGAATACGGCAAATCGTTGTTGCCCGCCATCAACCCCGACCAAAAATACGAGGCCGTCATCGTATGCGTAAGTCACGACCAGTTCAGGACCTTTGACTTTAAGAAATATAAGGACCAAGGCGCCGTCATCTATGATGTGAAGAACTTTATTGAGGACAGAGCATTGGTTAACGGAAGACTATAATTGGAAGTGGAAAGTAAAATGAGAATAGCAGTAGCAGGGACGGGATATGTGGGGCTGTCGATAGCCACCTTACTGGCACAGCACCACCATGTAACCGCCGTAGATATATTGCCGGACAAAGTGGAGTCGATAAACAAACGTCTCTCCCCTATCCGTGACGAATACATAGAACAATACTTTCGCGAAAAGGATTTGGACCTGACCGCGACTCTTGACGCCGACACTGCTTACCGCAATGCCGACATCGTGGTGGTGGCAGCCCCGACGAACTACGACAGCCAAAAGAACTACTTTGACACCACCGCCGTAGAACAGGTGCTGCACACAGTCCTCCGCGTCAACTCCCAAGCGGTCATTGTCATCAAATCGACCGTTCCTGTGGGCTACACGCAAACGATAGGCAGTCAATTGGGTATCAGCGAGCGTCTGCTCTTTTCGCCGGAGTTCCTGCGCGAGTCAAAAGCGTTGTACGACAACCTGTACCCCAGCCGGGTTATTGTGGGGTACAATGCGAATGAGCAAGCGCAAGCCGCCGCGCACACCTTCGCGAGACTACTGCAGGAGGGAGCCATTAAACAAGACATCCCCACCCTGTTTATGGGTAGCACGGAAGCCGAAGCCGTCAAACTGTTCGCCAACACCTATTTGGCTCTGCGCGTCAGTTATTTCAACGAACTGGACACCTACGCGGAGATGAAAGGGCTGGACACGCGCTCCATTATTGAGGGTGTCAGTCTGGACCCGCGCATCGGCACTCATTACAACAACCCTTCTTTCGGTTACGGCGGCTACTGCCTGCCCAAAGACACCAAGCAACTGCTGGCCAACTATCAAGACGTGCCGGAGAACCTGATAGAGGCCATCGTGGAAAGCAACAAGACACGCAAGGACTTTATCGCCGACCGTGTGTTGGCACAAGCCGGCTACTATGCCTACAGTGAGGACAACAGTTGGAACAGCCGGTCTGAACACGAAACGACGATTGGTGTCTATCGGCTGACCATGAAATCGAATAGTGACAATTTCCGTCAATCGTCCATCCAAGGTATCATGAAACGCATCAAAGCCAAAGGTGCGACGGTGATTATATACGAGCCGACCCTGGATGACGGCAGTACCTTCTTCGGAAGCGTGGTGGTTAACGATTTGGCCGCATTCAAGCAACAATCGCAAGCCATCGTTGCCAACCGTTATGACATCTGTTTGGACGATGTGAAGGACAAAGTATATACGCGAGACCTGTTTGGACGGGATTAAAACGTGAGACAAAAGTATTGTGAAAAAGAAAAGCATACGCCTTGACACTATAGAAAAAAACACGGTACTGTTGTTCGTCCGAATGACAGTATTGATGCTTATCAGTGTTGTCAGTGTGCGTTTTGTGCGCGGCCAAATGGGCATAGAAGGCTACGGTGTTTATACCGCCCTAACGGGACTGGTGCAAATGCTGATCTGTCTCAACGCCGTCTTGGCCGCCGCATCCCAGCGTTTCTTTTCCATGGCTATCGGTACGGGAGACCAACAAGCCTTGCGCCGTGCTTTTGCCGTCAGCCGCCGATTGTGCAGGTGGCTGTCATTGTTTATTTTCGTGTTGTTCGAGACAATCGGTTTGTGGTTTGTGAACCAAAAGATGCAATATCCGCCGGAGCAGTCTCTGGCTATGTCGGTTACCTACCAACTGACCTTGCTCGCTTTTTTAGTGAACATCATCCAGATACCATGGCTGGCCGCCGTGATGGCGCACGAAAAGATGAATATCTACACGTACGCCAGTATTCTGGAGGCTGTCCTTAAATTGGGATTGGCCCTGTTGCTTCCGTTTATTCCCTACAACGCTCTAATCGTTTATTCGGCCGGATTGTTCGCCTTTTCCGGCATCACCACCGCCATCTATATCCACTACGGCCGTTCGCGTTTCGCCGAGACGCAAAGCACGGCGGCAGACTGCGACGCCGGCCTGACACGGCAAATGGCCCGATTCGGCGGCTGGTCGCTGTTCGGCAATATCGCCGGTATGTTGATGCTGCAAGGCAACCTGTTGTTGCTGAACGTGTATAGGGGGCCTGCCGTCAATGCCGATTTTGCCATCGCATTGCAGGTGTTCGGAGCGTTTGTTGTGCTGGGCAATAATGTTATCTTTGCCGTCAGGCCACAGATGACGATGGCGTACGCCAACAACGATTATAACAAACTGAACTGGCTGTTCCTTCGTTCAAGTATGGCTGTCTTCGGACTGATGCTGTTGGTGGCCGCACCGCTGACGGTTTGGATGCCGCAGGTGCTGACCCTGTGGTTGGGCGACACCACCCCGCTAATGATTACACTATGCCGGCTGATGATTGTCAACATCCTAATTCAAATAATCGGCAACCAGTTCACGATTGTGATGCAAGCCTCCGGCAAAGTGAAGGAATATCATTTGGTGGTCGAAACGATGTCGCTGCTCTGTTTCCCGCTGTCGTGGCTATTCCTGTACCTTGGGTACTCCCCCGAAACGACGGTTTGGATAATGATTGTTTGCATGGCTGTTGCCCACGGGCTGCGCATAGAGCGCGTACGGAGGTATTATCCGGTTTTTCCGCTGGCGCGATACCTTGTTTATACCCTGCTGCCTATCGGACTGATATTGGCGGGATTGATAATGTATAATCTCCGATGAGCACTTTCTATCTCATAGTATATTTTGCGGTTTGGTTGCTCACCTACCTGCTTTACCGTTATCGCACGGAGGGAATAGGCGCCGGCCGGGTGATTATACTGACCTATACCGTGTTGGCTGCGTTGGCTGTCCTGTTGTACAATATCCCCCAACCCTATGCGGATTTCCGGCCGGTGCGGCTGTTCCCGTTCCTGTACCTGTTTGTGATGCTTCGGTTGGCTTTGTGTCCCGTGACCCGCTTTGAGACGCAATCCATCCACAAAATAGAAACACCCGATTTGCGCATCCTGAAAGCCGTGGCTCTCGCTGTGACGGCCTGTTCGCTGCTGATGTTGCCCGAATTGGCCGGACAACTGCACAGCGGTGCTATTCGCAATCTGTTGACCGACCCTTCTGCCGGTAAGGAATTATATAGCGAAGCGTTATCCGACTCGGATGTTGCGGGTTACGGTATAAGCAATCTGCCTGCCATTATAGTCAATGCCTTTTCGGACATTTCGGTGTTGCTGATGTTCTATTTCCTTACGCTGAAAGAAAGACCCAAATGGGTAATAGGATGCCTTATTTTTGTCAATCTATGCACCTTATGTTCCCCGATATTCAGCGGCCAGCGCGGAAACGTCATCTACTGTCTGATGACTTGGATTACAGCCTATTGCCTGCTGTACCGCTATATGCCGGCCAAAATCAGGCATTGGATAAATGTAGGCTGTGTGGTTGTGCTTTGCCTGATTGCCATTCCGCTGGTTGCCATTACCGCCAGCCGGTTCAAAGACCGTGAAGGCGGTTCGCTCCGGTCGGTAATCTATTATGCGGGGCAAGCCCCTATCAACTTCAACAACTACGGTCTGGATGCCGGCGGCATACGTCACGGCGACCGCACTTTCAATCTGGTCAAACGGCTGATTGACCCCGCTACCCCAAAGAACTATGACGAAAGGCGCAACAAATACTATTATCTGTTGATGGATGACAATGTGTTCTACACTTTCGTTGGCGATTTTACCCTTGATTTCGGACCGTATATAGCCCCCGTCATCTTTATCATCTTCACGATTTTAGTCCTACTCTGTTCACGCCCACGAGGGGATACAATAGCGTTCCACAGGTTCCTGCTTGTCTATTTTGTGGCGTGCATCTGTATGCAAGGCAGCATGACGTTGTTTACATACGCTGACACGGCGGGACTGCGTATCGTGGTTTTGTTCGCCCTCTATTTGATATTGTCACTAACCCGCCCCAAACCAACTGAAAACGAAGTATGCCAAACGGAATATTCCATAGTCTAAGCCGCCTGTTTGTCCATCTCAGGACTGCTGTCATCACCCGCGACATCCCCGTGAAGGGGTACGTCGTGATGGAAAAAGATACCCGCATCATCAAACAAATGACACAATGCCCAGACTAATCGCTCTATATCTGCCACAATTCCACTCTATCCCCGAGAACGACCGCTGGTGGGGCGAAGGCTTTACGGAGTGGACCAACGTACGTCGCGCCAAGCCGTCTTTCAAGGGGCATGAGCAACCCAAAGAGCCCGGCGAATGGGGCTATTATAACCTTCTTGACGCCGACATAAAACAAAAACAAGCCGACTTGGCACGTGAAGCCGGTATTGAGGGATTTTGTTATTATCACTATTGGTTTGGATTAGACAAAAATGGCAAGGGAAAACAATTGCTGGAAAGACCTTTGCAACAAGTGCTGGAAAGTGGCTGGCCCGACTATCCGTTCTGTCTGTGTTGGGCCAACCACACTTGGTCTAACAAGACTTGGGAGAAAACATCTGCGCTGAGCAAGGAGCAGATTCTCATGGAACAGACTTACGGTGGAGAAAAAGACTACACGGCACATTTTTATGCATTATTGGACGCATTTCGGGACAAACGGTATATGAAGACGGACGGACGGTTGCTGTTCTTCCTATATGATTGTTATCATTTTGCGGATGTACGAAATTGGATTCAATGCTGGCGGCAACTTGCTCAAAAAGAGGGTCTTCCCGGTTTTTATTTTGTAGGGATGACACCTTCCACCCTGACTTTCAGCCTTGATGCTGACGGCAAGGAACACCGGTGTAGCCCCGACCTGAAAAGCAGTGCCGCCCTATTCCGCTACGTTCTGTCCTTGGGATTTGACGCCGTCAATTCAATGGGACAGCGCAGAGGCGAGATGTTGGCCATCGGCAAAAATAGAAG
The DNA here is from genome assembly GCA_045616185.1 of Paludibacteraceae bacterium. Classification (GTDB taxonomy): domain Bacteria; phylum Bacteroidota; class Bacteroidia; order Bacteroidales; family Paludibacteraceae; genus Colicola. The sequence continues at coordinate 6,407 of JAZLGG010000014.1, forward strand.
CCTTATCAACCGGATGATGGCAATTACAGGTTTGTCGAATGCCGTCAATTTCGATTACACCCGAACCGTACGCGGATTCTTTGCACCGGAAGACCGATGGGAAAACGTTTTCCCCACCGTAATGCCCCAGTGGGACCGCACAGCGCGCAACGGCAAGGCCGAAGGCGTCTATATGAACGCCACACCGGACGCGTGGCAAAAACATCTGACGGATGCCATGCAACTGGTGAGACACAAAGCGGACGAGCATCAAATGATTGTCATCAAGTCATGGAACGAATGGGCCGAAGGCAACTATCTGGAGCCCGACGCACGTTACGGACGCGGCTGGGCGGAGGCCGTCCGGAAGTCCTTGAACGCAACGGAAAATCAACTGAAAATATCCGTCATTGTACCTACCTACCATCCGGGGGAATACCTGCGCGAATGTCTCCAATCGTTGGCGCGTCAGACGCTGGATGTCGCTTTATGGGAACTGGTGCTTGTATTGGACAACGACCCGAACCGGTGGAAAAAGACGGTGGATGACCTTGTGGACGAAGTGAAAAACGACATACAGGTCCGGCTACTCGTAGTGGAAGACAAAGGGGTCAGTTACGCGCGCAATTGCGGAATAGTAGCGGCACGAGGGGAATATATCACTTTTGTTGACGACGATGACTACCTGTCGCCGACATGTCTGGAAAAGATGCTGAAAAAAAGCGACGAAGAAACGGTGCCCCTCTGCAATATCGTAGCCGTAAATGACCAAAAAGAGGTCCTGCCCTACTACATCGAAGCCGATTACCGCCGCTACAGCCAATCCGGCAAAATGCCGTTTTACGTTCCGCGCAAATACTTTTCCAGTTCGTGTCTGAAACTGATTCACCGGAACATTATCGGTGACCGGCGGTTTGACCTTCGTTTCCGCAACGGTGAAGACAGCCTGTTTATGTTTACCGTCAGCAATCGCATGAAATATGCGGCGTTTACGGAGAAAGATGCCGTTTATTACCGCCGTGTACATTACGGCAGCGCCAGCAGAAGTATGACTCGCCGATTCCGCATTATTAACGGAATGCGGATGATTTGGGAATACTCGAAGATTTATTGGCGGCATCCGAACCAATACAAGTTCCATTTTTATCTGACCCGTGTATTGGGTAGCCTTCACGTCATGATAGCCAAATGAGTACCGTCAGTATCATAATGCCCGCCTACAACTGCGAACAATACATCATTGACGCTATCCGCAGTGTACAAGCCCAAACGCACACCGATTGGGAGTTGCTTGTTGTGGACGACTGCTCCACCGACCGGACTCCCCTGCTGGTGAAAGAGCAAATGCAACAAGACACGCGGATACGCTATCAACGGCTGAAACGGCACAGCGGAGCGGCCGTCGCACGCAACACGGCATTGCAACGAGCCCAAGGCAAATATATCGCGTTTCTGGATGCCGATGACATTTGGATGCCGGATAAATTAAACCGGCAAATCGCCTTTATGGAACAGAACGGCTACCGGTTTACCTATACGGTTTTCCACCGCGTTGATATTCATCTTCAGTCGTTGCCGATTGTTATTTCCGGTCCAAAACATATTACCCCCCGGATGATGCGTCTGTTTTGCTGGCCCAGTTGCCCTGCTGTAATGTATGATAGAGAAGCCATAGGATTGGTACAAATAAAGCCTATCGCCAAACACAACGACTACGCGATGTGGCTCCAAATCATCCAAAAGGCCGACTGTCACCTGCTGGAAGAAGATTTATACGCCTATCGAAAACACCCACAATCCATCAGTAGCGTGAGTTACATGCAACTGATAAGGTGGCATTATAAATTATGGCACGACGTTGAGAACAAAACCGTCCTTGGTTCCGTCTTTTGGACGGCCGTCAATATCGCGGCAGGCCTATATAAAAAACTAAGATACGTCAGCCGCCGATGAAATACAAACTTTACAAACATGCCTGGGTATTTGACGGTGCTCCGCATTTGGAACAGAAAATGACAGCCGCCGACAGCCAACAACTTTTGGCAGGGAAGGGCTTGCTTATCCGGAACACATACGCGTTTGATTTGCCTGCCCCTACCCCGTTTTGGTACGTGATTAAAGACTCTTTCGGGGGAATGGAAGAATTGCATACCAAGATGCGCAACCAAGTACGCAAGGCCCAACAGGCTTTTGACTACCGCATCATTGACAAAGACACTCTGCTCAATCAGGGCTATTCCGTCTATTGCAAGGCGGTAGAACATTATCGCATCAAAACTGCTATCCCTTCTTTACCGGA
>JAZLGG010000015.1:0-8746 GCA_045616185.1 Paludibacteraceae bacterium
TTGGTTTTTCGCAATTGGAAAAATCGTGTCAAAGGGCGTGACTGGTATGACTTTGAGTGGTATGTGCGTAATGGAATCCAACTCAGTTGGTCGCATTTGCATGAACGCATTTTGCAGTTTAACGGCGAAGATATGACTCAAGAGCAATTCATTTCTTTATTATTGGAAAGATTACAGACAACGAACATTGATCAGGTGAAGGCTGATGTGGAGCATTTTGTCCTCAATCGTCAGGAATTGGATATTTGGTCCAATGACTATTTCGTACAAGTTGCTCATTTGATGCAGATTATTGCGTGTTAATAAGTAGATGCGTACCACGTCATCGAAAAAATGGAGTGATGTGACAAATTCCATCGGAATTACCAGCAAATGTAGGCGTTATAGAAGATTTGAGATAGAAATTTAGTAATTTTGTAGGCGAAATTGAAAAGAAATATAGTATTAACCCATAAACGACCCCAAAATTACGGCTATTAGGCACTAATCGGCTGTAGGGAATATAAAAAAAGAAAAAAAGTTATTAACTAAATTGAGAATAAAAATAAAATTTTATAACATGAAAAAGTTTGTATTTATTAGTGTATGTGTGGTCTCACTACTAGTGATGTCTTGTCAGCCGAAACTTACAGTGAACGAAGCTATTAATGCTGTCATGTCTGGTGAGAAAGATCGATTACCGATACTTTTGCAAAAGATATCCTTTATAGATGCTATAACAATTGATAGTATGCGTATTCGTTGTGCAGATGAGCCAATGAATGGTTATTTATATACAACGTGGACATATCAAAAAGAAGAGTGGAAATATATGACATGGCGTCGGTATAAAACAACTAAATCTATAATAATTGAAGTGGATAGTATTAGGCACAGTAAGACTCGTAAAGGATATATTGAATGGCAAACCAATTGGAATGATGCCTACAATATCGCATGGACAGACGCACATTAATATTCGAGGAGTCCGGTTATATTGCCATTGCAATTGCAATTGTGCTGAATAACGGAGTCATTCGGGAACCAAAAGATACCCCCAAATTGAGATACCGAGATTTCGAGGACTTGATAACTCGAGGAGAAGAAAGAGATAATCAGAAAAATGTTCGCACTAATAGGATTCATTGCCATATTAGTATTCTTCATTGCGATTATTCGCAAGTCTGCCTATGAAAGAGGGGCGCAAGGAGAGCGTTTTGTTTCACGCCGTCTTAACTGGTTGCCAAGTGATGAATATGTTACATTGGATGATTTAATACTCAACAACAATGGACGCACAACACAGATTGATCATGTCGTTGTTTCGCGTTATGGCGTTTTTGTTATTGAAACCAAAAATTACAAGGGAATCATCACGGGCGGAGAGAATACTAACACTTGGACGCAGCATCTCTATACCGAAAAGAATACTATGGTTAATCCTATTCGGCAGAATAAAGGACATATTGCTGTTGTGCGCCAACTAATTAGAAATGTTTATACGGACGAGATATTTTCGATTATAGCATTTTCAGGAGCATCAACACTCCGCGTCAATAGTGAGTCAGCAGATGTGGTTTATTTTCAGAATCTACGCAAATGCATACGTCGATATAATAAACAGCGAATGTCTGCTGACCAAGTTCAGCAAGTTGTTGCAATCCTTTCCAATGCTAATGTGACAGATAAAGAAACAAGAAACCAACATGTCGCCCAAGTTAGAGAGCACATGCGCAAGCGTGAACTTGATATTGCAAACCTTATTTGTCCTCAATGTGGAGGTAGTTTAATACGCCGCGAAGGCCCTTATGGCACCTTCTATTGTTGCTCCAACTATCCGAAATGTCACTATATTAAAAAGAAATAAAATGCACTATATGAGGACTATTGATAAACCGTTTGGCGAAATTGATTAGAAAGAATAATAATATGACATGGCAGCGAACACAAATATAGAATGCCCTCGTCCCAAGGAGTTGGGAGTTAACTCTAATAATGACGTTAATATAGACAATGACTAAAATTGATTATGTCCCCTTCCTTATCAGAAATAATAAAAACGATGTGCCTAGTGGCAGAAGCAAAAGAAATTTTAGGGGAAGAAATGGGATCATGCGGTTGGGCGTCAGATTTTTGGTATACTTGCCCTAAACCCCAATCTTGGTCTGGCTTGTTGTTTTGTTATGACGAATGGCATAGTATGCCACCTGATTTTTTGCCACCTCCAACAGGTTTACCTACTTATTGCCGTGTCGTTTATCGGCACGTAAGAGTGGTTGATGCAACCATCGTTTGGGAATTTCTAGACAAAGAATAATATGTTTTGTTATAAATAGAGAATATGGCTTGTCGGCGTAATTTAGGAATAGGACAGAAACAAAAACGACGACGAAATCGCCTTTATTGAATCAAGGTAGGTTCTATAAATTGGTCGAGATGATTTTGTAATTTGTTTTTAGTAGTTTGCGGTGCGGATGGAAGGAGCAATGCTCAACATTGCGACTGACTGACAATCTGCAAAATGCAAAAAGAAATACAAAAGCAGCCGAAACCGCATTTGCCTACTTGAGAAATGATAATCCAAATTTATAGAACATACCTATAACATTTTATTATTTCCTTCCTATGCGGGGATTAATATACACATATTAGAAAACAACGTCACTGACGTCACTAACGTCACTAATGAGGTCACTCGGAACACGGCAGAGGAGTTATCCTTATCCTCCGGCTCAAAGAAACCTTGAATGCCATAACGATATATACATCATGTCTTTACAAAGATTTTAGACCACAAAATCTCCTTTTACCCCAAAATCTTGCCTGACATATAGTTGGCTGAAAATATCCGTGAGTTTTACTCACAAGGATTTTCAGACAGCGACAACATTGGTGGCTTGAAAAGACATTGCATCAAACATAAGGGGTGGATTTCGGTTTTTGTTTAATTCTTAAACACAGGGTTTTGCAGGTGACCCGTTTTTTTTGTGTATTTATTTGATAGTTTGAAAATCTTTTTGTAATTTTGCAGCGTGAAATTTTAAGTTAGGAGGAAATAGTATGCAAGCATCTACAACAATGCCAACCTACGATTGTTTTACAATCAATGTTCCTCATGTTGAAACAAAACGTTTTAAAAATATCGTTAAAGCGTTTGGTTTTAATTTTGAGGTTCGTCCTATGACTCCGTTGGAGAGATCACTAGAAGAAGAAAGATTGGGCGAGGTGTACACGTATGCCTCTTTAGATGATTTAATCAAGGAGATTGGTTAGTATGTACACGTTACAAGTCACACCTCAGTTTAAGCGCGATGTAAAACGCTGTAAGCAAGAAGGACGAAACTTAAAGAATCTATGGGAAGTAGTAGCTATGCTTCTCCGTGATGGTTGTGTGCCTGAATCATATAAACCTCACGAATTAGGACGTGAATTTGCGGGTCGCATGGAGTGTTATATAGAAGATGATTGGTTACTGGTTTGGAAACAAAATGATAATAAGATGACCATGTTGTTTACCAATACTGGTTCGTATGACTATCTTTTCAATAAAAAATAGTCGATATGATTACTATCGTCCTGGCCCGCTGGACGTAAAATAGCGGAAATGCCGAAAGAGTGCTTTCTTATTGCCCTTTATTGTGGCTTGCCTTTATTTTATCATTACGGCATAAAAAAACAGAATAGCTATATTAAAGAAGAAAGGTACAACTTTTTTGTGAAACGTACAAATAAAATCGGCAAATTTGGTCAAATTCTCCGAATAGAATCGGAAAATTTAATCAAATATTCCGAATAGAGGTCGGATTTTATGAAAAATAGCCTTAAGTCCCTGAAGGGGGGGGAGTGGAAAGTGGAAGGTGGAAGGTGGAAGGTGGAAAGTATTAGACCGTCAAAGCGACCAACAGGACATACAAGACATTCAACAGTCCTGCCGACAAGAGGCAACGGTTATACTGCGCCCCTTTTGCCCTGTGGACAACCAACCACAATGCTGCCGCGGGTAACACCACCAGCATCGGCAGCCAAGCACGAAAAGCCAACCACGCACAAATAGGCATACACAAAACAATAACCGCCATGCCGACTTCTCCGGCCTGCTTGCCGAAACGAACAGGGAAAGTACGCTTGCCGACCGAACGGTCCGCATCAATATCACGCAGATTATTGATTATCAAAACACACATCGAAACAAGCCCGCAGACGGCACCCGCCCAAAAACAAACCCACCCCTGCGCCATACAAGCAGGGGCTTCTCCACCGGCAGCATACTGAATCCACCATGTTCCCCAAGCGGCAATAACTCCGTAGTACAAGAAAACGAAGATATCCGCAATGCCCAAATAGGAAAGCGAATAATCGGTAGCCGTGTAGAGCCACGCAAAGAGCAAAGCCGTAACGCCAATCAGCAGCACTGGCCAACCGCCCGACAACACCAAGACGAGACCCAAGCCCACCGACACGCCCAAAGCCGTCAGACAAGCGCACAACATCTGACGCTGCGTCACCCACCCTTCCGCCAAAGCACGCGAAAAACCGACCCGTCCGGCACAGTCAGCCCCACGGACGAAATCGTAATAATCATTGACTAAGTTGCTCAATATCTGCAACGACAAAGCACAAAGCGCCGTACAAACAGCCAACCACGGCGACGGCATGCCGCCGGCCAACAAGGCGACCAAGACAGGACATAACGATGCGAAAAGCGTCTGCGGGCGAATGATGCGAAACCAAATCATGACGGAAAAGTTATTTGCAGGCTCGGTAAACAGTACAGATGCCCAACGAAAGGGGTGTAAAAGTGACATTGACAAAGCCTACCTGACGCAAACGGTCGCAAAAAGTTTCGCCCCAGACGAAATGTTTGACCGAACGATTGAGATAGGTATATGCCGAACGGTCATGACTGAGCACCCTGCCAATTACCGGCAAGACATACGAGAAATAAATATCATAGGCCCAACGCACCACACAACAGGAGGGATAAGACAACTCCAGCACCGTCAGTTCCCCACCCTGACGCAGTACACGGTACATCTCACGCAAGCCCTGCTCCAAATCGGAGAAATTGCGCACGCCAAAAGCACTGGTAACGGCATCAAACGCGCCGTCACCAAACGGCATTGCCAGCGCGTTGCCGTGCACGAAACGAATGCGGCCGTCCAAGCCCGCGCGACGGACCTTGTCCTCCCCCATCTTCATCATCTCAACACTGAGGTCCAAGCCCGTCACCCGCTCCGCCTTGTGCCTGCGCACCAACTCCACCGCCAAATCGGCCGTACCGATAGCCACATCCAGCACATGCTCCGCAGGCTGCATCCCGTTCACAGCACGGCGACGCCAAAGGCGGTCGATATTCAAAGACAGCAGATGATTCAAACGGTCGTAAGAACCGGCAATGCGATCGAACAACGAACCGATATTCTTTTTCTCATCCAACGGTTTCATTTCTTGGGAAGGGGTTTATAACGTTTTTGACGCTGCTGCCAGCGCTCGCGGGCATACGCCTGCATATCGGTCACTGCATCGCTTTCGTCGATTATTTCCAAGCCAAAAACGGTTTCAATCACATCCTCCAGCGTCAAGATGCCCAAAAAGCAACCGTACTCGTCAATGACGACGCCTATCTGCGATTTGCAGCGCAACATCTCGTCAAAGATATCACCGATGGAACGGTCCGCGGCAAAAAACGGCAGGGTACGTTTTATCTCGCCCAACGTTTTGTCAAAACGGTCCTCCGCCAAATCCTCCAACGCATCGTCACGCAGGATATAGCCTGTGATGTATTCGGGCAAATCGGCATAAACGGGGATGCGCGAGAAATGGTCAAAGCGTCCGTCTGCGAAATACTCGCGTAAAGTCATCTTCTCCGGCGCGACAGCCGCCACCACGCGGGGCGTCATCACTTCCGAGGCCTTGACATCGCCCAAGCGCATGACATTACGGATAATCCTATTCTCGTCCTCCTCTATAACACCTTCTTTTTCGCCCTCCGATGCCAACGCCACCACTTCCTCGCGGGACACCGCTTTTTCCTCCGCTGCCGGAAGCAAACGTGCCACGAACTCAATAAGCAGCACGACTGGATACATGAGGACAATGAGTACGCGGATAGTGCCGGCCGCAAAGCCCGTCATGTGTTTCCAATAGGTGGTTCCCAAAGTCTTAGGGATAATCTCGGCAAAGACCAGTATCAACAAAGTAACGACGGCCGAGACGAGTCCAAACCACTCGTTTCCGAAGACCTGCGATGCCTGCTGACCTACACCGGCCGCCCCCACGGTATTGGCAATTGTATTCAACGAAAGGATAGCCGCCAACGGCCGCTCGGGTTCCGTCTTATAGTGTTTCATACGGGCCGCAGCCACATTGCCGCTCTGCTCGCACATCGTAAGAAAAGTCAAGGTGGACGACATCAGCACCGCCTCCAGGACGGAGCAAAGGAACGAGACAAGCAGCGCAAGCGCCAAATAAACAAACAAAACAGACAACATACTCAATTCCATCCATCAGCGCAACCTATGCAACAGGTAATGACGCCGTGCATAAAGAAAATAAAAAACAATACCGGCCGCATTGACCGCCGCCCCCATCACAAAAGCGGCCTGATAGCCCAAATGTTCAGCCGCCACACCGCCAAAGAGCATACCTGCCCCCATCCCCAAATCCCACGCCGTCAAGACCGTCGAATTGGCTGTGCCGCGGCGGGTGTGTTCCGCCAGATTGACGAACATCGTCTGGAATGCCGGCCACATGTGCCCGTTGCCCAAACCTATAATCAACGGCGCAGCGTAATAGGCTGCCGGATGCGGCACTACGGCAAAAAGGACGTAGCCGAAGACGGAGATAAGCATGCCGACGGACGCATTGCGCACCACTCGCCCCTTGCGGAGAGACGGTGTGCCCGTCAGGCGGGAGATAATCAGTCCCACTGCCAACAGCGTGAAGAAAAGGCCCGTGCCAGAAGTGATGCCCATCGTCTGACGGCCGTAAATGGCGACAAAAGTGGACAAGACACCGTACGAAAAAGCGAAGGTGAACATTGACAAGAACAACGCCCAACCGATTAACAGGAAGAAGCGGTCCAATGATAGTACCGACGGCCGTATATCCGCAGACAAACGGTCAACCTCCTTCGGCTGCAGATGCAGGGTTGAATCAACCGCCAATCCCAACAGCGAGCAGGCCAGCGACAAAACAAAAAGCAAATCGTAACTGTGAAAGACAGAAAAGAGGAACAATGCCACCGCCGGCGCAATGGCCGTAGCCACATTGTTGCTCAAGCCGAAATAGCCGATACCCTCGTTGCGGCGCGAAGTCGGCAGAACATCAATCATCACGGTGGACAGGCTGACCCCCGTCACGCCAAACGGCGCCCCGTGCAAAGTACGGAAGACAGCGAAAGCGGTCAACGAACCTGCAATCAGATAGCCACCGAAGAAAGCCGAAGTAAGAAAATAGCAAAGCAGCAAGACGGTTTTGCGCGGGAAACTGTCCACGAACCAGCCACTAAGCGGACGCACGCACAACGCCGCCACCGCATAACCGGACAAGACTATGCCAATCTCCTGCTTGTCAGCGCCATAAGTGTCACTCAAGTATAACGGCAAGAGCGGCGACAGCAGCATAAAGGCAAAATTCAACAGAAAATTGGATGCAAAAACCTTACTATAATTACTGTTCCAAAGACGATCCATGAAAGGTCAGGTTAGTCGGACATATCAACGCAGGCGCAATAAGACGAAGTCCTGCGGACGGTGAAAATCGGGTTTAGGCGAACGGACCGGTTTCCACGTGACAAAATGCGGTGTGGCGGAACGGTCGGCACATTTATAGAAATTGCATCGTATAACGGTACCGCGCTTAAGTTGCCCGCGGCTGTTCCAGCAATTATCGTCCAAGAGCCAATGCAAAGGCACGGCGGTTTGCAGTTCCCAGCGGGTCTCCCCCTCCAGCACCCCGATACTGTCACGTCCCAATGAAGCCCGCCGCGGCATAGACGCCAACTGCCCGGGCGAACGATGGACACGGTTGCTGTCATGTTTGTTCTCCTGTATGTCGCTCAAACAATATCCCAGACAGTTCCATTCAAAATTGGTGTAATGTCTGCCGTCCGGCAAGAGACAAAAGAGTTCGACACAACTATCTTCCCATATTGGGCCGTGGTCATGAGTAACGGTACCTCGCACGGAGGTTTCCGTTACAAACCAGTGCAGATACAGCGAATCATTGTCTGCACGCACTTCCACGCTGACATCGGGGCGATAGGTATAAGTTTCCGCCCAATTCAGGCAGTCCAGATGCAACGTGGTACAAAGAAAAAACAAAAAAGCCAGCATAGATTATAGGGGATTTCCAACGTAGATTATAGGGATTTCTATAAACCTTCATTAAAAATCGTACAAATGTACAACAAATCTTTGGAGTGCGCAAATTTATTGTGCTTTTGCAGGCAAAAAAGGATGGATTTATCGGGTAAACCGGCATTGTGGGCAGCCTGTTGGATGCTTGCATACATAAAGGTTGCACACAAGGTTGGTTATGACGGCGGAGCCGTTTTTCCGCCAAAACACAATGATTTGCGCATTTTAATAAAAACGCGACTGTATTTTCGGGGGTGAAGGCGTGCGACGGAACGCACGCCGAGTGGGCGACCCGAAAAGTCCCCACTTTGAGGAAGCAGTCGCCCACATAGAATGGCGCGACCTACGGGGCCCCCGACGAGACTTGTCGAGTGGGGTGTTTGATTGCGGTCACGCCGGCGACAGCC
>JAZLGG010000016.1:0-4007 GCA_045616185.1 Paludibacteraceae bacterium
ATGGGGTGCCATGAAGGACCTGCCAATATCCGTACCGACAACAACCCCAACCCCATCCGTTTGGGCAATGTCTTCTCGGACGAACCCGGTATATACCGCACGGGAGAATATGGCATCCGTACGGAAAACCTGATAGTGGCGGTACCGTCTCAATTGTCCGGCACACGTACTACGGGCGAGCAGTACTATGAATTTGAGGTACTTACACTCTGTTTCTACGATACACGACTTATCGATTTCTCCATGCTGACCGACAGCGAAAAGGCTTGGCTCAACGCCTATCATGAGCGCGTCTTCCGCGAGACGGCTCCGTTGCTGACAGCAGAGGAAAAAGACTATCTGGCCGCCAAATGCTGTCCCGTAAATCATTAAGGCAGGTAACTTTTACGCTTAATTCATAACTCATAACTCATAATTCATAATTGATAAATCATGTCTCTCGAATCCATCCTTACTCTCCAAGTCCAATCCGCCGTTAAGGCTTTGTATAACATTGATGCCGACGACCGTCAGATACAACTCCAAAAAACCCGTCCCGAGTTTGAAGGCAATATCACGCTGGTGGTCTTTCCTTTTGTCAAACCGACACGCAAAGCCCCTGTACAAGTGGCGCAGGAGATAGGGGAGTGGCTGGTGGCTAAAGACCGTACGGAGCCCGTAGTCAGCAAGTTCAACGCCGTGCAGGGTTTCCTGAACCTGACCATCGCCGATACATTTTGGTTGGACCAACTCCTTGCTATTTACGGTGATGCCGATTACGGTTGCCTTACCCGTACCGGTAAGGACGGCGGCGCACCGCTGATGATGGTCGAATATTCTTCGCCCAATACGAACAAGCCTTTGCATCTGGGCCATGTCCGCAATAACCTGTTGGGAGCGTCTATTGCCCGTATTCAGGCGGCTAACGGATGGAAAGTGGTGCGCACGAACATCGTCAACGACCGCGGCATTCATATTTGCAAGTCTATGTTGGCGTGGCTCAAGTTCGGACAAGGCGAAACACCTGAATCAACGGGCAAGAAAGGCGACCATCTGATTGGCGATTACTATGTCCGTTTCGACAAGGAATACAAGGCGCAGATAGCGGACCTCATGGCGCAGGGCGTGGACGAAGACACCGCCAAACGCGAAGCGCCGCTGATGAAAGAGGCGCAGGCGATGCTGCTCAAATGGGAGCAGGGCGACCCTGAGGTGCGTGCCCTGTGGGAGAAAATGAACAGTTGGGTCTATGCCGGCTTTGACGAGACCTACAAGACGATGGGGGTCGGCTTTGACCGTATTTATTACGAATCTGACACGTATCTGGAAGGCAAGTCCGAAGTCGAACGCGGTCTCCGGCAAGGACTCTTCTACCGCCGCGAAGACGGCTCCGTTTGGGCGGACCTCACTCAAGACGGTCTGGACGAGAAACTGCTGCTCCGTTCGGACGGCACATCCGTTTATATGACGCAGGACATCGGCACAGCCAAACTGCGTTTCCGAGACTATCCCATTGACAAGATGGTCTATGTGGTCGGCAACGAACAGGAGTACCATTTTAAGGTGCTTTCGCTGCTCTTGGACCGCCTTGGTTTCCCCTTCGGCAAGGAACTGGTGCATTTCTCCTACGGAATGGTCGAACTGCCGAACGGTAAGATGAAAAGCCGCGAGGGGACAGTGGTGGATGCCGACGACCTCATGGCGCAGATGATAGCTGATGCCAAGGAGATATCCAAAGACAAGGTCAATACGTTGCCGGACATCACACCCGAAGAGGCGGACGAGATAGCCCGCAAGGTCGGTTTGGGCGCTCTCAAATACTTCATCTTGAAGGTGGACCCGCGCAAGAACATGCTGTTCAATCCGGCGGAATCGATTGATTTCAACGGAAATACGGGACCTTTCATCCAATACACGTATGCGCGTATCCGTTCGGTCCTCCGTAAGGCGGAAAAGGGTTGGGAGACAGGCAACCGTCCCCAAACGGTGAACGACAAGGAGCAACTGCTTATCCAGCGTCTGGCTGACTATCCGGCAGTGGTGCGTCAGGCAGGGGATGATTTCTCACCGGCGGTGATTGCCAATTACGCCTACGCTTTGGCCTGCGATTTCAATTCGTTCTACCATGACTATTCCATTCTGAACGAGCCGGACGTAGCGGTGCGCAACTTGCGACTGATGCTGTCGGCGGCGGTGGCCAAGGTTATCCGTTCGGCCATGTACCTTCTCGGTATCGAAGTCCCTGAACGGATGTAATAAAGTCAGGTCATATCAATAGGTCAATATAATTTCATTATGAACCCATGTAATCAAAGGCTTTTTCGGTATCAAGCTGCTCTTTTCGTCGTCCTTTTCGTATCATTATTCGCCTCTGCTCATGCGGAAAGCGTAACATTTACGGGGGCGGACTATCAAGGACAAGGTGGAACAGCCAGCAATGGCAAATTGGCAACATCTACGAAAAATGGAATAACCATTACATCTACAAAAGCCTACTATGTCTCCGATACTGAAATTCGTGAATACATGGCAGGGACCATCACATTTTCAGGGGCAATGATTACAAAAATAGAATTGACATCAACAGCATTAGGAGATAATACTAATGGACCCGGTAAAATAAAGTTGACGTCCGGAGAAAGTGGCTTTTATTCTTATTTTGAATATATTGGCACATGGCAAAATAAAAGAGGAGATAGTGAAGTGGTTTTGACATGTTCTAACGCATTCCGTTGGAGTCAGATAGTTGTTACTTACGAACCATCGGTTACTCCTACGCAACAGTTTACCATTCAATGGTATGTGGATGGTGAGGTGGTGAACACGGATATCTGTGACGAAGGAACTGCGTTGGCGTTACCTGAAGGGGTAGATCCGTCGGAAGCCTGCGAAGGAAGAACATTTGTCGGCTGGACGGATGCACCGATTCCTGTCATGACGGATATACAACCGAGTACATTGTTTACCGAGGCGACCGGCACCGTGACGGAAGATAAGAATTATTACGCCGTTTTTGCCGAAGTGGATGAAGAAACGCCCCCAACTTCCACTACTGGCTATACGACGGCCTGTTCGGGGGGAGTTATCCGTGATAATCTGATAGTTGGTGATTTCGGTACGATTTGTCTGCCGCAAAAGATGGTCAATGTCACAGGGGCCGAATTTTATGGCATCTCCCACAAGGAAATGAACGGAAATGTCATATCGGCATTGGTATTGGAAGAAGTGACCGTGTTCGAGGCTGGTACGCCTTATCTGTTCAAGGCTTCCGCTACGGCGATTATCGGCGAACTGCAGGGCGATGTATCTCCGGCAAAATCTGTCAATGGCTTGGTTGGTGTTGATGTTGAGACATTTTTGGATGCGGTGGAACAATATGGGGAGGAGAGGAATTTTTATCTCATTCGTGACAATCATATTTGTTTGGCTCAGGCATATTGCGGAGTGCATGCCCATTATGCCTACATCCGGATGAACGATGTGCCGGATGAACCTGTTGCCCCTGCAACTTCCGCCCGGCGTGTGTCCATGGCGGTGGAGCAATCGGAGACGGTTCCCACCGTCCTGCCGGAAACGGAAAACAAGACAGCACCGCAAAAAGTAATTGAACGCGGAAGATTCTATATCTATCGTGACGGAGTCAAACGGGATGCACAAGGGCAAGTCGTATCAGTAATACATCGGGAATAATACACAAAACTCACCGTTTTTCAGCACGATGAGGCCGTTGGGCATGGCATTCTTGTATCAGGCGGCTCATCGTGTGGAGCGTGATTTACGCCTGTGGCAGCGCACGTCACGGCTATATATACGGCGGCAAAGACATACCTTTCCCTGTTTTCATCGGGTACTTAAGGTGTGATTAAGGTGTCGTTAAGGTGTGATTAAGGTGTGATTCGGGACCTTTGTTCGAAAGGATATTCGTGTTTGGTGGCGCAGCGTTTTAGTGTCTTCCTCCCTTTGAGGGAGGACCGAGGTGGGTTTGCTTCTTTTCTTGTTCTCTTGATTTCTCAATCATTTTCCGTGTA
>JAZLGG010000017.1:0-5364 GCA_045616185.1 Paludibacteraceae bacterium
TTTTCGCTCCCGAATGAGAGGTTATTGTTATACATTTTTTGAGCGATTCGAGTATCCTTGTGATTAGCATAGCGAGAGGTCATTGCCAAATCATGATGTCCGGCTTGTTTCATTACATCAATAGCAGGGACACCATTCTCAAGCATGTTGGTAATACCCGTATCCTTCAGAGAGTAGAGTTGCATCGTTTCGGGTAAATTCAACTCACGGCGCATCTCTAACCAAGCTTTCCGATAACTAGCATCTGGAGCAGACATTTTACTAGGAATTAGATCTTTTCCGCAAATAAAATAATCTTCCGGAAGGATGTCCAAATGTAAATCGTGCATTAAATTCTCAATTTCCGGAGTAAGACCTACGACGCGAGAGCAGTGGTTTTTTGACACATTAGGTGGTACGATAATGCAGTGGTCTTTCATATGCACATCGCGGATTTGCAGTTCGCGTATTTCTTTTGGACGGATAAAACCACTGTAGATAAGCATACATACCAATAGGAACCCCTTCTGGTTATTTTCTACGAGGTAATCCTTTACCTGTTTCAATACATTTTCCGTAACTAAATCGCGACGCTTCTCTTCGTTACGCTGTAATTTGAGTTGGGCAAATGGATTATTGGTTATCAGTTCTTCCTCTATACCCCATGAGAAGAACAGACGATGCGATTTGATATAGTTGTTAATAGATCGAGTGGATTTGTCACTGAAGTCGCTATGCTGACGCTTGAACTTCATCATCTCTTCCTCTCTATATGCCATGTACGCCTGCGCGTCAGCCCGTGTGAAATCTTGTGCAGCAACATCCGGCATATTTTCTAGCAAGTACTTTTTGAAGGTATGGGCAAAGTTACTATATGCGCGGAAGGTATCCTTACGCACGACCTTCTCCTTTGCCTCAACAAAGCGATCCAACAAATCTACCAACAAAATACCATTGTTTTTCGGTTCCGATGGTATGTCAGAAATAGCAGGAACAATCTCTACCTCGGCAGGCTTCTCTTGCTCTTCGGAAGTCTCTTGCATCGGTTGACTCAGTGATTCTTGTGGGATAATAGCCGATTTGGTATATTGGGAAACGATAACTTTTAATAGCTCGACTTCCTTTTGCAGTTCCAAAATAGTGGTGTGATATACTTGTTGTGCGCTCGTTGTTGTGGGGACAAATGCAGTAGGAACATTGGTCATAGGAGTAGTAAGCATTGTAGACGGAACCGGCATTTGAGATGTTGCGCCTGTTCTAAAGCCATCAGAATGTTGATCCGGTGTCCAACCTTGGCTCAAACTCATATTAAGTTCCGACACAAGCGTATTGGCATACACATAGAACTCTGACATTTTGCGATAACGGCGCTTAACAATATTAAGGCGAAGACGATAACGCGAAAGTTTTTGTGTCTTAGAGGAACGAGCATAATACTCAATGTACCAACCCAAGGAAGGGTTAGGACAAAATTTTAATACTGCGGGGTAATAGTTCACATACGATTGTAAACCAGAGGCGCCCTCATAAGTGATGACATTTTCACTCCCATGAAGGGGTGTAGAAGGATTTTTGAAAACTGACATTTTTTTTTATGGTTTTGCGTCGAGTTCTCTGCAAAATCATAAAAAATAGGTTTGTTGAAGTGTTCTATTAGTGTTCTAATACTGTTCTGTTTTTCCAGTATTTAACGGAAAATGCTTCAACTCCTATCTGAAGTTAAAGCATTTTTGCTTGTTCTGAACGGTTAAACCGTTGATTTTCAGAACTTTCGCGGTGCGGACGAGACTCGAACTCGCGACCTACGGCGTGACAGGCCGGTATTCTAACCAACTGAACTACCGCACCCCAAAGATCACTGCTTTCCTCGAAAGCGGGTGCAAAGGTACTGCTTTTTTTTGAAATGACCAAATATTTTTGCAAAAAAAATACATTTTTCTTATAACACGCTGTTTTTCACTGCGACGGCTGCCGTGATGTTACCGGTCACATTGAGTAGGGTGGCCGGAATGTCCAATATAGTGGCTATTACCAGCAATATGCCGGCAATATGCGGGTCAACGCCGAGGACAGCGCAGATAAACAATTCACCGGTCATGCCACCGCTGGGAACGGCACTGACCACGCAGGCCGCCGTGATGGCAATGCCAATAATGAATAGGGCAGTGCCGAATCCGTCAATCGGAAGACCGGCCAGTAGCATCGTGAAGATGACTTTGATAACGCAGGACAGAACAGACCCTTGCTTAAATAGGTTCAACCCCAACGGGATGACCGTTTCGCTGATGTGAGACGGAAGATCCAACCGGTTGCAAGTGCGTATGCTGACCGGCATGCAGGCTGTCGAAGAGCAAGTGGCAACTGCCATCAGCGACGGTTCTACCATGTTTTTGATATACGCCGTCAATCCCTCTTTGCCGGTGCGTATGAACACAATCAGCGGATTGACAATCAGTAGAATGATGCATGTTAGCAGAATATACAACAGGAACACGCGAAGGTAGCCGCCTATCAGTTCCTTGCCCATATCCGCCATTGCGCTGGCGAAATAGCACCCCAAACCGATAGGAGCTGCCAGCATGATAAGGTCCACCATGTGCATGATAACCATATTGCCACAATCCAGTGCTTCGGCCACTTTGTGCCCTTTGTCGCCGGCTTTGGCGACCGCCAGACCGGTCAATAGGGCAATGATAATAAGCGGCAGCATGTGCTGTTTCTCCAATAGGTGGACGAAATCGGGTACGGTCAACGTGGACACGATGAGGTCGCCCAAGTCGATATGCTGCATGCCTACCGTTTGATAGTCGAAACTGCTGTCCAGCGGATTGTACATCCGGCATCCGATGTAACTCATCAGGCCGGTCATCAACGCCATTAGGATAAAGGTCACCAACGCGCGGCAAAGTACCCGCCCGGCGATGTGTTGTCTGTTCAGGCGGCATACGGCACTGGACATGGACAAGAATACGAGCGGGACGATAAGCACGAACATCAGGTTAAGAAAAATCTGCCCGACGGGGCGCAACCAAACGACTGCTGCGGGAAATAGCAACCCGATGCTGCCGCCGATGACAACACCGGCAAGAAGCAGACAGGTAGATTTGTAATTGTTCCAAAATGACATAACGGAAAGTCTTTGTATTTTGTGGCAACGATTATTCAGGACGAATCTCTACAATGTGCGAAACCTTGTCTTTCAATGTTTTATCCGCAGAAGAGTACATGCCGTCAAGGGAGGATAATATCGTTTTTCCGAAATATACGGGAGTGAGGTCTGCGGTGTGGGAGGCGGTGGTGTTGTGAATAACGAACGGTTTTCCGTCCACCGTACCGACCAACACCATGACATGTCCGGATGTCAGTACCAGACTGCCGGGCATCAGGCTTGTGTAGTCATATCCCCCACCATCAACAGCGTGGTTGACGGGGCGCATCTTGTGCATCTTGGAGGTGTCGCGGGGCAGTTTGAACCCGAAGCAAGCATATAGGCTTGTCACTGTGCAGGAGCAGTCATTGAATCCTTCGCGGTCACCCCATCCGTATTCCGAGCCCAACAATCTGAACGACAGGTCCAACACATTGGCGGAAGTGTAGTCCAAATAGCGGTCGGCGGTTTGAATGTCCGGAGTCGCTTTTTGCAGGACGCAAGTTCCGTCTATATTGCGTACGGGCCATAGGATGTCGCGTCCGTCACGAGCCAGCCGTGTACCCATTTTGATGCGCATTTCGTGTCCGAATACGGCCACCTCTTTCTGTTCAAGGGTGATGACATAATCGTTGCTGCCAGTATAGTCAAGCATTTGTTGGCGGCTGCACAGGGCGATGTTTTCGGCACACACCCATCCGGCGTAGTACAAGCCGCGCACGTAAAACCATGACGCATCGGCCGTCTGGTGCAGTATGGCTACGCCTTCGCCCACGCGGAATTGTGTCAGTTGAAATTGGTCGAAACAGAACGCTCCGGCTGTTACGCCGTCATCGGTATTGATGCGGTGAGTCGGGAAACTGCGTACATCGGCCGGTGCACATATCAGCCCGAAACGGACCATTGCCTGTTCGGGTATGCCTTCCATGTTGCGCGAGGCGAGCAGTTCCGCCTTGTCACTTTCGGTCATCAGTACGGTGTCCAAATAGATGTTTTCAGGGGCGAAGTCATATTGCTCAATGCTTTGCCGTATGTCGCTACCGTTTATTTGGTCCGGCCATGTGCTTATGTCTTTCAAATCCAATTCGGGCATTTGCAGCAACTGAGCGTTGTATTCGGCTATTTGCGCGCTATCCATGATGATGTCAGTAGAGGCTTGCCAATAGTCCCTTGATAGCATTTCCGGCGTGGCGTGTCCGCCGCATAGGGTGGCATCGGTCGTAGGTTTGGCGGTCTTGCACCGGCAACCGGGCAACGCAACGGCAAGTGTCGTCGCAAAAATGAGGAAAGAAAGATGTTTGTTCATAATAATGATGTTTACACTTGACAGCACAAAGATACAACAAAAATTTGGAGTGCGCAAATTTTTGTTGTGTTTTGGCAGAAAAAGACCGATTTATCGGGTAAACAATATGACCGGCGGTGTGTCGGGAACTTGTTCACGAAAAGACCGCTGGGCGGAGTGTTTAGGACGGCGGAGCCGTTTTTCTGCTAAAACATGTTGTAATTGTAGCCTTAACCCTATTGGCAAACTATATCCATGTACTTGTAGGGGGGTGCTAAAATGGCAATGGAGCAAATGCCGGCTTAATTTTCCAAAATGAATTGAGGTTTGAAATATTCGGTATTCGGAACAGCACTAACGGCACAAGACAACTACAAAGTCCTGTTAGATTATTTCCACATTAAGCATGAGTAATGTTTTGCCCCACACAAAAAAGCAACAAACTGCAATAAACGGGATTTATAGGTAGATAAAAATACCAACCGGCGAAAAGAAGACTTCCCGCCGGTTTTTGTTGTTTAAAAAAGTGTCATATTTTGATAAAAGAAGTTAAAAACTAACGTCATAAGAACAATTGACCATAGTATTGACACTGAGCGTTGTCTAAGATGATGTTGCATAATAAGTTGATAAATCGTCCAAATGACAGCAATAGTTAGAGGAAAAAGTGGAGGAAAAGCGGTAACACACCCCAGTAAATCTCCGTTAATGAGTGCTATAATTGAACGCTGACACCCGCACATGGGACAGCTGATACCAAACACTGAACGGAAAAAACAAGGGAAATGCAACCACTTTTCCATTGCTACTTAAATGTAAATTGCAATTCAAAAATAGTCCACTATAGTATTTGAAAAGTAGTCCACTTTGAGAAATGGGGAAAAAGTAGTATCTTTGCATTCTGAATCACTAAATGCAAAGGAAACACCCATGATTAAAATGGTAACGAAAC
>JAZLGG010000018.1:0-5265 GCA_045616185.1 Paludibacteraceae bacterium
GGCGGCCGCCGGCCCGCGTGTAAATAATATAATAGGGGGGGTGGGCGGTCTCTTCCAACGAATCGACGCGCTCCTGCCAGCTCAGATGCAAGGCGTCCTCTTCGCGTTGGATGGCAAAGGCGTGTACGGGTAGCGGCTGTACGACATAGGGTGTGCCGTCCATCGCGTGCAGGAATTTGAGCATGGATTTGTAGATGGCGCGGCTGACGATGAACTTGAATTCAGGGTTCAGCCCGTACAACATATCCGCATAGTTCTGATGGCTGAGCAGTTCAAGTAGCGCGCTGGGCACTTTGGGGTTGCGCGATTCGGCATAGGACGAGTTGTCCAGACGGCGGCGTGGCCAGTCGGGTACCATCGTGTGGCGGATATCTTCCACAATCTGGGTTTGCATCAGGTCGGCAAAGTCGCGGTTGCACATACGGCTACCGCCGGCAGGATAATCGCGTTCGCCGTCATTTCCCCAGTCGGTATAGATAGACAGCGTTCCTACCATACGGTCGTCCAACCACGTACCGGCATCGCTGTGGAAAGCCAGACTGAGATTGACAGGAATCTTCAGGCCCGGTCCTTCCGGATAGGCCTGGCTGCCGCCTGCAAGGTAATTGACCCAGCGTCCGCGGCTGGCATAGTCATCCACATAATCATTACGGCTCTCCGTGAAGTTGTAAACACTGTCGGGAATGCCGCTGTACTGCATCCAATAGCGTGCGCCTTCGATGAAACGGGGATAACCGCTGGTAGAGGCCATCTGTTTGTTTTGAATCAATTGGGCGCTGTCTATTTCGTTATGGCCGTTTTCCTCAATCTGTTTGAGCGACGAGGCCACACCGGCCACATAACCGGGTTGCGGATAACGGGCTACGCTTCCCCAACCGCCGCCGAACTTGACGGCATCGGCCGTGATGACACGCGATTTGTCCCCGCGGCTGACTAACAGCACGCCGTTGGCGCTATTGTCCAATCCGAATCGGAAAGTACCCAGATACACCCACGTGCCGCCGCCCATCTGCTGGTTGACTTGAAAACGGGTGCGCTGTCCTTTGTGCAAAACGATGTATTCCGCTTTGTCGGTGCTGTTGTTCAATGTGGCGTAACTGACATAGACGGCATACTCGCCTTCCTCGGTAATAGCGGGCATGTAACGCACAGTATCAGGCGTATCGGAGCAGGAAATCATATAAAAACCGCCCATCTTGAACGGATTTTCGCCCTCATAGAGCGGTCCGTCTTTGCGACCCCAACCGATAAGCGGAGTCTTGAGTTTGTGCGCTTTCTTGGTATCGGAAGCCGACATAGTGTATCCGGTTTCCGTTTCATCCACAATGATTTCGTTGAGTTGGATATCGCGTTCACGGGGTTGGATAACCACCGCTCCGGCGTTCTCCAGCATGGGAACGAGGAAATTATGGGTATAACTGCTGGTGTAGAGGTCCTCGACCGTTGTCCAAAGACGGGCGCGTTGCCACTTCCACATCAAATAATCCTGCACGTAATAGATACCGTGACTTCCCCATAATGCAATGTGCTTGCCGTCCATTCCGCTTTGGGCCTTCGCGGAATTAGACATGTTCTTGGTCAGCGGTGTGACGGCATCCAGCCGGTGGCAGTCTTTGGGATTGCGGGCTTTGTAACGGATAGTAACCAAATCGCCTATTTCCTTGTCATCGACATAAATGGTGACTTTACCTTTCTTGTCACCGCGAATCCACAGACTGCACTGCTCGCGCAGTTGCTGTATTTCGGCAGGGCTGAGGGAAAGGTCTTCCAATCCGCCGGTGGATTTGATAAAAATCTGATTGCCTTTTTGGCGTACAGTCTTGACCTGTACATAGCCTAAATACGCATACTGTTTGCCATATTGATACAGCGAGTCGGACAGTTCTGCGTTCGTGATGGCTTCTGCCGCACCCGACATAAACAGGGATGCCAACAGGATAAAAAGTTGTCTTTTCATTTTGATGTGTGGTTAGAATAAGTTGATTTTTTCTATCGTGCAAATTTACACTATTTTTTGCGACTATACAAATAAATTTTAACTTTTCGGGACGATAAAGTATAATTATCGCTCAGAGACTGCACCCAACAGCGACTTGACAAATTCTTCGCGGTCGAAGACCTGCAAGTCCGTCATCTGTTCTCCTAAACCGATATACCGGACCGGTATCTTAAACTGGTCGGAAATGCCGATGACTACGCCGCCTTTGGCCGTGCCGTCCAGTTTAGTGACGGCCAGCGAGGTAACCTGCGTGGCGCGGGTGAACTGTTTGGCCTGCTCAAAGGCGTTCTGCCCGGTGCTTCCGTCCAGCACCAGCATCACTTCATGAGGGGCTTCCGGCACTACTTTCTGCATGACGTTTTTGATTTTTGTCAGTTCGTTCATGAGGTTGATTTTGTTGTGCAGACGGCCCGCAGTATCAATCAGTACAATGTCGGCGTTGTTGGCTTTGGCGCTCATCAGCGTATCGTAAGCCACACTGGCGGGGTCACTGCCCTGTTGTTGTTTGACGACAGGCACGCCGACCCGCTCGCCCCAGATGCACAATTGTTCCACAGCAGCGGCACGGAAAGTGTCGGCGGCGCCCAAATAGACTTTTTTGCCTGCCTGCTTGAATTGCCAGGCCAGTTTGCCGATAGTAGTCGTTTTACCGACACCGTTCACACCAACCACCATGACAACATAGGGTTTCTTACTATCCGGCAAATCGGTGTAATCCTCCTCCCCGTCGGCTTCGTTTTCCGCCAACAGGGCGGATATTTCTTCCACCAGCAGGCGGTTTAGTTCGGCGGTGTTCAAATACTTGTCGCGTGCCACACGTGCTTGGATACGCTCAATGATACGCAGCGTGGTCCCTACGCCCACATCAGAGGTGATAAGCGCCTCCTCCAAATTGTCCAGCACGTCGTCATCTACCGTCGATTTGCCGGCAATAGCATGACTTATTTTGCTCAATACGGACTCTTTGGTCTTTTCCAGTCCGTGGTTCAGGGTCTGTTGCTGTTCCTCTTTGGTCTTGAATAATCCGAAAAATGCCATAGTTTTGTCGTTTATGTATATCTTTATTGTTTATACGATGGCTTCCTTAACAGTATGAATAATGTATTCTGCATCTTCATCACTGACTGCAGGACCGCTCGGCAGGCACAACCCTTGTTTGAAAAGGGATTCGCTGACGCCGTTGACATATGACGGTGCATCCTGATAGACAGGCTGCTTGTGCATCGGTTTCCACAACGGTCGGGACTCTATGCCGGCCTTGTCCAAATACACGCGCAGCGCCTCCACATTGTCATTGGGTTGACAGTCGGTCGTGGCGGCCGATGAATATGCATCCTGTAGGCCTTTTATTTTCAGCCGGTTGTCCAACAGAATGGTTGACAACCAAAAATTACTTTCACACTGCGCATCCGGTTCGCCGTGAAAGGTGATGCCGTCCATGTCGGCAAAGGCACGGTTGTATAACTCGGCCAAATGGCGGTGATGCCTGATGTGTCGGTCCAAAACGGTCATCTGCCCTCTGCCGATGCCGGCACAGATATTGGACAAGCGGTAATTGTACCCGATTGTTTCGTGCTGGTAATAGGGGTAGTTCTCGCGGGCTTGGGTGGCATAGTGTATGATTTGTTGTTTGGCCTGTTCATTCGGACAGATAAGAGCCCCGCCTCCACTGGTGGTTATCATCTTATTGCCGTTGAACGAGAGGACACCATATTGTCCGAAAGTACCCAATACCCGGCCGTTATATCGGCTACCCAAACCTTCTGCCGCGTCCTCGATGACGGGAATGTTGTATTTGTCGGCAATAGCCATGATATCGTGGATGCGATAGGGCATTCCGTAAAGGGCAACCGGAATAATGGCTTTCGGAGTTCGGCCTGTTTTGTTTTGACGGTCTATAATGGCTTGTTCCAGTAATTGCGGGTCCATATTCCACGATTCCAGCTCGGAATCGACAAAGACGGGAGTAGCCCCCAAGTATTTGACCGGGTTGCTGCTGGCGCAAAACGTGAACGACTGTACGCAAACCTCATCCTTCGGTTGCACACCGCAAGCCAGCAACGCCAAGTGTACGGCCGCCGTGCCGGAGGACAGAGCCGCCACCTGCTTGTCTTGTCCGACAAAACGTTGCAAGTCTTCTTCAAAACCGGTTACGTTCGGTCCCAAAGGGACGACCCAGTTGGTATCAAAGGCTTCTTGGATGTATTGCTGTTCGTTGCCGGACATATGCGCCAGGCATAAATGAATACGTTTGTTCATATTCTTTCGTTGTTGTATAAAAAGTGTGTTCCGAATAAAGTGGCCGCTATCAGTTTCAAATCCGTTCCGAAGGACCTGTGGTGCAGGTAATACCGGTTGATGCGCACTTTGTCGGGATAGATGACGGTATCATTATATTGTTGCGGATTGGCCACTGCGGCCAAGATGGTTTCCTCGTTGCGGTATTTGAGGGATGCCGGTCCTGTCAACCCTGGTTTCAACAACAGCACTTCGCGGTCTTCACCGGTCAGGCAATCGGCATACCCCGGGACATCCGGACGGGGGCCTACAAATGACATGTCGCCGACAAGGATATTCCATAGTTCAGGCAGTTCGTCCAGTTTGTATTTGCGAAGGGTTGCTCCTAACGGCGTAATGCGGCTTTCGCCTGCAACGCTCACGGATGAACCGTTAGAATTCGGCAACATCGTGCGGAATTTATAGAGCGTAAACAGTTTGCCGTATTGGCCAACGCGCTGTTGCCGGAAAACAACCGGCGCATCGGGCATCTTCCATCGAATCAGCAACCCGATGCAGAGCAACAGGGGACACAACGCCAACAGTCCCAACAACGACACTGTTTTGTCAAATATCAGTTTAATCGTATCATTCATTTTGTAACGTATGCATTAAAAGGAGGGCTTGAAGGACCCTATTAGGAATCATTTTACGAAACGGAACGAATAGCCGTATCAAGGTTCCAAACGGTTTCCTGTAGATAACGGTTAGACGGCAATAGGCCTTGCGGAAGCAGAATTTGCTTAGCAAGAAAGGTTGTATATTGGAGTGCTCGGTAACGGAGCGTGCACCGTCGCATACATAGCGTAATCGTTTTTCGCCAAGATAATAGGCATTCATGACATAGATAAGTCCATAATACACATATCCGTTAACGGCTTCCGGAAAGGCCTTAAGGGTCTGATACTCGCACATGTCGTCTTGAACCTTGTTGATGGCAAAGGCAGACAATTGTTGTGTCTTTTTGTCAAACGCCCCCCATAAATCCG
>JAZLGG010000019.1:0-11070 GCA_045616185.1 Paludibacteraceae bacterium
AATAAAACAATACTACATATCCAGCACAAATTAAATAGACGTCCAAGAGAAAAATTAAATTTTGATACACCTTTATTTCGCTTTTCAAAACATTTTTACTAACTTTGCAACAAAATTGCATTTGCTGTTGGACAGTACAACCAACGCTACACCGAGCAAGAAATGCAACAAATAATAGATACAATTTGCAAATCTCATAAATAATTTGTATCTTTGCACGCTAAAAAGAATGTATATATATTAGGCATAACTTTTGTTGCTGATATATTGTAAACATACTTGTTATAAACATACTTGTTAAATATGGACGAAAACATACCTTTCGTGTTCGGCGTGAAAGCTGAAGGTGATGTCTTTACCGATAGAGTGACGGAAACAGAAAACCTTGTGGCGAATTTCCGTTATGGTCAGAATACCATTATTATTTCTTCACGTAGGATGGGCAAGACCTCCCTTGTGAGCAAGGTGGCCAACATGGTGATGTCTGATGATATTCGTGTGGTACGGATGGATGCATTCGGGTGCAGGTCCGAACGAGATTTTGCAGATGCGTTTGCTACTGCGGTTATCCGTGCCACTTCCACCAAATGGGAAGAGTGGTTGGAGAACGTGAAGGTGTTCCTCACTCGTTTCGTACCTAAAATTAGTATAGGAGAAGATCCTATGACTGATTTTTCTATTTCTCTTGAGTATGATGAGCAGAATCGTTCGACGGAAGATATTCTCGCCTTGCCGGAACTGATTGCGGAGACGAAAGGAATACGGATTATAGTGTGCATTGACGAGTTTCAGCAGATAGGTGAGTTCTCTAATTCGCTTGATTTTCAAAAGAAATTAAGAAGTATCTGGCAGTTGCAGCAACATGTGACCTATTGCTTGTATGGAAGCAAGAAACACATGATGGAAAAGATGTTCCAAAATCGTAGTTATCCGTTCTACCAATTTGGGGATATAATGCACCTTAAGAAAATCAGCCGTGCAGATTGGGTGAAATTTATTGTGGAGCGATTTGAAACCACGGGTAAGCGGATTTCACAAGAGTTTGCCGGTAAAATATGCGATTTGACGGAGTGTTATTCGTCCTATGTGCAGCAATTGGCGTGGTACGTCTGGCTACATACGCAGCAGACGGTTGGTGAAACGGATATTCAATTTGGCATTGCGCGTTTGCTGGATGCCAACGAATCGCTCTTTATTCAGCAGACTGAGAGTTTGACGGAATATCAGATGAATTTCCTTAAGGCACTTGCACATGGGGTTCATACGGGTTTCTCTCAACAGCAGAATCTGAAGTGTTTCCGCTATGGAACGGCTGCCAATATCGTGAGAATTAAAAAATCATTGAAGGAGCGTGATTTGACAGATAGTCCTGCACCAAATCACTTGGAGATTTCCGATCCTATTCTTGGATTGTGGCTGCGTAAACGTGTATGGGGAGAATCTGTATGACCCCTCTCTCTACGTTGTAGCATATAGCGACCAAGAAATGCAACAAATGATTAAAATAACAGCAAATCCAATAGCGAATAATATGATATATAAGAACAGCTTAACCCTTCGGGGGGGTACAGATAAGACCTCTAATGCACAACGATGCATTAACCTCTTATAAATGGCGGAATGACAAAGAAGTTTTCCGCTATACGGGTAATACATACACGAATACGATTACCCAACAAATGGAAGAAGAGTGGATTGATAGAGTGATTGCAAAGAAGAATGATTATCGTTGTGCAATCTTGGCGAATAATGTCTATGTGGGGAATATCTATTTGACGGATATTGATGGAGAGAAAGCAACTTATCATATTTTTATTGGAGACAAAAACTATTGGGGAAAAGGTGTTGCAAAGGAAGCGTCAATACAAATATTAACTTATGCCTTTGATGTACTGAAATTACAATATGTTGAACTGAAAGTTAATGAATATAATGTCCGTGCTATTCAACTTTATAAAAGTTTAGGTTTTGAAGAAACAGGTAAATCCGATTGCTGGATTCACATGGTGAAGGACAACATTAAACGAGATATATAAATTCACTATTGCCAAACTATCAGCAATAGTATTAAATCAAAAAGAATTATGATTTTGAAAGGAAAAAAGGTGACTTTGCGTCAAATTGAGCAAAGTGATTTAGGAGAAATCAAAAATCTCATAAATGACCCAGAAATTGAGAATGCTATTGTTGGTTGGAGTTGGCCACTATCAATGAAAGATGAAGAACAATGGTTCGCTTCATTTCATAATGATTCGTCTATTGTCAGGTATGTTATTGAAACGGAAGATGAAGGATTTATTGGACTAACTGGTCTTAAAGATATTGACTGGAAAAATGGAACAGCAAAAACAACTGGAATTAGAATAAAATCAGGAGTTCAAGGAAAAGGATTAGCTTTTGATACATATATGACTATGTTTAGTTATGCGTTCAAGGAGTTGCGCCTTCATCGAATTAATACATCTGCAATAGAGGATAATGTTAAATCTATAAAATTTCAAGAAAAAATAGGTTTGCGTAGAGAGGGATTGCAACGCGAAGCCATTTATAAAAATGGGCAATATAAGAATTTGGTTACATTTGGTATCTTAGCCGGTTCTTCGTCACTTTTCGTGAAGTTGTAGCATTTCAGCGAGGTACATTTTGTTGGCGAGTAGTGGTATAGATGCTCTGCCATACATGCTTCTTTTTATCGCTTTGAGTTTGTTATTGTATCCTTCCACTGCTCCGTTAGATATATTTGTTTGTGTGATAGCATTTTTGACAGCGTCATAATCATGTTTCAAGCCGGTCGCAAAGGTTTTTAACCCATGTATCTGTGATGTAGCATATCGTTTTATCCACGCATCCAATTGTTTATTATCTTTCCCCTGCATGGTGTCATAAAACTCCTTGACAGCCCTACACGTTTCGTCAAACCATTTGGTTCTTCGTCACTTTTCCTCCTTTCCTCCTTTTTCTTTATTTTTTTTGTACTATTTTGACTATTTTGATGCGGTTGCCCTACCAATACACAAATAGATTTGCGTACTCCAAATTTTTGTTGTATCTTTGCATTCAAATTCAAGAGTCTATGGAATATAATTTTCAGGAAATTGAGAAAAGATGGCAGGAGGCGTGGGAGAATGCCGGTACCTACAAAGTATCGAACCGCAGTGACAAGAAGCCGTTTTATGTCCTTGACATGTTCCCTTACCCCAGTGGTGCGGGCCTGCATGTCGGTCATCCGCTCGGTTATATTGCCAGCGACATCTATAGCCGTTTCAAACGTTTGCAGGGTTTCAACGTGCTGCATCCCATGGGCTTTGACGCCTACGGACTGCCCGCCGAGCAGTATGCTATACAGACCGGCCAACATCCCGAAAAGACGACAAACGACAATATCGCACGCTATGTCTCACAGTTGAAGAAAATAGGCTTCTGCTATGACTGGGACCGTATGGTCAAGACCTGTTCGCCCGATTTCTATCACTGGACCCAGTGGGCTTTTATCCGGATGTTCAACTCCTATTACGATACCCGTCTGCAGAAGGCGCAGCCTATCAGCCGTCTTATCGGACAATGGGAGCAGAACGACCCCGTTTGGCCGACACTCACGGAAAAACAGCGGCAGGAGCGGCTGATAGACTACCGCATCGCCTATCTGGCGGATACCAAAGTGAACTGGTGTCCCAAACTCGGCACCGTTCTGGCGAACGATGAGGTGAGCGAAGGACTGAGTGTCCGCGGCGGCTATCCGGTGGAGCAGCGCGTCATGCGCCAGTGGTGCCTGCGCGTCAGTGCCTATGCCGGACGCTTGTTGGAAGGGCTGGACCGCATCGACTGGACCGACAGCCTCAAGGAGACACAGCGCAACTGGATTGGCCGTAGCGAAGGGGCCGAGATGCAGTTCCGCATCAAGGGGCAGGACGAGCCGTTTACCATCTTTACCACACGCGCGGACACCGTCTTCGGCGTGACATTCATGGTATTGGCGCCCGAGAGCGAGTATGTGCAACGGGTGGTGACGGACGCACAACGCGCCGAGGTGGAAACCTATCTGGAACGCTGCAAACGCCGCACCGAGCGCGAGCGCATCGCCGACCGGAAAGTGACGGGCGTGTTCACCGGCAGTTATGCCGTTAACCCCCTGACGAATGCCGAAATACCCGTATATATCAGCGACTATGTCCTGGCGGGTTACGGTACAGGCGCCATCATGGCTGTGCCGGCGCATGACAGCCGCGACTATGCCTTTGCCAAACACTTCAACCTGCCGATTGTCCCGTTGATTGAGGGGGCCGATGTCAGCGAAGCCAGTTTCGATGCCAAAGAGGGCATCATGATGAACTCCGGTTTCCTCAACGGCTTGCAGGTCAAGGACGCCATCGCCAAGATGAAGGAATATATCACCAACACCGGCATTGGCCGTGTCAAGGTCAATTACCGTCTGCGTGACGCCATCTTCAGCCGCCAGCGGTACTGGGGCGAACCTTTCCCCGTCTATTACAAGGAAGGTATGCCATATACCTTGCCCGAAGAGTGCCTGCCGCTTGAATTGCCCGAGGTGCGCGACTTCAAACCCACCGAGGACGGACAGCCGCCGCTCGGACATGCCGACAAATGGGCGTGGAACGAGAAAGAACACAGGGTAGTCGATGTCAAACTCATAGACAATACGACCGTCTTCCCCTTGGAATTGTGCACCATGCCGGGCTTCGCGGGCAGCAGCGCCTATTATCTCCGTTACATGGACAACCATAACGCTGACGCACTGGTGGACAAGGAAGTAAACGCCTATTGGCGGCAGGTCAATCTCTATATCGGCGGTACGGAGCATGCCACAGGGCACCTCATCTACAGCCGTTTCTGGAACAAGTTCCTCTACGACCTCGGCTATGTGTGCGAGGATGAGCCCTTCCGCAAACTGATTAATCAGGGCATGATTCAGGGCCGGTCCAATTTCGTTTACCGTTATATCGGTGAAGGCGCTACCGGCAACCTGTATATCAGTTACAACCTCATCGACAATCCCGAATACAAGGGCAAGGTACAGCCTATCCATGTCAATGTCAATATCGTCAAAAACGATATTTTGGATACGGATGCTTTCCGTAAATGGATGCCCGAATACGAGCATGCCGAGTTTGTCTATTCGGACGGGACAACCGATACGGACAATCCCTACCTGGGCATGCCGGCGGAGAAACAGTATATCTGCGGCTGGGCAGTCGAAAAGATGTCCAAGTCTATGTTCAATGTGGTCAATCCGGACGATGTGGTCGAGCGTTTCGGGGCGGACACGCTGCGCCTGTACGAGATGTTCCTCGGTCCCTTGGAGATGTCCAAACCGTGGGATACCAACGGCATTGACGGCGTCCACCGGTTCTTGAAGAAACTGTGGAACATGTATGAGACCGTCACGGAAGAGAAACCGACCCGCGAGGAACTGCGCAGCCTGCATAAACTGATTAAGAAAATATCGTGGGACATTGAGAACTTCTCGTTCAACACTTCGGTGCCGGCGTTTATGATTGCCCAAAACGAACTGGCGGCCATCAAATGCACCAAACGCGCGGTGTTGCAACCGCTGGCGGTGCTGATGGCGCCCTACGCTCCGCATATCGCGGAGGAGATGTGGCACCGTTGCGGGGCCGATTCGTCGGTGTGCGATGCGCAATGGCCGGCGTGGGATGAGCAGTATTTGGCGGAGGATGCCGTCAATTACCCCGTCCAGTTCAACGGCAAGGTGCGCTTCACGCTGTCGTTGCCCAAGACGATGGGGAAAGAGGAGGTGGAGCATGCCGTCTTGGCAAACGCGGAGACCGTCAAGTACCTGAACGGCGGCACGCCCAAGCGCGTGATTGTCGTGCCGGGCAGGATTGTCAATATCGTGTTGTAAAACAATGGGTAACAAAAAGGAGAGCCGTCGGCTCTCCTTTTGTGAACCAGCTGGGGCTCGAACCCAGGACCCCATCCTTAAAAGGGATGTGCTCTACCTGCTGAGCTACTGATTCAACACTTTTTCCGCAAAAGCGGCTGCAAAGGTACAATAATTTTTCGAACAGACCAAATATTTTGGCAAAAAAATGCTTTTTTAGTGTAAAAAAATGAATATTCCGCTTCGATATGACCGTCGAAAGACTTCCACTACCCGGGTTGGCACCTTGGCGATAGGATCTGACTGTCCTGTCCGCATCCAGACAATGGCAAACACTTCGACCGATGACATAGACGCTTCTGTAGCGCAGGCCGTCCGCTGCCGGCAGGCGGGGGCTGACCTGTTCCGGTTTACCACGCAGGGTATCAAGGAAGTGGAGGCCCTGCAACAAATTCACACAAGACTTGCCGCGCTCCACGTTCCGCTCCTTTTGGTGGCCGACATTCATTTCCGGTCGGATGTGGCGGAAGCCGCCGCGCAGGTCGTGGAGAAGGTGCGCATCAACCCGGGCAACTATGCCAATGACCCGGAAACGGCACGCACTCGGTTTATCCGTCTGTTGGCCCTTTGCCGCGAGCACGGCACCGCCCTGCGTATCGGTGTCAACCACGGCAGTCTCAGCCGCCGTATCATGGACCGTTACGGCGATACACCCGAGGGTATGGTGGAGAGTTGCATGGAGTTCCTGCGCATCGCCGTAGAGCAGGATTTTCAGGATATCGTACTCAGTATCAAGGCTTCGGATACGCATGTCATGGTCACTACCGTGCGTCTGCTGGTGGCTGCCATGGAGCGTGAGAATATGGCTTTCCCCCTGCATCTGGGGGTTACCGAAGCCGGCGATGGCGAGGACGGGCGCATCAAGTCAGCGGTGGGTATAGGGGCCTTGTTGGCCGACGGCATAGGCGATACGGTCCGCGTGTCTTTGTCCGAGGCGCCCGAGGCGGAACTGCCGGTGGCACGCGCCTTGGTGGACTATTTCGCCAATCCCGACAGCCCGCGCTATCACGGCAATCAGGTGGAGATAGACGGCGATACGGTCATTTTTAGGGGTGTCGAGACGGATGTCGGCTTGTTTGCCCTCCATGCCGCTGCCGAGTGTGGCCGCCTGTTGTGGGATTACGGCTGCATACGCCTGCAACTCATCCGACTTCATCTTCCTTCGATAGAAAGAGAACGCGATATTCCACTTTCCACTCTCCACTCTCCACTTTCCACTCTCCACAAAAACATCCTCCAGGCCGCCGGCTTGGTCCGTTACAAGACGGAGTTCGTTTCGTGCCCGGGCTGCGGCCGCACGATGTTCGATTTGCAGAAGACGGTGGCGGAAATCAAGGCGGCTTTTGCGGACCGTCAGGACGGACCGTACTATAAGATTGCCGTCATGGGGTGCATCGTCAACGGTCCCGGCGAGATGGCGGATGCCGATTTCGGCTATGTCGGCGCCGGTCGCGGGCGCGTCAGCCTGTACCGTAAAAAAGAGTGTGTGCTGAAGAATATCCCGCAGGAGGAGGCTGTCGCACGCTTGATGGAACTTATTTCTTCTTGCCCTGAGTAGTTTCTTTTTTGGCAATGTACAGCCCGGGCAGCAGCGTCTTCTTGATGCCGTCGCCTAATGTGGCTATCAGATAGACCTGGAACATCACCATCGGGTCGCGTCGGGCGGCTATGTCGTAACTCCGCACTTTCTCGGAGGGCCTTGGCTTTTCTGTTTTTTATGGTTTGGCAGTCATTTTTTTTGTGTGAAGGTGTGCATATTTTCGTAAATAAGCAAATATTTTTGTAAATATGCGATTATTTTTGTACTTTTGCACCCGAATTGACAAGAAAGGCAAATCCGGATATACTATCTTAATCAATAATGACTATGCTCAAATCACCTCTTCAAATCGCGCGTCAGGCTTATCAGCCCAAGATGCCCGTGGCCCTCAATGGGCATGTACGTCTGGTGGAAGGCGCCGCTACGCAGTCGGTGGCCGACCGGGCGGAAATCCAACAACTCTTCCCCAATACCTACGGCCTGCCCGTCATCACCATGGAACCGGCGGACAAACCGGCGGACAGGCTGCCTGCCATGAATGTGGGCGTTATCCTCAGCGGAGGACAGGCCCCCGGCGGCCACAATGTCATCAGCGGGTTGTTTGACGGCCTCAAGGCGCTCAATCCCGAAAACAAACTGTACGGCTTCCTCGGGGGACCCAGCGGTTTGATTGACCACAAGTACATGGAACTGACGGCGTCCGTCATTGACGAGTACCGCAATACCGGCGGCTTTGACATTATCGGCAGCGGACGTACTAAACTGGAGGAGCCTTGGCAGTTTGACAGCGGTATTGAGATTTGCAAGCAACTGGGTATCAGGGCTATTGTCATTATCGGCGGCGACGACTCCAACACCAATGCCTGCGTCTTGGCCGAGTATTACTGGCAGAAGCAATGCGGCATACAGGTGATTGGCTGCCCCAAAACCATCGACGGCGACCTCAAGAACGAAATGATTGAAACATCCTTCGGCTTTGATACGGCCTGCAAGGTGTATAGCGAACTTATCGGTAATATCCAGCGCGATGCCAACTCCGCCAAGAAATACTGGCACTTCATCCGTCTTATGGGCCGCAGTGCCAGCCATATCGCTTTGGAATGCGCCTTGCAGTCGCAGCCCAATGTCTGCCTCGTTTCCGAAGAGGTCGAGGCCGAGAACATGACGCTCAACGACATCGTCGAGCAGATTGTCAAGGTCATTGTGGCGCGTGCCGATGCCGGCTTGAACTTCGGTACCGTGCTTATTCCCGAAGGGCTCATAGAGTTCATTCCCGCTATGCGCGTGCTGATTCAGGAACTGAACGACCTGCTCGCCGGAAACGACGAGTTCCTCTCCCTGGAGGGCGATGACGCCAAACGCGAGTATGTCAAATCCAAACTGACACCCGCTTCGCGCGAACTCTACCGTTCCCTTCCGAAGGGTATCGCACGCCAGTTGACACTGGACCGCGACCCGCACGGCAATGTCATGGTCAGCCAGATTGAGACCGAGCGCCTGCTCATCGAGATGGTCTCCAAACGCCTCGCCCAACTCAAGGCCGATGGCACCTATAAAGGCAAGTTCTCCGCCCTGAACCATTTCTTCGGGTACGAAGGGCGTTGCGCTATCCCCAGCAATTTCGATGCGGATTACTGCTATTCCATCGGCATGACGGCCACCCACCTCATTGCGGCCGGCAAGACGGGCTACATGTCCCTCGTGCGCAACCTCACCAAACCGGCGGCCGAATGGATTGCGGGCGGCGTGCCCATCACCATGATGATGAACATGGAGAAACGTAACGGCAAGATGAAACCCGTTATCCAAAAAGCGCTGGTGGACTTGAACGGCGCACCGTTCAACTATTTCAAGGCGCACCGCGGCGAGTGGGCGGATGCCAACACCAGTTACATCTACCCGGGACCTATCCAGTATTACGGCCCCACCGAGGTTTGCGACCGTCCGACCCATACGCTCCTGTTGGAGCGCGGCAAATAACCGCTATGCGTGGGGGCTTGCGCACAAGGGTTGCGGACCGGCTGTTTGTGACGGTTGTATGTCTGTTCCTGTCGGGACTGTGTTCGGCGCAGTACTCGAAGGAACAGATGTATCGTGCCTATGTCACGCAGGACATGGCGTTGTGGGATGCCTACCTGCACCGTTTCGACTGGAAGAACCTCGACAACGCCCGGCGGGCGGAGTATATCGGTTACGAATACGGTTATGTGGCAACGGCCATTGATGCCAAACAGCCGGATGCCAAACAGCATATTGACGCTTTTTTGGCGCATATCGAGGATATGGAGGGTGTTTTGCCGCCGTCCACGCTGCTCACCTACCGTTCCTCCCATGCCGCTTACAGGGCCAAGGCCTATCCTTTTGAGTTCGCTTCGATGGGGGTCAAGGCGATGAACTTGGCCAAAGAGGCCGTGCAGAAGGACTCGCTGGATGCTTTGGCGCTCAATCTGCTCGGGTGTGTCGATTTCTATGCGCCGGCGTTGTTTGGCGGCAGCAAGGCGCGTGCTTTGCAGTCGTTTCGCACGGCACGCCGCGTGTACGAAGAGCGTGGCGATACGGTGCATAATTGGAATTATACTGCCAGTCTGATGCAGATGGCGATGTGTCTGGATAAGACGGGGCATACGGACGAAGCGGTGGCTTTGTGTCGTAAGATGGTGTCGGTGGATCCGGATTTCCGGTTTATTCGGGATGAATATCTGCCGTCGTTGTTGAAAAAGAAATAGAAAAGCGGAAAATCGTATTTTTTCTGCGGATTTATTTGCACATTTCATTTTTTCGCCGTATCTTTGCACCCGCTTTTGGAACAAAAGCAGTGTTCGCGATAGCGCAAAGTGTTCTTTAAGATTGATGAGAAAAATTTTGTTTTTCGAAATCAAAAGAGCGAGGCAACCTCAAAATAACTCAAAAAACAAACTCGTTTGTTTTTTGAAAAGGAGGAAGAACGGAGCGCTCTAATTCGCAGAGCGAATTCATTTAGCGGAGTTTCTTCCGATGTGCCTAATGGTGTAATGGTAGCACTACAGATTCTGGTTCTGTCTGTCTGGGTTCGAGTCCTGGTTAGGCAACAAAAAGAAAATGCAATCACTTAAAATTCAAGCAGTTGCATTTTTATTTTTCCCACTTTGCACCACATTTGCACCACCGATTATCCATCATCGCATTCAGCTCATCTGTAACATCATTTCCATTTTATAAATAGAAATCATTCTGCTGTGATACTTGAGTCATATGGACAATCCAATCTATTAGACATAATACTCGAGGCCAAATAGCAAAAATGTCTGGCAGTACATCCAAGAGTCTTGCAAGTACTGCGAAAATTAAAAATAGGCGATCCTCTATTCCAAAAATTTATGCAAATCACATTTTTTTGAAATACAAAAATAGCAAAAATAACCATTCTTACTTCCAAAATTTGTGCAAATCACATTTTTTTGGAATAAAACAAGCATTTTTTCGCTTATAGATTGTAATCTGCAATTGAAAAGTGGTCCAAATAGCATTTGAAAAATGCGCCACTTAAAGAAAGTTTTGCAAAGGTAGTATTTTTTTGTTAAACTTCAAAATATTTTTGCATTTATTTGCTTTTTTTACCTTTTAAGCATGT
>JAZLGG010000020.1:0-11379 GCA_045616185.1 Paludibacteraceae bacterium
TCTAACGGAGCGGTGGAAGGATACAACAACAAACTCAAAGCGATAAAAAGAAGCATGTATGGCAGAGCATCTATACCACTACTCGCCAACAAAATGTACCTCGCTGAAATGCTACAACTTCACGAAAAGTGACGAAGAACCCATCAGGAGACACCGAGCCTTCAAAAGAGGAAGATTTTAGTGCAAGGAATTTCTGAAAAATGAAAATTATTTGCGTATATCAAATAAAAACATTACCTTTGCATCACAAATATAAATTTACTTATTGCCTATGAGATAAACCGTGTATTAGCATACACACCTTGAAATAGAAATTAGCGTTTTAGCCGAACTTGGAACCTTAAAAACTGGACACTTTTAAGATTTCATAACAACCAAGAACAAGCAAAATGAACTCACGTTGTCGCGTGGGCTTTGTTCCGTGGAAATTTGGTTGTTATAGGTTGTCCAGAAATCCTTAAGGTTCCAGATTGAAGCAAAAAACATTGCTCCACGCTTTTTTCGTGTTTATGCTCTCCCTAACATTTGGAGCAAACGGAGTATTCGAAAAGCCGTCAAGTGAGTAGAATCTTAATATCTAAAAAAAGTATGAAAACGAAAAAAATTATTTATTCCGCCCTTGCGGTATGTGTCATTGTTTTAAGTGGGTGTAATAATCTAAGATACATCCCAAAAGCAATCAACACCGTCAACACCATCCATTTCAACGAACTGAATTTGGAAAGACAAGACTACACAATTTTAAAAAATGTATCCGCAGAAGCGGTTGTTTCTTTTAAAGAGACCCTCAATTCTATCCAAATCAAGGAACAAAATGGCGAATTTACTGTATCCTACACATGGGACAAAAAAGCTGGAAGATGGGAACTTAATAACATAGATGGCATTGCCCGCTTTGGTTTTTTAACCAACGATTACGATGACACAACAATCGCAGATAATCCCTCTCCAGAATATTTTGTACGAAATATCGCCATTTATCGTTTAATCAATGCCAGCAAGGTGGCAGGTGGTGATGGCGTAATAGATCCCGTAATATCAACCAACGTCGAACAACAAGGCAAAGAAGTAATTTTAAGAGCGACCATCAGTGCCAAAATTATTAAAATTCAACCCGATAAATAATTACAACCATGAGAATACAATCCTTATATACAATCATTGTTATTAGTGCCATTTTGGCATCCTGCGGTGTTTCCAAAAGAACACCGGCACCTGCGCCAGTAACGCCAGCAATTATTAATCTTGGAATGACAAGGAATGCACCCATCGACAAGTATGCCAATATGGATTACGGAATCCGTCTGAATTTCACAGATATGCGTGCTAACAACAAATTAATGCAACTATACGATGCCAGCGCCACTCAACTGCCGTCTTTTTCGGTCAATCCCGCTATCGGTTCATTTGTTCCTGAAAGTATGCGACGCTATATGCGTACTATGGGGTTTAACTTGGATGCAGATCCGGCAACTGATTATCTAATGGATGTTACCTTGTCTGAGTTCCATGTAGATTATCTTTCCGGATTGGGATGGAATGGTACCGTCATGATGAACATCCGTGTATATGACCATAACCACACATTAGTTTATCCGAGTGTAGAAATTACCGGTCGTTTTAATGCACAAGGTTCACCCTATTCGCTGAATGCTGCTAACGAGGTGATGAACCAAGCTTACACCGCGGCGTTGGAAGATATTGACTGGGATCGTATTGCTTTCTTCTTGCATCGCTCCTCGTCACCGAAACAGGAAGCGAACAAACAAGTAACCGGAGAAGGAAATACCGCTTTGGAACATTTGGCGGTACATTGGAACATCAATTCTCGCCCACAAGGAGCAGATGTGTATTGGCGTATTATTTCTAAAACACCAGACGTAAAGAATCAAAATTATAAGTATTGCGAAACTACTCCGTATGAAACGAGTGAGACTTTGAATATCAAAGGATTGACATATAATAATGCCGGAAATGTTCAAATTGAGGTCAAATGCGAAAAGGAAGGTTACTATTCCCAAACTAAAAAGTACGACATCCTTTCTATCATTGATGAAGGAGAAGTTAGCTATATGTTCCGTTTAGTAAAAGAGGAAGAATAAAATGAAACGCGTATTTATCGTAGTGTTTGCCATTTTCCCTCTGTTAGTAATGGCACAAGATGTTATCGTTACCGTAGATGAAAACCGTTTGGAAGATATAACAATAGTAGCCGTTACTGATTTAACGGTGGATTACATTGTCAATGGTTCATCATTCTCCATAAATAAAGATAGCGTAAATGCCATATTATATTCAGATGGACGATACGTGCAAATTCCCCATAATGCCAATACAGAAATTATTTCAGAGGCGCCCAAAAGTAACCCTAATGAAAACGGTGTACCCAATGAAATCACTAATCTAAGTTATCCTGAAAAATCTATAAACTCCTATACTACCATTCAACAAGAAAATATGGGAAGTATGAGTGCAGGTATCGTTCATGGAGGACATAATGATTATTGGCAGAAAAATTTCGTGATGGAATGTGCTGGTTGGGGAATGTTGGCTGGTGGAGTCCTTTTCTTTTCGTTATCTTTTGTGCCAATGTGGCCAAATTATGGTGCTGCCTATGCTTCATTAGGGCTTGGTTGTGCATGTATGGTATCGGGTGTTACATTAGGTACTATAGGATGTATTCGACGTACACGAAATGCGCAAGAAAAGTTTTATGGTCAATGTGCAACTGAAAGCCAATTGACCTTCAAATTGCAAACAGACCAGAACGGTCTCGGTTTGGCTGTGAATTTTTAAGGACAACAACACCTTTAAAAGTACGTTTTTCCGTCCATAGTGAGGGCGAGATAAAAACTACGGACAAAACCGTTGCATATTGTACACAGGAAGCGACCCACAAGTCGCTTCTTGTGGCATATAACCACCCTCGTTATAAAAAACAACCTCGTTAAGCATCCCCCCCAACACACTAAGTGTCAATAGAAAATGAAAATTATTTGCATATCACAAAAAAAAGCACTAAATTTGCACCATCAAACATGGAAAACCTGTTAGGCAAGACACTGGAAGAACTGCAAGCGGTGGCAATAGCGGCCGGATTGCCCAAATACGCCGGTAAACAACTGGCTGAATGGCTATACCAAAAACGGGTCAGTACCTTTGACGCCATGACCAACCTGTCCGTCAAAAACCGCGAGGCACTCAAAGCCTCCTACTCCATCGGACGGCATCACCCGACCGCCGAAGCCTTATCCGCCGACGGCACCCGCAAATACCTGTTCACCGCAGGCGATACCTCTATCGAATCCGTTTATATCCCCGAAGACGACCGCGCCACCCTGTGCGTCAGCACCCAAGCCGGTTGCAAGATGGGCTGTCGGTTTTGTATGACCGGCACCTTAGGTTTTCACGGACATCTCAGCGCCGGCGAGATACTGAACCAGATATTCGAGATAGACGCCCTCAACGGCAACAGCCTTACCAACATCGTCTATATGGGCGAAGGCGAACCGATGGACAACATCGACCACGTGCTGCGCTCACTGGACATTATGACCGCCCCATACGGACCTGCCTGGTCACCCAAACGCATCACCGTCAGCAGCGTCGGCGTGATACCCGGACTGAAACGGTTTCTTGACGAAAGCGAATGCCATCTTGCCATCAGTCTGCACAATCCGTTCACAGACGAGCGTGCCGCCATCATGCCCGCAGAAAAACTCTATCCCATCCGCGAAGTGGTGCGGTTGCTGAAACAATACGATTTCTCTCATCAACGGCGCATCAGTTTCGAGTACGTCTGCAAGAACGGACAAAACGACACCCTGCGTCACGCCAATGAACTGCTGCGCCTGCTACACGGCATAGACTGCCGCATCAACCTGATACGGCTTCACCAAAACCCGGCAACACAAGACACCGAAAAAGGTTCGGACGAGCAACAAATGGAACGCCTGCGCGACTATCTGACCGCCAAAGGCATCACAACAACGATACGCCGCAGCCGCGGAGAAGATATTCTGGCAGCCTGCGGGATGCTGGTCAACGCCCTCAACGAAGGCGGTCAGCCGAACGTACCAATGCCTCGTCTTTGAGAATCCGGCGCGTGGCCATCAACGTCAGCACCAAGCAGACCAACGGCAGGCACGCTCCGAAACAAAGACTCCAATCGCAATGCAAGTTCGTCTTGCCGAACCACGCGAAAGTGAACAACACCGCATAGTAGCCCAAGCACAGACAGGCCAAAAAGATATTCAGACGTGCCTGCAAAAGGCGTTTCCGATACAGAAAAATATCCACCAAAGCCAGCAAAGGAATCAGCGCCGTCGTCAGCGTCAATCCCCACAAACCGTTCAAAGACGGCACTAAATCGGGCGTGGAGACGTCGTAAGGCGTCACATCCTCCAACTCCAAAGCCGTCAGTTCGTACATCTGCTGCACATCGGCCGACTCATAAGTGGTGAACTGCAACACGGGTATGAAGAATAGAATGACGCCGATGATGACTATCGCCATCAAAAGAAGGGTTTGAACACGCTGAATCATAACAAAGACACTTTATCGTTTTCCAATTTATACTGCTCGCCGGTAGCAGGACAAACCGCCAATCCGGACGCATCAAAATGCAGTTTTTCGCCGTGACGGCTCACCCAACCTATACGGCGCGCAGGATTACCGACCATCAAGGCAAAAGCCGGCACGTCCTTTGTGACCACGCTGCCGGCACCGATAAGGCAATACTCGCCCAAGGTATGGCCGCAGACAATGGTGGCGTTGGCCCCCACGGACGCCCCGCGACGGATAAGCGTTTCACGGTACTCCGTCTTGCGGCTGACTGCGGAACGGGGATTGATGACATTGGTGAATACCATGCTCGGTCCCAAAAAGACATCCTCTTCGCAACGCACCCCCGTATAAACGGACACATTGTTCTGAATCTTGCAGTTCCTGCCCAACAGCACATCAGGCGATATAACCACATTTTGGCCGATATTGCAATCTTCACCGATAACACAACCCGCCATGACATGCGAGAAATGCCAAATCTTCGTCCCTTTGCCTATCCGGCAACCTTCGTCCACATAGGACGACTCATGTACGAAAAAATCATTCATATTCAAAAGAATACTTTCAACAAATCATTTCCGTTAGCAAAAACCAACAAGGCCAACAACAGCCAAAAGCCCACATTGTTGGCTTTTTCCAAGAACTTGTCACCGGGTTGTTTGCCCGTAAGCATCTCCACCAACAAGAACAAGATATACCCGCCGTCCAAGGCCGGAATGGGCAGAAAATTCATAAACGCCAAGATGAGCGACAAGACAGCGGTCATGTGCCAAAAAGCATACCAACTCCAAAAAGCGGGGAACATGCTTCCAATAGCACCAAATCCGCCCAAGGACCGAGCCCCCTCCTTGGAGAAGACCAAACGGAACTGCTTGACATACATGGTCAGATAATCCAAGCCATACTGAATGCCAGCCGGTATAGCCTGCCAAAAAGTATAGTCCGTATGCACCATATCAAAGAAAGCGAACTTGTCCCGAGGATAGATGCCCAACTTACACTGGTCGCCGATAAACGCGCCCGCTGTACGGCACACCCCATCACGGAAGAAAGTGATGTCCACACTATCGCACGGGTGACGCCGCAGTTCGGTCACCACCTCAAAATAAGACGGTGTAGAAACCCCCGACACCGCGGTGACGCTATCCCCTTTCATCAGGCCGGCATACCATCCGGCCGACATATCGCAGACCGAGTCCGCCACAAAGGGAAAATACTCGCCCACCAGCACATAGGGCACCTTTTTGTAACTGCGGTCAGCACGTGCCTTGTCCCGTTCTTTCCTATCGTAATCCTGTTGCAAAGCCAAATAGCGATTACCCAAATCTTCCGACATGCGGAGAGCGACCGTATCCGCACCTCGCAGGACCGTCACATCGCGTTTGCCCTCGATGATGAGCCATTGTACCACATCGCCCAACGTTTCGGGTTCGGCCCCATCCACCGTAAGAATCTTATCCTGCTGGCGAAAGCCCTCACCCTGCAAAATCTCAGAATAGTACAATCCGCTATCCACGCGGCTGAGCGGAAGGGAATCCTCTCCCCAATGGAAAAGCAGCAGGCTGAAAATAGCCAGAGCAGCCACAAAATTGACCAGAATACCGCCGATAATGATGCAGAAACGCTTCCACACATTTTGTGCCCTGAACTCCCACGGCTGCGGTTCGGAAGCCAAATCGGTAGCAGATTTCGTTTCGTCCACCATGCCTGCGATGGCGCAATAGCCGCCAAAAGGCACCCAACCGATACCCCACTCCGTTGCATCAGGATACTTGCGCCAATCGTTATCCGGTAACGCCGCCAACTCGTTTTCGGTCATCGGACGGTAAACGGGACGGCCTTTTTCGTCCATCTTCGTATTGCCCAATGCATCCTTCACTTCCACGGCAGACGGTGCTACATTGCGTGCAAAGAAACGTACCTGCCACTTGCCGTTTATCTTTTTGGCACGGACCAGCGAAATATGCGGATTAAAAAACATGTAAAACTTCTCCACGCGCACCTTGAACATACGCGCGAAAGTGAAGTGCCCCAGTTCGTGGATAACGACCAAAAAACTAAGGGCCAATATCAATTGCAAGGCTTGAATCATCGAATCATCTGCTCCGCAATCCGGCGGGCTTCGGTATCAGTATTAACATAATCTTCATAGACAGGCCGTGCGACAAACGGCGTCTTGTCCATCGTGGCGGCAATGATGTCGGACATTTCCAAGAAGCCACACCGACCCTGACGGAACGCCAAGTTAGCGACCTCGTTGGCGGCATTCAGCACGCAAGGCATATTGCCCCCACGCCCTATCGCCTCGTACGCCAACCGCAGGTTGGGGAAACGTTCCCAATCGGGACGCTCAAACGTCAGGTTGGCCGTTTCGAACAATTCCACACGCGGGAACGGCGTCTGTAAGCGTTCGGGATAAGTCAACGCGTACTGGATAGGCAGGTGCATGTCGGGAGCCCCCAACTGCGCCTTGACGGCACCGTCACGGAACTGCACCGCCGAATGGACAATGGACTGCGGATGGATAAGCACCT
The DNA here is from genome assembly GCA_045616185.1 of Paludibacteraceae bacterium. Lineage (GTDB taxonomy): Bacteria > Bacteroidota > Bacteroidia > Bacteroidales > Paludibacteraceae > Colicola. Next base: position 7,101 of record JAZLGG010000020.1, read on the forward strand.
CTATTTTGTCATACGGCACCCCGAACAGCCACTTGGCCTCAATCACCTCAAAGCCCTTGTTCATCATGGATGCCGAATCGACGGTAATCTTGTCCCCCATCTCCCAGTTCGGGTGACAGAGCGCTTCGGCTGCTGTCACATGCCGCATCTGCTCCAGCGAATAACGACGGAACGGACCGCCACTGGCCGTCAGGAGAATTTTCTCCACCTCGTCCGGGTTTTCCCCCACCAGGCTCTGGAAAATAGCGGAATGCTCACTATCCACCGGCAAGACAGGAGCATGGCAAGTACGGGAAAGTTCACAAATAATTTCTCCTGCTACCACCATTGTCTCCTTGTTGGCCAACGCTATCGTCTTGCCCGCCTTCATCGCCGCCATCGTAGGACGCAAGCCCGCGTAGCCGACCATAGCCGCCACGACAACATCAATACTCGGAAAAGTAACCGTTTCGGCTATTGCATCCGCTCCCGCCCACACTTTGACGGGCAAGTCTGCCAAACGGTCGCACAAAGGGGCATACAACGACTCGTCGGCAATACACACGACTTCGGGATGGAACTCACGCGCCTGTTCAACCAACAAATCAACACTACGGTGTGCCGCCAAAGCGTACACCTCAAAACGGTCCGGATTATTCCGCACGACATCCAGCGTCTGCGTACCAATAGAACCGGTAGAACCCAATATGGCCAGTTTCTTCTTCAAAACGCGATAACTTCCTCCGGATTAACTGCACTGCCGGACTGCCACAACTCAAACCCGAGCGGTTTGTCTTTAGCGGCGATAGCAATACTCTCGCCCGCCTGCACATTATCGCCGACACTCTTCAACACACGGCCGGCATTCCGATAAACAGACAGATAAGACGCATGATGAACCACCAATGTGAAGGTTTCGTCTCCATCGGGCTGAACGAAAACGAGTGTACCGGAAAGGACGGAAGTGATATTCTCATTATCCGGCGTTTGAACCCTAATACCAAACCGCTCGTCCTTCGGTGCAAAAGATTCTACCACCACGCCGTGAGCCGGACGGAAAAGCGTAACGGAAGGAGTCGTCTGCTGAACGTCAAAGAGTTGCAGGTTATCCTTCTCCTTCTGTTCGTACTGCGCCATAAACTCCTCCGTGGCCTCATTCTTGGCCTGCAACAACTGTTCACGCATAACAATTTGCATGGAATCCAGCGTGGTGACGGTGTCCGATGACACTTCGCCCGCCACCACCTGTTTGATGACCTCCAAATAATTTTTCTGTAGGTCTAAACTACTCTGCAAGGAATCCACCCGGTTTGTCTGCTCCACCAACTGTCGGCGGATATTCTCAGAATAGCCGGGCAATACCGTACGAATAGGCGTATAAAGCACCAACACGGACAACAAACCGATGGTCAACAGGAACAGCAGCATAATCAGCGTAAACGCCCCCATGCCGCTCAAACGGATATGCCATTGCTCGGTTAGGGTGTTCTCATCCAACACGCTGAAACGCCGTTTATGAAACAAACGACGCCAAAAAGATTCCCGATTATTGTCGTCCATGAATCAATCTACCTAAAGTATATTGCACCCCGCGCAGGGTTTCAACTGCTTGAAGAAATCGTTTCCTTTATCATCCACCAAGATGAAAGCAGGAAAGTCCTCCACCTCAATCTTCCAAACGGCTTCCATACCCAACTCAGGATACTCGACACACTCGATGGATTTGATATTGTTCTGCGCCAAAATAGCAGCAGGGCCACCGATACTGCCCAAATAGAAGCCGCCGTGCTTTTGACAGGCATTGGTAACATCAACGGAACGGTTGCCCTTGGCCAACATAATCAGCGAGCCGCCGTGCTCCTGGAACTCATCCACATAGGGGTCCATGCGTCCAGCAGTGGTGGGTCCCATCGAACCGCAGGCCATACCGGCAGGCGTCTTAGCCGGACCCGCATAATAAACCGGATGGTTCTTGAGGTACTCGGGCATCGGTTCACCGGCATCCAGACGGGCTTTTATCTTGGCATGCGCAATATCACGGCCGACAATAATCGTTCCGTTCAGACTTAAACGCGTACCGATAGGATAGTGTGTCAAAACGGCACATACATCCTTCATCGGACGGTTGAGGTCAATGCGTACCGCATCCCCTTCGCCTGCCTGACGCAAGGCTTCCGGAATCAAGGAACCCGGATTGGTGTCCATCTTCTCTATCCATATACCATCCTTGTTGATTTTGCACTTGATATTACGGTCAGCCGAGCAACTGACGCCCAAACCGATGGGGCAACTGGCACCGTGACGGGGCAAACGGACCACCCGGACATCGTGTGCCATGTACTTGCCACCGAACTGCGCACCTAAACCGATTTTATACGCTTCCTGCAACAATTGACGCTCCAGTTCCACATCACGAAAGGCACGGCCGCCGGCACTACCCGTGGTAGGCAGGCTGTCGTAGTAATGGGTAGAAGCCAACTTGACGGTCAGTAAGTTCTTTTCGGCACTCGTACCGCCGATAACGATAGCGATATGATAAGGAGGGCAAGCCGCCGTACCGAGACTCTTCATTTTCTCAACGAGGAAAGGAATGAGCGTACCAGGGTTCTGGATGCGCGCCTTGGTCTCCTGATAGAGATATGTCTTATTGGCACTTCCACCGCCTTTGGTAACGCAAAGAAAACGATATTCCATGCCTTCCGCGGCTTCCAAATCAATTTGCGCAGGCAGGTTGCATTTGGTATTGACCTCCTCGTACATGCTCAACGGAGCATTCTGACTATACCGCAAGTTCTCCTCGGTATAAGTCTGGAAGACGCCTTTGCTCAATGCCTCTTCATCACAGAAACCGGTCCACACCTGCTGCCCTTTTTCGCCGTGGATGATGGCCGTACCTGTATCCTGACAAAGCGGCAAAAAACCTTTGGCTGACACCTCGGCATTGCGCAAGAAAGTCAAAGCGACATATTTGTCGTTTTCGCTGGCTTCGGGGTCGTGAAGTATCTTGGCCACCTGTTCGTTATGTGAACGGCGGAGCAGGAAACTGACATCCCGAAACGCCTGATGGGCCATTTGGGTCAGCCCTTCGGGAGCGACCTTCAATATCGGTTTGCCTTCAAATTCGCCAACGGACACATGGTCCTTTGTCAAAAGATAGTATTCAGTCTCGTCCTTACCGAGCTGAAACATCGGTTCATACTTAAAATCCATAATATGCAGTATTTTATTAAAATGCTAAATTCCAACGCGCAAAAGTACAAAAAAAAATCGAACTATGCAAGCACGGACGGATAAATTGTTTTTTTTTCATTTTTTTCCGTAAAAATTTTGCCATATTAAAAAAAAACAGTACCTTTGCACCCGCTTTCTAAAAAAAGCATGTGTTCTATATGTCTTTGACGACGTCTTCCTAGCTCAGTTGGTAGAGCAGCTGACTCTTAATCAGCGGGTCGAGGGTTCGAGTCCCTCGGGGGACACAAAAGAAAGATAAGTCTTTCAAAATCAACGAATTGCTTCAAATCCTTCAAAGGATTGGAGCAATTCCGTTTATTAAACCGGAAAACTAGACCAAATTTAGACCAAAATTAGACCAGTTACATTGGTACGACAATCCACCTTGCTGATTTTGCGGAAACGCAGAACCAACAAAAAAAATGTCAATTTCTAAATTTCATTCCGAACCACTTCAATGTGGAATTGCAGGTACGCAATCTTTAGGGTTGCAATCATGCGCACAATTTTACCCTGCCGTATTAAAGTTCAGCCCGAACCAATCATTAGGTTGGCATATTGAGTATTACGCTCGTTCTGTCAATGATTCTAAGCTGGTGCGCTATCGCGTGCGCATAAACCTTATCAAGAGACGTTATCGTTTAATGTCTGAGTTCTACGAATATGCCAAGATGATGGTGACAGAAATCAATACTTCTCTTAGCAGAGGATGGATTCCCAACCAATGCAAAGCGATTTCATCTGCTGAAGCAACAGCTTCCACAGTACCCAATGCTTTGATAACAATGCCGGCAAGTTATGCACCAACTAATTCTGCTCCCATTGATGAGCATATCTCCAGTGTTCATACCTATGTAACTATGATTAATGAATTGCAGAAAGAAGTAGCGCAACTCAAAGACATTGTTGCAAAGTCTTCAGTTTCATTCCCTATTGTCAGCGAATCGGGAGCAGACCAATCGAAAATAGAAACACAACCAATTGAAGTTGAATTTGTCCCCTCTATCCCAACGAAGGTAGAAGAGCCAACCAAAACTAATTCTTCAAGCGATGGTATCTCATTAGTTGA
>JAZLGG010000021.1:0-58025 GCA_045616185.1 Paludibacteraceae bacterium
ACCACCGTACCGTTGGCCAACCGTGCGGCCGCACCCACCTGAAAATGCGAATAAGGACAGTATGCGTTAGCCGTCATCGCTTTAGCCGTCTCCACCAGCGAACGTTGTTCGGGCGTCAGGTCGGCCTCGCTGCATTCCCGCAGACGCAGGGTCAGTTCTTTCTGTTTCATAATTCCTCCTTTATCAAATAATCGTTACGTGACGGTGAGTTCCGTATGACCATTTCCGCCAGAAAACCTGCCAGAAAAAGCATACACCCCAATACCATCATCAGGATACTGATGTGGAAATACGGATTGGTGCCGAGCAGCATCGCATGCACGCCGTTAGCCAACGCGTGCAGTTTCATTGCGCCCACCACAATGATGGCGACAAAACCGATAAGGAACATCATACTGCCCGCCAAGCCGAAGAAGTGCATCGGCTGTTTACCGAACTTGTTCAGGAACCACAGGGTCATCAAATCAAGATAGCCGTTAACAAAACGGCTCATGCCGAATTTGGACACGCCGTATTCACGTTTGCGGTGTTTAACCACTTTCTCTCCTATCTTGGCAAATCCGGCATTCAATGCCAAGTAAGGGATATAGCGGTGCATTTCGGAGAAGACTTCAATATTCTTCACCACCTCCTTGCGGTATGCTTTCAGTCCGCAGTTCATGTCGTGCAACGGGATGCCGGTCACTTTGTGTGCCGTTGCGTTGAACAGTTTGGACGGGATGTTCTTGGTCAGCACGTTATCGTAGCGTTTCTGTTTCCATCCGCTAACCACATCGTAGTCTTCCTCCCGAATCATCCGATACAGTTCGGGTATCTCGTCCGGCGAATCCTGCAAGTCGGCATCCATTGTGATGACCACATCGCCTTGTGCAGCGCGGAAACCGCAGTACAATGCAGCCGACTTACCGTAGTTACGGCGGAAACAGATACCGTGTACGCATCCGTCAGGGCTTTGTGCTTGCAGTTTTTTGATTACCTCCCACGATTCGTCATTACTGCCGTCATTAACATAAATAACCTCATAGGTAAACCTATGTTCGTCCATTACTTTTGCTATCCACTTGTGAAGTACGGGTAGCGATTCCGCCTCATTGAACAGAGGCACTACAACGGAAATATCCATAGATTGATGCTTTTAAATGCAAATTCATCCATTTTAGGCTACAAAGGTACAAAAAAAAGTTTGAACATGCAAACTTTTTTTCAAAATTAAGAATTAAGAGAGACCCCAAAAACTTAATTTTGCAAGAAAAACGAAAGAATTTACGCAAATTTTACTCTCAAAACTTGCATAATTCAAAAAAAGTTGTACCTTTGCACTTGAAAGTTTTGACGTAAGTTCTTACACTGCGTTGCGAGGTAAATGAGATGCCGGATGAGCACATCGACCATCCCCATGACCAAAATCCAACCAACCCAAAAGTACGACTTCCGAGAAACTTTCGTCAAGACTTGCGTAAGGCGTTACGCAACGTTAGGGTTGAATTTGTCCTGATACTGAATGTAATAAGCCATTTTCAAGAGCGAGTGGTTTAGGTATATTTATAACGAATAAAAATAGAACAGTAAAAGAACAATATTTGACCAAAAACAGAACAAAAATAGAACAGGTATAAACAACTAACCAGTCTTGTTTTTTGCAAAAATATCTAAGTTAATGCCGTTTGGACGGTCTGGGAATGACTTTTTTGCGTTTTAGGGCACTATTTTATGCAAATCGCGAGTTCGAGTCTCGTCCGCACCGCAAAGCAATACATTTATTGCTAAAAAATCCGCTTAATTCATTGGAATTGAGCGGATTTGTGAATTTAAGGAAGTTCCTTTGATGTATTTTCATGATGGTTACGTTGCGCTTTCCACCTACAAAATCCTTCCATGGGATTGTACACACTAAGGGCATCTTGTATGTCGTCCTCATCAAAGGTGTCTTTAATGTGACGAACGCCATTGACAAACCAACGAGCAACCGGACCTAAGCGATGTGTAGCGTCCCATTGTGCTTCGTGCTCATGGCGAGCCTTTAAATCTTCTTCGAGTTGAAGATAGCGTGCATACGCCGCTTTCCTCATTTGACTGAAGTCGTAATCCGTCAACTCAATGTGCTGACTGCATGGTTGATTATCCATAAATCAATTTATTTACAATGTTTCTCTTTATAATGCATCATTGCTGCCATAGGATTGGCGATTTCGAGCAGTTCTTCCTCTCGCTCATCGTCGCGCCAATCTTGTCTATTGGCACGGCAATGTATAGCCCAACGTTTGAGGAAACATTTGGCTACTGCTAACTGTTTTTTTTCTTCTTCATGACGAGCATCACGTTCCTTGCGCAAGGTGTATAACTCTCCTTCTGCGGCTTTACGTTCGTTACGCAATTCATAACTCAAATCTTCTTGAGTCATATCAGGGTACTTCATTTCTTTGGACATAATATCTGTTTGTTTAAATTCATTACTTTCTCTATAATCGGCGCCATATCGTAATACTTATACTCTGCCAAGCGACCGCCAAAGATTACGTTCTCCTCTTTTGCCGCAAGTTCTTGATATTGCTCAGCAAGCGCATTGTTCTTCTCGTCATTGACGGGATAGTATTGCTCCATGCCGGGTTTATATTCGGTGGAATATTCCTCGCTCACAACTGTCTTCGGGCAATCATATACCGCCTGCCCGAACATTTCAAAGTGTTTATGCTCAATCACGCGAGTATAGGGCTCGTTGTGGCTTGTGTAGTTAATAACTGTAAATTGCAATTCAAAAATAGTCCACTATAGTATTTGAAAAGTAGTCCACTTTGAGAAATGGGGAAAAAGTAGTATCTTTGCATTCTGAATCACTAAATGCAAAGGAAACACCCATGATTAAAATGGTAACGAAACAAAACATTATTCATTGGTCTTTGTTGTGCATTAGTCAACGAGCTATAGCCCAAAAAGCACAAGTAAGTCGCAAGACGGTTCAAAAGATTCTCCGTGAATATGAAGACATTCGTTGTCGAGGAGATGAAGAGGCGGTAGAGGATTTATTAACGACACCTCCACATTATGATGTCAGTCACCGTCATTGCAGAGTATTAACTCCATCTGTTAAGGCTTTTATCCACAATTGTATGCAGAACAATCGTCGGAAGTTGTCTATGGGAATGCGGAAGCAACGCATGCTCAAGCAAGACATTTGGGAGGAGCTTAAGAAGCAGGGATATGACATAAGTTATTCTACGGTATGTCATTATATCTATAAGATAGAGCATAGTCCTATTGAGCGCGAGAAAGAGACTTATATCCGTCAGGAATATTATGCGGGTGAAATATGTGAGTTTGATTGGGGAGAGGTTAAATTATTTATCCAAGGCACGGAAGAACGCTTTTACATTGCAGTGTTTACTTTTGCCTTTAGCAATGCCCGCTGGGCGTATCTGTTTCATCACCAAGATACGTTAGCATTTATGGAGTCTCATCGTAATTTTTTTCGAGATATCCGAGGTGTGCCATACTTAATGGTATATGATAATATGCGTGTTGCGGTTAAAGCTTTTGTGGAGAAAGATAAATTACCCACAGATGCTTTAATTCGGATGAAGGACTATTATCATTTTGAGCATCGTTTTTGCAATATCCGTTCTGGTAATGAAAAAGGGCATGTTGAACGTAGTGTTGAGGTTGTGCGTCGTAAGGCATTTTGTGTTAAAGATCATTTTGATAGTTATGACGCTGCACAATCATGGTTGATGAAAACTTGTTCCGATATGCCATGTAACATGCGTGATAAAGATGGTCAGTATGTAAATTTAAAGGAAGAGGAGTTATCTGCTTTACAACCGAAGATAGGCGATATGGGATGCTTTGGGCGTTTGGAACGAGAGGTTAGTAAATGGAGTGTTATCTCTTTTGATAAGAATTTTTACTCCGTACCGGATTATCTTGTAAACAAGCGCGTTGTTGTGAAGATTTACAGTGAACATATCGTTGTATTTAACGGCACGGAGAAGGTCGCTCGACATGAGCGCAGCTATGCTAAGGGACATTGGATAATGGATATAAATCACTATCTTAAGACTTTCAGTCGCAAACCAGGTTCCATCAAAGACTCCACGGCCTTTAAGCAAGCAGATAGTCGTTTGCGAGATATCTTTAACAAACATTTTTCAAAAGATGCACGTTCCTTTGTTGAGTTACTGATTTTTGCCAAGGAAAACGGTCATAATCATGATGATATTATCGCAGCCTACAACACACTACTTTCACATGGATTACGCAAAGTGTCTACAGAACAAATCAAAGCCATTCTTAACCATGAAAGTATAATGGATGATGTATACATAATGACCACAACAGGAGGCGCGCATGCGTATCAAATTGAACAACAGTCATCTGATACGCTCGATTCCATAACTCAATTAATCCAATATCCAAAAACTCAAAAAATTACGCCTTATGCAAATGCTCAGTGAATTACAACAAATTAAAAGTTATGCTCACACTCTTAAAATGTCGACCGTTTATGAAGGCATTGATAACTTATTAGAAGATGCCACATTACAGAAATGGTCTCCCGAACGATTGGTATGTCAACTCCTTCAAAAAGAAGTGTATAATCGTATGGAATTACGTAAACTACAACGTGTTAAACAAGCGTACTTCCCTCAGAAATTGTATTTAGATGATTTAATACGTAATGAATTACCCGAAGACGGTCAGGTGGCATTGCCCGCATTGGAAACATTAGATTTTATACGAGAAGGACGAAATGTAGTGCTTTACGGTAATCCTGGAACAGGAAAGACACATATAGCAACAGGATTGGGTATATTAGCATGTGAGCAAGGATTCTCAGTGCTCTTTACATCCGTTCCGCATTTGCTCATACAATTACGAGAATGTCAGTCACAAAAGATGTTACATTCCTTGGAAACTAAATTTGAAAAATATGATCTTGTGATATGTGATGAGTTTGGATATGTGTCTTGCGACAAGGAAGGCGGTGAAATGTTGTTTAATCATCTTTCCTTACGAGCTGGGAAAAAAGCAACGATAATTACAACCAACTTGGCTTTTAATCGATGGAGTGAGGTCATTGAGGATAAGATTCTCGTAACTGCGCTTGTTGACCGATTAACACATCGAGCACATCTTGTTAATATGACGGGCACGTCTTATCGATTAAAAGAAACACAAAACATGCTTAAAAGGTAAAAAAAGCAAATAAATGCAAAAATATTTTGAAGTTTAACAAAAAAATACTACCTTTGCAAAACTTTCTTTAAGTGGCGCATTTTTCAAATACTATTTGGACCACTTTTCAATTGCAGATTACAGTCAAAGGAATTTTTCCGATATTCAAACGGGTGAAAAGCAACCTAGCATCTTCTGAGTCATCAATTTCGTACCAAATCACATTCACTTTGTTATTTAACTTGTCCGCCATCAAACTTGCTGCATTATCAGCATCTAAAGTCGCGTCAAACCACTGTTTGATGGTCATAACAGCTTCATTTATAAAATACTCATCAATATTATCGGAATCTTTATTTGGATTGTCAAAATCAATATTGTTCAAGAAATCTTTACTTTTTTCTCTAATTTCGTACTCAATAGAATATTTTTGCGTCAACTTTGGACGGAAAGTACGAATATAAGACCAAATTAAAAATAATGTTGTCAATCGTTGTTGACCATCAATCAGTTCATACTTGTCGTCTTGCAACTTTTTCACGACAATGGGTTGCAAACAATATTTTGCTCCATCAGGAATTTCATTGATGTCATCAAGAAGCATTTTTACTTCTTCTTTCCAACGATAACCGCGTTGATAAGCAGGAACAATGAAATTGCCTTTGATATTCCCAATCAACTTTGTTTCCAAATTAACTTTGTTCATAATCATAAAAAGTATCACAATATCTTTATCCCAATCACTGCGCAGGCTTCGGCATCGGCGAGGGCGTGGTGGTGGTTCTTCAGATCATAGCCGCAATAGCCCGCTATAATATCCAAATTATGATGCCCCTCTTTCCATATCTGACGCGACCTGCGGCACGTACATTGAAACTCAAAATCAGGATATTTCATTTCGTAGGCAGCAAAGACCGCTTTCAAACACCCTTCATCAAAAGGCGCATTATGCGCCACAAAAGGCACTTCGCCATCGCGTTCGGCAACAAGGTCGCAATGACCGATTGCCTCGCAATCGTTGGGGCGACTTGTGTCTCCGCTCTCCCCACTGCAAAATGTCGCTTTGCTCCGAATTTGTGGGGACTCCAGAGGAAAATATGGGAAATACTCCTTTATCTTCTGCATGGCAGCAGACCACACTTCCGGAAACTCCGGCGCATTATCCGTATCGGCATAATCCAATCCGTGTACCTCTTGGCAGAACCAAGCATAGTAATTGGGACGCGGACGAATAAGCGAATAGAAATTATCCACAATCTCCCCACCCCTTACAATCACAATACCCACACTGCACACGCTACTGCGCTGACCGTTGGCGGTCTCAAAATCTATCGCCACAAAATCTTTCATACTTGCTCGGTATATAATTCGGTCACTTGTTCACCTTCCTCTTTCATTCTGTCTGCCAGTTTAGCATGGTACCAGCGAGCCATACGTAGGAACGGAACAGTTGAGCTGATGTTTGTTTTGCCATAATGTTTAAATGCTGTGCAAAGTTACTAACTATTATCCAAATTTGCAAGAAACATCTTCAAATTTTCGGCAAAAGTAGTGTTCCTAATTGCCAAATCGTTGCAGTTGAATAAAAATTCTCACAAAAAAATGCCCCGTTGGCAGTTCTTGTGGTATGCGCAACGGGTACATTTAAAATATGAACAGGACTATTTCTGAACAGGACTATTTCCCAAAAATCGATGCAAGAGAATACATTTTTTGATTCTCTTTTTATATTTTCATGAGCATTACTTAAGATCTTTCTTCTTGCAATCCTGAAGGATAAACTCATCCTTGTTCGCGTCGTAGTAGAATAGCGACTGTGCCAATGGATTGTCCACATTGTTTGCACGCAGTGCGGCCTCCAATTCGAGATGATCTTTGTAAGTCTTCACATTTTCGTCAACATAGGTGTATGTCGAGTCACGCCCCAAACGTAATGTCCAAGTGCAGGTCATCTTGAGTTGAAATGGACCATCCGGAGTGCCATCGAAATAATCGTTCACATAGGACATTGTATGATCCCACTGAGCCTCAGTCGGTGTCTCCGTAAGAGGATCCGAGTAATCGATTGATGCTCTCATACAAGTGATGCGTCCCCCCACATAACTATTGTCATGAACATAGCTGCCAAATTCTACTTCATTCCAACTATACCTATCTTCAAGTTTGGCGCCTCTGGACTGCATGAGTTGTCCCCAACTGTGACCACTCATGCTGACGCAACGAACCACATAGTCGAAATTCGTAAGAACAGTACTTGCACCAGTATATGACGTATATCCGGCAGGGTTGATACCAACCACTTCCATTTTGAAACTGGCCGTTGGTTTAACGATACGCTTAATGGGCTCCTTAGGATTTTCGGGTGAATTTTTCTCGTTGCCACATGAAGTGGTAAATACAGCAGTTGCACACATCGTGGCAGCAAGCATAACATTAAAAATCTTTTTCATTCATACTTCCCTGTTATATTTTTGTTCCGACAGGGAACCGGAGGTTAATATTAATAATTTTGGTTTGTATGGTCGCCTATTTAATGCGAATCACCCCCCCCACTTCATGGGAAGGGCAATCGCAGTGATTATACACCAGCTCTTTTCTTACAGGTGAGTGTGCGCATACGAGCGGACAACTCCTAAATCCGGCTGCAAAGGTACGAAAAAAAATTGGCACACGCAAATTTTTGTTTCACAAAAACACGTTGCTACGAGATGAGAGGTGAGAGTGTAGAGTGTAGAGTGTAGAATTTAGAGAGATTTCGGGGAATTGAGTTATCGAATTTTCGAATTTTCGAGGTTGCAAGGTGTAGAGGTGTAGAGATTTCGAGAGAGATTAAGATGCGCGATGATATCACTATAAGCTTTCGAACAAAGGTCCTGAATCACACCTTAACAACACCTTAATCACACCTTAATCACCCGATGAAAACGGGGAAAGGTATGTCTTCGCGTTCATTTTTTGGAGAAAAAGTTGTGTCTCCGCGTCCGTTTTTGTTAGGGAATCGTCAGGGACAACAGGGATACAATATTCGACAGATGTGCCCGGGATGGTATAAGGGACAGGGAGCGGAGCCTCGTACCAACACAGTTTAATGCCATATATACAGTCGTGACGGATGTGCTGCCACGGGCGCAAATCACGCTCCACACGATGAGCCGCCAAATACTCCAACTGCTTCAAACGCTCCAATTCCGCCGAATAGGCATCTACATTTTGCTGCAAACGCGTGATAACACGCGGATATATCTTATTGAATATCTGTGGATTATTCGTGTACCAGACCAATGAACTGTCGAATTGCGCCTGCGTGACATTGTGTTTCTCCAACACCATCTCATAGTATTTTTTCAGTGCATCTTCATGACCATACATGATGTCCGCCGCATAGATTACACCATCTGCCGTGTGCAAATCCACCAATATATCTTCCATCTGGCGCGAAGACAGCACCTCGCGCGGACGGCACGAAACGCCCGACAACGACCACACAGCCAGCAATACGATGATGAAAAAGTTCCTTTGCATATAAGGTATGTTCTATAAATTTATTGTTTCTTCAGACTGTCATCCAAGTCCTTTCGGTACCAAATCAAGATAACCAAGACCGCCACCGTGATGCAACTGTCCGCCAGATTGAAGACAGGACGGAAGAAGATACATTCCCCCGCTCTATTCACTACCAACGGGAAATAGAGCATATCGACCACCCGTCCGTACAACCAGTCGGCATAGCCGAACAGTTTGCCGTAAAAGACACAGTCAATGATATTGCCCAAGGCACCAGCCGTTATCAACGACACTGTCACCAAATAGCCGGTCCGTACCGCAGGCCGGTCCGCACCGGTCTCCGCCTGCGGACGACCGTTAATCAGCCTATGCAGGTACCACGACAGCAAGCCGACCGCCACGATGCGGAACAGTGTCAGAAAAATCTTGCTACCCCACTCCATGCCGAACGCCATGCCGTTATTCTCGATGAAACACAAATGGAAGAACGGCAGGATAACATGCGATTCGCCCAATTCAAAATGCGTGCGCACATACAGTTTAAGCGCCTGGTCCAAGACCAAAGCCGCCACAATGATGGCCGACACCAAAATACTGTTTTTCGTTTCCGTTTTCATAGTTGCGTTTTTACAGGCCCCACTCTTTTTTAATCATTTCCACTTGGTCCAGCCGCTCCCACGGGAAGAGCGTCACCGTTTTGCGAATCAAACTGCCATTTTCGCCGACAAAAATCTTCTCCACCTGTTTGGGTTCGCGTCCGAAATGGCCGTACGAAGCCGTCTCCTCGTAGATAGGTTCGCGCAAGTGCAGGCACTGCTCAATAGCCGCCGGCCGCAGGTCGAAATGCGTTTCTATCCACAGGGCGATGTCTTCGTCCGTACCGCGGACCGCTGTTCCGAACGAATTGACGCAGAGACTGACCGGCCGAGCCACTCCGATGGCATAACTGACCTGCACCAGCATCTCGCGCGCCACGCCTGCCGCCACCATGTTCTTGGCTATATACCGCGCCATATACGCCGCAGAACGGTCCACCTTGCTCGGGTCCTTGCCCGAAAAAGCGCCTCCTCCGTGCGCACCGCGTCCGCCGTAGGTGTCCACAATAATCTTACGTCCCGTCAGCCCCGTATCTCCGTGCGGTCCGCCGATGACAAACGAGCCTGTTGGGTTGACCAACAGACGGAAATCGCCCTGTAACAAACGATTGTAACGCACATCGCGGCGCGCCACTTCCGGCAACAAGATGTTGCGTATATCGCGCTCAATAAGCGCCTGCAAGCGCTCGCCGGCATAGCACCGGCCGTTTTCCGTATATTCGTGGTCGTGCTGGGTGGAAAGGACGATGGTATCGATACGCAAGGGTTCGCCCTGTTCATCGTATTCAATGGTGACTTGGCTTTTGGCATCCGGACGGAGATAGGTCATCCGCTCTCCTTCCTTGCGTATGCGCGCCAATGTATAGACCAAGGTATGCGCCAAATCGAGCGTCAGGGGCATGTAACTCTCCGTCTCGTCGGTGGCGTAACCGAACATCATCCCCTGGTCGCCGGCTCCCTGTTCCTTCTCGCCGCCGCGTTCCGCAGCCCCTGTACCGTCCACACCGCGGGCGATATCCGCGGACTGCTCATGTAATGCCGTCAAGATACCGCAACTATCGGCGTCAAACATATACTCCGATTTGGTATAGCCGATGCGCCGGATGGTGTCACGCGCCACACGCTGCACATCCACATAAGCGCGCGAAGTGACTTCGCCTGCCAGGATAACCTGCCCTGTGGTCACCATTGTTTCGCAGGCGACATGACTGCCGGCGTCCTGCGCCAGAAAATTGTCCAGAATGGCGTCACTGATTTGGTCCGCCACTTTGTCCGGGTGTCCTTCCGACACCGATTCCGATGTAAACAAATATTTCATTACAAGCACTTTATATTGGTATATCCAATAAAAAACGCAAGCGACTGTTTATGCTTGCGTTACAAGTTTTAGCATTTTTTAATGAGGTTGCAAGCAGTCAAATCCGTCCTCGCTTATGAAACACGCTGCAAAGATAATACAAAAAGTTTGATTGCGCAAACTTTTTTAAGGGAAAAGTAGATTGATTGTGTTATTTCGGCACTATTTAACAAGAAAGTGGCGTAATTTTGCTATTTTTCTTGCATAATACAAAAAAAATAATTACTTTTGCAAGCCGAAAATATGGAGCAGTGGAGAATAAACATAAAAACACAATATACTTATGGGAAGAGCATTTGAATACCGCAAAGCGACCAAACTGAAACGCTGGGGACATATGGCCCGCACATTCACCAAACTCGGCAAGGAAATAACCATCGCAGCCCGTGAAGGCGGCTCCGACCCCGATGGCAACCCCCGTCTGCGTATGCTGATTCAGCAATGCAAACGCGAAAACATGCCGAAAGAGAACATTGACCGCGCCATCAAGAAAGCCACTGACAAATCCTCCGAAGGATACAAAGAAATCAACTACGAAGGCTACGGTCCCCACGGTATAGCCATCTTTATTGAGACAGCCACCGACAACCACATGCGCACAGTGGCGAACATCCGCAGTTACTTTACCAAACACGGCGGGACGCTCGGCACACAAGGCTGCCTGCAATTCCTGTTTGACCGGAAAGCGTGCTTTACCGTCACGATGAAAGACGGTGTCGATTTGGAAGAACTGGAACTGGAACTGATTGATTTTGGCGTAGAGGAATTGGGCGTTGACGAAGAGGAGAACACCATTGTCATCTATTGCAACTTTGACCAATACTCCGGCATGCAGAAATATCTTGAGGAACACGGATTCGAAATCCAAAGTTGCGAATTCGTGCGCATCCCCAACGACACCAAACAGATTACCGATGAACAACGTGAAAGCATCCAAAAACTCCTTGACAAAATCGAGGAGGACGAGGACGTGCAAAACGTATTCACCAACATAGCAGAGTAAGCCGCTCACCGACACCAACGGCCAATCACCCCCAAGGTAATGGAAGCCATCAAGAAATACTTTGCACTGACAGCACGGCAGGAGCAGCAGTTTGCTGCTCTTGGTGTTTTGTATCCCGAATGGAACGAGAAAATCAACCTTATCTCGCGCAAGGACATACAGAACCTCGAAATACACCACCTGCTCCACTCGCTCGCCATCGCCAAAGTGCTGTCGTTCAGTCCAGGAACGGAAATAATGGACATAGGCACCGGCGGAGGGTTTCCCAGCATACCGCTGGCCATCCTTTTCCCCGAATGCCGGTTCACACTGATTGACTCTATCGGCAAAAAAATACGTGTGGCACAAGCCGTGGCAGAGGCCGTCGGATTAGACAACGTGACATGTATCCAAGAGCGTGCCGAGGACGAAAAAAGGCAGTATGACTTTGTGGTATCACGCGCCGTGATGCCGCTGCCCGACCTTGTGCGCATCGTAAGGAAAAACATACACCAGCATCACAAGAATGCCATGCCCAACGGCCTCATCGTGCTGAAAGGCGGTGAACTGCAAGCGGAGATACACCCTTTCCGGCATCTTGCCGAAGTGACGGAGATAGGCACCCTGATGGACGAAGAGTGGTTTCGTGAAAAACGCGTGATATACTTGCCAATATGAACATACAGACCTTTTATTTCAACCCCTATCGCGAGTGTACATACATTGTCACTCTTCCTCCCACCGCCGAAAGCGTTTCGGGCGTATGCCTGATTATTGACCCCGGAATGTACAGTCCAAAGGAGGAAGAACGATTTGCAGAATACATGAGTACACACTCCTTACAGCCGGCTGCAGTTCTGATTACACACGCCCACCCCGACCACATCTGCGGGCTGGACTATGTCAAACGTCAGTATCCGGACATTGCCGTCATTGACCATCGGTCTGACCTCGGGCAATACCCCAACCTCCACTGTGAGATGCTACCGACACCCGGGCACAAAGAGGATGCCGTATGTTTCTATTTCCGCGAAGACAGCACTTTGTTCTCCGGCGATACGCTCTTTATGGAATCCGTGGGACGCACCGACCTCCCTGGAGGCGACAGCGCACAATTAGCCCAATCGCTGAACCTGCTGACAACACTGCCCCCTGAAACGGTCGTCTATCCGGGACACGGCTACCCGACCACCATCGGACACGAAAAAGAACACAACCCCTACCTGTGAATTACGCAATGAGCAGACATTTTTCCGTAGAAGGCCATATTGTTGATGTGGTTAACCAAGAGATATTTGACGGCATTCTTGATATCAAAGACGGCCGTATTGCAGATATCCGCCGCCAAAGCACGGCACCGGACAGCCCCTATATCCTGCCCGGGTTCTACGATGCACACATGCACATCGAATCCACCCTGATGATGCCGGAGAATCTCGCCAAACTGGCGGTATCACAAGGCACAATAGGCGTTATCAACGACCCGCATGAGATAGCCAACGTGCTGGATGTGAAAGGTGTGGAATACATGCTGGCCTCCTGCGCCAAAGTGCGTTTCCATTTTCACACCAGCGCACCATCCTGCGTCCCGAGCACACCATTCGAAACGGCCGGCGGAAACATTGATTCCGTCAAACTGGCCCAACTGCTTGACCGTGACGAGATATACGGATGCGGCGAACTAATGAACGTACCGGGCGTGCTGAATCAAGATCCTGAGATGATGGCCAAGATTGAGGCTACCCTCCGCCGTGGCAAGACAGCCGACGGACACGCCCCCGCCATTTCCCACGAAGACGCAAAAAGATACTTCGGTACCGGCATCAGCACCAACCACGAATGCACCCAAATAGAAGAAGCCGAAGAACAAATGGCGTTGGGCGTGATGATAGCCATCCGCGAAGGCAGTGCCGCATGCGATTTTGAATCGCTGTCGCCCCTGCTCGCCGAACACAGCACGCAACTGGCGTTCTGCACGGACGACATCTACCCCGACGAACTGATGCAGGGACATATCAACATGCACTGCCGCCGCGCTATGGCCAAAGGCTATCCCCTATGGAACATTCTCCACGCCGCCTGCGTCGAACCCGTCAAACACTACAAACTGTATCACGGACTACTGCAAAAAGGCGATGCAGCCGACTTTATTTGTGTGACCGACCTTAAAGAGTTCCATGTAACGGACACTTACATAGACGGTTATTGTGTTTTCCACAACGGACAGGTCACGGAGGACATCCTGCAAGACGCTACCCCTATTACCATTCCCTACCCTAACCATTTCTTGGCGGAACATATTCAAGAAACAGACATCCGTCTCAATCCTGTCATTGGCAAGCGGATAAAAGTCATCGATTCACACGAAGGGTCACTGCTGACCGGTACCCACTTAGCCGAACCCAAGACAGACAACGGCAATGTTATATCCGACACGGCAAATGATATTCTCAAATTGGTCAGCCTATCGCGCCATCGTAAAGCCCTGCCTGCCATTGGATTCATCCGCGGTTTCGGTCTGACACGCGGCGCCATCGCCTCCACGATAGGACACGACTCACACAATATCATTGCCTTAGGCACCAACGACCGCGACATCACTGCCGCCATTAACCGGTTGATAGCCTCACAAGGCGGACTGGTGGCCTGTTGCGGAGACGAATGCCGCGAACTGCCTCTGCCTATCGCCGGACTGATGTCACCCAATGCCGGCGAGAAAGTGGCTGCCGATTATGCGGCGCTGCGCAAGTATGCCTGCGAGGAACTGGGATGTCGGTACAAAGCGCCGTTCATGACCTTGGCATTCATGTCCCTGCCCGTCATTCCTGAACTGAAACTGACCGATACGGGACTGTTTGACGGAATCAAGTTCACCTTTACCGACATCTGGGAATAACACACAACTTTAATAGAGTGTCAACAAAGCAGCATATCAACCGGTATGCTGCTTTGTTTGCCAAGCGGATGCAAAATGACAAAATGGCAGACAATGTGACACTGCTCTACCAACATTTCCCTTCTTTCTGCCACAAATGGCATGTTTTTTTCATGCACCGAGGATAAAAAGGCGTTTTGCATTTTTGGCACAGGATTTGATATTGAAGTAGTGGAGAGTGGAAAGTGGAAAATGACAAATAAAAACACAAATATGAAATACATCCAATTATTCGGAGGGAGGATATTGACTCCTCAAGGCTGGATTACCGGCGGCAGTGTCGTTGTACTCGGCAGCAAAATCGTGGCGGTTGAACATAACGACCTGCCCATCGCTGAAGCGGAACGCATTGATGTCCACGGAGCCGACATCGTACCCGGCGGCATTGAACTGCACGTACACGGCGGCGGCGGACGCGATTTTATGGAAGGCACCAAGGACGCCTTTGAAACAGCCGTACACGCCCACTTGGTACACGGCACGACCTCCATTTTCCCCACCCTGTCCTCCTCTACCGTGGAGATGATAGAGAAAGCGTTGGACACGACCGAGGACCTGATGCGCGACACGTTGTCCCCTATACAAGGATTGCATCTGGAAGGGCCGTACTTCAATCCCGCCCAAGCCGGCGCCCAAATACCGGAATGGATAAAGGCACCGAAAGCGGAAGAGTACCTTCCGTTGATGGAGCGTACCCGCGTACTGAAACGCTGGGACGAAGCACCCGAACTGGAAGGTTCCTTGGATTTTGTCAAAGCATGTGTCGCCCACGGCATCAAACCGTGCATCGCCCACACGCGGGCCAAATACGATGACGTACACGCCGCCAACGAAACCGGCATGACGCATGCAACGCACTTCTTCAACGCCATGCCCGTGGTCTATAAGAACCGCGAATACAAAGTGCCCGGCACCGTAGAGTCCATACTGGCTGAACAGAACATGACCATCGAAATGATTTCCGACGGTATCCACGTTCCCCCCGTAATGCTCCGTATGGCCTGGCAAATCAAAGGCACCGAAAAGACATGTTTCGTAACCGATGCACTGGCCTGCGCCGCCCCGACCCCGGGCATGAACCCGCTGGCAGGTATCTTTGACCCACGCGTCATCCTTGAGGACGACGTATGCAAACTGGACGACCGTTCAGCCCTTGCCGGTAGTGTAGCCACGATGGACAGACTGGTACGCACCGCCGTACAACAGGCCCATATTCCGATGGAAGACGCCTGCCGCATGATCAGCGAGACACCCGCCAAAATCATGGGCATTGACGACCGAAAAGGCACATTGGAAAAAGGCAAAGACGCCGACATCATCTGCTTTGACAAAGACCTAAACGTGAACTTTGTCATGCAATGCGGAAAAATCATTTGTTAAATATCAACTAAAACTATACAACTATGAGTAAAATTATCGGTATTGACCTGGGAACCACCAATTCCTGCGTCGCAGTCATGGAAGGCAACGAACCCGTTGTCATCACCAATTCAGAAGGCAAACGCACCACTCCGTCCGTTATCGGTTTCATTGACGGCGGAGAACGCAAAGTAGGCGATCCCGCCAAACGTCAGGCTATCACCAACCCGACCAAAACAGTAAACAGCATCAAACGTTTCATGGGCGAAACATACGACCGCTTGAGCAACGAAATCGCGCGCGTACCTTACAAGGTAGTGAAAGGCGACAACAACACGCCGCGTGTGGACATTGACGGCCGTCTGTACACCCCGCAAGAAATCAGCGCCATCATCCTGCAAAAGATGAAAAAGACCGCCGAGGATTATCTCGGCACCGAAGTGACGGAAGCCGTCATCACCGTACCTGCCTATTTCAACGACAGCCAACGCCAGGCCACCAAAGAGGCCGGCGAGATAGCCGGACTGAATGTGCGCCGTATCGTGAACGAGCCGACGGCAGCCGCCCTGGCATACGGTTTGGACAAGAGCAACAAGGATATGAAAATCGTGGTCTTTGACTGCGGCGGCGGCACCCACGACGTGAGTGTTCTGGAACTTGGCGACGGCGTCTTTGAAGTGAAAGCCACCGACGGCGACACCCACCTGGGCGGCGACGACTTCGATCACCGCATCATCGACTGGATGGTACAGGAGTTCAAGAACGAGAACGGCGGTGCCGACCTGAGTAAAGACCCGATGGCTATGCAGCGTCTGAAAGAGGCAGCGGAAAAAGCCAAAATCGAATTAAGCAACACCACCAGCACCGAAATCAACCTGCCCTATATCATGCCCGTCAACGGTGTTCCGGCACACCTTGTCAAGACCTTGACCCGCGCGAAGTTCGAGCAGTTGATTGACGACCTCATCCAACGCACCATCGCTCCCTGCCGCACCGCTTTACAGAATGCAGGCATGAGCACGGGCGACATTGACGAAGTCATCCTTGTGGGCGGTTCAACCCGTATCCCTGCCATCCAACAGGCTGTGGAGAAATTCTTCGGCAAGGCTCCGAGCAAAGGCGTCAATCCCGACGAAGTAGTGGCCGTAGGCGCAGCCATCCAAGGCGGCGTTCTGACAGGTGAAGTGAAGGATGTCCTCTTGCTGGACGTTACTCCGCTGAGTCTCGGTATCGAAACGATGGGCGGCGTGATGACCAAGATGATTGAGGCCAACACGACCATCCCGACCAAGAAACAGGAAGTATTCACCACGGCCGTGGATAACCAACCGAGCGTGGAAATCAAGGTGCTGCAAGGCGAACGTCCGATGGCTGCCCAGAACAAGCAGATAGGCATCTTCCACCTGGACGGCATCATGCCCGCCCGCCGCGGCGAACCGCAGATTGAAGTGACCTTCGACATCGATGCCAACGGCATTCTGAACGTCACCGCCAAGGACAAAGCCACCGGCAAGGAGCAGAAAATCCGCATCGAAGCCAGCAGCGGCCTAAGCGACGACGAAATCAAGCGCATGAAAGCCGAAGCCGAAGCCAACGCCGAAGCCGACAAACGCGAGAAAGAGCGCATTGACAAACTGAACAAAGCCGACGCCACTATCTTCCAGACCGAAAAGCAGTTGCAGGAACTGGGCGATAAGATTCCCGCTGACAAGAAAGCCCCTATCGAGGCAGCCCTCAAGAACCTGAAAGACGCATACGAGAAAAAAGACGCCGAACTGTGCGAGAAATACAACACCGAACTGATGACCGCTTTCCAAGCCGCCAGCCAGGAGATGTACAACGCTGCCAATGCCCAACAGGGTGCCCAAGGCAACCCCGGCGCCGGACAACAAGGTCCTTTCGGCGGAGCCAACGGTCCTTTTGGAGGACAACAGGGTCCGCAAGACAGCGGCAATGACCACAAAGGCGCGGAGGATGTGGACTTTGAGGAAGTGAAATAAACAGTAGGTTAAAACCAATACTGAATAAAAAAACGCCTTTCGGGGCGTTTTTTTTGAATATTTTTGCTAAAAAATTTGGTCAGTTAAAAAAAATAACGTACCTTTGCACGCTTTTTCGTGAAAGGCAGTGCCTAATCGTATATCGGTAGTACATCAGATTTTGGTTCTGAGGGGCGAGGTTCGACTCCTCGTTAGGCAACCGGTGGTTAATGAGAACCACACTTTTTATTTTATGTAATGATAAGTAGGGCGCAAGCCCGAAAAAGTAACACAATCGCACAATGAAAACATTTGAACTGGCCGGTACTCTCCGTTCGGAGTACGGCAAAAAAGCCGCTAAAGCTTTCCGCAAAGAAAATCTTGTTCCCTGCAACCTGTACGGCATGGGCGAAAACATCACTTTCACCGTCACCAACGACGACATCCGTAAACTCATCTACACACCCGACACGATGGCTGTTGCCTTGACTATCGGCGATACCAAAAAGATGGCAGTTATCAAGGAGATGCAATTCCATCCCATCAGCGGGAACGTTCTTCATATCGACTTTTTGGAGGTAAACGAGCAGAAACCCGTTACCGTTGAAATACCCGTTCAGTTGACCGGTCACGCCGAAGGTGTAAAAGCCGGCGGTAAACTGTCGCTGGAAATGCGCAAACTGAAAGTGAACGGTATTTATACCCAAATTCCCGAACGCATCGTCGTAGATGTTACGCCGTTGGGGTTGGGCAAGAAGATTGCCGTCAGTGACATTCATATTGAAGGCCTCAAGATGATGAGCGTTAAGGACGCTTGTGTTGCCCAAGTACGTGCCACACGCGCCAGTGCAGCCGAGGCTGAGGCCGCTGCCGAATAAAGTACCGAATGAAATACTTGATTACAGGGCTGGGCAATATCGGTGACGAATACCGAAACACCCGCCACAACATAGGATTCAGGATGTTGGACGCTTTTGCCGAAGCGTCCAACGCTGTCTTTGAGGACAAGCGTTACGGCTTTGTCGCCCAATGCCGCGTGAAGAACGCCCAACTGGTTCTGCTCAAGCCGTCCACCTA
The DNA here is from genome assembly GCA_045616185.1 of Paludibacteraceae bacterium. Lineage (GTDB taxonomy): Bacteria > Bacteroidota > Bacteroidia > Bacteroidales > Paludibacteraceae > Colicola. The sequence goes on from JAZLGG010000021.1 coordinate 18,959, forward strand.
TATGAACCTCAGCGGCAATGCGGTCCGCTACTGGATGAAGGAGGAAAATATTCCGCTGGAAAATCTGCTGGTGCTGGTGGATGACCTTAACCTACCCTTCGGCACCCTACGCATCCGCAAACAGGGGTCTAACGGCGGGCACAACGGCTTAGGACATATTCAGCAAGTACTCTGCACCGAAAACTATGCCCGCATACGTTTCGGCATCGGCAACGACTATGTGCGCGGCACCCAAATCAACTATGTCCTGGGCGAATGGACGGAAGAGGAGGAAAAAGCGATGCCGGAACGGCTGAAAACGGTTTCGGACATTATCGCCTCGTTCTGCCTGCAAGGCATTGAACGCACCATGAACCTGTACAACGGCAAATAACCCTACCATGCGCCCATCACCATCAGATATCTTCCAACGCCTTCATCGGCATCCGTGGACAACCGCAGCATCCAACCTACTGTTGGTCATGGCGTTATATACTCTTTGCCGGCTGTTTTTCGTTTGGGTAAACCGCGATTTGTACCCCGATTTGTCGTCAGCGCATCTCGCAGAGATGCTGACAGGCGGGTTGCGTTTCGACCTGACCGCAGTCCTGTACCTCAACAGTGTCTATCTGGTACTGATGCTTTTGCCGCTGCCGGCGGCCTGGCGCAACCGTCCCGCCTACCAAAAGACTGCCTTGTGGTTCTATTGGGTTCCCAATATCCTCGGACTACTGGCCAACGCAGCAGACACAGTGTATGTGCGTTTCTCCGACCGGCGAACGACGGTGACGTTCTTTACCGAATTTGAGAACGACGACAACCTGACCGGCATTTTCCTGACCGGCATGGTGCAGTACCGGTATGTCACGCTGTTCGCCCTGCTGATGGTGGCGGTGCTGATAGTACTGACACGCAGGCGTTTTGAAGTTGCTCCGCGCCGCATTCCGGTCTATTATCCGGCAGAAACCGCCCTATTGTGCTGTTCCGCCTATTTCATCGTCATAGGCATCCGCGGCGGTTTCGGTGCCTACACGCGGCCGATTACCTTGAGCAACGCCTTGCAATACACCAATACGCCCCAAGAGACGATGATTGTGCTGAACACGCCGTTCTCGCTCATGCGCTCGTCCGACTCAAAGACCTACCGCGACCCGAACTATTACGGTCCGGAAACATTGGACTCCATTATGACTCCGCTGCACGAACCGTACGGGCAGCCGGAAACGATGCGGCGGCTCAATGTGGCGGTACTGATACTGGAAAGTTTTTCGAAGGAATATATCGGATTCTACAACCGCCATTCAGACAATGGAACCTATGCGGGCTACACGCCGTTCCTCGATTCGCTGCTGCAACATTCCGTCACCTACACCCGTTCTTTCGCTTCGGGGCGCAAGTCGATAGACGCGATGCCGTCCGTCTTGTCCTCCATCCCGATGCTGATTGAGCCGTATATCGTGACCCCCTACTCCACCAACGCTGTTTCTTCGTTAGCCGACTGCCTCAACCCGAAAGGCTACACGACGGCTTTCTTCCATGGGGCACCCAATGGTTCGATGGGTTTTCAAGCCTATGCACGTAGCGCAGGTTTCCAGCACTACTACGGCATGGACGAATACGACGGTCCAGATGCCTTTGACGGCACGTGGGCTATTTGGGACGAGGAGTTCCTGCAATTCTATGCCCGCACGATGTCCGTCATGGCCGAACCGTTCATGACGGCCGTCTTTACAGCATCCAGCCATCACCCGTTCCGCGTGCCCGGACGCTACGAAAACGTTTTCCCCGAAGGTCCCCACCCCATCCACCGCTGCATCGGCTATTCCGACAATGCCCTGCGCAAATTCTTCGACTACGCCATGCAACAACCGTGGTTCAACCATACGCTGTTCGTGCTGACCGCCGATCACACCAACCAACTGACCCGTCCCGAATACCTAAACGCCAAAGGCATCTTTGAGGTGCCCATTGTTTTCTATTTTCCGGAACAAGAAGAGGGGCGGACCGACACCCTGCAAACAGTGTCACAAACCGATATCATGCCGTCTGTCTTAGCGTATCTGCACTACGACAGCCCTTTCTTTGCTTTCGGCGAAGATGTTCTGACAACCCCCAAAAAGCACAACTACGCCATCTGCTACAACCATCCTGTTTATCAATTATTTACAGACAGTCTGCTGGTACAATTCGACGGAAAAACACCTACCGCGGTGTATCGTTATGCCGATGATCCGTTGTTGCAGCACCCTACCAACGACGTTCCGCAACAGCCTTTGACCTACCTCAAAGCCTATATACAACAATATATCGAACGCATGACCGGCAACCGGTTGACATGTCCGAAGAACGAATAGACAAATACTTGTTTGCGATGCGCATCTACAAGACGCGTTCCATCGCCACCGATGCCTGCCGTAAGGGGCACATCACCATGAACGGGGTTGAACTCAAACCCAGCCGCACTTTCAAACCGGGCGACCGTTTTTCCGTGCGCAAAGGGCCTATTACCTATTCCTACGAAGTATTGCAGTTGTCTGAGAACCGTTTGGGCGCTAAACTGGTACCGGAATATATGCGGGACATCACACCACCCGACCAGTTGGAACTGCTGGAACTGGCACGCTTGGCGGGACAAAACGGACGGGACCGCGGGACAGGCAGACCAACCAAAAAAGACCGCCGCGACATTGAGACCTTTATGTCCGACGACTATTTGGACGAAATCGATTTTGACAACGACGACAATATATGAAAAGCAAACACGCTAACATAGCCGAATACATCCTGTATTTGTGGCAGATAGAAGACTATCTGCGGGCTTTCCCCGAACAGGCGTTCGACAACACCGAACTCATGGAACTGGCCGACATGATGCACACGGAGGGTATCATGGACGGCGGCCATCTGCAACTGGCTGAAAATGCCCTGCGCGAGATGGAGGACCTGCATGACGAATTGGTACAGACCGAAGCCCCCTACAAAGCCGTCATCCTACATTTGGAACCAAGTCTTAACCTGTTCAAAGCCAAGACCAACCGTCCGACGATGTCCGATGTGGAGGCCTGTCTGACGCTTCTCTACCAAGTCATGCTGCTTCGGTTGAAAAAACAGGAAATCAGTCCTGAAACCAACACTGTAGTCAACGATGCCACTCAACTGCTGCGTTTCCTCAGCAAGACCTATTATGACAACCAAACAGCGTTATGAGCAGATACTGAACTGGTTTCAAGCCAACATGCCGGCGGCCGCGAGCGAGTTGCATTACCGCAACCCGTTTGAGTTGCTGGTGGCCGTCATGTTGTCTGCCCAATGCACGGACAAGCGCGTCAATCAGGTTACGCCGGCTCTTTTCGCTGCCTATCCGAACGCTACTTCCATGGCCAAGGCAAGCCAAGACGATTTACTGCACTATATCCGGTCCGTTTCATACCCAAACACCAAAGCGGAGCACCTGCTCGGGACGGCCCGACGGCTGTGTGAAGCGTACGGCGGTGCAGTACCCGACACGGTGGATGCCCTGCAAACGCTGCCCGGCGTAGGCCGTAAGACGGCTAACGTAGTCTGCGCCGTCCTTTACGGACAAGCCGTCATGCCGGTGGATACGCACGTCTTCCGCGTATCGGAACGGTTGGGGCTGACCACAAGCTCCAAATCGCCGTTACAGACCGAAAAAACGCTGGAAAAACATATTCCCGCCGAACTGATACCCGAAGCGCATCACTGGATTCTGCTGCATGGGCGTTATGTATGCCAAGCCCGCAAGCCCAAATGCGATGCCTGCGGCCTGCGCCCCTATTGCCGTTTCGCCACACTCCACTATCCGTCTTTTTGTGAGTGAACTCCCAACACACGGACAATACAATCCGTTTTGTATAGATAAATCTATCCTTTTTTGCCTGCAAAAGCACAATTTATTTGCACACTCCAAATTTTTGTTGTACCTTTGTGCGACATTTAGGGTCTATAAAATATTAACCGAGCGGAATACGCCGCTCATAAACACAAACAACAGATGAATATTGTTACTAAGGAGATTGCTCTCCCCGACGGTCGTGTCATCAAACTGGAAACCGGCAAACTTGCCAAACAGGCGGACGGTGCAGTGATGGCCACGATTGGCAACACGATGGTGCTTGCCACAGTATGCAGCGCACAAGACGCTGTCCCCGGTACGGATTTCATGCCGCTTACCGTTGAATACAAAGAAAAATTCGCTTCTGCAGGACGCTTCCCTGGCGGTTTCACACGCCGTGAAGGCAAGGCTTCGGACTATGAGATACTGATAGCCCGCCTGATTGACCGTGCCCTGCGTCCCCTCTTCCCCGCCAATTATCACGCAGAGACCTTCGTCAACGTGACGATGTACAGTGCCGACGGCATTGATATGCCGGAAAGCATCGCGGGTCTGGCCGCCGGTGCCGCTCTTGCCTGCTCGGACATACCTTTTGAAGGTCCTGTCAGCGAAGTGCGTGTAGCCCGCGTCAACGGCCAAATGGTTATCAACCCGACCTTTGAACAGTGCGAACATGCCGACTTGGAACTGATGGTAGCCGCCACCTACGACAATATCATGATGGTGGAAGGCGAGATGAAAGAGGTGCCCGAAGCCGTTATGCTGGAAGCCATCCGCGCCGCCCATGAAGCCATCAAGCCCCAATGCCTCGCCATGAACGAGATGATGAAAGCCTACGGCAAGGAAACCAAACGCGAATACTGCCATGAAGTGAACGACGACGAACTGCGCCAAGCCGTTCACGCCTACTCCTATAACCGCGCGTATGCGCAAGCCACCAGTGCCGACACCGACAAACATCACCGTGAAGCGATGTTCGCCCAGATATGCGCTGACTTTAAGGCCGAAAAGACTGACTACATGCAGGCCCGCGCCGAAGCCCTCGGCATTGACATAGACGAAGTGGCCGCTATGGTGGACCGCTACTACCACGATGTGGAGAAAGAGGCCATGCGTCGCGCCGTATTGGACGAAGGCAAACGCCTTGACGGACGTAAAACGACCGACATACGCCCCATCTGGTGCGAAGTCAGCCCGCTGCCCGGCCCTCACGGAAGCAGTATCTTCACCCGCGGCGAAACACAGTCGCTGAGCACTGTTACCCTCGGCACCAGCCGTGACGAGAAAATCGTGGACGAAGCCTTGATACAAGGAACAGACAAGTTCTTGCTGCACTATAACTTCCCGCCCTTTGCAACCGGCGAAGCAAAAGCCCAACGCGGCGTAGGCCGTCGCGAGATAGGTCACGGAAACCTGGCCTGCCGCGCTCTCAAGAACATGATTCCCGAAGATTTCCCGTACTCCATCCGCGTCGTGAGCGACATTCTCGAATCCAACGGTTCGAGTTCGATGGCGACTGTATGCGCCGGCTGTTTGGCCCTGATGGATGCCGGTGTGCCCATCAAGAAACCCGTCAGCGGTATCGCCATGGGTATGATTTCGGAACTGGTCGGCGACAAACTGAACTATAAGATTTTGAGCGACATCCTCGGCGACGAAGACCACCTCGGAGACATGGATTTCAAGACCACCGGTACACGTGACGGTCTGACCGCATGCCAGATGGATATCAAAGTGGACGGACTGAGTTACGAAGTGCTGGAGAACGCCCTCGAACAAGCCCACCAAGCCCGTATGTTCATATTGGACAAGATACTTGAAACAATGCCCGCTCCGCGTCCCGACCTGAAACCGCACGCTCCGCGTATCACCAGTTTCTATATCCCGAAAGACATGATAGGCGCCGTGATTGGCCCCGGCGGCAAGATTATACAAGGTATACAGGCTGAAACAGGTGCCATCATCTCCATTGATGAAGACGAACAGGGCGGCAAAGTGGAAATAGCCAGCAACAACGGCGAAGCGATGGCCGCAGCCATCGCCAAAGTGAAGGCGATAGTGGCACTGCCCGAAGTGGGCGAGACCTATATGTCCACCGTCAAATCAATCATGCCTTACGGCTGTTTCGTAGAATTCATGCCGGGCAAAGAAGGCCTGCTGCATATCTCAGAGATAGATTGGAAACGCTATGAAACCATGGACGAAACGGGTATCAAGGAAGGCGACAAGATAGCCATCAAGTTGCTGGAGATAGACGAGAAGACCGGCAAGTTCCGCCTCAGCGCACGCGCCCTCAAAGAGAAACCCGAAGGCTATGTGGAACCCGAGCGTCCCGCACGCGCCCCACGCGGTGACCGCGGTCCCCGCCCCGAACGTCGCGGTCCGCGTCCCGAACACCGTGCCGAAAAAGATTTCGAAAACGACAGCGCACGCCTTGACAGACAGCACTAAACGCCCGTCTGATTACTGAAAACTTGCACTTTTTTACTCCATCTGTAAGAGAGTGCAAGTTTTTTGCGTATTATTCCCGAAGGTCGCCCACCGGTCATATATCGTTTGTTGTATCCCTTTTCTCGAAAAATGGAGCACTCGAAAAACCGAACAGTCTATATCTCGAAACCACGGTAATTCAAAATATGTATGCAAGCATCCAACAAACTGCACACAACGCCGGTTTACACTATAAATCGGTCTTTTTTCCGCAAAAACACACATAATATTTGCGTATTCCAAATTTTTGTTATACCTTTGCACCGTGTAAGAGAAATGTCTTTCTCTATCGTTTTCCTTTATCCCCTATGAACCAACCCCAACAAAGGGATTTCATTAAAATAATTATGCAATACGATTTGAAGAAACTGGAGCGCATGACGCTCGAAGAACTGAAAGACGCCGCCAAAAGCCTGGGTATCCGCGTAGGTCACACCAAGAGCCAACAGATGCTGATATACAGTATTCTGGACGCACAGGCCGACAACCGCGCCAAAGAAGTGCAAGCCAAAGAAGACCAAAAAAACGAGAACGGCGAAGCCAAAAAAGACAAACGGGAACGCAGACGCACCCGCCAACAGGCTCAACCCGTCAAGATAGACACAGATAACCTGAAAAGCAACCACGTCATAGCCACGGTGGGCAACGAAAGCGAACAAATGGGTGCGATGCAGCAAAAAATACAGGACGACGGGCACCACGCCAACAAGACCGTGCAGGCCATTGAAGCCCGCAAGCCGTTGAGCGCTCTCCAAACCGCCCCCAAACCGGCACCGGTCCAACCCGCCGAAACACCGGCAAACAAGCCTATCGCCGAAGGTGAACAAACCGCCGTTGCTCCTCAAAAACAAGAGAAACAGGACAAAACGGAACACAAGAAACGCGGACGCAAACCAAAAAACAGCCAAAACGCATCTGCTCCGCAGGCACCGACCGCCGAAGAGACGCCCGTGACGGAAACAGCCGCCGCTCCCAAAGCAGACAACGCGGTACAACAAACCCCTGCTTCCGAAACAGCGGCTGACACCCCGCAGAACAATCCGACACAGCAACAGGAAAAGCGACCTTTGGCCGATTTCGGTGACAAACTGATAGCCATGGGTACGCTGGAATGCGCTGCCGACGGTTACGGATTCCTGCGGAGTGCGGACTACAACTACCTCAGTTCGCCGGACGACATCTATGTCAGCCAACAGCAGATACGCCTATTCGGGCTCAAATCGGGCGACACGGTGGAATGCACAGTGCGCACCAACCGCGAGACCGACAAGTATTTCCCGATGGACAAAGTCATCCGAATCAACGGTCTGTCCCCCGAAAAAGCGAAAGAACGCATCGCCTTTGAGAACCTGACTCCGCTATTCCCGAACGAGAAATTCCATCTGTGCAAAGGCGATAGCAGCGATCCGCTGTCCGTCCGCATCATTGACCTCTTCGCACCGATAGGCAAAGGCCAGCGCGGCTTGATAGTAGCCCAGCCGAAGACAGGTAAAACCGTACTGCTCAAAGAAATAGCCAACGCCATATCCCACAACCACCCTGAAGTTTATATGATTGTGCTGCTCATTGACGAGCGCCCCGAAGAAGTGACGGACATGGCCCGTAGCGTACAAGCGGAAGTGATAGCCTCCACCTTTGACGAACCGGCGGAGAACCACGTCAAAGTGGCCAATATCGTCCACGAGAAAGCCAAACGGCTGGTGGAAAGCGGCCACGATGTCGTTATCCTGTTGGACAGCATTACCCGTCTGGCACGCGCCTACAACACGGTAGCCCCTGCCAGCGGAAAGGTACTGAGCGGCGGTGTGGAGGCACAGGCTCTGCACAAACCCAAACGCTTCTTCGGTGCGGCACGCAACATTGAACACGGCGGCAGCCTGACCATTATCGCCACAGCACTCACCGAAACGGGCAGCAAGATGGACGACCTGATTTTCGAAGAGTTCAAAGGCACCGGTAATATGGAGTTGCAACTCGACCGCAAGTTGAGCAACAAACGCATCTTCCCCGCTGTGGACATCCCCGCCTCCAGCACACGCCGTGACGACTTGCTGTTGCCAGCCGACGTACTGAGCCGCATGTGGCAGATACGTAAGCAGTTGAGCGATATGAACGGCACTGAAGCCATGGAGAAACTGAAAGCGTACATGGAGAAGACCGAAGACAACGACGAGTTCCTGCTTGCCGTCAACGGCGCCCGATAAACAAACAGCAAACGACGAAAGCCTTGAATATCGTTATTGTCAACGGACCCAATCTGAACCTGCTGGGCAAACGCAACCCGCAGATTTACGGCAACCTGTCGATGGAGCAGATTATGGTCGAACTGCAACGGCAATGGCCGGATGTGCATTTCACCTACCTGCAAAGCAACCATGAGGGGGACCTGATAGACTGGATACAAAGATACGGTAACGACCCTGAATGCACAGGGATATTATTGAACGCGGGCGGGTACGCGCACACGAGCGTAGCCCTAAGGGACGCGGTGGAATGCAGCACACGGCCCGTCGTGGAAATACACATCAGTGACATTTATCATAGAGAAACATTCCGGCGGAACAGCCTGCTGACGGAGGTATGCACACACGCCATCATCGGGCACGGCACGGACGGATACAAAGAAGGAACAGCATGGATAAACGCACATACATACTCTGGGCAATAGCCCTGCTGCTCATGTGCTCCGGCACTTTGCGGGCACAGATGAACAACCCCTATGTGGACGACAAAATCATCCACTTCGGTTTTTCGTTGGGAACGAACTTCATGGCCTACGGCATCACGGAAAGTCAGGACACCATCAACGGTGAAGTCTATCATGCCCGCGTGAGCAGTATGCTGCCGGGGTTCTCGGTCGGTTTCATCACGGATGTCCGGTTGTGCCGCTATCTGAATCTCCGCTTCACCCCTACCCTGCATTTCGGTCAACGCCTCATCACCTACAAGACGGAGTCCGGCCGTGAGGTCAAAGGGTCTGAAGGCAACGGAAATCACGTGGAGGTATTAGGGCTTCCGTTGGACGTGCCGTTGTACCTCAAGTGGTCGGCACAGCGCGAAAAGAACTACCGACCCTATGTCATTGCCGGCGGCGGTGTCAGTTTCGACTTCGGCGGACAGAAAGAGCGTCCCGTGTTCCAAAAGAACTTCGACTATTTCATCGCCTTCGGCTTCGGCTGCGATTTCTATTTCCGTTGGTTCAAGTTCTGTCCCGAACTGAAATACCACCTCGGTTTCGCCAATGCGCTGACTCCGGTGGAGGACCGGCCGCAGATACCCGAACAGGACGAGTTCTACACACGCGCCTTGTCCAAACTGCGCAACCAGATGATTACCATAACTTTCAACTTTGAATAACCATGCGTGACGCTGCATGCCGTATGATGATTGTTCTGGCGGCGCTGTTCGCCTTGCTGACAGGCTGCCAAAACGAAACGGTATCGCACGACCGTTTGATGCTGTTGCGTTTTTCCAGAGATTCCGTGTGTTTTGACACCGTGTTCACCGGCATCGGCAGTAGCACCCAATGTGTGATGGTCCACAACGACAACCGCAACGCTGTCATCATCAGCGAGGTTACGATGGCTGCCGGCGGACGGTATTTTCATATCAACCTTGACGGCGAGAACCAACTCGCCAATCTCCGCGATATCCAATTGAATGGTGGAGACAGCCTTTTCCTGTTCATCCGCGTGCATATCAACCCTCAGGACACGAATACCCCCGTACTGGTGGAGGATACAATCCGTTTCACCGTCAACGGCAACACGCAATCGCTCCCGTTGGAAGCCTACGGACAGGATGTACACCTTATCCGCACCCCCCAAGGGAAGACGGAATATACTTTCATCCAGACCTTTGAAAACGACAAGCCCTACCTTGTTTACGACACCTTGATTGCCCGCGGCAGCCTGCGTTTTCAGGAAGGCACCACGTTGTACATGCACAGCACCGCCTCCATCTACGCCTACGGCAACGTCACCGCCCAAGGCACGAAAGAACATCCCGTCCGCATCACGGGCGACCGGCTGGACCAACTGTTCGACAGTGTGCCTTACCGCTATGCGTCGGGACAATGGGGCGGCCTGTTTCTCATGCACGAAGACGCCATCGGCAGCCCTAAATACCAATTGGACTATACGGACATTCTCAGCGGGAACATCGGCCTGTACTGCTATTCGTCAGACAAGAACGCCAAAGGACATCTGGCTTTGAACAACTCGCGCATCCATAACCATGCCGTTTACGGGGTGGTGTTGCTGAACACCGATGCAGAGATAACCAACACAGAAATAAGCAACTGTGCCGCCTATTGTCTGTATCTTGACGGCGGTAAGCAGACGCTGACACATAACACCATCGCCTCGTTCTTCGGCTGGCCGAACTCCGATCTGAACATTCACACGGTAGCGCGCGAGGACGTGGCGGCTGTCTATATCAACAACACGGACAAGCAACAAGCCATCACCGATGTCAGCATCTACAACTGCATCATCACCGGCGCACGCAAGAACAACCTTGTGCTGGCTACCCCGCTGCCGGACTACTACACGGGCGAGATAGCCGGCAACTACATCAAGGCGGACTCGCTGCATGCCGCATGGTGCCACGATAACGTCTATGCCAACGACAGCGACACCGTCTTTGTCAATGCCTACTATAAATACAAAGAGTACCGCTATTTTGATTTCCGTCCGGACAGTGTGTCGCCGGCACGCGGTATCGGTCTGCCCGAACGGGCACAGTCCGTTCCGACGGACCGGAACGGGCACAGCCGGCTGCCTCAGCCCGATGCCGGCTGTTACCAATATGTGGAGCCATGAGTTTTGCCGCCACCATAGGTTTTTTCGACGGCGTACACCGCGGGCACCGCTTTCTGCTGTCCGAGATGCGGCATACGGCCGCCCTGCAAGGGCTGCAAACCGCCGTCATTACCTTTGCCGACCATCCCAAAGCCGTTCTTGACGGCCGGACCCCTCCCCTGCTGACCTCCTACGACGAGCGCATCGCCCGTCTCCGCGAACAGCAACCGGACGAGATTTACTGCTTCCGGTTTGACATCATCCGCGACATGACGGCCGCGGAGTTCATGGCCGTCCTGCACCGCCAATGCCAAGTGGCCACGCTGGTGATGGGCTACGACCAGCATTTCGGCAGCGACCGCATCACGGACTTTGACGACTACCGCCGTCTGGGAGAGCAGGCCGGCCTCCGGCTGGTAACCGTTCCCCAATCGCCCGAAGGGGACATATCATCCTCCAAGATACGCGCCCTGTTGCAGCAGGGCGACCTGACCAACGCCAACGACCTGCTCGGATACGAATACAGCCTGACAGGCACGGTGGTACACGGCCGTGGCATCGGCAGCCTAATCGGATTTCCGACCGCCAATATCCAAACGCCGCCGGAGAAACTGCTCCCCAAAGCCGGCGTCTATGCCGCCGTAACGGACGGGCGGAAGGCAGTAGTCAATATCGGCACCAATCCGACCGTTGGCGGCACGGAGACAACGGTGGAAATGCACTTGCCGCATTATGACGGTTCCTTGTACGGTGAAACGGTTACCGTCAGCCTTGTGCGCCGTCTGCGTGATGAAATCACTTTCGCCGACACCGATGCCCTCCGCCGTCAGATAGGTAAAGACATCGAAAAACTTTCGACTTTCGACCAATGAAATAATGAGTACTTTTCCTTTCCACTAAAAAACTTACCAATTTACAAATTCTAAAAATATTTGCATAATCCAAATTTTTATCGTAATTTTGCGGTGTAAAACTGCAGAAACAAAAAAGAATATGCCTGAAATTAGTCGTTTTTATGGAATTATTATTGGGATGTACAATGGGGATCACAACCCTCCTCATTTTCATGTCCGTTACAATGATTATCGTGCTGTTATTGACATTCAAACAGGGGATGTTGACGGAAAAGTGCCGCGTCGAGTTTTGAACCTTGTGTATGAATGGCTTGACTTGCATAAAGACGAGTTAATGGCGAACTGGAATCGTATTGAGAATAGTGAAACTATTGTTGAAATTAAACCTTTAGATTGATTATGAACTTAATTTGGATTACATCTGCCAAGTATCTTGGAGAATATCGCCTTCAACTTTCATTTAATAACGGAGTTACAAAGATATTTGATGGTAAAGATCTTGTATCAAAACCACTCTATCAAGAACTTCAGTCATTAACGACTTTTCAGCAGTTTGAATTAGATGGATGGACTCTTTCATGGGAGAATGGTACGATAGACATTGCTCCTGAGTATCTCTATGAGCATGCCTCATAACACTTCCGCTGTCGGATAGAAAAAGTCGAAAAACTTTCGACTTTCGACCAATGAAATAATGAGGAATTTTCCTTTCCACTAAAAAACTTACCAATTTACAAATTCTAAAAATATTTGCATAATCCAATTTTTTTCGTAATTTTGCGGTGTAAACAAGACTAAATAGCCTATGACACACCGGCATCGTAAAGGCGACGAGTGAAGAGAAATTTCTCAAAATTCAAAATTCTTCATTCAAAATTGCCTTTTGGTTTGCGTATATCAGAAAAAAGTAGTAATTTTGTATGCAAAATATTCAAATATTTGATGTTATGAATGACTATCCTTACACAGTAGAAGAACTTCGTGCGAGTGTAGAACAAGGAACACGACAGATTGAAAGTGGACATTATTATACCGATGCTCAGGTTAACAATCTTTTGCAACAACGTAGGATTCAACTGGCATAATGCAAATATTTTGGTCAGAGAGGGCATATATACGTCGTCAAGCCATTGAGGACTATGTGTTATATGGGTTTGGTTTTGTAGCATACCAAGATTATATTGATGCTATTGAAGAATGGAAGAAGGTACTTTTAGAAAATCCCTATGCAGGAAAAGAGGAACCTATCTTATCCGATATGTGCAAGCAATATAGAAGTTTTGTTGTGCGTTCCTTATCAAAAGGAATCTATTATGTAGAGAATGATGCCATCAATATTGTAGATTGGTGGGATACTCGTAGAGATATTAAAGATTTATTGAAGCCACAATAGCGATTGTGGCAGCGGGTGGAAGTCCTGTAAGACATAATAAAGAATGATAGAATAAAACAAATAATAATATGATACCCACAGTTCAATATCCGCAAGTTCAAATTAATATCACATTAGAGGATGTTAGTGTATTGGCATACGTTAAGACTTTACTCAAGCAAATGAAAGGAGTGCGTAGCGTTAAGGTTGGTACTCTCCCAAAGGTTTCTATGACGGAGGAAGAGTATTATCAAAAAATTGATCGCTTCATTGCTAGTGCAAAAGAGGGACCTCGATACGTAATGAATGCGAACGAGTCAGGTGCCGAGTTTCTACAACGTTTAGTACGGGAGGCGCAATAATGTATAACGTAATATTTAATGAGGATGCCTAGAAAGATGTGCTTCTCTTACAGCGTTCTTGCCCCTCGGCTATGCCAAAATTAGCGAAGTTGTTAGATGAGCTACGCGAACATCCTCGGACGGGAACTGGTCGAATTGAACAATTGAAACATTACAAGGAGGAAACCTGGTCTCGTCGTATAACGAAAGAGCACAAATTAGTATATAGAATATATGACGATATCGTTGAGGTTTTAGTACTTTCAACGTTTGGACATTATAACTGATTCGACTATGAAATACCGGCATCGTAAAGGCAATGGGTAAACATAGCAAAAGATAGAATAAATAGTGGCAGGACAGAACGAAATAGTACTTTATCAGCCCAATGAAAACTTGCAACTCCAAGTTCGTTTGGAAAATGATACAGTTTGGTTGAACCGTAACCAAATTGCTCAACTCTTTGGGCGAGATGTAAAGACGATCGGAAAACACATTGCGAATGCATTGCGTGAGGAATTGTCTTTACCTATGGAGATTGTAAAGGGGGCAACTATCGCAAAAAATGCGACAGTTCAACAATATCCAACTGTCGCAAAATTTGCGACAGTTCAGCAAGAGGGACATCGTTCTATTGTTCGTCAAATAGAATATTATAACCTTGATGTCATCCTTTCGGTAGGTTACCGTGTTAAATCAAGTCAAGGTATCGCATTCCGCCGTTGGGCAAGTTCTGTTTTGAAGGACTACCTATTACGTGGCTATGCCATCAATCAACGATTATTGGCAATGGAGGAGCGGATAGATTGTCGCCTGTCAGCACATGAGCAACAATTGGCTGAACACGAAAAGAAGATAGACTTTTTTGTCCGTACCGCCTTGCCGCCGGTAGAGGGTGTTTTCTACGACGGACAGATATTTGATGCGTATATTTTTGCGGCAGACCTCATCAAGAGTGCCAAACGATCTGTCGTGCTGATTGACAACTATGTAGATGAAAGTGTGCTGACCTTGTTGGACAAACGCTTGGACGGTGTCAATGCTGCTATTTATACGCAGACAATAGGCAAGCAGTTGCAGTTGGACATCAACAAGCACAATGCCCAATATCGCCCTATCCGTGTGGAGAAGTGTAAGAATGTACATGACCGTTTCCTGCTGATAGACAACACGGTTTATCATGTTGGGGCGTCAATAAAAGATTTAGGAAAGAAACTCTTTGCCTTCTCCAAGATGGAAATACAGGCAAAAGACATATTGAAACAAATAAAATAAACTAACCGCCTATGACACACCGGCATCGTAGAGGCGACGAGTGAAGAGAAATTTCTCAAAATTCAAAATTCTTCATTCAAAATTGCATTTTGGTTTGCGTATATCAGAAAAAAGTAGTACTTTCGCAACGCAAAAGTTTTAGAAAGGGAAAAAATATGAGTGCTTTAGAAATGGATGCTATGTATGGATCTATCACTCGTGATATATTTGCCATTCACGATGTCCGGCTGTTGCAACAATTGCAGCAATACGTTGCTATGTTACTGTAAGATGGGAAAGAAGGTACTTCTACACCCTCCAAAAAAGAGATTTTAGGAAATTTCCAAGATGCTTGTCAAGAGTATTATCTTCACAAAACAGCAGGACAGGAGCTGCTGGATTTTGATTCGTTACTCGTGTAATCACTTATTGTGCTGAACAGCACGAACAGGATATACAGATTACATTATTAACCATATACGATAAATCGGATACAGAATCAATCACCAATGATGAATTGATTGCCATTCGTAAATTAGAAGGAATATAAGAAATATCGTCTTGTCCCACAAGTGAGTAGGATTGCTATAGACGCAAAACAATAGCACGACATAATAAAAAGTAAGCATTTTTTACGGAATATTCTATACAATGGCATTTAAGGCAACATATCTGATTATGACAATTCGCAAATTTGCGGAGCATTTTGCGATGTCAAACAAAGACGCATACCTCTATCTAAAACGGTATGCCGGAATTGCTTTTTTAGATGAATGTTATGAGGCAGAGCATACATTATCTTTTGATGATGCGATAGAAGATGTTTCTCGAATTTGCCAAATACATGGAGGAAATTTGCGCTATGCTTAAACTTAATCATGGTTCAGATGTCTTAATTGAGAAGATAGACCTTACTCAAGGGCGTATCAATAAAGATTTTGGTCGAGGATTTTACTTGACAACCTTGTTGGAGCAGGCAAAAGAGATGGCTAAGCGTCGCGCACGCCAATCACTTGGTGCACAAAGTGTAGTAACTACTTTTCTGTTTGATGAATCGTGCTTGAGTAGTGGCAATTTGAATGTTAAGATTTTCTCTCAAGTATCAGCAGAGTGGGCACAATTCATTTTGAATAATCGCCATGCAACTCGAAATGGCTATAAACATAATTTTGACATTGTGATTGGTCCGATAGCAGATGATGGCGTTGTGCAACAATTAGACTTATACGAATTAGGTATGATTACGATGGAGCAATTAGTTACATCGCTTCATTATAGAGAGTTGAATAATCAGTATTATTTTGGAACGGAACGTTCTATTCGATATCTACAGCGAGTATGACCAAAGAGCAAACATTTATAATAGATACATTGTTGGCGGAGTTGGTTCGGCTGATTATGGAGTATCAGCGAGTAGATATGCAAACGGCTCTTGACACGTTGTATAATTCATCTCTCTATGAGAAAATTATGGATATAGAGACAGGTCTATATCTGCAAAGTGCTGATTATAATTATGAATTGATAAACACATAGTACACTTATAAAGATAATTAACTAAACTAACCGCCTATGACACACCGGCATCGTAAAGGTGAGGGGGTGACATATAATAAAGAACATGAATGAACAGAACGAAATAGCAATTTATCAGCCAAATGAAAATGTACAACTGCAAGTTCGTTTAATGGATGATACAGTGTGGCTCAACCGTCACCAAATGGCACAATTGTTTGGACGAGATATAAAAACTATTGGTAAGCATATCGTTAATGCTCTACACGAAGAATTATCAGTTGTCGCAGATTTTGCGCCAACTCAAAATGAAGCAGGTACTATGGCAATTCCGTCAAATTCAGTTGTCGCAAAAATTGCGACAACTGCTGCTGATGGCAAGACTTATCAAGTAGAATATTACAATCTTGACGTTATCTTATCTGTTGGCTATAGAGTTAAGTCTGGTAATGGTATTGCTTTCCGCCGTTGGGCAAACTCGGTGTTAAAGAATTATTTACTCAAAGGATATGCTCTTAACCAACGTTTGCTACGCATTGAAAACGAGATAGATGCCCATCGCCAAATGCTAACCGAACATCAAGACAAGATAGACTTTTTTGTCCGTACCGCCTTGCCGCCGGTAGAGGGTGTTTTCTACGACGGACAGATATTTGATGCGTATGTTTTTGCGGCAGACCTCATCAAGGGCGCACAGCAGTTGGTCGTGCTGATTGACAACTATGTAGATGAAAGTGTGCTGACCTTGTTGGATAAACGCTTGGACGGAGTGAGTGCCACTGTTTATACACAAACAATAGGCAAGCAGTTGCAGTTGGACATCAACAAGCACAATGCCCAATATCGCCCTATCCGTGTGGAGAAGTGTAAGAATGTACATGACCGTTTCCTGCTGACAGACAACACGGTTTATCATATTGGGGCATCAATAAAGGACTTAGGAAAGAAACTCTTTGCCTTCTCCAAAATGGAGATAACGGCAAAAGATATATTGAAACAAATTAACTAACCCGCCTATGACACACCGGCAAAGGTGATAATGAATTTATAGATAGTTATATGACAACCGAGACAATGATTATTCCGCAAGGAGATTCTATTGAGGATATTAAGAGTAGAGAACAAGTTATTTTCAATTTTTATAATCAATGGAAAGAGGCTAATCCTACTCAACGAAAATATAATCTTTCCCTAAAGGATTATATCAATATTCGCCGTATATCAATCATTGAAACAGCAGAACATGCAGCGAAAACATACTTGAGTACATTGGCAGTTCTTCAATTGGATGCAATACTGACCAACGCTAAAAAAGTCTCTATTGTTCGTTCTAAGATTCATACTAAGAATCAAAATCAGTTTGAAAAAATGATTGTCATGGGTTATCAATGTGTCGGAAT
The DNA here is from genome assembly GCA_045616185.1 of Paludibacteraceae bacterium. Classification (GTDB taxonomy): domain Bacteria; phylum Bacteroidota; class Bacteroidia; order Bacteroidales; family Paludibacteraceae; genus Colicola. The sequence continues at coordinate 36,819 of JAZLGG010000021.1, forward strand.
TGGATCCATTAAGATGACAGTTGGCATTAAACGAAGCAATAAAGAAAAAGTACAATATTGTATTACTCAGTTGAATGTAGGAGACTTGATGTATGACGAAATAAGTCGGGTACTTGAAGTAAAAAATAAGTAGGTCACATATTTGCGACCTACTATTTTTGCCCCAAGAATGCGTAGTTGTATCTTCTCAACGGATAGGTCTTCGCGGGCGGGGACTTCTGCACTACTCGAATAACCAACAGAGCTACGTTCTTAAATCTCGCTGCAAAGGTATATCTTTTTTTTGATATGTGCAAATTTTTGTGCATATTTTTTTTATTTTTATTTGTGTATATCATTTTTTCTTACTAACTTTGCACTGCAAATCCGCGCCGAGGGTGTCTGCGTGACATTTTTCGGAGTGGGGTTGGCAGACATAATAAAAAGCGTTTGCTGACGCTTATTCTTGACAGTCGAAATCTAGCAGTTTCACAGTGTAAACAAGAATAAGACAAAGGTAGATGCTCATGGGGAATATCCCTTAATTGGTTGTACCGTTTTGGTATGCCAATTAGTTCGTATATTCCGGCGTGAGATTCTGCGTTGTCATTCTTTTACACAGGTTTTGCTAGAACCTCGATTGTGGAATGACAAAGGTAAGAATTCCACGCTTTTCTTTTTGTATCACGCTTGGCGGAATTCACAGGCGAAAGAAGTTGCGCACGACACAAATAAGTGTAAGAAACAAAATGAATTGGTTGAAAAAGAAATGGGTTACTAACGTGTTGATGTTAGCCCTGCTGATTATCTTTCTTATTTACATTACGCCACTTAAACATTGTTGCTTCTTTTGTCAACTCTTAAAAGGCAGTTCTGCAATTGAAATTTGCGTCCTCTCACTTACGGCATTGATTGCGTTGTTGGTATATCGTAGTAGTTGTGATGTGGAAGAAGCCAAATTGCTCTTACAAATCCGTGAAATTTTGTCATCTTCTGTAAATCAAGACATTTATGACAAATCTCACGAGTTATATGAGCAATCAAAACAGAAAAAGGAAAAATCTTCTTCACCACATGATGATGATTTAAAATTAATGGGGTTTCCAGCAGGGCAAGTGTACAACTACATGGGCATATTAGAATCGTGTGAGACATTATTAGATAACGATGTCATTTCGGAGGATAATTTTCGCAGTCAGTTCGGTTATCGAATAAAATGCCTTGTGGGTAATCCTGAAATAGTAGAAAAAGAATTATCTGATGACCCAGACAATTGGGCTGTATTTTTCCAACTATTGGATCGTTTTCCGCACCTCAAAAGAGTGTATAATAAAACAAAGAATCAATAAAATACAAAAATCATGAATGCACTATTATTATGTTGCTGCCAATGTGCGCAGTGCTGTCTCATAGAAACGTCCAACGACAAATTGTTGAATTTAGGATTTTTCCTAGTTGCTGTCATTTTGATTGCTGTTTTAGCCAATTCTAAAGTGATAATTACTTGGTTAAATAATCGTACCGAGAAATAAAAGAAATGGATAATAACACAACCTCAAAAAAATAAGAAACAATGAAAACAAAACTTTTATCTCTATGTTTAGCACTCATTTGTGCTACACACCTCTTTGCCTACGATTGCGAAATTGGTGGCATTGCCTACAATCTACACCACACTACAAAAACGGCAGAAGTGACTACAAGAGAATATAGTTATTCCGGAGCAATTAGTATTCCGACTTCCATTACTCATAATTCGCAGATTTACTCCGTCATTTGGATTGGATATGGCGCCTTCTATAATTGCACCGGTTTAACATCGGTAACCATCCCTAATTCCGTCACCTCGATTGGAAATTATGCTTTCAAAGGTTGTAGAGGTTTGACCTCAATAACAATTCCAAATTCCGTCACCACAATTGGAAGTAATGCTTTCGAAGATTGCAGCGGTTTGACCTCAATAACCATCCCTAATTCTGTCACAACAATTGGAGAGAATGCATTCTATTGGTGTAGAGGTTTGACCTCCATCACCATTCCTAACTCCGTCACCACGATTGGAATGTCTGCTTTCTCTAATTGCAGCGGTGTGACCTCAATAACAATTGGCAATTCCGTTACCACAATTGGAAGTTATGCTTTCAATGGTTGCAGCGGTGTGACCTCAATAACAATTGGCAATTCCGTTACCACAATTGGAAGTTATGCTTTCGAAGGTTGTAGAGGTTTGACCTCCATCACCATTCCTAACTCCGTCACCACGATTGGAAATGGGGCTTTTTATGATTGCAGCGGTGTGACATCGGTAACTATCCCCAATTCCGTCACAACGATTGGAGATTATACTTTCCGTAGTTGCAGCAGTTTGACCTCGGTAACGATTGGCAATTCTGTTACTACAATTGGAAATGAGGCTTTCTATGGTTGTAGAGGTTTGACCTCAATAACAATTCCAAACTCTGTTACTACAATTGGCAGTAATGCATTTTACAATATTTACAATATTGTATATGGCGGCACAGCAATCGGTTCTCCTTGGGGTGCAAAATGTGTTAATGGCTATATAGATGGACTGTTTGTATATAGTGATGCCACAAAGACTACACTTTGCGGATGCTTCCCCTCTGTCAAAGGTGAAATAGTTATTCCTAGCTCAGTCACAACAATTGGAAGTTCTACTTTCGAAGGTTGCAACGGCTTAACAAAGACCAACTACACCGGCACCATTGCAGATTGGTGTAGGATAAAGTTTGGTGATAGTTATGCCAATCCGATGTGTTATAGCGCAAATCTCTATATCAACGATGTAGAAGTGAAAGATTTGGTTATTCCTAATGATGTAGATACAATTAGTAATTATGCTTTCTTGGGTTGCAGCAGTTTGACCTCGGTAACCATTGGCAATTCCGTCACATCAATAGGAGAGTGGGCTTTCATATGGTGCGATAGTTTGCAATCCATAACGTGGAATGCTATACATTGTAACGATTTCGCTAACAATTCAACTCCGTTTTTTTACAAATATGATAGTTATTATATCGATGGCAGTGCACCACAAATAACAGAGTTAGTCTTTGGTGATAGCGTGCAATATGTTCCGGCATATTTATGCACTGGAATGACCAATCTAAAAACTATTAGTGTTCACACAGTCACACCTCCCACCTGTGGTTCTAATTGTTTTTCTAATGTTTCAAGATCTATCCCTGTCTATGTGCATGCAAGGTCCGTTGATATTTACAAAAAGGCAAATGAATGGAGAAATTTTACCAATATACAAGGTTTCCCCGAAGAATATGCAACGATAACTTGTCACGCTTCCAACGGCACAATAATGGGCGGAGGCAAACTTATAAAGGGCGACACATGCACCTTAACGGTTACTCCTGATTATGGTTATTACTTTGTCCAATGGAGTGACGGCAATACGGAGAATCCACGCTCGTTTGTTATTACACAGGATTCTACATTTACAGCGCGAACAGATATTATGAAATCTGGGCAATGTGGTGACAATTTATATTGGGAATTAGTTAGAGACACCCTTATTATTACAGGCAGTGGAAAAATGTATGACTATACCGAATCTCATCTTTCAGAATGGTATGTGTCTAACAGGAAGATAGCCCAACTTGTTTTGCCTGACGGTCTTACTCATGTTGGTAACTATGCTTTTGCCAATTGCAGTGGTTTGACATCGGTCACCATTCCTAATTCGGTCACCACGATTAAAGATAAGGCTTTCTATAATTGTAGCAGGTTGGCTTCCGTTACTATTGGGAACTCTGCCTCTACAATTGGAAGTTCTGCTTTCGAAGGTTGCAGTGGCATAAAATCCGTAATATGGAATGCAAAGAATTGTAGTGGTTACAACTTCGGTAGTCAAGTAGAAACTTTTGTTTTTGGCGATAGTGTAGAAGTTATTCCTGCCAATGTATGTCAAAACATGGCACAATTGACTACTATCACCATTCCAAGTCCTGTACAATCTGTCGGAAATAGTGCTTTCAAAAATTGTACAGGGATTAGCGAAATGAATATTAACGATGGCTTAACTATAATTGGAGATTATGCCTTCTATGGTTTGTCCAACAAAAATCTCAAAGAAATAGCACTTCCCAACAGTGTAGAGACTATCGGCAAATATGCCTTTGCAGAATGCAGTTACCTCAAAACGATTACGTTAGGGGCTAAACTAGAAGATGTTGATGAATACGCCTTCCAAAATGATGAGCGTTTGCTCTATGTTAACTGCTATGCAGCAGAGCCTCCTGTCCTTCAGGAAAACGCATTTGATAACTATGATATTTATCTGCAAGTGCCTTGCGATGTCTTGGATGAATACAAAGTTGCCAAAGGCTGGAAACTCTTCAATCGCGAGAATGTATCATGCCTCTCTGCTGAAGGAAAAACCGTTACCGGCGATGATGTTATTGTCACTCCTTCTGCCACCACAGCCGAGTTTGTTTGGCCAAGTAATGACAAGGCAGACAGTTATTCGTTGGAGATTACCAAAGACGGTGCTGTATTCTGCACGCTGACATTCAATGCCCAAGGCCAACTGATGGGTATTGCCTTTGCTCCGGGGAAAAATGGCAATCATCATGCGCCGTCGGTCGCGATGACAACTAACGGATGGCAGTTTACCGTTACAGGACTAAACCAAGCCAGCAAGTATGCCTACACGATGGATGTAAAGGATGCGCAACAGCAGTTGATTAAGCACTACCAAGGCGAGTTTGCAACGACCGGCTACACTGACCTTCTTTCTGTACCCTATAATGGAAAAGATGGATTAGGGTCTGCCAAGTTCATTCACAACGGTCAACTCTTTATCCGCCGCAACGGTGTTCTGTTCAATGCCCACGGTGCGAGAGTGAGATAAATTACAAAATCATCTCGACCCATTTATAGATCCTACCTAAAAAATCGTCCTTCGGGACGATTTTTTTGTACAAAATTGCAAATAAATTTGCACATATCAGAAAAAAGTAGTACGTTTGCACCTGAAAAACTAATAATCTATCATTAAATATAGGAAAATAATCAAATTGCTATATTATGAGTAAGACTACAACTGCAACGACCATACCAAGAAGGGTGGCAAAGAACCTCGCTATTGTGGGTGAGCAGATTCGATGTGCCCGACTGCGACGCGACCTCAGTATTGCGGAAATAGCAGAGCGGGCTACCTGTAGCGAACTGACCGTCATGCGCGTAGAAAAAGGTCTGCCGACCGTGGCAATCGGAATCTACATGCGTATTCTTTTTGCGATGGATTTGGACGAGAGCGTCCTTTTTCTTGCCAAAGATGACGAACTGGGGCGTACACTTCAGGACCTACAATTTAAAGAACGTAAACGCGCCAGCAAAGTATGAACGAGATAGAAATCATATCTGCATTTGATTGGCAAGAGCAGGAAACTAAGGTTGGAACTCTTGGTTATGAAAGTTTGCGTGGCAACATGATATACCAATTCGCATACGATGCGGATTGGATTTGTCACTGTCGTAAGTTGGTGCTCAGTAAGGATCTTCCGGTTGTGTCCGGTTTGCAGCACAAGAAAGGTGTAATTTTCGATATGCTTCAGGACGCACTTCCCGACCGATGGGGACGACGCTTGATTGACAAGCGGGAACGTATGTTGGCCGAAAAAGAGCAACGTTTGCCTCGCCATCTGAGTGATGTGGATTACCTGATGTTAGTAGATGATACCACTCGAATGGGAGCACTCCGTTTGCGAAGTGGCGAACAACATATTGGTACGGAGAATACAGACGAATCTGTTCCTCCCCTTACATTCCTTCATGAATTTATCAATTTGGCACATGCTTTTGAGACGGCCGATGCGAAAGGTACGACTATTCGCGAAGAATGGTTGCGTAATCTCTACCGCCAAGGATCGTCATTAGGCGGTGCTCGTCCCAAGGCGAATGTTCGCGATACGGATGGCAAGCTCTACATTGCCAAGATTCCTTCTATTCATGATGAGTATGATATTGCGCTTTGGGAGTACTTTGCGTGCTGTTTGGCTCGAAAGGCAGGAATCAAAGTGGCAGATACGCGATTGTTGCATTTGGATGGGCAGCGATACCACACGCTTCTCACTCGCAGGTTCGACAGACATGGCGAGAAACGCATTCACTTTGCATCTGCCATGACACTTTGTGGTTTGCAGGATGGCGCGGATGCTGATAGTGGTAATGGTTATTTGGATATTGTGGATATGCTGATAGGACATTCCGGTATCGCCAATGTACAGGCCTCGTTGGAGGAGTTGTATCGTCGAGTGGCATTTAATATCTTGATTGGCAATCATGATGACCATTTTCGCAATCATGGTTTTCTTCTAACAGAAAAAGGTTGGGAATGGTCACCGGCATACGACCTTAATCCGACGGATATGAGGACACAGAGTTTGCTCATAAATGACACAAGCAACGAGTCTTCCGTAGAACTTTTATTGGCATCCGCCTCGGACTATTTATTGAACGAGGAGAATGCAAAGACGATAGTTGACGAAGTGTGTCAAATCGTTCGCAATTGGCGCAAAGTGGCTACAGGTTGTGGTATTTCGCCAACTGAGCAAAATCGCTTCGCCATGCGCTTGGATAAAAGATAAGCATGTGAAACCCTCGATCAACCCTCGATCGACACCCGACCCAAAAAGAACAAATTTATCTGCCCGGAGGGGGGCCAGGGGGCATCATGCCGGGACGGAGACCCTTGGACGGGTCAAAACCGGATTCCATCATCTCCTGCACATGGCCTGCCATGCCCTTCGCCTTTAAATCACCCATCTTATTCAGTTTGTAAGTGAACGTCAGCATGAAATAAGTGGGCAACGTGTTGGTTTTCTTGTACTGGACATAGTTCTCCCCCACCACCTGCACGATATTCTTCTTGTCATTCAGGATATCATACACCTTAAACATCAGCGTGGCGTTGCCCCACGTTTTGTCAATAGACGCATTCAATGATATTTCGTCCACATCATCCAACTGATAGCCGTAACGGGCGGTGTAACCACAGTCGGCACTGATATTCCATGACTTGGGCAAGTGGAAAACGACATCGCCGGTAACACTCCAATTCACCACATTGGTAACACTGCCCGATGTGAGCGAGTTCGCGGTACGCGAATAATTCACCTGACCGCGCACCCCGACATCCACGACATCGTGCGTAAGGCGCAGGGTAAGGTCCTGACGGACATTGAGATTGCCGGTCTTGCTCAAATCGCCCAACATAAAGTTGCCCGACTCTATCCACTGACTGATTTCAGCCGCCTTACCCTCATGGAAGAGGTAGGCAATCTGCTGGTTATACGACAAGGCGGTGCGCGAGTGGAACTGCATCAGTTTCTTGGCAAAAGGCATGGTGAACATCAAGTCACCCCCGATATTCCACGGGACGGCCTTGGCATTGACAGTCTGCTGGTAGCGTTTGCCGGTTTCGTCATACACGGTGTTGTTCACCAGCGCATCCTTGGTAAAATCTCCGTGCAATCCGGTCATCAGACTGGCAAATGTCTCCTGATTGAACTTGGAATACATGAAACGCAGGGTGTGCCTGAATGCCGGATTCAAACCCAAGTTACCCACCGTCTCGTTCATGGCATCGGAGTTGTTGCGCACCGGTTCCATCTGGTTGACAGACGGTTGCGATGACGTTCCGCGATAGATGATGCGTGCAAACTCCTTCCTGCCGAAACGGTATTTGAACGAAGCGTTCGGGCTCCAGTTCCACACATTGATTAAAGTGTCGCGCAAAAGGACACCCCCGTAATAGGTCTTGGTCCACGTCTGGCTGGGATTGACCTTGACACCGACCGTCAAGTCGCACTGCTGATTCAACCAACGGTAATTCACCTCCAAGGCCTCGGAATAGAAACGGTTTTCCAACTTGTTGGAATAATCGGGATTATACCTGTACGCCGAATCACGTTTGGAGAAATCGTACTGGTCCTTGTTCGAAAAACGGTTGTTGCTCTGGAAAGTGAAAGCCGTTTCCAGCAAATGGTTCACGCCATGCAAGGGCTCGACGTATGACGCCTTGACGCTATAATTGACGGCATTGTTGCCCGAATGAGTATATTGGTCCACCCGCATCGTGTCGGCCGCCATATCCCTGGCCTTGGTCTCGGAATAGCCCTTCGTATTCGTGAAAGCGACATAGGCGTTCAAGGTAAACGAACGTCCGGGCTTGAGGAACAGATGGTTGTAAATAGCCCGCACATTGACGCCAATCTCTTCGGATTCGGATAACTGGTCCTGCGAACCGTTATTGATGATGCTGTCCTGCACCAGCGAGTCCTTGCGGAAATACAAGAAACGGTCATGGGAATCGCTACGGCTGTTCTTGTACGACATGTTCGGTTTGACAATCAGTTTATTGAGGGTATCTATCCGGTATTCCAGTTCAAACCGTGCATTCACATCCCAAGCCTTGGACAGTTTGTCCAGCGAATCCTTGTTCGTATAGGTGACCTCGTTGGCGTAACTCTCCTTGTCCGAGCGCGACAGAAGTTCATTCCTGGAATGATTGAAACCGGCATCACCGCCGAACATGAGCGAGGAAGAGTTGTCTTTCTTGTTGATTTTGCCGGTCAAATCGATGTTGGTATTTACGCCCAAGTTTTCCGCCCTCGTGATGCCGGAGTTCTGCCCTGCAAACGGACCGCGCCCACGGCCGGAACGGATGTCGTTGGTGTTGTTGGCACTGCCGATAATCGTCGTTTGGCTCTCGCCCAACAAGATATTGGTAAACAAGCCCGCCGAATAACGGAAGTCTTTTTGGAGGTCTATGCCGACCCCGCCATTGTAGTTGCCAAAGACACCTTTCTTGCGGTTGGCTTTCAGCGTGAGGTTGATGATGCGCTCGGTGTCATCGTCCTCGAAGCCGGTCAGTTTGGCCATATCCGATTTCTGGTCAATGACCTGAATCTTGTCAATCATTTCGGCCGGAATGTTCTTGGTAGCGGACTGGACATCGTCCCCAAAGAATTTCTTACCGTCCACGCGCACGCCCTTGATGGTCTCGCCGTTAACGGTGACATTACCCTCCTTGTCCACCTCGACGCCGTTCATTTTCTTGAGCAGGTCTTCCACCATGGCGTTCTCGCCGACCTTGTACGCCGCGGTGTTGTACTCGATGGTGTCGCCCTTGACGGTCATCTCAGCGGCTTGTCCTTTGACATCCAGCACCCCCAGCAGTTGCACATCCTCCGGCAACGCCACAACCGGCAGCACGACATCCCTGTCCTTCACCTCGACGGGCAGACTGCGCGGGACATAGCCTACCATGGACACATGCAGTTTATAGCGCCCGGTCGGCGTATTGTCAAGACGATAGCGCCCCTCGGCATCCGTCTGCGCCCCTCGCACCAACACGCTATCGCCTCCGGCATAACGGTACAGGCACACGGTAGCCATCTCCAAGACGCTTCCGTCGGACTCGGCCTTGACGTTGCCCGAAATACGATACTGCGCCGCCAAAGGGAGAGCGCACCCAATCAATAGGAAAAAAATTGCGCGTTTCATACCTCTATGAAACGCGCAAAAAACATGCCATTGTTCACCGCAATCTATATTTTAATATAGATTTTTTTCTTGTACAACGGATAAGCAATCAGCCACATGACACCGACCAATATCAGCGCACATGCCAGCGAACCGCCGTTGTCACCCAACCAGGGGCGCGTACATACATTGTACAGGAACGACCACGGGGAGTACACATCGCCGTTGAACGGGATATGGAAATGGCGGATACTCATCACGATGACGCCGCTCATACAGAAGATAAACAGCGGATTGACACCAAAACTCTCGAAGAAAACACTCCATTTTCTCTTGCCGTTGATGTCAATAATCCAAATCAGCAAGCCGAGCAACAGACTGGCCAAACCGCAGGTAACCAAAACGAAACTGGCACTCCAGAGTTTCTTGTTAATCGGGAAAGCATAATCAAGGCAGAAACCCGCCAACAGAATGATACTGCCCGCGATGAACAGACGGTTGATTTTGGTGTACATGTCGTCCGTCGTCATGATGAGCATGCCCATATACGCGCCAATCAGCGCATGTCCGATACAAGGAATGGTGGACAGAAGCCCTTCCGGATCAAACGGGATGCCGTTCATGTGGTAGATATGGTCATCGCCGAAGAGCATATAGTCAAAACGGCCGATAAAGTTCTCTGCATTGCACTCGAAGCTGCCGGTTACCGACTGTAAGATACAATAGCCGACCAACAAGACGGCCGCCACGAAAGGCGCATTCTTCGGTTTGAACAACAACAGCAACAAACCGGCAAAAATACTAACCAAGCCCAAACGCGGCAAAACGCCCAAGAAACGAAGGTTTTGTGAAGGATAGGTCCAAACGGCATCCAAGAACGGTGTCCCCTTGACCAACTGCCCCAGCGACATACCGTACCAACTCAAAGCCCAACCCACCAGAATAATCAGCAGGCCACGGTAGATGACCTTGCCAGCCGACTGCCAAGTCAGTTGGTAATTAAATTTGCGGAAACTGATGAACATCGCCACCCCCATGCAGAACATGAAGAAGGGGAAAACGAGGTCGGTAGGCGTCAGTCCGTTCCACTCGGCGTGACGCAACGGCGGGAAGATGTGTCCCCACGAACCCGGGTTGTTCACGGTAATCATGCCCGCGATGGTGATACCGCGCAGCACATCCAAAGCCAAAAGGCGTTTTTTTGTTTCAGCCATATCAATAGGATTTAAAGTTAGTTAATGCCACGACAAATTGTGCTTTTTGAAATCGGCTTGCAAAGTTACAAATAAAAAATGACCTATGCAAGAGCACAGGTCATTTTTCATTTTCCGACAGTAAACTTATTCCTGATTAAGTGTGATACGTTTGAAGTCAACGATACGCACATTCATCTTTTTCAAGACGTCCTTCACCAATTCTTTCGATTCGGACAGGATGTACTGCTGCTCAACGAGGGTTGATTCCTTGAGGAACTTCTGCAAGCGTCCCTGTGCAATCATTTCCACTTTCTTTTCGTTGATTTGTGCAGCGGCCTCGGCAGGCACATTGGCGCGGATGTCACGTGCGATTTGCGCCTGTTCGGGAGTCAGCCAACCCTTGGCCATGTTCGACTCGATATGGTCATCGCTATCCGCATGCGCAGGGTTCAAACCGGCTTTGCGCAAAGCGTTCTCAATGGCTTTGTTGATTTCGTCCTGTTTGGTTTTCTCCACAGCGACAGCCAATTCGCGTTCTTTCACTTCAGCAGCCACGTGGTCAGCATCCAGAGCAATCGGGCTCATGGAAGCCACCTGCATGTTCATGCCGTGAACAGTGTCATGGTCGGCAGCCGCGTCATCCGCAGCAATCAGCGAAGACAATTTGTTTCCGAGGTGGTTGTAAGCGTCCACTTGGGGGGCAGCGATGAAAGCGTAGTCGCTCAGTTCCATCTTCTCGCCGGTAACGCCACTACGTTCGGTAACGAGGTCAGCCATTGTTTGTCCGTTGAGAGTGAGGGCTTTGAGTTCGTCCAAGGACTGCGGTTTGTTAGCCATAGCTACATCAAGAATCTTCTTCACCATAGCAACAAAGTCAGCATTCTTAGCCACAAAGTCGGTCTCACATTTTACGCCCACGATGCAACCGAAACCGTTTTCGGCCTTCGCCAAGACGCAACCTTCGCTGGCCTCGCGGTCACTCCGTTTGGCAGCAATAGCCTGTCCGCGTTTGCGGAGCAGGTCCTTAGCGGTCTCAAAATCGCCGTTGGCCTCTTCCAACGCTTTTTTAACATCCATCATGCCTGCGCCGGTCATATCGCGCAGTTTCTTAATATCAGCTAATGTAACAGCCATAATAAATTGAATTTTAAGTTATTAAGGTATGTCATTCGGCTTTAGCCTCTTCCTCTGCGGGAGCCTCGGCGCTGGCCACTTTCTCAGCCTCCTCTTTGGGAGCGGCTTTCTTTACGCGCTGACGGCGCTCTTTGGGAGCAGGAGCAGCAACCTCTTCTTCGTTCTCTTCCTGTGCAGCGGCAGCCTCTTCGTCGGCCTTCTCCACCTTGCGTTCCTCAAGACCTTCCTTGACGGCTTCGCAAACGGCGCCCATGATAACGGCGATGGACTTGGTGGCATCGTCATTGGCAGGAATAACGAAATCGATATTGTTGGGGTTGCTGTTCGTATCAACGATACCGAATACGGGGATACCCAAACGGTTAGCCTCCGCTACAGCGATATGCTCTTTCATCACGTCCACGACAAACACGGCACTCGGCAGACGGTTCAAATCCACGATACTGCCCAAGTTCTTCTCCAGTTTTTCGCGCTGGCGGGTGATTTGCAGTTTCTCGCGTTTGGAGATATTGTCAAACGTACCGTCGGTCATCATTTTGTCGATGTTCGACATTTTCTTCACGGCTTTACGGATGGTGGGGAAGTTAGTCAGCATACCGCCGGCCCAACGCTCGGTGATATAGGGCATGCCCATTTCCTGTGCTTTGACAGCCACCACTTCCTGCGCCTGTTTCTTCGTGCCGACAAACAGCACCTTACGGCCGGAGCGTACAATATTCTTCAGCGCCTCAGCCGCCTCGTCAATCTTAACGACGGTTTTGTTGAGGTCAATAATGTGGATGCCGTTGCGCTCCATATATATATAAGGAGCCATGGCAGGATTCCATTTGCGTTTGAGGTGACCAAAATGGCAGCCGGCCTCAAGCAATTGATCAAAATTAGTTCTCATTTTGAATGTGATTTTAGTTAGTTGATTATTTTTATTATTCCGTCCCTTTTTGTCATCTCGACCCGTTGTCAATCGCACAACCGGCAGACCGCGCTAAGCGGCCTTAAGATGCAAAAAGCATTTCGGCAGTAGGCCCGAAGGCGTCTGCCGAAATTGGATATTAACGTTTACTGAACTGGAAGTGTTTACGGGCTTTGGGCTGACCGGGTTTCTTACGTTCAACTTCACGGGAGTCACGTGTCATGAAACCTTCGGCCTTCAAAGCGGGTTTGTCTTCGGGATTCATTTTGACCAGCACGCGCGCAATAGCGAGCCGAAGTGCCTCAGCCTGGCCTTTGAAGCCACCGCCGTCAAGATTCACCTTGATGTCGTATTTTTCAACCACACCCAGTTTGTTGAGGGGTTGTTTAACGATGTATTGAAGAATGGGACTGGGGAAATAAACCTCCAGATCACGACCGTTAATCATAATCTTACCGGTACCTTCTTTAGCGTAAACACGTGCAACAGCAGCTTTACGACGACCTAATGCATTTACAAGTTCCATTTCTCCAATTATTTAAGGGTGTTAATATCAATCTGTTTCGGTGTCTGTGCCTGCATGTTGTGCTCTGCACCTGCAAATACATGCAGATTGTTGATAAGGTGACTGCCCAAACGGTTCTTGGGAAGCATGCCCTTCACGACCTTAATAATCAGGCGATCTGCACCCTTGGCCATCAAGTCTGCGGGCGTATATTCGCGCTGTCCGCCCGGGAAACCGGTGTAGCGTACATAAGTACGGCCATTCCACTTGTTGCCGGTCATTTTGACCTTGTCGGCATTGATGATAATGACATTGTCACCGCAATCCACGTTCGGCGTGAAACTCGGTTTGTACTTGCCACGAAGCAGTTTAGCAACTTTCGTGCACATGCGGCCAAGGATTTGGCCTTCAGCATCAACAACGACCCACTCCTTTTGAGCGGTATCCTTATTCGCCGATACTGTCTTAAAAGATAAAGTATCCATTGATTTTGTTTGTTTTAGGTCATGCCGACAGACATCATTTACGATTTGGCGTTTCCGCAAATCCACTGCCCAGCAGGACGATTAATAAATATTTCTGCCAAAAAAGCGTGCAAAGGTACGTTTTTTTTCCGACATGTGCAAATGTTTTGCGTTTTTTTGCGAAAAAAAATCGAGTTTTCGAGGGATTGATGGGGTGAGGTACCGAGTTATATAGGGAACTAGTAATCTAGGAATCGAGTTTTCGAGGGATCGAGGGGACGAGGGATCGAGTTATCGAATGCCCGATTTTTCGAGAGACCGAGATTTCGAGGGGACGAGGGTTAAATAGGGCGCATAGGCGCGTTCGTAGGCGTGCAAGTAAGTGTCCGTCTGCCGGCGGTAATGTGCAAAGAACTCGGCATCCGACAGGGCACCGGCGCACCAGCGGTCAAACAACGGGACGAAGGCACCGTCTATGGTCTGCTCCGCCTTGGCCGCACAGGCTTTGAGCGACGGGCAACCGTCCGTGCCGCGTTGCACCGCGCCGATATTGAAATAGCGTTTGCCGTTGCTGACTGTACGATTGAAGATATGCCGCTGCTTGATTTCCGCCGCTCTCCGCGCGTAGGCGCAACTTGTGCCGTCCGGCTGAACACCTTCGGGCAGACAGTCGTCCGTCCCCACCAGCAAAGGCACCGTCACGGCGCACGCCGGATAGCCTATCAGCGTCCACATGACCGTGTGCAGGGGGCTCTCGCCGGTCTTCACACCCTCCACGACAATTGAGGCGGAAGTGCTGTTGCGCGGGATGAAGTCCTGGTCCACCGCCACTCCGGACGGCGTGCAGAAATCTTCCGCCAGCCCCATCAATTCATGACGGTACGAACGGGAGAAATGCTCCATCAGCCAGCGGTGGTCCACCGGCAGAGGCTTACCCGCATGGGCTTTGTCCAACTCGTCCATCACGGCAGAGGCGGTCAAATAGCGTTCCCATCCCTCGCGGTCCTCTTCACGGCCTGCGAAGCAGAAATTCGTCACCACCTTGTATTGCCCGGGCTCGTCATCCACATCATATCTTACCCAACGGAAATTGTTCACCTCGAAATAGGCCGCACCGCCTTCGGCATCAATTACCCCGAAATTGGCTTCGACCAGCAACGGCTTAGCATGCCGTTCCAGAAAATGCTCAAAATCGTCCACCGTACGGCATACGCCCAACGCCTCGTACATGATAACGCCTTCCATATCCATCCGCGACAAGGAGACCGTATCGTCCTTGAAATTATACGAAGCGGTGTTCATGACGGCGAACCCGGCATCATTGACGCCGGTCCACACCTCCCCACCCTCCGAGGGGCTGTTGCACAGGCCGATGAAGTTGTATTTGTCGCCGGCAAAACGGCGCACATCATTTTCCAAACAGCCGGTATCGCGGTTTTTCATCATTACGGGACGCCCCGAGGCCGTCCGCTTGCCGGACACAATCACCGACGTACACGCCATGGCACCCGCCGCAAAAACGCAGGCGAAAAGCGACAAAAGGTATTTTCCGTATTTCATATCCAAACATTTTGTTTTCAAGCGCAAAGGTACGAAAAAAAATCGGTACATGCAATTATTGTTAGTTAAAATTTGAAAGAAATGGTCCTTTATCGCAAAATTTCTCGCAAATTTGGAAATAGCCGCAAAAGTTGTATCTTAACTACGATTAGACGATAGCGAAGTTAGTATTGCTGACTTGATAGACAAGAATTTTGCGTATCTGTCCGTTTAATTAAATTTAGTGGAATAGAAACACCTAAAACATGGCAAATAGTGGAATAGAAATCCACAAAAAACAGGAAAATAGTGGAATAAACAGCAGAATTATTTGGTAATATCAAATAAAAAACGTACCTTTGCAGTCGCATTTAAGGTAGGTTCTATAAATTGGTCGAGATGATTTTGTAATTTATTTTTAGTAGTTTGCGGTGCGGATGGAAGGAGCAATGCTCAACATTGCGACTGACTGACAATCTGCAAAATACAAAAAGAAACACAAAAGCAGCCGAAACAGAATGGATTTACCTGAGAAATAATAATCCAAATTTATAGAACATACCTTAAGAATATTTTCAAAGGAACATACTATGACATTAGAAGAATTAGTAGTTGTTGTAGCAGAGCAGAAAGAAGCTCTTTTTGAAGATGATTATTTCTCTTATTGCGCTCGTCGCGAAGAAGTGTATTTGTCTCTTGAGAGCCATTTGGCACAAGTGGTAATAGGTGTTCGTAGAAGTGGAAAATCTACGCTATGCGTTAAGTATCTAATTGAACATCAAGTACATGCAGCATACGTTAACTTAGATGACGAACGCTTATCCAACCTTCGTACAGAGGACCTTAATTTGCTGCTTGAAGCAATGTATGTGGTCTATGGTAGCGATGTGGAGTATCTCTTTTTTGATGAGTTACAAAATGCTGATGCTTGGCCATTATTCATCAACCGCTTGTTGCGTAGTCATAAGCATGTTTTCTTAACGGGTAGCAATGCTAAACTTCTGAGCAACGAACTGATGACGCATATGACGGGGCGACATAACGCAGTATCGCTTTTCCCTTTCTCATTTTCGGAATATTGTCAAATTGAACAAGTAGAGACAAAAGCAGTTACTACTCGTCAAAAAGCCGAACTGATAGAGACGCTACATAAGTATTTGGAGCAAGGAGGAATGCCGGAAGTGTTAAACGAGTCAGATCGTCATGCCTACATTGCATCATTGCTCAATACCATCGTGCGTGTAGATATTGCAAAACGTTTTCGCATTCGCAACACAGACGCTCTCTACAAGATGGCGGTATATATGTGTGATAACTATGGTCAAGAATTTGTTCCAAAAAAGGTTGCCGAATTATTTGGATTGAGTTCCAAAACGGCAACGGCATATTTCAGTTATCTCAAGGAAGCCTTTCTATTGATAGGTATTCCTAAATTTTCTTTTAAATCACATGAGCGTATCCGCAATGAGAAATCATACGTTGTAGATGTTGCATTTGCAGAAGAACACGACGGTAGTTTCTCATTGGAGAATTTAGGATGGAAGTTAGAGAATGCTGTCTGCATAGAACTACTCCGTCGTTATAAACGCATAGGAGGTGAAGTGTTCTACTATCAAGATAAAAGTTTTGAATGTGATTTTGTAGTAACTCGTGGCAGTCATATTGAACAACTTATCCAAGTCAGTTATGATATAACATCACCTAAGACTCGTAAACGGGAACTGGCCGGTTTGGTTAAAGCGGCAAAAAAAATTAACTGCCATAATTTGCTATTGTTAACTTTCGCCACCAAAGAGCAGGTGGATATGAATAGTGAAACAATAAATGTTGTTCCCGCTACCGAGTGGATGTTACAACAATAGAATTTTTGCACTTTGCGGCTAAAAAAGTACAATAAGTTGCAAAAAGGCAGTTTGCGACTACCTCATGATGGAAACAAACGACAATTAGACAATGGCGAAGGTAGTATTACTGACTTGACAGACAAGTATTTTGCATCTTTATCAACACCATCGAGGTAATTATCACTGGCTCGTTAGAACCATGGTGCAACGAGTTAGGACAAGGTGGAGTTAGTTAGAAAGAAATTTATATGAAAAAACGAATAAACTCTCCATGTCAGATTGGATAAAATTAAAAGTTAAAAAAAAGTTAAATGCAGATAAAATTGAAAATTATTTGCGTAAAACGTTTATTTTTTGTACCTTTGCGGCGCAAAATCCAAATTATTAACCCGCCAATCCCCCTACCCTTCATGGAGGGGCCGGGGGTAGGCCTAAAACTAAATTTATGTTAAAAAAACTCTTTACTTTTGTTTGCGCAATTGCGATAGCATTGTGCGCAGGTGCAGCTCCAATTGCTCCGAAGGCCGAATTGGCTAAGAAGGCCCCCGTTGCAATAAAGCAAATGCAGAAAGTTCAGTTTGAGAAAGCTCAAATTGCGAACTTCAATCAACTCAGTGCCACTCCGGCTCTGAAAGTCACTAACCAAAAGGCAACAGTGGTTCCTGCCATCCGTGGTAAGAAAGTCTCTAAAGCCGATCACCGTGCAGTTCCCTCTGTGGCTGCTGTTCGCAAAGCAGCTAATGCCGTTGCAGGGACCTACGATGTAACCATAGCGGATTTTGGTGCTGAGGACTATGAAACCGATTATTATTTTGAATTGTATGCCGAAAATGGTGACGTGTTTATTTTTGACATATACTACACCGGCTCTTTTGAATTTGGCAAAACATATACGTTAGCTGATATGGAGACATACTATTCCTATATGTATATTGCCGCAACAGCAGACTACGCCGATTACACGACAGCTTCTTTCAACATAACGGTTGATCAAGATAATCTGACTCACATCGTTGCCAGTGCAACTTTAGAAAACGGGGATACATATAACCTGACTTTTGATGAAACGGCTTGGGCGCCCACCGGAGTTACAATTGATGTAGTTGCCACAAACTACAAAGCAGAGTACAGTTCCAGATATGATGAATATGTTTATACCGCTTCCAATAGCGACTACTCGACCATCGCAATTTGGGTTTATACGGAGACCGAATTAGGCACTTTTAATGAGGAAGTAGATATTGAAGGTAGTTATTTACAATTACCCAATTCTCAATATGTTATTTTCCACAGCGTAGCTACTCCTATTGTGGTAGCTCAAGATGAACAAGGAAACAAATCTCTTACTGGCGCATTATACGGCGAGGATGGTAATATTTATGCATTGAACCTCACTTACGAGAAACCCGCTACCAAGGAGATTACTTTGGTAGCTGATACACTAAACTTCAACACTTCCAGATTGACTACTGGCTACTACACCGTAGATGGTTACAATACAGATAGCACGTATGCTTTCTTCTTCTATTTCATTTCCAAAGGTATAACAGGTGACTTCACAGAAGAAAACCTATATGCTTATCAAACTTGGGTAGATGAGAAAAATGGCAAGAAAACGGTTGTTTCTTACCAAAATTTGAGCGCAGCCAACATTCAAGTTTCTTTGGTAAATGACACGTTGCATTATGTTGGTACTATAACCTTGGCAACCAATGGCGGTCAAGAAGCCAACTTTACGCTGAATCTCTCCACTCCGTTCACTCAAACTTGGGGCGAGTGGGCTGACTTTGCTCCGTTCGGTGTGAACACGGGCAAATATGCATTTAATAGTTTCTTCTCTGCAACACAATATCAAACCAAAATACCTGTTCAAGAGCGTAAAGATAACACGGGTCTGAAACAATACAAATTAGAAGGATGGGGTGCTGGTTTGTTTACTGCAAATGGAGTAACTCTAATCATTAACCGTGATGCCAATAATAAATTAACTGTTCCTGCTGTAAATACTGGAGCTTCGACGAGCGGCTTTGCCGTATGGACAGGTGATGCATATACGCTGACTGGCGGTCAGGTTCCTCAAGGAACATACGACCCTGAAACTGGTATATTCTCAATGCAAATGATAAGTTTCTTACCTGATTACGACTTCTATAATTGGGGTGCAGAGGAAGAGACCTTGACGATGGACAAACCTATCACCGAGCGTGATACCGTTTATGTAACTGCAAATATGAACATCTCTGCAGAACCTACCAAGGGCATCATCAAAGTTTCGGCTGAATTTAATGACACAACCTATATTCTCGAAGTAGTAGGTGCTGATACGGTTGGTACATTCTCCTTAGCAGATGGTACATTATCAAAAGATTATTATTATGGTATTGTTTCTGACGCTGGCAGATCGGATTTCGCCGAGGGTGAAGTTACTATTACTAAAGACGACGAAGGCTATCATTTAACAGGTCTGATGATTGGTATTGACGAGAAAGCCTATGTCTTCAATTGGTTCATGAAAGTTGGTGTCCTTGAGTACGATACCGACGCTCCGTTCGATGCTACTTTCGCTTATGGCGACATGAGTGCTATTATCGAAGATGGTGTGATTAGTATCTCTGCTACCAACGCAGATAACCAAGCCATTAGTCTAGAACTCTATACCGATCCTGCCAACACTACGATTCCTGCTGGAACGTTCGTTATCTCTGATGCATACGAAGCTGGTACAGCTCTCAAATCTGTCGGTGTTGACGGTGGTTACCTGACCGAGTGCTGGGCTGGTATAAGAAGCACAAGCGGAATCAGTGACTGCAGGTTCTTAGTTGAAGGTACGATTACGCTCAGCTATGACGAGTTCGGCAAACTCAAAGTCGTTGTTGATGGTATCAACTCTTGGGGACAACCCGTTACCGCTTTGATTCAATACGAGAAACTTGATCCCAAATCCACAGTTGAGATTAACGCAGACTTTGATGTAATTGACGATTATATCGAGCAATATGGTCTCATGAACTTCTACGGCGGCAACGATAATTACCAATTTGACTTGTATGTTTATGCTGACACCTGTGTCGGTAACTTCATAGATGCCATCGACTTTGGTGATTGTGAAATCAAATCCGTAGCTGCTGGCTCTTCTGTGGGCATTATTGACGCTTATGCGTTCAATGTTGTTGCTGATGGCAAAAACCTCACCCTAACCGCTCAACTGCTCGGCTCGGATACCGTTCAATACAACATCACCGCTACCGGCTATATTGGTGCTCTTGAGTACGACGCCAAGGAAGCTTACAATGGTGAGTTCGCTATGGAAGAGGTAACGCTTACACAAGCAGAGACACTGGTGAGCATTATCGGACTCAACGCCGCAGGTGACTCAATTAATCTTGTTGTTGAGGGTGAATTGGTCGGAGGCATGCTACCTGCAGGTGAATACTCGAATATCGTAGTTTCACTCGGTTTCTATGCTTATAATTTCACTCCTTCATTCGTACTGAATGAGGACGCCGTTTGGTTCATCCAAAGCGGTAAACTGACTGTTGCCGCTAACGGTTCGATGACCTTTGAGGGTCTCAACTCGTATGACAAAGCCGTTACGATTACCATCGGCAAACAGGATCCTACCGCTCTGTTTAACGTGAACGTGAACGTGAACGCTAACAAGTTCCTCCGCAAGGGTCGCCTCATTATCCGTAAGGGTGATAAACTCTACAATGCTGTGGGACAGAAAGTAAAATAAACATCCATTAGGAAACATTATCTGAACAAGGGGAGAGCAATCTCCTCTTGTTGTTTTTGCCATATAAATTGGCATACAGACCCTCTCCCCCTTCCAAGTCGCGCTCAACACATCGTGGGAGCGATGATACCACAAAAATGATTGAAATTTAACAAGAAATCAAATAAGGTTAAAATTTGTACACCTTCTTCGTTTGGACCGGAAATAAGACCATTGGCGACTATAACCATTTTGCGGAAGTTATCGTGTATAGCCAACAACGAACGCAATTCTTGGTTTTTCTTCTCCATAGATTCTAAGGTTAATGCAGATTGAATATAGACCTTTTCAGGAATAATATTAACGACAAAATCTATTTCTAATTGGATACGATCTCTA
>JAZLGG010000022.1:0-11520 GCA_045616185.1 Paludibacteraceae bacterium
CTGAAGGGGGTGCAGATTAAGCAACAGGCACCGGTTGATGTGACATCGGCGTTGCGTACGTTGAGCGGTGTGGAGATAGTGGACAAACAACCCAGTATTCGCGGCGGCGGAGGTTGGACATACAGTGTGGGAGCGCGTAGCCAAATACTATTGGACGGTATGTCCGTTTTGAACCCAAAGACCGGCGAGGTGAACTGGAACAGCATTCCGATGGAGAACATCAGCCAAATAGAGGTTATCAAAGGCGCCAGTTCCGTATTGTACGGTTCTTCGGCACTGAACGGTGTTATCAATATCCGCACAGAGCGTCCGGGACTGACTCCGCAAACGCATGTTGGCGTCTATCTCGGTATTTATGGCAAATACAAGAACGATGCGTACAACTACACGAACAATTCATTCTGGAGTGCAGATCAATACAAGATGTCGGCATTGGGAAGGTATCTCGGGCTGAAAAGCGTCCGCCAGCCTATTTATGACGGATTGGATTTCAGTCATACACGCCGTATCGGTCATTTGGATTTTAGTCTGTCCGGCAACCTGATGACGGATGAAGGCTATCGCCAACAGGCCTACAACCAGCGTGCGCACATTGGCCTTAACCTTGATTATCACCAGCCTATGCCTGCCGGTGTTTATATGGATTATGGGGTTAATCTGAGTTACATGGGGAACCAATACGGCGACTTCTTCGTGTGGCGTTCGCCTTATGAACCCACCAAACCGTCGCCGGTAACCAATATGGGGCGCGAAGAGAACGTGTTCACGGCCGACCCGTTCTTCAATTACACCAATTCCAATACCGGTATCAGTCATAAGGTACGCGGGCGCGTGCATATCATGGGGGACAATACGACTACGCCGAGCGCAACAGTCGGTCTGGCCGACTGGTTCGGGCGCCAGTCTGTGAATATTGACCAATCGGTGAATCTGCTCCGCAATATGTTTTTTGACCCGCAGGGACATTTGAACAGTGAATTGGACATTAGTGCTTTTATTCCTATTGTGGTGGCATTCAACAACGGGGATTACACAGGTATGGCCAACAGTGCGGTGGAAATGGTCAACGGTTTGTTCCCGAACATGAAAACGTCCGATATGATGGATGTTGTCGGTATGGCAATGCAGCAGTTGAATGCGTCGGAGGAACGCATGAAAGTGGACCATACTTACGATTATTATATTGATTATCAGTTCGCCAAGCAGTGGGACAATTCGGCACGCATTACAGCAGGCGCAACATGGAACCATATTGATAATCATTCGGCTATAACGGGGTATCATGTAAGCGATAATGCTGCTGCCTATTTGCAATACGACCAGAAATTTCTGAATTGCCTTTCTGTCAGTGCCGGTATGCGTTTGGAGTATTATCGCATTGACAACCATTACAAAGAGGCTACGCAGAAAATAGGTAGTATCGAACTTCCTTTCCGTCCTGTCTTTCGTGCCGGCCTGAACTGGCAGGCGGCACAGGCGACATGGTTGAGGGCCTCTGTCGGGCAAGGGTATCGCAATCCGAGCATTACGGAGAAATATGCACGTAAGGACATTGGTGGGGTGGGAGTGTATCCCAATACCGAATTGCGCCCTGAAAGCGGTTTCAATGCCGAAATAGGTATCAGACAGGGGTACAAATGGGGCAAATTGCAGGGTGTTGTCGATTTGGCTGTGTTCTATACGGAATATTGGGACATGATTGAGTTTCAATTCGGATTGTTTAACAACACCACCTACGCCGCTATCAATTCCACCGATTCGTTGGTGTCAATGATGAACCAGTTGGTTGAGAAACTGGCGGATGTGAAGGATATCAATGAGTTAAAAAATGCGATGAGTGATGCATCTGTGGGTATAGGTGCCCAATTCGTCAATGTCAGCCACGCCCGTATCTACGGTGTTGAACTGGAAACAAGCGGCGAATATGAGTTTTTTAGGGATTCTAAATTACGCTACAGTCTGTCTTATTTGTTCTCCGAACCGGAGGATGCGGACTGGAAGGAGCGCAATGAACGCGAAGACCAATATACCGACCCGATGCAGATGAAAACATCGTCCAATTCGGGCAAATATCTTAAATACAGAAACAAACATACGGTCAAAGTGGGATTGGATTTCTCGTATAAGATTCTTTCCCTGGGGGCTAACTTTGCATGGCGGAGCAAGATGCTGGCGGTCGATTACCTGATGATGGACGAACGTGACAAACAGGAACGCGACTTGCTGGATATGGGACGCGACCTGCTGTTTGGCGAAGGATTGGTCAGTGAAATAGTGACAGGCAATAAAAGCGGCTATACGCTCAAACAATATTGGGATGAACACAATACCGACTATTGTACGCTGGATTTGCATTTGGCGGTGCAGTGTACCAAATGGCTTGATGTGCAGTTCATGGTCAACAATGTGCTGAATACGGAATACAGTTACCGCCCGATGGCATTGGCGGCTCCCCGTTCTTATGTTTGTAAGTTAAACTTTAATTTTTAATGTATATGAAAAAGATTTTAATCGTTTTGTTAGGCATTGCACTATGCCCGTTAGTGTCAGCGGCCGGCAGTACGGCGGATTTCACAGGCGAGTATCACGGCCTTATAAATGTGGCTAATGAGTATTTCAAAGAAGGTGTAGTCAATATTTCGCCCACGGACAACGACAGCATGTATCGTTTTGTGTTGCCTGACTTCTGTTATGAGACTTTGTGTTTGGGCGATATTTCCGTGCCCGAAGTGGTGGTGAAAGATTCTGCTTTGCGCGTCACAGACTATCAAATGTGGCTGGATGTCTTGCAAATAAATGTAGGAGTGACCATTTGTGATGACATGGCAAACAATATCCGTTCCGCTTTTGTGGGAAAGGATTCGATAAGCGTATATTTGATGATTGATGTGCCGGGCTTGACGGTTATTCCCGTATATTTCAACGGTTCACGTCACGTTGCGGATTCCACTTGTGCGGAGATGCAGACCGTCCGCATGGATACGACGGTGTGCGATACACTCCTTCCTTGCGTTTGGCGGGGACACTGCTTTGTTGCGGACAGTGTTGTCCGCGATACTTTGTCCGGTCAGCAAGGTTGCGATAGCATAGAATATGTTTATTCGCTGCATACGACTGTATGTAAACCGGTTATACCCGACACCGTACCCGATCCCGCCGGCAAGGAATTTAAGGGAGAATATAGTGGTACGTTGGTATGGAACAGCGTGTCTGTACCGAATGTTGTCGTGGATGTCTTTCCTGCTGCGGATAAAGGCAAATATATCTTTGCCGTTCCTGCTTTGCAATATGGCGGTATCACTTTGGGCGACGTAGTAGTGGCGGATGTCGGTGTGGACCGCAGCGGAGCGCTCTATTTGACCCAATATCCGCTTTATCTGCCGGCTCCCGTTGACAAACACGTGGTATTGCATGTCGTTAATGACCCGCAAACAAAGGAACCGTCGGCTTTTGCCGGTGATGAATTGACGGTTTGCCTGATTGTGGAAGTGCCCGGAAAAGAGAATGTTCAAATACGTTTGACATGCAAGAAGACGTCTGGCGGCTATTATCAACCGCGCAATAAAGGCATGGAGGGCGAATGGGACAAAGTCAGCATACAATCCGGCTCAACGGTGATAAACGGTATAGAACCGGGCCATTGGAACTCCTTTATTACGGGTACGGGCAAGTATATCGCCGCGGCGGCCAATAACAAACAGTTGGTGGAGGGCACTCCGCGTCCGGGCAGCGGCGGAAGCAAGTCGGCTGTCATTACAAGCAATTTGACATTGGGCGTAAAAGCCAACGGCAATTTGACCAACGGCCGGTTGAACGGGGCTTCCATGAAGGCTGAGGATGCCACCGCCAATTATAATTATACGGACGTTACGGATGATAACTTTAACCAGCCGTTTGCCGGCCGGCCGGATTCAATGACGGTGTGGGTGAAATATGTGCCTGCTGACGGAGATATAACCAACCCGGACAATACGGCCAATATGAGTGCCGTCATTCATACGGACGGTTTTTGGAAAGAACCTTCCGACGCGGCTTGCAAGGCCGTCAAAATCGGTGATGCGCGTCAGGACATTTATGGTACGGCGAATAACGGATGGCAGCGGTTGAGCATACCTTTTGCCTATGCGGATACGGAAGAGACAGGCAAATATATCTTGATAACCTTTACAACATGTGCAACACCCGGTGGTGGCACGACATACAAGGATGCTTCAACGAAAGAGGTCCATTACGATTCGTTGTATGTGGATGATATCAATATGGTATATAATGCCGGTTTGGACAAGGTGGAGGTTGCCGGAAATCCGGTAATAATGGATGGTACGGTTGGGACAATTGATAGCGATTGGTGCGACAGTTGTTATCGGGTAGTACCCTACACAAATGGTGTAGGAACGCATGCCTATGTTGGCTATAATCCCAACAATAAGACTATTGTGGTCGTTGTTAAAGGTAACGATTTTGCGGCCGATACACACAATTACAAGCGCTATCTGATTGGTACATCCGGTGTCATGCCCGTCAACACGGATGATGATGCGGATGGCATCTTTGAAGTGGCGGAAGATAGACAAAGTGTGCGGAAGATATTGATAGGTGACAGATTATATCTGCATGCCAACGGTGTACGGTATGATGTTACCGGTCGCAGGTGCCGTTAACCGGTCCTGTCAAGAAATGTTCCCCCAGTAGCCGCTCTCAGTCATACGCAGTATATTCAACTGCTGTTTGTAGATGCGGTTCCACTCGCTTTCCAGCAGAGGGTCTTTCTCTAAGACTTCCTCTGCTGCTTTGCGTGTAAGGTCCATGATTTGTCCGTCTGTAACCAAACTGGCTATCTTCATTTCGAAGGGAAGGCCCGATTGTTGGGTGCCGTCCATTACGCCGGGCCCACGCAGTTGGAGGTCGGCTTCCGCGATACGGAAGCCGTCATTGGTAGCCACCATGATGTTCATGCGTTTGCGTGTGTCGGACGACATTTCGAGGCGTGTGAGAAGGATACAGTAACTCTGGTCGGCACCCCGTCCTACGCGGCCGCGCAACTGATGCAACTGGCTCAGCCCGAACCGTTCCGCGTTCATGATAATCATCACGCTGGCATTGGGCACGTTCACTCCGACTTCAATAACGGTAGTGGCTACCAGTATCTGTGTCTCGCCGGAGACGAAACGGCGCATTTGGGCGTCTTTGTCCTTGGCTTTCATTTGCCCGTGAACCATTGAGATGCGGTAATCGGGGAATGTGTCGCACAACTCGTTGTAGCCGTTTTGCAGGTCTTGCAGGTCCATCTTCTCGCTTTCTTTGATGAGCGGGAAAACGACATACACTTGCCGTCCCGCATCAATTTGCTTCCGGATGAATTGGTTGACGCTTATCTTGTGCTGAATGGAGTAATGCACGGTGTGAACGGGTTTGCGTCCGGGCGGCAGTTCGTCTATGACGCTGACTTTCAGATCACCGTAAACGGTCATGGCCAGCGTGCGCGGAATGGGGGTGGCGGTCATTACAAGGACATGAGGCGGTAGCAGGTTGCTTTTTTTCCATAGTTTGGAGCGTTGTACAACGCCGAATCGGTGTTGTTCGTCTATGATGCACAATCCGAGTTTGGCGAACTGCACGTCGTCTTCAATCAGGGCATGTGTGCCGATAAGAATGTCAATGGTGCCGTTGCGTAGCGTTTCGTGTAGCGGTTCGCGCTGTTTGCGCGTGGTGGAACCTGTTAGCAGGGCTATGCGTGCTACCGGAGTTCCTTCTGTGCCGTCCTTGTGGCGGCTGAGCATGGCCGACAGGGTGTCAAAATGTTGGGTAGCCAGAATCTCCGTGGGAGCCATGATGCAGGTCTGGAATCCGTTGTCGGCGGCTAATAGGGCTATCATCAGCGCTACCATAGTCTTGCCGCTGCCGACATCGCCTTGCAGCAGACGGTTCATCTGGTGTCCGGACCGCATGTCGTTGTGTATCTCGCGGATAACCCGTTTTTGGGCACCGGTCAATTCAAAGGGCAGGAAATCGCGGTAGAAGGTGTTGAAACGGTTGCCTACGGACGGCATACGGAACCCTTCTTCCATTTCGCTGCGTTTGGTCTGGCGGAGAATCTGTAACTGGATATAGAACAGTTCTTCAAATTTCAGCCTCTCCCGCGCACGTTGCATACTCCGTGTGTCTTTGGGAAAATGGATGTTCAACAATGCTTCGGTCAGTCCGGCCAAATGGTATCGCTCCACCAAATCCATACCGAGGGTGTCCGGAACGCCTTGGCGCAGTTCGGGCAGCAGGCCGGCCATAATCGTACGGATGCCCTTGGAGTTCAGCCCTGCGTTCTTCATCTTTTCGGACGTGTTGTAGTCTGGTTCCAATCCTTGCGTCATCTCCGGCGTGACCTTGTTCATCGGGGTAAGGTCGGGATGCACGAAATTGTATTGGTGGTTAAAACGGCTGGGTTTGCCGAAAAGCAGGTAGGGGAGGTTCTTCTCCAATTTAACGTATTGCACGCCTTTGAACCAGACCAGTTCAATGGTGTGGATGCCGTCGGTGAACGTGGCGCTGAGGCGTTGCGTTTTGCCGATGCCTATCGTGTGCCATTCCAGCACTTGCCCGACAATCTGCACACTGGTGTCCTCGTCCGCTATTTCGTGTATCTTGATGAAACGGCTGCGGTCGGTGTATTTGTACGGATAGACGCGCAGCATGTCCAAAGCCGTATGTACATTCAGCTCTTTATGAAGAATGTCGGCACGTTTTGTGCCGACACCCTTGCAGTACACGATATCCCGAACGGATAGGTCCAAATTATTGCAGACGGAAACGTACAGGTAATGTGAACTTTACACGGACGGGTTTACCGCGTTGTTCGCCGGGTTTCCATTTAGGCATGCTATTGATAACGCGGATGGCTTCTTTGTCAAGCGAAGGTTCACCGCTGGAACGTACCACCACAATATCCACAATACTGCCGTCTTTGTTTACGGTAAACTGGCAAACTACTTGTCCTTGAATGCCGTTTTCCTGTGCAATGACGGGATATTTGATGTGGTCGTTCAGATATTTGAACAATGCTTGCGTTCCGCCGGGGAACTCGGGGTCTTTTTCCGCTTTTACGAAAACGACGTTGTCATCCTCCTCTTCCTCTTCAATGGCAACGGGAGCGGCAATTTCAATTGCGACGTCCTTGTCATCTTCCGAGTTGATTTCTACGGATTCCACTTCCTGGTCGTCCTCCACGATTTCAAGCACTTCGATTTCCGGTGCGGCTGGTGGTGGGGGTGGGGGAGGTGTTTCTTGTTGGGTCTGCTGAATGTCAATATCCTCCTCGAACTGGAGGTCCATGTCAGCAACTTCATACTTGGTCACTTCTTTGGCGGTCCACTCCAAAGCGACATAGCAAACACTGAGAATGAAGACAAAACCGATGAGTGCGAATGTCAGCTTTTTGTCTTCCAAACTCGCTTTTGGTGATTTTTTCAGTTGCATATTGCTTAGATTTTAGATTAGTTCCAAATTCAAGATGCAAATTTACGGATTTTTTTTCATTTGTGCAAATAATAGGACATTTTTTTGAAAAAAATTGCTCTATTGTAAAAAAATCTGTACCTTTGTAGCGCAAATGGAAGACCTTTGGAAAAATAGTGCGCGGCTTTTGAGTGCCAATGTGTTGGCGCAGGCGATAGGGTTATTGGTTTATCCTGTTCTGACCCGCCTGTATGCGCCGGACGATTTCGGTTTGCTTAATCTGTTCTTTTCCATTGGAGGCGTGTTGACGCTTTTGTCCACCGCCGAATACCAGTACGCCATTGTCTTGCCCAAGGAGGAAAACAGCGCCCGCGCTCTTTTTCAGGTAGGGGGGATGGTACTGTTGGCGGTAACGGCTTTTATGGTTTTGACCGTGCCTTTTTCGCGCCCCTTGGCGCACTTGTTCAACGCACCGGTTTTGACCAAGTGGTATTGGCTGTTGCCGTTTTATGTCTTCGGTACAGGATTGTGGACTCTCCTTAATTATTATTACACGCGCGGCAAGATGTTCCGGCGCATCTCCCGTTTTCAGGTGGTACAGTCCTCGTTGGCGGCCGGCACCAAAACCGGTTTGGGGGTTGCGGGATGGATAGGCGGCGGATTGATTGTCGGTTCTGTGGCCGCTTTCTGGACGGCTATCGTGGTCAATGTCTGCTCGGCAGGTAGAAAAGTGCTGGGCGGTTTGTTGCAGGTGGATAGGCACGCCTGCCGCGAGGTGGCGAAAGAATACGCCAATTTCCCTAAGTTCTCCCTGCCGCGTGCTTTGGTGAATAACTTGGGCGGCAACTTGCCGGCCCTGCTGCTGACACCCTTCTTCGGTTTGTCCGAAGCGGGTTTTTTCGGCATGGCGGTCTCGTTGGGTTTTCGTCCGCTTAACATGATTTCCACCTCGCTTTACCAGACTTTTTACCAGCAGACGGCCGATGCCGTGAACGGCGGTCGCCCCATTTGGCCGTTGATACGCAGGTTCTTGTGCGGCACGCTGTCTGTGGCTGTGCCTGTTTTTGTCGGGTTGTATTTCGTCTTGCCGGCTTTGATTGGATGGTTGCTGGGGAGTGAGTGGGTAACGGTGGCGCAGTGTCTCCGTTGGATGATGCCTTGGCTGCTGATGTCACTGCTGGTGGCGCCGATATGTTATCTCTCGGATGTGTTTGGCAAACAGAAAACCGGCCTGTTCTTTGAGGTCGTTCTGTTGGCGGCGCGTGTGGCCGGTATGACGGTGGGTATTGTTGCGGAAGATTTCGTGTGGGCGGTGGCCGGCTATTCCTTGGGCGGCGCGGTGGTCATTGGCTGCCAGTTGGTGTGGCTGTTGGGATTGGCTAAGGATTACGAGCGGAGTATTTTGCGGTAGATGCCTGTCAATTGTTTGCCTATTTTAGATGCGGTGTAGTCTTGACTTTCTTTTCTCAGGTCGGACGGCTCGTAGAACAAGTGGTTGTCCAGCATGTTGTCCAACATGATGGCCAGTGTCTCTTCATCGCCGGCCGGTACGGTAATGCCGCAGGTGTCGGATATTTCCATTCCTGTAGTGTTGGTACTGATGCAGGGCAGACCGGCTGCCATCGCTTCCGCCAGCACAATGCCGTAGGTCTCGTAGTTGGAAAAGAGAACGAAGGCGTCGCTTTGGTGCATCCATTCGCTTACTTCTTTGGGGGTCTGTTGGCCGATAAAACGGACCATGCCTGACGGAAAATGCAGACTGTCGGCGTAGGCTTGGTCTTTTTCCCAATCCGTGCCGGTACCTACCAGCACCATCTCAAAGTCCTGTCTCTTTTCCGCTACTCGGCGTACCGCGCGGAGCATCCCCTGGATGTTCTTGGCTTTTTCGTCAAAGCAACTGACGTGCAGCAGACGTTTCTTTTCGCCGACAGGACGATATTCGGTAAACGGCTGATAGAAAAAGGAGTCCACCACATTGTGGATGTTTCTCCACCTGCTGTTCGTGATGCCGCACGCTTTCATGGCGTTGGTCAGTCTTTGGCTGACGGTCAGGATACATTGGGCGTCGCGTGCAATGCGTTGCATCAGGCGTTTGTGCCATCCTCCGCGGAACGAGTAGTTCTGCGGCAGATAGCCGCTCCAGTGCTCCACCAGCAGGTAGGGCTTGCCGTGTACGCGCCACAGCCATTCGGCCAGCAGGCCGTTCTTGTCCAGTATATTCAGTTGGCACAGGTCCGGCATGCCGTAGTTTCGTCGCATGGCGCGGTAGCCTGTCAGTAGGGCATGAAGATAGCAGCCCGAATAATAAACATATATCTCCTGTATCTTGCCGGTGCGCTGACAGACGGTCTCCGTGCCGCGTATGTGCGGGTCATGATGCAGATACAGCACGCAGATGTTCGCACCGCAGAGGGCGGCGGCTTCGGCATGCTTGCGAACGAACAAACCGGACATGTCGTCGTAACGGTTGGGGTACCATTCGGTCAGGTAGAGCACTTTCATGGGTTACATGCCGTATTTGTGGTTGCGGAGCCGGTTCCACCAGATGGCCAACCGGAACCAACGGTTGTAGTACCGTTCAACGCTGTAGTAGCGGCAGGGCGTGGAGCCGAACTGCTTGTAGTGGTTGGCGATGCTGTGTACCATACTCCCCTCAAAGTCGAACGCCAGATGTTTCTCCCGCGCCATCTTGATGGCTTCCAACACCAGCAGTGCGCCGGCGCCGGAGTCCTTGTGGACGGGGCTGAAGCAGGGAATGAGGTAGTAGAGGGTGGTGTTGTCCCACACGAGGTAGGCGGCGGCCAGTGTGTCTCCGTCCGCGTTCTTGACGGCAAGGGTCTCAGCCTGTCCGTTGCGCCGTGCCTTACGGTCGAGTACCGCAAGGAACTCGCGGGTGTAGGAGATATGTTTTTTCTTTTCCAACAGAAAAGTGTAGTGGCAGCGGTAGAACTCTTCTGCGCTGATGCCTCGTTCGGTGTGAAGCGACAAGGCTTTTTGCAGTTGGCGTTTCTTGTTCTTGCTGAACCGCTCAATGACGGCGTCAAGGTCGTTCAGGTCTTCTATACGATAGGTGACGCGCGGCTTGACCGTGAATCCGAGCGATTGCATGTGCGGAGCGCATACGCTGTCAATGCCGTAATGCTGGTAGCAGTAGTCGGGGGCGATGGTGTCCATCTGGCGGGCGAAATCCTCGCATGCCGCCTGTATGTCTTCGTTGCTGACGGGCGTGTTGCCGTCCGCATCCTGTGTCAGTCGGATGCCGCCTATTTGGGTCAGTTGGGGCATCAGTATCCATTGGAAACGCCATTTCTTGCGGATAAGGTAGGGTAGGGCGGCAAGGATATGTCCGTCCGCATCGGTATGGAGCATCACGTCCCAGGTCTTGCCGGCGCATACGGCGTCCATCCACCACGGCTGCATGAATATGGGCAGGTCGGGTTGGGTCTTGCACCATTCGGCATAAAGTTCTTTGTTCGTCATGGTTGTCATAGTGCGCATTGATAGGTTGCAGATTATTTGCAGGCAAAGATACGGAAAAAAAATGGAATACGCAAATTTAAGTTAAGTTTAGAGATTGGAGTGTAAAGATTAAAGCCACCATCCCTGAAAACTCGAGCATTCGAAAATTCGATCCCTCGAAAACTCGATTCTCGATTTGTGAAAATTATTCTATCCAATCTCGTTCAATCCATTATGGTCCATTTTGAGAATGGTGGAATAAGCGTCATCTTTGCAATTCCTTTACATGGCGCCGGATAAATCTATCCTTTTGTATAGTTTCCAAATAGAAACGCAATTATTTGTGCATTAACTTTCCCTTGTCTTCTCTGTTGAGGGTGCCCGAAACAGGGAAGACAAGGGGAGCAAAAGTTCGACAGCAATACAAAAATAATAAAAAAAATGGGAAAGATTTGCATCTTTCCCGGAAATCAGTTAATTTTGTATTGTTATGTGTAAACAACTAATTTCGGAACAAAGGTACGCCATTTATTTGGGACTTGCAAGAAAATCGTCAAAAAAAAGTATTGCGCAGGAAATCGGGGTTCATCCTTCGACCATTACTCGTGAGAT
>JAZLGG010000023.1:0-13297 GCA_045616185.1 Paludibacteraceae bacterium
GTGTTAGGTAGGTTGTTGCGCAGAGCGAAAGAACAATGCTCAACATTGTGATTGAGTGATAAACAACAAGATGCCAACAATAATCCAAAAGCGACCGAAACCCGAATAGAACTACCTGAGAAATAATAAACCAAATTTATAGAACATATCTATAGAAATCCCCTTAAAGTACGCAATGATTGTGCTATGAAACTATTTATCCTTTGCCTTTTATCCCTCGGATGGGGTGCAGGCACAACTACAGACAGTCCCGTTGCCGCCGTGCAAGACACAACGGCAAAAGACAGCGCCGAAGGCTTCCGGTTCACCACCATTGACAGCGTCGCTATCACCCCTGTGAAAGACCAACACCGTAGCGGAACGTGCTGGTGTTTCTCCGGCATCGGCTTCCTTGAAAGCGAAATCATACGCCTGCAAGGCCCCTCCGCTCCCCTACCCGACCTGAGCGAGATGTTCGTGGTCAACCATACGATGATGGACCGCGCCGAATATGTTGTACGGATGTACGGCAGCGTCAATTACGCTCCGGGCGGTTGGTGCAACGATGTCATCTACTGCCTGGAACACTACGGCATGGTGCCGCAGGAAATCATGCCCGGCATACAATACGCATGGTCCGCCAAAGACAGTCTGCCCGTACATACCGAACTGGACGCGGTAGCCAAAGCCTACATAGGCGCCCTGACCAACGGCAAACTGAAAAAACTCAGCCCCGTATGGAAAAAAGGCCTGCAAGCCGTGTATGACACCTATTTAGGCACCTGCCCGACGGAGTTTGTCTATCAGGGCAAGACCTACACCCCCATCACTTACGCCCAATCGTTAGGGCTGCACGCGGAGGACTATATGGACTTCACGAGTTACACCCATCACCCGTTCTATACCCGTTTCCCGCTGGAGGTGCCCGACAACTGGCGCATGAGCCAAAACTACAACGTACCCATTGACGAACTGATGGCCATCATCGACAACGCCCTCGCTCACGGCTACACGCTGGCTTGGGGAGCCGACATCAGCGAACTGACCTTCTCGCGCAAAGGTATCGCCGTGATGCCGGACGCCGACCGCGGAGTCGAACTGACCGACACCGACATGGCGACTTGGATAGGCTATGACGACAAACAGAAAAAAGACGCACTGACCAAACAGCCGTTGCCCGAAATGGAAGTGACCCAAGAGATGCGCCAGGAAGCCTTTGACAACTGGGACACGACAGACGACCACGGCATGCAGATTTTCGGCATTGCCCACGACCAAAACGGAAAAAAATACTACATGGTGAAGAACTCGTGGGGAAGTGGCGAACGCTTTGACTACAAAGGCATTTGGTACGTCAGCGAAGCCTACATGCGCTACAAAACCAACGACATCATCGTTCACAAAGATGCCGTGCCCAAAGAGATAATAAAGAAATTGAGATGACTTTTACCCACCTACACGTACACTCGCACTACTCCGTATTGGACGGCATGTCCAAAGTGCCGGATTTGGTTGACCGCTGCCTGGAAACGGGCATGATGTCCATTGCCCTGACCGACCACGGCAACATGTACGGCATAAAAGAACTGCTGGATTACTGCAAGGCACTCAACGAACAACGACAAAAAAAAGCCAAGGCCGAAGGGACAGACTTCGTACCCTTCAAACCTATCGTGGGTATAGAGGCCTACTGCGCACGCCGCGGCAGAAAAAGCCGCAACAAAGACGACAAAGCCGTTACAGGCGACGGGAAACAATATGTCATTGACATGAGCGGATGGCACCTTATCCTGCTTGCAAAGAACATGCAAGGGTACAGGAACCTGTGCAAGATAGCCAGCGAGAGTTTCATGGACGAGAGTTTCTACCGAACCGCGCGTATCGACAAGGAACTGCTACAACAGTACCACGAAGGGCTGATTTGCTCCAGCGCCTGCCTCGGCGGCGAACTGCCCCAAAAAATAATGGCCGTTCTTACCCACGACCTCGCCGAAGGCAAAGGCATTGATGAGGCCGTCGAAAAAGGCGTCTTCCACGAAGCGGAAGAGACAATAAAGTGGTTCAAGGAACTGTTCGGCGAAGACTACTACATCGAACTGCAACGCCATGAGACGCAAAAACCGGGTGGCGACCAAGAGACCTATATCCGGCAAAAGCAGGTCAATCCCGTTCTAACGGCATTGGCACGCAAATACGGTGTCAAAATCATCTGCACCAACGGTGTCCATTTCGTACGCGAAGAACATGCCGAGGCGCACGATCGGCTGATATGCCTCAGCACCAACCATTTCATCGATGACACGGACCGGATGCACTACACCAAGCAGGAGTGGCTGAAATCGCCGGAAGAGATGGCGGAGATATTCAGCGACCTGCCGGAAGCGTTGGCAAACACGCAGGACATCGTCAACAAAGTGGAGATATACGACATCGACTCCGGCCCCATTATGCCCAAGTTCACCATTCCTGAAGCCTTCGGCACGGAAGAGGGTTACCGGCAACGGTTCAGCGAAGAGGATCTGTTCCAAGAGTTCATGACCGACGAACACGGCAAGAACCCGCTGGAAGGCAAGGCCTTGGACAAACGGTGGGAGGCGCTGCATTCGTACGAACACATGTACCGCATCAAACTGGAAGCCGATTACCTGGCGTTCCTGACGTGGAAAGGCGCCAAAGCACGCTACCCCGAACTGCCCATACCCGAACTGCCCGAAGAAGGTTTTGACAACCTGCCCGACCTGTCCTACCGCTATTGGGACGCCCAAGAGATGGACGACAGGCAACGGGAGATAGCCGACCGCATCCTGTTTGAACTGCACGTAATGAAAACGATGGGATTTCCGGGCTACTTCCTTATCGTGATGGATTTCATCCGCGCCGCCCGCGAGGAGTTGGATGTCAGCGTCGGCCCGGGACGCGGCTCGGCGGCCGGCAGCGTGGTGGCCTATTGCCTCCACATCACCGACCTCGACCCCCTGCAATACGACCTGCTGTTCGAGCGTTTTCTGAACCCCGACCGCATATCGCTGCCGGATATAGATACCGACTTTGACGATGCCGGACGCGGCAAGGTGCTGGATTGGGTCAGCGAAAAATACGGGCGCACCCATGTGGCGCACATCATCACTTACGGTGCAATGGCCGCCAAGTCCGCCATTGCCGATGTGGGACGCGTACAGCACATGCCACTGCAACGGGTAAACGAACTGAAAAGCCTCATTCCCGAACGAGGTTTCCCCGATAACATCAAGGACGAGAGTGGCAAATCTCCCAAAGTGAACCTGAAGAACTGCTACAAGTACGTCAACGAACTGAAACGGTTGCTCAACGGCAGCGACCCCGAGATAAGCAGCCTGCTCAACTACGCACAGCAGTTGGAAGGTACCATACGCCAAGTGGGAATACACGCTTGCGGCGTGATTATCGGCGCAGACGACCTGACGAAGTTCGCCCCGCTGAGCAGCGTGGAAGACAAACTAACCGGCCAGCGCGTACTCGTGACCGAATACGACGGGCATGTCATCGAATCGGTGGGACTGATAAAAATGGATTTCCTCGGGCTGAGCACCCTGACCATTATCAAAGAGTGCCTAAGAAACATCAAGATAGCCCGCGGAGAAGATGTGGACATAGACCATATATCCAAAGAGGACGAAGACACCTACCGGCTCTTCCAGGAGGGGCGCACCACGGCCGTCTTCCAGTTTGAAAGTGCCGGCATGCGCAAATACATGCGTGAACTCAAACCGACCGTCATAGGCGACCTTATCGCGATGAACGCCCTCTACCGCCCGGGCCCGATGGAATACATCCCGTCGTTTATCCGGCGCAAACACGGCAAAGAGGCCATTACCTACGACATTCCCGTCATGGAGAAATACCTGAAAGACACCTACGGCGTAACCGTCTATCAGGAACAGGTGATGCTGCTCAGCCGCCTGCTGGCCGGGTTCACCCGCGGCGAAAGCGACAAACTGCGCAAGGCGATGGGCAAAAAGAAAATCAAGGACCTGGAAGAACTGAAAGGCAAGTTCATGGCCGGCGGACAGCAAAACGGCCATCCGGCAGACGTCCTCGAAAAGATATGGAAAGACTGGGAAGCCTTCGCCTCGTACGCCTTCAACAAGAGCCACGCCGCCTGTTACGCCTGGCTCGCCTACCAGACCGCCTACCTCAAAGCACACTACCCCGCCGAGTTCATGGCAGCCAACCTGACCATCTTCAAAGACGACATCAAGGAGGTTACCAAATTCATGGACGAATGCAAGAGCATGAAAATCAGCGTTCTTGAACCGGACGTGAACGAATCGCTGCTGACCTTTACCGTGAACGCGAACGGCAACATACGGTTCGGATTAGGCGGCATCAAGGGCGTAGGCGAAGGAGCCGTGGAGGCCATCGTTACCGAACGGGAGAAAAACGGCAAATACAAAGACATATACGATTTTCTGGAGCGCGTCAATCTGCAAGCCTGCAACCGGAAAACCATCGAATCGCTGGCACAAGCCGGCGCATTCGACTGCTTCGCCCCCTTGTACCGCGAACAGATACTCGGCCTGAGCGAGAAAGGCGAACCGATGCTGGATGTGCTGATACGTTACGGGAGCACCTACCAACAGGATAAGAGCGAACAACAGAACTCGCTGTTCGGCGACCTGAACGACGGACTCGGCATCGACATCCACAAGCCGGAACTGCCGCAATCGCCGCGGATGTCAGGTATCGAACGGCTGAATGTGGAAAAATCCGTAATCGGCATCTTCCTGTCCGCCCACCCGCTGGACGAATACGCGTTTGAAGTCAACGACCTGTGCAATGTCACAACCGCCCAACTGGAGTGGTGGAACAATCACCGCAAAGAATACGACACGGGCAAGAAAGACAGCAACGGCCGCGCCGTCATGCGCCGCCGCATCTGCCTCAAAGACTGGCAAGGCGTAGCCGTCAACAACGAAAACGACAGCCAAAACGAAAACGAAAACAAGACCGAGCAGGAACTGCTGCGCGAGTTCATTCAAAAACACCAATCCACGCCCATCCTGTTCGGCGGCATCATCACCGATGTCCAGAACCGCGTTTCGGGCAAAGGCAACACCTACGGCATCTACACGTTGGAAGATTACCACGGCAGTTACGAATTTATGCTGTTGGGCGACAACTACTCGCAATACGCGCCCCTGTTGCAACCCAACGCATACGTGCGTCTGACGGCAGCCGTCCAACAGGCAGGCTACGGAAAAGCATGGTATAAGGAAAAACCTGTTGACGAGGCCGAATACGAAATGGCCATCCAACAGGTGGAAATGCTCAATACATTGCAGGACAAACAGGTGCAGTCCATTACCCTGCGTATCCCTATCGGGAACGTTACACAGGATGTGGTAGAGGATTTGACGGCAATGTGCAAACAGAACCCCGGCAAGACCGTCCTGAAGATAGAAATTTTTGACACCGCACGGCAAAATGTCATTTCGTTTACCTCGCAATCCTACACGGTACGCATCACGCCTGCATTCTACCGGTGGATCCGACAGGAAGAGGCAGACGAAATCATGACGCACTACATCAATTGAAGCACCTCGCCGACCACATAGTTGCTGCCGCCGATGAAGATAACGTCTTTTTCGGCGGCATTGTTTTTCGCTTCGTTCAAGGCGGCTTCCACCGAAGAAAAGACATAGGACGGTGCCGTATGTCCGCCCCGCCGCCACAGCGCCTGCATCTTATCCGCCGAAACAGCGCGTTGTGTCCGGGCCTGCGTAAAATAATATACGGCCTGCTCGGGCAGCAAATCCATCACGATTTCCACATCCTTGTCCGCCACCATCCCGAAAACCATAAACAGGCGGGCGCCGTCCGCTTGGCGCGACTGCATCAAGCGACGCAATTGGTCGGCGACATAGCGTATGCCGTGCGAGTTATGGCCGGTATCGCAAACGGTCAAGGGACGTTCGCCCAGCACTTCCCAACGCCCCCGCAACCCCGTCAAAGTGCAAACCGAAGCAAAACCGCGGCGTATAGCCGCCGTATCCAGTTTGTCCAAGCCTGCCGCCAAGACCGGATGCAAGTCCTTTTTCATTCCCCTCAACGCACACAAGGCGACATAAGCGGTCTGCATGTTCTTCTGCTGGTAAAGACCGTGCAACTGGCACCCGGTAACCGATGCCTCGCGCCGGCGGTTGAGATAGGCGCACCGGTCGGCAAACCACAGACGGCAACCGGTGGTCTCCAAGCCGTCACCGAGAAGACCGCACGTCTCGGCGCGTGACATAAAGACAGGCATCGTGTCGGGATGTGTCTCACCGATAACACAGGGCACCGAGGGTTTGATAATACCGGCTTTCTCGGCAGCAATCTTGGCCAAAGTGTCTCCCAACAGGTCCGTGTGGTCCAGGCCGATGTTGGTAATGACGGACAACAGCACGCCCCCGTTCCTGTCACACCGGTAAGGCGGCAGGACATTCGTTGAATCCAAACGCCCCCCCAAACCGACTTCCACCACGGCAATATCCACCTTTTCGCGGGCAAAGAACCAAAAAGCCAACGCCATCGCCGTCTCGAAGAAAGACGGCTGCAAGGTATCCAAAAAAGCGCGGTTGTCCTCTACGAAACGCACCACATCCTCACAGGGTATCATATCGCCGTTCACACGAATCCGCTCACGGAAATCCACCAGGTGAGGCGAAGTGTAGAGCCCGACTTTCAATCCGGCACACTGCAGCGAAGCGGCAATCAGGTGGGAGGTGGAACCTTTGCCGTTGGTACCGGCCACATGTATGGCAGGAAAGTATTCGGGATGGCCCAAATGCTCCATAAGGGCGCAGGTGTTCTGCAACCCTGGTTTATATGCCGCCGCCCCGACCAGATGAAAAGCGGGGCGCGATGCATACAGGTAGGTCAATGTTTCGTTATATGTCATCGTTTGTGTATCGTTCAAGCAAAAGCCCCCGTCCCCGAAAGGAGACAGGGGCTTTTATCATCCGTCTTAAGGTTATCTGAGCAGATAGCCTTGGCCGCGTTGGATTACCACACCGCGGTAATGCTCGTTTGCAGGACGGCCCAATACATCATACATCGGAGCCGACCGGTCCAGACGAATCTCCTTCAAGCCCTGCGCCAATTGGACGGTTACCGCACAGGTGGCGGAAACCGACCCGTCAGCGGAAGTGACCGTAATGACTGCTTCACCCGCACTGACGGCCTGCACTTGGGCGCTCACACCGTCATTGCCCGGAATGACCTTGGCAACGGTCTCGTTGTCCGAACTCCACTTCAGCGACTTGTCGGTCGCATTATCGGGCAGTACGGTAGCCACCAATATGTCGGAAGCCCCTTCGTCCAAAGTGAGCGTAGCCGGATTCAGTCTGATTTCCGTAACCGGTACTACAATCGGCGACATGTCTATCAGGACTTTCAGCGAATCCATAAATCCGCCGTCCTCCGTCGTTACATATACCCAAGCCTCACCCTGCGCATTCGGGGTAATCAAGCCCGGTTGCTCCTGTATCGTAACCAGGTCTGCATCCGATGTCGTCCAAATGGTGTTTTTGTTGGCGGCATTCTCCGGCAACACTTTGAACGCCAAAGCGTAATTGGAGCCTGAATGCACCTCCATTTGCCGGTTGGTTCCGGACAGGATCTGCACACCGGTTACTGCAATAGGCTTGACATTGACAACCAATGTGTCTTTAAATCCGCCGTCAACAGAGGTGGCGACAATCTTGACTTCGCCCACCTGCACAGCGGTGACAACACCTTTCGCACTCACGGTGGCTATAGTCTCGTTCATGCTGGCAAAGGTCAGCAGTTTGTTCGTGGCGTTCGCCGGCGTGAACTGTACCAGCGTATCTACGGCTATCGTCTGCTCATGCTCTACGGCAACCGTGTCGCAGACAAAAGCGATACCCTCAACCGCTATGCCCTCGGTAGCATGAACGGTCAGAGAATGACGGGCAGGGATAACGGTCGTATTCTCCGTACGCGGGAGCGAATAGACGAACCAGCCTTGGTCACCCGAACAAATCAGGTTGCCGGCATAGTCCAAATTCATCTGACGGTAAGTCAAATTACCGTGATTGTATGTGTAACGGAGCGTCAGAACGGGTTTGTTGCCCTCCCAAACAATATCGAAAATCATGAACTCTTTGTCGCCGTTGTTCATCACCAGCCAACTCTCATCGGGGGCAATAGCGTAACCGCCGCCTTCGCTGCCGGTAATGATTTCCTTGTATTCGTCGGAAGCGGACGAGAACTGTTCGTTCCCCTCGTAGTCATAGAACTTCAGGGACGTGGCCGAAGCGTTGTTGTTGCCCGACGTACGGTGCTGGCTGACAAAGAAACCATGCGAGGTACCCTGTATGTTACCTTCCGTATTGTTTTGACCGGTCAGCGTGAAGGTCTTAAACGGTGCCGTCTCAACAAGCGGGTTGGCACTCTGACCAATGTTAGCAGACAGGTCATAGATAGCGCAGCCGTTCTCAGGGAGCGTGCCGGAAGCGTCTTCGTTGTAAACGAGCATCCAGCGTGTGGAGTCGTTAGGCTCGTAGATCTGTGCCGACGGCGTAGATGAACCGATGGCAACACCGTTATAGGTAAAGACACCTGCACCATTGCGCGTACCGGCAAACAGTTGGGTAGCCGGTTGGCTGAGGTCCTGTACATTCATGACAAAGACACCCGAATGCTCGTTCGACCAATCGGCGATATACAGATGGTCGTCATTGTCCATGGACAGACGTTGCGGGTTACCGAAGTTCTCGCCACCGTTGTAGCGCGTGTCATTGAGTTGGGTAAACGCGTAGTCATAGTCAAAGATACCGCTGTTGGCTCTCACAGCAGAAGAGGATGAGCCTGCACGGTGCATGATATAGATATGTCCGAATTTGGTGGATTCGGGGTTGCGGTTGACGGTGTTCTTCAGGCGCGAAGTGCTGGATGCAATGAGCGACTTGTCCGAATACAGCAGGCCGAAATCGGCTATCGGCTGTCCTTCCAGTTTAACCTGCCACGTCAGTTCGGCTCCCTTGCCGGGCAACATGGGCGCAACAATGTCAAAACTGTTGGCTCCGGCTACAACACCTTCCAACGGCAGCGAGCCCGCCAAGGCTCCCGTATTGTCGTAGAACAGCAACGACGCATCCTGCGCAGCCGCATTGGCGTAGAAGGAGAACGTATAAGTATCTTCCGACAGACTAACATTCAAATCATAAGCGCAAATGGCCGGTATAGCCGGTTGGCTGACGCCTACGGTCGTAAACTTGCTCATCAAATGATCAGCCGCCAGATAAAGGGTAATATCCTCTTTGTTCACCACACCGAACGCCGCCGTATAAACCGCATCGGATACTTCCAAATCGGTGTTTGTCGTGGATATCAACTGTGCGTGCTGCAGACCGTCCGTAATATCGTACAGAGCGACACCTATATTCTGTCCCTCGGCATTCTCTTTCGGACATACCATCAGACTATGGCCGGCATAACGGAAATAGTTGGCCACAATGGTATGGAACGGCAGGATACCGACAGGGTTGATATCGGTGTTGGTTGTGGTGTTCATACGCCACTCAAACGGCTCCTTGTTAGGCGACGAGAAGACGAACTGCATCGAGTCGCGCGGAGATACCACCATCTGTATCTCATGCCCGTATTCAGCCAACGTAATGCCGGCAGGTTTATTGCGGAACGCACCTGCATACGCGCCGTCCGAAATGGTATAAACACAGAAGCGCAAGGTGTGCGAAGCCGCACCGATGGAGTAAACAGAAGCCGCCAGATAACCGTCCGCCAAGGTTCCCGAATAAGCAATCGCAGTGCCGATAATGGCGTCATTGAAGTTTCCGGCAGTCTCATTGTTGGTGTTGTCAAACCACAATGCGCCGGTCCAACCGGCCGCTGTTTTTTCCCACTTATAGACTTTCCATTTGTAGTTAGGCGTGTAAGCGGTATGTTCCTGGTTACAGCCGATCAGGTAGCCGTCGGCCGTGAAAGTGATGTCGCTCAGTTTCATACCCTGTGCATCTACATACGAGCAAAAATCAACCGGCAGGGTCGAAACAACCGCTTTCGTATCCGGATTGACTTCCAGCAGGGTCGGTTCTTTGGCCGCATTGACAGCCAGAACATACATCAAACCGTCACGGTAAAGCACACGCCGGATAGTCAAGCCGTCCAGTTCCTCAATCTCGTTGTCCACATACGACTGCACCATCTCGTATTCGCCGCGTAACCCGAGATAAGCGGGCTGGTCGGGCTCGGGATAGTTGTGATAAACAATGGTAGGCGGCACATAAGAGGTATCCTCCAAAAAGATGAACGGATAAGTCGTCGCGTTGGCCTTAACCTCAAACGGAGCCTTGTATTCCTCGGCCAAATCATAGTAGCCGCCACAAGACGCTTCCAAAGTATAATCATTGCCCGGAACAAGGTTCTCGAACACGAAGATACCGTTGTACAAGGAATCCACTGTATAAGTAGCCACCTCAACACCGCCTTTTTTCAGCGTTACGGTAGCACCGTTGCAGGGTACCCATTGGTCGTTGGTTTTGGGGGAGTATTGGAAAAGAGTGTTGGACATCTTGTTGTGCAGGTCTTTTACGGTACCCATCACATACCCCACTGTCTCGGCGTCAGCGTGGTAATAATCCACAATACCGCGATAATAGGCCAATCCTTCCTGATGGCAGAAATCGTGGTTCAGCGCACGGTGGCGTGCAGGCTGGTAGGTATGGAAATAGCCTTCCCACAATCCGCCCATGGCACCGTGTTTGAGTACGCCCAAATAGCCGTCATAATCCGTGCCGGTACGTTTAGAGTGGCTTCCGTAGAAATCCCAGTCGCCACGCAGGTTCATAGAGGTAGCATAGTTTGTGGCAGGGTCAAGACCGGCTTTCATCATGTCATAACGATAAGGCCAAATGGCTTGTCCGACATCCTTGCTGCCGGATACTTGTGGGGCGGAGTCCGGACCGCGGTAGAGATACAGCGGGTAGTTGGAAGTGGAACCCTCCGAAGCCGCGTTGGAGTGAACGGAGATAAAGAGGTCTATATTGTTGGCCTCCACCTCCTCGCAAATCTCAGAGAGGGCACGGTTGTAAGCCTCGTAATCCGGCAATGCCTTATAACCTTCCGATGTATAATCCGGATAGTCCCCGTTGACTTTCTGATAGGGCCAAGGGCCGCTTTGGGTACGTGAATAGAGAACGGTGGCA
This sequence comes from Paludibacteraceae bacterium, assembly GCA_045616185.1. GTDB lineage: Bacteria > Bacteroidota > Bacteroidia > Bacteroidales > Paludibacteraceae > Colicola. Next base: position 11,187 of record JAZLGG010000023.1, read on the forward strand.
CCCGCCGCTTCCAATTTCTGCCCGAGATACAGGCACTTCCACAGGTTGGTGTTACTCTCATAGAATCCGCAAGTATCCGGCATACCGGTGGTAGGCAGGTTGGGATAAGGGATGGTAGCCATCGGACGGTCATTAGGACCGAAAGAACCGTGACCGGGGTTGATATAGATACGTTTGCCGGTAAGGTCAGTGGCAGACAAGGCGGCAGACACGATTACCGCCGCCAATAACAAGATATGTTTCTTCATGGTCCTGATCATTTAACGTTCATCAAATAGGTTTCTCCTTTCAGCGACGTGAACACGATGGCACCGTCAATGGCGTATGGATACGTGGCACTGACGGAAGCGTCCGTCAAAGTCTGCATCCGTCCGTCCAAAGTATAGGCTACCAACGAAGAGGCATAAATGACTTCGCCGTCATCCTCGTCGTTCATACCGATAATGGTGTTGTTGTCGTACCATTTGGCGGCGCGGCAGTCGTGCGCGATGCGCTGCGGATTGGTGCCGTCAATGTTGCACACATAACAGCCGTCTGCGCAGACATAGTAGCAGATATGCTGACCGTCAGGGCTGACAGAAGGCCATATATAACTTTTATCTGTGCCGTTGGGAGCCAAAACGGTCTTCCGGCCGTTGGACTCCAGTTCCATCAACCGGTCGTTAATGGTAACTTCGGGTTGGGCATCCGTCAGGCGCATCTTGGACATTGTACGCTGCAGACGAGCCAAAACGGTGTTGGAGCGTTTGGTGAAATCGCGGCGGATAATGTTCTGACGACGCAGATGGTCCTTGCCGATGACTGTTTCGCGATAAACAATCTGCTTGCCGTCGTTAGAAACCTTAACATTGTAACCGGCCCCCGCAGCGGTCGAGATAACCGTCGATTGACGGGTAGCGAAATCGTAACGGGTCAAACCCTTATGGTCGCCGGCGGTTATCAGGATATAATCGCCCGCAGGACTGATGCCGGCAATCTTGGCATCCGGTACATTGGCCGTAACATTGACTTTTTGGAGAGACTGAACCTCCAAAATCTGGGCATTCACCGTTACTGTAACGGCAAGTGCCATGAGTAGGAACACTTTTTTCATAAAAACATCGTTTAACATGGGTTATAGATTTGGTTTCTTTTAAGGCCACAAAGTTAATAATTAATCTCAATATATGCAATATTTACGAAAAAAAAATATAAAAAAACTGTTTTTTTTTGCGTATTTCAAATAAATGTAGTACCTTTGCGCGATTTTTCGTGCGGAGTCTCTGACGATCGGATTAGGCCGAAGGCCGAACAGTAGTGCATACTCCAAACGAGGTAACCATTAAAATCATTATCTGTCATGGATTTGATGAAGATTGCCGAAGAGGCATTTGCCGGCGAGAAGAAAGAGTTTCCGGCTTTCGCAGCAGGTGACCAGATCACCGTATCTTATCGTATTAAAGAGGGTAACAAGGAGCGTATCCAGGAGTTCCGTGGGGATGTAATCGCCATCCACGGCAGCGAAGACAAAAAACGCTTTACGGTCCGCAAAATGTCGGGCAACGTGGGTGTTGAGCGTATTTTCCCGATGGACAGCCCGTTTATCGAGAAAATCACCATCAACAAGTACGGTAAAGTGCGCCGCGCCAAGTTGTATTACCTGCGCAACCTCACCGGTAAAAAAGCCCGTATCCCCGAAAGAAGGGTTAAGTAAGGGTACAAAAAACTGCTCGAAATTCGAGCAGTTTTTTTTGTCTGTAATTTACTCCTTGCCGATGTTCTCGACATGTTTCTTGCCGATGTTCAGGATGCCCTCAATGAGCATCAGCAACATCGTGAACAGGGTTTTCTTGTCGTTGTCTTTCATGACAGTTTAGTGTTTAGAGTTTAGTGTTTAGTGTTGTTTAATTAGTTTAGAGTTTAGAGTGATTTATCGGGTGCTTGAGGTTTCGAGAAACCGAGTTTTCGAGTTATCGAGTGCTCGAGAAACCGAGGTATCGAGTGCTCGAGGTTTCGAGTTATCGGGTTATCGGGTGGCTCTCTACTCCACTACACACTCTCCTCCCCCCTTAGGGGGGTCGGGGGGGGGTAACTCAACAAAAATCGCGTCAGCAATTTTTGTTGAAGAGCGG
>JAZLGG010000024.1:0-18801 GCA_045616185.1 Paludibacteraceae bacterium
TTCGGTCGCTTTTGGGTTATCGTTGGTATCTTGTTGCTTATCAGTCGGTCACAATGTTGAGCATTGTTCCTTCCTTCTGCGCAACAATCTACCTAACACTAACTCCAAAATCACCTCGACCTAATTTATAGAACCTACCTAAAAGGAGAGAGTTTATGAAATCGTTTTTGGAAGAAGTAACGGAGGATTTGTTGCAGCGTTTCGGTTATGACGGCTTTGCATCGCTATGTCTGGTTTTTCCGTCCCGTCGCGCAGCGTTGGTCGTCAATGACCTGGTGCGGCGCTCGTTGGAGCGCGATGGCGTGACGCGGCCGGTACGGATGCCGGAAATGACGACCTTGAGCGAACTGACAGACAAATTGAGCCCCCTATACAAGGGGGATGAAATTCAGATGGTGGCCAAACTGTACCACCTGTACGACCGGCTTGTCCGCTCTTTGCCTCGGGTGCAAGGACAGGCGGCGGAACCGTTGGAGTTGGATGTTTTTTACAGTTGGGGACGACAGTTGATACAGGACTTCTCGAATATAGACAAAGCCTATCCCAAAGTGGATGCGGCTTCATTTTTGGCCAATACCGCCGCTGCGAAAGAGTTGGAAAAACTGGTGCTGGACGAATCAGTGCGCCAGCGGCTGGAGGACTTGGTGGCCATTCATCCCATGCAGGTGACGGCAGCCTCCAAACGCGCCGTATTCGAGGCCGTATGGAGCCGTCTGCCGCAATTGTATGACGATTTCCAACAGGCATTGGGGGCATACACCTACGAGGGGGCGCGGCTAAAACGCGTCTTGACGGATTGGGAAACGGATAGCGTACGGCTTAAACGGCAGGGCAAACGTTTCGTGTTTGTCGGGTTCAATTATCTGGTGCCCGGAGAACTGGAACTGATGAAACGCCTCCAAAGTATGGAACAGGCGCTTTTCTATTGGGAATATCCCGTTTGCGATTCCTTTACGGTCAATCCGAAGGCTTTTTACTGGGTGCGCCGGAATGCAGAGGACGAGATAGTGGCTAATTGCCTGACTCCCAAACCGTGGCAACCCAAGGAGGTGCATGTTATCGCTACTTCGTCCACTACGGCTCAGGCGCAATATGTTCATACATGGCTCATGGATCACCATCACAAAGGTGACCGCACGGGTGTCGTCATCTACGACGAGTCCATGTTGGAAGCAGTTCTTTATGCTTTGCCCGCCGATACGGACGGTCGCTTTAAGGACATCAATATCACCAAGGGCTTCCCTCTGCGTGATACCAAGGTCTTTCATCAGGCAATGGCTTATCTGGAGGACCGGTCGCATGACGCCCGCGAAGGGGAAACCTACGCAGAAGTTGTTGACCGTATGCTGGAGGCCGTGATGCGGGAGGCACCGGCATTTGAAACACCGGACGACGAATCGGATGAACGGCCGATACAGTGGCAGGATTTATTGGTGCAGGAGTCGTTCTACCGTTTGCGGACCGCTGTCAACTGCTTCCGGCGTATTGTGGCGGAAGAGTTGAAGGGAGATATCAGGAACCTGCGCACGTTGCGGCTACTGCTGCGCCGCTATTTGGAAACCGTTATGCTACCTTTCCACGGCGAACCGATTGCGGATATACAGATTATCGGCGCGTTGGAAACGCGTGCGTTGGATTTCGATAACCTGCTGATACTGAATGCTGAAGAAGGCATCGTGCCGCGTATCAAGACAGATACATCCTATATCCCGTATTATTTGCGGAAGGCCTTCGGTTTGGAAACGCAGGACGAAGCCACCGATGTATTCGCCTATAACTTTTTCCGTCTGATGAAGCGTGCCGAACAAATTACCGTGATGTGCTGCGATAGTGAGAGCAAGACGGACCGAAAGGAAAAGTCCCAGTTTGTGGTGCAAATGTTGGCGGACAATAACTGTTTCCGTCTGCACCGTGAGGTATTGAAGGAAAACAATACGGTGCATACCGTCGTTTTGCCGTTGTTCGATGTCATGCGCCCGAATTATTTGACGGCTTGCCGCTTGGCCGATAAAGACCGTCTGCATGCTTCGCCATCGGCTATCAAGACTTATCTGGAATGCCCGATGCAGCATTATCTGCACTATACGTTGGCTATTGCCGAGCCCGAGAGCAGCGACTGTATCTTTACCCGCGCCGAATTAGGTACTTTTGTCCATCGCACCATCGAAATCCTATATCACGATTATGTCGGTGAGGACAAGCAGGAGGCGTTGCGTACCATGCTGAAACATTGCGATGAACAGGCCGTAAAGAATGCTTTGGACAGAGCCTATGACGGTTTGAATGAGGAAAACCGTTCGGAGGACGGGACAGTGCGCTATGTCAAGGAACAGCACTCCTTGGAGAACGAAGTCATTGTCCGTTATGTCCTGTCTGTCATCCGTACGGACCGCGAACTGGCCCGAGACGGATTGGTTATCTTGGAATTGGAGCAACCGCATTACATGTCGTTGCCGGTTCCCGGAGTGGGGGATGTGTCGGTAGGAGGGACTATTGACCGCATTGATCGTGTGAACGGACAACTGCGCATCGTCGATTACAAGACGGGGAGTTATCGCGACAATGCCGTTAAGTTCAAGACCGTGGAGGAGTTGTTCCAACAAAACAGTAATCCGGGGTATCAGTTGCAACTTCTGTTGTACGCTATCGTCTATGCCGCCGAGAAAGGGCGTGCAGCGGATGTCCTGCCGGTGATCTATTATCCCAAGGAGAAAGAGGTCTGCCGGCCGATTGAGCAAGACGGACAAAAAGTTTCCGTAGCGCAGGTTGCTGACATATTTAAGAACCAATTGGCAGACAAGTTGCGGGAGATTTTTCTCAATATAAAGACGGAAAATATACCGGACGCAAAGGGCAAACAAACGGCTATGCAGGTGGCGGAAGGAAAGTGTTATGCTTTCTGTCCGTACAAAATCCTGTGCGGCCGAAAATAAGGCGGAAAAACCGTTTGCAACAAGTTGTTCCGAGTTTTATATCCTTTCCAGATAGGCTAACGGAATCCAGCCGATGTTGTTGCCAACGTGGATATTGCACCAGTCTCCGATAGTTTCGTGGATAGTCACTTTTGTCCCTTCGTGCAGGGTAAACAGTTCGGTGCCCGAACGGTCGGGTGAGGCTTTGGCATTGACGATGCCTTGTGTGATGATGGCTTCGGCGCGACGGTTGTCGCGGCGGTGCAGACTGCCGGCATTGGCCAACGACGACACCGACAGGACGAGGGCAATCAACGCAATGTAGAACGCCGTCTTGCGCAATGCGGATTCGCGGCTCAAGGCAAAAATCAACACCCCTGCCAATGTCAGCAGGAAAAAGACGACTGCCAACAGCATCCACGTTTGTTCGCGCAGTTGGTTGCGCAGGCTTTCCAGCCAGCCGGACAGGAAGAAACTGCGGTTGTCCTCAATATTGTCCACAATGCGCGTGCGCGCAAAAGCGAGATTATAGTTAGCGTCTTTATGTCGTGGATTGAGGCGCAGACACCGCTCGTAGGACAGGATGGCCTGCGCCAGTTCGCCCTGCTTGAAACAAGCATTACCCAAATTATACCACGCTTCGGCCAAATGATTGCGTGTCATACGGTCCTGATGGACAGTCAGTTGGCGGTAATAGTCGGCAGCGTTCGCGAAATCGCCTTGGGAATAGAAGGAGAAACCGAGGTCGGACTCTGCTGCGGGCAGGGTAGCCGGTTGCACCTGAGCCACGGCGCAGGTGCCGGCCAATAGGGCTATAAAGAAAATAAATTGTTTCATATACGTTGGTTTTCAAGTTGGTTGATAAGTTCGGCTGTTCTGTCGTATAGTTCATCCATCGCTTTGCTGCCGTCGGACGGAGCATAGCGTGCGAACTCGGCAGTAGTCAGTACATCGGTTACTTCCCGGATAAGGTCCTCACTAATGTTCTTGCGGCGGAGCAGGCCGGCGATGTTGTCTTTGCTTAAATTGGCGGTCGGGATACTGAGACGGTCGCTCAGGTACTGCCACGCCGCACGCTCTATCTCCTCATAGAACGCCTCTTTTTGGTTGCCGGTCAGCAGTTTCTTGGCGACTTTCAGACGTTTTTGGACTATTTTGTTGGCTTTTTTGTACTTTACACGTGTGATGTCGGCATTCTCGCGGATGCGTTTGCGGAAGACGATGAACAGGACGACGGCCGCGAACAGCGGTAGCAGGAAGAACAGCGCTATTGAGCGCGATCCGTAGGTGAATAGGGACAAACTGGAGGATGGTGCGGACATCATGGTGTCCACCGGAGAAACGGGCAGACTGTGGATGAAGCGGATGTCGGTACCCAGTTGTTTGATGTCCTCTTTGTTCACATAATTCTGCACCACAGCGGGATTGCTCTCTTCGTTCAATCCGCGGGCGATGTGCAGCGTGTATTCGTCACTCGTCAGGGTCTTGTAGGCGTTGTCCTGGATATCGAAGTACGAGAACTGCACGGCTGGGATGATATAGTCGCCGCCGGCACGCGGGATGGCCAGGTACTCAATTGTCTTGGTGCCGGACATGCCGGATGCAGTGGTCTTGAAGTTGTTGGTTACCTTCGGGTCGTAGGTCTCGAACCCTTCCGGCCAGTCGATGTCGGGGGTCTTGATGAGTTTCATGTTGCCGGAGCCCTGTATTACCAACTTGACGGTCACGGCCTCGTTGGCTTGCAGTGAGGTGGACGAGATGGAGGACTGCAGGGTGAAATGCCCTACGCCGCCACTAAATCCGGCCGGTTTGCCGCCGGGCAGGGCGTCCACGTGAACAGTGACACCCGGTGCGGTCAGTCCTTTCGTGACGTTCGTGTACGAGCCGAAGAAATCGTCAAAGATGGAGCGTACTTGGGCGCGGGTCGCTACACGCAACACCGCCTCAAAGGATGCGGGGTCTATCTTGATATCACCGGAATGTTGCGGATAGAGCAGGGTGCGGTAAAGAACGGCCGTTTGGTAGTTGCGTCCGTTGTAATGTTCCAGTTCGGTCTGTATCTCCCCCTGCTCCAAATCCTGTTTGAGAAAACCCGTAAATTCGGGCAGTCGGGTGTTGTTGGTGAACTGGGCTACATCCACGCCCGCAAAATACAGTTTGTAGGCCAATGTCAGTGCTTCCTGCTCGTGTACGTGCGTCTTGCTCACGATGGTGCGGATGAACAGGTTGTCCGCGGAAGCGTTATCCGAGGCGTAAGCCGGTTCATCGGCTGTCTGCCGCCGTTCTTGATTCCTTGTCTCTTGTTCACGGCTCATTGTCCTTTGTTCCTGCGGCTCGTCCGGCGGCAGGACCGTGATGCGGACGCCGTTGGAGTTGTAGTCATCGCCGTCCGCGTGGATGGTGGCCGGACCGATGGTGTAGGTACCCTCCTGCAAGGCGCGCAATGTATAGGTGTAAGTCAAGGTGAACGACGAGGAACGCTTGCCGTTCACAAAGGAGGTTGAGGACGACTGTGAGGTGTAAGGCCCCGCCAAGTAGTCAAAACCCGTGAACTCCGGCGCACGCAGGTCGCGGGCGCGGCAATTGACGGTATAGGTCAGTTGGAAAGGCTGTCCTGCAATTACTTGTGACGGTGCGGAGGCACGGAAACTGACATCCTCGGCCATCAGTGCAGAGGATAGCAGTAGGGTAGTGATGAAAAATACTAAATGTTTGAATGTCATATCTAAATGATAAATTTACCAGTCTTTTTCGACACGCCGTTTGGACCCCTGCTGGCGTTGCAGTTTCTCTTGGGTGTCTTGTTCGTCCTGTTCAAGGGCTTGCAGTATCTGCTCGGCGGTCTCCTTGTCCATTTGGTCTTGGTTCTGCTGCTGTTGCTGCTGTTCCTGTTGCTCCTGCTGTTGTTGGTTCTTGTCTTGGTTCTGTTGGTTCTGGTCTTGGTTTTGTTGTTGTTGCTGTTGTTGGAGCATCTGCAGGGCTTTTATCAGGTTATAGCGGGTGTCGTCGTCCTTGGGGTTAAGCCGGAGTGCGTTTTGGTAGGCTGCTACGGCCTTGTCGTACTGCTGTTGCCCGTAGAGGGCGTTGCCGAGATTGTGGTAGGTCTGTGCCAATTTCTTGCTGTCTTTTTTCGGGTCTTGCAGTTTAGCGGCTTCGGCGAACTGTTCTGCGGCTTCCGGATATTTGTTCTGGCGGAAGAGGGCGTCACCAAGGTTGAAGTGTGCAACGGCCGATTGGTTGTTTTTGTCCAGTCCGCGGCGGTAGTCTGTCTCGGCATCCGTGAAGTTCTCTTTCTTGTATTGGCGGTTGCCGTGCCGTATGTCGGGGGCCTCCTGTTGGGCGAACAGGTCAGTGTACGGTGAGGCGGACAATACTGTCAGCACGAACAAGGTTTTCAGTGCTTTGTTTTCGGCGAACAGGTTCATCTTGCTCAGTGTTTTGTTCTTGCGGGAGAAGATAAAGAACTCAATCGCCAGCAACAGGAGCGCTATCAGGGCGAATGACTGGTATTGCTCGTTGTAATCGGCATATATCTTGGTCTCTATCTCTTGGGTGGCGAGAGTGTCCAACTCTTTCTGCAGGGCTTTCATGGCAGTGTTCGTATTGTCGCAGCGCACATACAGGCCGTTGCCGGCTTGGGCTATCTGACGGCACATATCCTCGTTGAGGCGGCTGACCACCACGTTGCCTTCGCGGTCCTTGCGGAAATTGCCGGTACCCGGAATAGGAATGGGGCTACCTTCCGGCTTGCCGATACCGATAACAAAGGTATGTATGCCTTTCTCTTTGGCTTGCGTGGCTGCCGCCACGGCATCGTCTTCGTGGTTCTCGCCGTCCGTTATGAGTACGATGGCACGGCTTGCCTGGCTGTCATCGCTGCCGAAGGAACGGATGGAGGTATGCAAGGCGTCCCCGATGGCCGTGCCTTGGGTCTTGATAAGGTCCGGCGTGATGGTATTGAGGAACATCTTGGCGGACACATAGTCGCAGGTGATGGGCAGTTGGGTGTAGGCTTCGCCGGCGAAGACCACCAGGCCGACTTTGTCGTCCACCATCTTGTCTATCATGCGGCTCAGCATCTGTTTGGCGCGGTCCAGACGGCAGGGCGCCACATCCTCGGCCATCATTGAGTTGGAGATGTCCAATGCTATCATCACCTCGATGCCTTGTCGTTTCACGGTCTTCTCTTTTTGTCCGAACTGCGGACGTGCGGCCGCGAGGATAAGCAGTGCAAGGGCGACCGTCATCAGCGAGAATTTCACTATGGGGCGTATATGCGATGCATTGGGCATCAGACCGCTCACCAGTTCGGGGTCCCCGAACTCCGCTAATTGGCGGCGTTTGCGGCGGTTGAGGAGAATATACCCGGCCTCAAAGGCGGGAATGCTCAGCAGCAGCCACAAATATTCTATATTGGCAAATCGAAACATAGTTTTTCCTTTCTTTTTCGGTAGGTTAGTTCGTCATCGTACGCAGCACGAAATGGCGCAACAGTATTTCCAGCAGCAGGCAAAGTAGCGCCACCGCCAGGAACGGGGCGAAATTCTCGCTGCGTTTGGAGAACTCGCGCACGCGCAGTTTGGTTTTTTCCAGTTGGTCTATTTGTTCGTAGATGGATTTGAGCGAGTTGTTATCCGTAGCGCGGAAGTACTCGCCGCCGGTGGTGGAGGCAATGTTCCGCAGGGTGGTTTCATCGAACTCCGAATCCATGGTCATGTATTGTACGCCGAGGGGTGTCTGTACAGGCACGCGCGCTTCGCCGTGACTGCCCACGCCGATAGCATATACGCGAATGCCGAAGGTTCTGGCTATCTCCGCAGCCGTCAGCGGATCGATGTCGCCGCGGTTGTTGCTGCCGTCCGTCAGCAGTATAACCACTTTGGACTTGGTCGGCGAGTTTTTCATCCGGTTTACCGCGTTAGCGAGACCGAGACCGATGGCGGTGCCGTCCTCTATCATGCCGAACTTGACAGACTTGAACAGGTTGACCAACACGGCGTGATCCGTTGTCAGCGGACATTGCGTAAAACTCTCGCCGGCGAAAACGACCAAACCGATTTGGTCGTTGGGACGGGCAATGACAAAGTCTGTCGCCACCGCTTTAGCGGCCTCCAGACGGTTGGGCTTGAGGTCCTCCGCCTGCATAGTACCCGATATATCCAACGCCATCATGATGTCGATGCCTTCGGTTGATTCGGATTGCCAACGGTTGCTGGTCTGCGGACGGGCAAGAGCCAGCGACAGCAATGTGATGCAAACCGCGCGGAGGATGAAGGGGATATGCAACAGATACAAGCGCAGTGTCTTGGGACGATGTGCGAAAGGGGAGGCGGAACTGATTTGCAGGCTGGCGTCCGCGTTGCGCAGGCGGTAGATATACCACCCGACAACGGGTATCAGCAGCAACAGCAAAAATAAATATCCGGGATTGGCAAAGGTCATGATTGCACGGTTTTAAGGTTGTTTGGTTGGTCGTCTGCCGTCTCTGCGGGAGTTGTCTCGTGTACGAAGCGATAGGCGGCATTCAGGCTGTTTTCGTTTTCGTCGGGCAGGGTGTTCCATTTGGCGAACTTCACGAGGTCGGCCAGCGACAGCATCTTCTGCAGCCGTTGATAGAGTTCTTTGTTGTCGGCCAGCAAGGGTTTCATGGCATTCAGCGTTTCATCGCTCGTCTTTTCGGTGCTGCGTACGTCAAAACGGCGGGCGATGTATTCGCGGATGACATCGGTCAGTTGCGTGTGATATTCTTTCACTTGTCCTTCCTGCCAAATCTTAGCCTCTTTGATGGCGTCCAGTCGCTCCAATGCTATCTCCTCGGCGGGGCGTTCGGGCTCTTTGGGACGATTGTCCTCATCGGTGCTGTTCCGCTTGGCAAGATATTTGGACAGATACCAAATGCCGGTTCCCAAGGCGATGACAAGCAAGGCGAGCAGTATCCAGCGCAGGGTGCCCCACACCCAAACGGGCGCGTTCATTACGGGTTTGATGTCCGTAATGGCCTCGGTGGTGTCCATCTCGAACGGCTGGATAACATTCAGCGACAGAGGGGACGAATAGAGTGTGTCGCCGCCGGATACGAAAGGAATGGGAGGAATGTAGAACAGTGAGTCTCTGAAGGACGTAAGGGTCAGGTACTGGTCCATCTGAACCCGTCCGTCGTTGAGGCGCACGGTGTCAATGATGGTGCGGTCCACAATCTCCACTTCGGGTATGATGGTCTCGCCGTACACGGGGAACGACACATGCTCTTCCGGCGCAAATACGGCACGCAGATGCAGGTCTGTCTGGTCACCCAAGCTGAGGGTGGTAGAGTCGATGCTTGCGCTGACAACGATACTCAATAACAGGTTAATCAGATTCATTTATAAAGGTATGTTCTATAAATTTGGTTTATTATTTCTCAGGTAGTTCTATTCGGGTTTCGGTCGCTTTTGGGTTATTGTTGGCATCTTGTTGTTTATCACTCAATCACAATGTTGAGCATTGTTCTTTCGCTCTGCGCAACAACCTACCTAACACAAACCCCAAAATCGCCTCGACCCAATTTGTAGAACCTACCTTAAAAATGAATTTATCTGTATTTGCTTTCCTCGCAGTCACCCAACAGGCTGAGATAACTCTCAAACCGCGACATGGCTATCTCTCCGCGTACCACTGCCGGTTGGACCGCGCATCCGGGCTCACCGGTATGCAGGCAGTTGCTGTAACGGCACTCCTGACCTATACGGAAAATCTCCCGAAAATAGTGGCTTACCTCCTCTTTGGTCATCTGCACCGCCCCGAACCCTTTGATACCCGGAGTGTCGATGATCCAGCCATTCTGTCCGGTCCGGTCCGCCGGCAGAGGGTACATCTGCGAAAAAGTGGTGGTGTGCATCCCTTTGTCGTGTGCCGATGAGATGATGCCGGTTCGTGTCATCTCCGCACCGAACAGGGCATTGAGCAGAGTGGATTTGCCGACACCCGAGTTGCCGCTAAGCAAGGTCGTCTTGCCGGCAAAAACAACGTGCAGCAAATGGTCCGTTTGGCCACGGTCCATAAATTTGGCGGCAATGGAGTAGGTTGGGTAGCCCAAGCCTTCGTACAACGCGGTCAACCGCGCTAATTCCGCCAGACCCTCTTCGTCCAGCAGGTCGGTCTTGTTGAAAAGAAGCACAGCCGGCACACTGTACGCTTCCGCCGTGGCTAAGAAACGGTCAATGAAAACGGTGCTGGTGACAGGATGCTGCAAGGTAACCAGTAACGCCACTCTATCCAAGTTGGCTGCCAAAATATGGGTTTCTTTACTCAGATTGGTGGAACGGCGGACGATATAGTTACGGCGGTCCTCTATGCCGGTAATCCAATGCGTGCCGTCCGACAATGCTTCCACGGACACACGGTCACCCACTGCCACCGGATTGGTACTGCGGATGCCCTTGATACGGAAATTGCCCTTAATGTGGCATTCCCGTGTCATTCCGCCGTCCAATAAAACAGCGTAACTGCTACCCGTATTCTTGATAACCAATCCCTGCATCTTATTAGAACCTATCTAAAAAGCCTCTGTTGCTGTCAGATAAAACGAATAATTATCCCAATTGTCCCATGCCTTATCTATATTATTGCGCGCGACATCAAACCGAATGTTCACTTGAGCCCGATTGATGCAAAGCCGCAGCCCCAGTCCGTAACCCACTTTCGGGGTTGTCCAGTGCCAGTCTTCCGTGTTGTACACATCGCCGATGCCGGCGAACACGGTGGCATGCAGGATACTCCAAATAGGCAGCCTTATCTCCGTCTGCAAAGCCATCAACGCGTTGTCGCGGTACATACCGGTACGGACACCGCGCACCAAATCCTGTCCGCCCAGTGTGGGGAGCATCTGAAAAGGTATATCGCGCAGCGAAGAGGATAAGGCCCATTGGGTCTTGAATTGCCAGGCAATCACCATAGTATGCGTTTTATTCAGCGGTATTGGAATGAACTGCCGGATGTCGGCCGACAGATTCACCAAGCGACAATCGGAACCCAAGGCGGGTTCGTAGTACATAATGGTTGATTTGAAAAACAACCCGCTGGAAGGGAAGAAAAGAATATCCCGCGAGTCGTACTGTACGATAACGCCGGGCCCCCACATCAGGATGTCGTTTCGGTTGCGGACAGTGTCGGCTACCTCTTCAGGCCACTCGTACCGCTCCGCAATAAAATCCACCACCGGACCGACAGACCAGTCATGCGGCAAAAGAAAAAGCGGCTGGATATTGAACTTACCCCGCCGACTGTTGTAGCGCTTACCGCTTTTCTGCAAACCGTCGTAACCGTTGCCCAAGGTGTAGAAATAGTCAGGATAATCACGATACCCGCCTGTAAACTGCAACTGCCACGGTGTCTTTCCGCCGAAATAGATATTTCCTGAGGCATTCAGATACCATTGCTTTTGCAAGGTATAGGCCCCGTCCACCTGTACAATAGAGGTCTTGCTTTGCCCCGGTGTGCGGAAATAACTTTGCACCGCACCGCCAAACACCCATTTTGTTTCGGGACTATAATTGATTATAGGCACTCCCATGGCGGGCAGGTCCATCAGGCTGTCCACGAAAATAGCCGCATACGAGCAGAGGGAACCCGACAACAATAATATGACCAATAAGCGGCGGATGGCAACAAAAGACGCGGCGGCGCGTTAAACGGTCATTATCTCCTTTTCTTTTTTAGCGTACACGTCATCCACCTGCTTGATGTATTTGTCGTGCAGTTTCTGCACTTCATTTTCTGCATCTTTTTCCGCATCTTCGGGCAGACCTTCTTTCTGTTGCTTCTTCAGCAGTTCGATGGCATCGCGGCGGGCGTTACGCACGCTTACTTTGGCATTTTCGGCCTCGTTTTTGCACCGTTTAGCAAGGTCGCGGCGGCGTTCTTCCGTTAAGGGAGGAATAATCAAGCGGATGACTTCGCCGTTATTATTAGGCGCGAGACCGATATTGGAGTTAATCAGCGCACGTTCAATAACGGACAGCATCGGTTTTTCCCACGGTTGAATCTGAATGGTCCGTGCATCGGGTGTGGTGATGGTGGACACGTTGCTCAAAGGCGTCTGTGTACCATAGTAATCCACTTTGACCGCATCCAAGATACGGGGACTGGCTTTGCCGGCACGGATATGCGCCAGCGCATCGTCCAAATACATTACGGCGGATTGCATCATCTCTTCCGCATCGGCCTGAATCTTTTTCGGTTCAATCATAGCGTGTATTGTTTTAAGGTGATTGATATTAAGGTTTGACAAGGGTGCCAATCGGTTCACCCTGTATTACTTTCATCAGATTGCCTTCGGTGTCCATATTGAACACATAGATGGGCATTTTGTTCTCCTTGCACATCGTGATGGCGGTCAAATCCATCACTTTGAGTCCGCGGGCGAGAATGTCATCGTAGGTTATTTCGGCAAACTTGGTCGCTGTCGGGTCTTTTTCCGGGTCGGCGGTATAGATGCCGTCCACGCGCGTACCTTTGAACATGATGTCGGCCTCAATCTCGATGGCGCGGAGTGCAGAAGCCGTGTCGGTGGTGAAATAGGGGTTGCCCGTACCGCCGGCCATAATAACGATATTGCCTTTGGCAAACAGACGTAATGCTTTCGGTTTGTTGTAAAAATCTCCTATCGGCTCCATTCGCACGGCTGTCAGCACGCGCACTTTTTGCCCAAGGGCTTCAAGCGCCGATGATAGGGCCAGCGAGTTGATAACGGTGGCCAACATGCCCATTTGGTCGCCTTTTACACGGTCAAAACCTTTTTGGGCACCGCTCAGTCCGCGAAAGATGTTTCCGCCGCCGATAACGATACCTATTTCCACTCCCTTGTCGGCTATAGCTTTTATTTGCGCAGCATAGGCATTCAGCCGTTTCGGGTCGATACCGTAACCCTGTTCGCCCATCAGGCTTTCGCCGGACAGTTTCAGCAAGATTCGTTTATACATAGTGCATTATTCTTTATACCAACCGGCATACATGGCGTAGTTGTGCGCTATCTTGCGGTTGATTTCGTTTGTTTGTTCGGGGTCTGCTTTCTTGATAAACTTGGCCGGCACGCCGCCCCATACTTCGTAGGGACCTATCTTGGTGCCTTTCAACACCAACGCCCCGGCTGCCACGATAGCACCCTCTCCCACCTCGGCATCGTCCAATAGCACGGATCCCATACCGATAAGGGCGTAATCGCCGATACGCGCCCCGTGTATGGTGACATTGTGCCCAACGGACACGTAGTCACCCATCACGATGGTGGATTTTTTGTACAAGGTATGCAGCACAGCGCCGTCCTGTATGTTGCAGTGTTTGCCGACGGTAATCGTATTGACATCGCCGCGCAGCACACTGTTGTACCACAAACTGGTGCCTTCGCCTACACTGACATCGCCTACCACGACCGCCGTTTCCGCCAAAAAGACGTCTTCTGCTATATGGGGCGTCAGGACCTCGCCTTCACGATTGATAGAACGGACTATAGCCATTGTGTTTAGCGTGCGTTGATGATACCCATGAATTTTTCGGCTACCAGACTGGCACCGCCAATCAATCCGCCGTCAACATCCGGATTGGCAAACAGTTCGGCCGCATTCTTCTCGTTGCACGAACCGCCATACAGGATGGTAGTATCCTCTGCCGCTTGTTGGCCATACTTGGCGGCTATCAGGCTGCGGATATAGGCGTGCATCTCCTGTGCTTGGGCCGGTGTGGCGGTCAGGCCGGTACCGATAGCCCAAACGGGTTCGTAAGCCAACGTAATGTTCTTCCACTCCTCGGCACAGAGGTTGAAGACGCTACCTTCCAACTGGGCCTTTACCACTTCGTTCTGGCGGCCCGCTTCGCGTTCCTCTTTCACTTCACCGATGCAGAAAATAGGTTTCAGACCGTTGGCAAGGGCCAATAGCACTTTCTCTTTGAGGATAGCGTAGTCCTCATGATAATAAGCACGGCGCTCCGAATGCCCCAAGATGCAATATTCGGCACCCGTGGATGCTACCATTTCGGCACTCACTTCACCCGTGAAAGCACCTTTTTCTTTGTCAGCGCAGTTCTCGGCCGCCACCTTGACAGGCGAACCCTTCAGCAGTTCGCAAACCGTAGCGAGGTGGATAAACGGCGTGCCGATAACCACCGCGCATTGGGGGTTCTTGACCATTTCTTTCAACTCGGTAGCCAACGCTACGCCTTCTTGCAGGTTCTTGTTCATTTTCCAGTTACCTGCCACCATTTTTGTTCTCATTGTGTTATCTGTTTTTTAAGTTATATTTGTCGATAATGTTTCCGTTTTGAATAATGACAATACCCGGGTTGGCCCTCACAATAGTTTTGAGAGTAACGGGGTCGCAGGTGCAAATTTCGTACTCTGCGCCTGTTTCCAAGGTAAACGCGATGATATCATCTATGCCGCTTCCCGTCACGGCATAGAACGGTTTATCCTGTTCAACGCACTGCCGGTAAAGAGCATCCAAGCGGTCCAGATGTTTTCGGTCGGTCTTGCTCAAATCGTACATGACCGCCAATGTCACCTCCGTTTCGCTGTCCAAGATGTCGTACGTGATGTCCTCATAGGCGGCATTGACGATTTCAAAGTCGTGGATAGGCGGTTCATAGCCTTTCTTGACCAAGCGGCTGTTCTGGCTGACAAAGACCCAAGACGAATCGTTTTTCGGATAGTCCTCCAAGGTAAACTCCCGTTGTTCACCGTCTTTCTCATAGACAAACGTAATGGCATACTCGTCCGGCTGGGCGTCTTCGGGATATTCCATCAGGGAAGGGATATTATTGCCGATTTTATACGGCCGGAAATCCATGAACGGCAATCGGTTGAGCGTCACGAACATCAGCACCAGCACCACCGCCAATGCAGCCGCAGCAATGATGGCTTCCATCTGTGGTATAAATGCTATATGCACGTATTTTTTGGTACAAAGTAGCACGATGACCAGCGTGAACAGCACGACATTTTTCCAGAAGGTCTGCCAGTTGCTTATTACCAGCGCATCCCCGAAACACCCGCAGTCACTGACGGGATTGGACAGAGCGACATACAAGGTCAGCGGCATCATCACGGCATAGAATGCGAGGCTCAGCCACGCCGTCCAACCGGTGCGCACGTTCAGCAGCAGGCACACGCCAAGCACGAACTCCACGGCTATCAGCGTCATGGCCGCCGCCTGCGCCAAGGGCAGGAGGTCCGTAAAGAACCCGCCGAAGGCCTTGAGGTAATCCTCAATTTTGTATGTTGTCCCCAACGGGTCAACGGCTTTGACAAAACCGGAAAAGACAAAAGTCAGTCCGAGCAGGGTGCGGGCTATATGCGCAACGATGGCTGCTCCGCGTAGCGGGATGTGTGTGTTGGTACAAGTCATATTTTCTCCATTTTCTGTATCAGATAAAAAACGGCATAGTTCAGCATATCAAAATAGTTGCCGTCCGCACCTTCGGAGATAAGGGTCCGGTTGTCATTGGCGGCAATGGATTTGTTGCGGTTGATTTTGGTCAAAATGATGTCGGTCAGCGATGTGCCGAACATATCGCGCCATGCCTCGCCGTAATCGTGATTTTTTTTCTGCATCAGTGCTTTGGCGGCCGCTATCCATTTGTCGTACAGTTCGGTAGCGTGTTCGGCGGTCATGTCCACAGAATCGGCAAACCCTTCCGATAGTTGGATAAGCCCGATGACCGCATAGTTGACAATCGCCATCAGTTCGCTTTCCACACTGTCCCCCACAAGGTTGACCCCCGTCATTTCCAATTCACGGATACGTTTGGCCTTGATAAACAACTGGTCGTTGACCGTTTGTGGGCGCATGATTCGCCAACTGGGACCGTAATCTTTCATCTTCAAGGTGAATATCTGCCGGCATTTGGCTGTCACCACATCAAATTCTTCGTTGGTATTGCCCATAGTTTTTATTTATTCAATTCGTCCGCCAAAGCCTCCGCCACTACCTGTTTCTGTTCACCGGTCTGCATATTTTTCAGCATGACCATTCCTGTCTCTATCTCGTCGCTACCAATAATGGCTACAAACGGTATGTTCTTGGCGTCGGCGTAGCCCATTTGTTTTTTCATTTTAGTTGGTTCGGGATAGACCTCTGTTTGGATGCCTTGACTACGCAAACGGCCGGCAATGCGGATGGCAAAATCCAATTCCGTTTCGCCGAATGCGGCAAACAGAACACGCGTCTGCCCCGGCATTGTTTCCGGATACAGGTCCAATTCGGTCAGCACGTCGTAGATGCGGTCGGCCCCGAACGATATGCCCACTCCGCTGACGCCCGGCATACCAAAGATGCCTGTCAAGTTGTCGTAGCGACCGCCGCCGGTAATACTGCCTATCTGGACGTCCAAGGCTTTGACTTCAAAGATAGCGCCCGTATAATAGTTCAATCCGCGCGCCAATGTCAAGTCCAGTTCCACGGAAAAACGGTCAGACGATTTGGCGCCCGACTGACTATACAGGCGGAACAGGGTCTGTATCTCCTCCACACCCTTGCAACCTGTTTCGCTGCCCTGCAGCACTTCGGCTATCTTGGCCAATTTCGTTTCGTTGTCGCCGGTTAAGGACAAGATAGGTTGCAGTTTATCCACCGCTTCCCGACTCAGCCCGCGTTCCAGCAGTTCCGCGTTCACGGCCTCCGGTCCTATTTTATCCAGTTTGTCAATAGCCACCGTTATATCCGTCATGCGGTCGGGTTCGCCGATGGTTTCCGCTATTCCCGCGAGGATTTTACGGTTGTTGACATGCAGGCGGACGCGGATACCGAAACGGCGGTACACTTCCTCCACGATTTGCATCAGTTCCAGTTCGCTGACCAGCGAATCCGTCCCGATGACATCCGCATCGCACTGGTAGAACTCGCGGTAGCGGCCTTTCTGAGGCCGGTCAGCACGCCACACGGGCTGAACCTGATAGCGGCGGAAGGGGAACTGCAGTTCGTCACGATGTTGCACCACATACCGCGCAAAGGGGACTGTCAAGTCATAGCGCAACCCCTTCTCCGGAGCCTCGGCCGCCTTCTCGCCAGAATTTTGGATGCGGAAAAGCAGTTTGTCGCCTTCTTCGCCATATTTACCCATCAGCGTGGACATCTGCTCCATGGCAGGTGTTTCTATCTGTTGGAAACCATAAAGGGCAAATACGCTTTTGATGGTGGTGAAAATATAGTTTCTGCGTGCCATCTCCACGGGGTTGAAGTCCCGTGTTCCTTTTGGAATGCTCGGTTTTTGTGCCATAATCTGTCTAAACTCTAAATTTTCAACTAAAAATCCCGTTGTAGATTTTTTCCGTTGCGCCCAATTCGCTTTGTATGTATGTTTGGGCGTATTGTCCCATCGATTCGTGCCGCTCCAGCGCATCGTCCATAGCTGCGGCGAACTCGCGGTAGTTCTTCACCGACCGTGCCGCGCCGGCGGCTATCAGCCCTTTGGCTTCGCGGAACTTACGGTAATTGGGACCAAAAATCACCGGCATGCCGTACACAGCCGCTTCCAGTGTATTGTGGATACCCACACCGAAACCGCCACCAATATATCCTACTTGGCCGTAACGGTAGATGGAAGAAAGCAACCCCATCGTATCCACCAACAGGATGCGGACGGAAGCGACACTTTGAAGGGTGGCTTCACTGAAACGGACAAACCGCCCTTTGAACAATTGGAAAATCTGGTGCAGATGCCCTTCATCTATCTCATGAGGTACCAACACTAATTTCACATCCGGATG
This sequence comes from Paludibacteraceae bacterium, assembly GCA_045616185.1. GTDB lineage: Bacteria > Bacteroidota > Bacteroidia > Bacteroidales > Paludibacteraceae > Colicola. The sequence continues at coordinate 17,650 of JAZLGG010000024.1, forward strand.
TTCATCCATATACTGCGCCAGCAATACTTCGTCCGTCGGCCAGGTGCTGCCCGCCACAATCACTTTCGGACAAGCCGTTCCGCGGAGAAGCATGTTATCCTGTTCGCGGACGAACTCACGGACAACCGGTATGTCTTTGGCCGCAGCGGCAATGGCCGATACGCGGTCAAAACGCGTATCTCCGACCACCTCCGTGTTCGTTATGCCGTAGCGGTCCAGTAAGGTACGCGACGCTTCGTCTTGAACATACAAACGGGTAAAACAACGGAGCAGGCGACGGTAACCACGTCCCCAAGGTTTAAAAAACAACTGGTTGGGGCGGAAAATGGCGGAGAGGAGATAGGTAGGTATATTTCTTTGACGTAGTTCCTTCAAGTAAGCCGGCCAAAATTCATATTTGACGAACAAGGCCATTTGGGGACGTACGCAGTCCAAAAAACGCTTGGCGTTGCCGCGTGTGGCGAAGGGGAGATAGAGAACTTTGTCCGCTTTGTCGTAATTTTTCCGCATTTCATAGCCGGACGGAGAGAAGAAGGTCAGCAGTATTTTGCATTGCGGTTTTTTCTCTTTCAGTTTCTCTATGATGGGGCGTGCCTGCTCAAACTCGCCGACGGAGGCCGCATGGAACCAAATCCACCCGTCCGTTTCATTCATGCGGCCACAATCCTCCCAAACAGTCTTTTGGCCTTCCGCCATCTTACGTGCTTTCTCATGACCGAACAAGGCCGCCAGTCTAATTATCCAAAAATAAATGTGCATCGTTAACCCTTAATATTTTGGCGTGCAAAGTTAGCATAAAAATTTGATATATGCAAATATTTCTCCATATTCCCTTCCCGCTCTACACTTAATAGGGACGCTACGCCTGTGTCCGTCCACTTATTTGAGGAGAATACCGGGTATTTTATAGCCAAATTATGTAACCCATTACCAAATGCGATTTAGGGGACGTCACGGGGACGTGACGGGGACGTCATAATTCAAAATTTGATAAATCTCGAACGATTATTTCTTAAGGTAGGTTCTATAAATTGGTCGAGATGATTTTGTAATTTGTTTTTAGTAGTTTGCGGTGCGGATGGAAGGAGCAATGCTCAACATTGCGACTGACTGACAATCTGCAAAATGCAAAAAGAAATACAAAAGCAGCCG